>DATJPY010000091.1:0-42483 GCA_035506135.1 Myxococcota bacterium | reverse complement strand
GCTGGCGAACCCGAGGATCGCGGTGCGATAGAAGGCGAGGTCGACGGCGTAGGTCTTGTTTCCGTAGAGCGCCGTGCCCGCCGGCTGGTTCACGAAGCTATCGATGCCGAACAGGATGCCCGCCAGCTCCCAGGAGCTCCCATTCTTGTAGAAGACCGCGCCGCCGGAGTCTCCCGGAACGCCCTGCGACTCGTAGGCGGTGGCCTCGGAGGGAGGAGGAGGCGGCTGCGTGAAGTCGGTGTAGAACGCCTGCGTCACGATCTTCCCGACCGTCACGTCGAGCGGCGCGGAGACCACCAGGTTGGTGCCCCAGCGCGTGGCGCTCCCGGTGCCCCAGAGCCAGCCGCTGATGCCGTTCCAGCTCGTGGCGGCGCCGCGGTTGAGACCGTTCCCGACGAGCGTCACCTCGGCGCCAGGCGGCGGCGTCTCGCTCGAGATGGTGAGCGCCGGAAGGGGAGGATTCTTCTTGAGCTTGAAGACGATCAGGTCGGCCGAGACGCCCGGTGTCGTCGCGAAGGCGAAGCCGCCGCCGGGGCTCGGCTCGTAGGTGTTGCTTCCGAACACCACCGGGCCGACGCCGACGTGGCTCGCGGTCAGCACCCATCCGTTGCCGATGTAGACGGCGCTGAGCCCGCCCCGGTTCCCGACGTTCGCGAAGCCGGGATCGTCGGCGGGCGCGGTCGTGTTCTCGGTCCCGTCGCCGGCGGCGAGGAGGACGGCACGAGCCGGGTCGGGAACCCCGAGCGTGCCGAGCGCGAGGGCTCCCAGCACGACCAGGGCATCGAGCCCGTACCGCGCCAGCCCGCGCATCGACCCTGCCGAGGCCGCCGCTCCCGAGCCCCTCATCGCGCCATCCCCGCATGAGCAACCGCCCGCGCGGATCGCGGGTGGGGCGCGACGAATAGCACTTCGCCGGCAGCCCGGCGCCGACGTCCGGGCCCGAGGCGGAGCCGCCCATGCCGACCCATGGTGTTCCCCCGTTGGCCGATCGCGCGCTTGCTCGAGCAAGATGCGTACCGACCACGAGGGCCCGCGCGGCGCGCGGAGGATACGGCTCGCCAGTCTGCGGGGAAGAGTGTTTCCGCTCAGTGGAAAAACCTTGCCCCTCGGGCCCCGCCTGCGGGAGCTAGGGCGCGCTGGCGCGGCCGCGAGCCACGGGTACGAAGCCGGAGCGCAGCGTGTCGCCGGCGGCGAGCGGGATCGGTGGCGCGGCCAGCGGCTCGCCGAGCGTTGCGTCGCCAGCGCGGCTGCCGAGCGTGACCGGAGAGGGAGGCGGCGTCCCGGACGACGCGAGCACGTCCGCCTCGCGCGTGAACGGCTCCACCAGCGCGAACTGCACGGCTCGCAGCGTCGCGGCGCCGCCGCCCTGCGGGAGCGCCTCCGCCTCGAGGAAGTGATCGCCGGGAGGAAGGCCTGCGAGCGTCGCCGTCAGCGCGATCGGGTCCGACGTGCTCGGGATCGCGTAGGCGAACTCCGTCACCGAGACCGGGCTGCCCCCGATCGTCACGCTGCCGCTCGCCCCCGCGAAGGGCGGCGTCAGGCCGAGCGCCGCGATCAGGTCGATGCCGTCGACGCGCACGGTCGCGCTCGTCGACACGAAGTTGCGTCCCACCTTGACGTCGACGGCGAGCGTCGGGTCGTCGTCGAGCAGTCCGCCGCGCGGCTTCGAGATCTGCACGGTCTGCAGCGGGCAGCTCGCTGCCGCCGCCACCAAGAGGCAGGCCGCGGCGAGAGCGACGACCCGGGCTCGAGATGCCATCGGCTCCCTCAGTTCGTCGTGCCGATCACGAGCTGGCCCGACACCGCGATGACGGCGCGATCGGTGCCGTTCACCGCGAGGCGGGCCTCGGCGCCCGCCGTCTGCGGGAACGAGGTGACCTCTCCCGCGTCCGCGAAGTCGCCGTCGCCGTTCTTGTCGACGAGCAGCTTGAGCCCGCCGCCGTTGTGCATCACCGCGAGCGGCTGGCCGGGCTTCTTGGCGACGTCGCAGGCGGTGACCGTCGCGCCCGGCGCCAGGTCCGCCTGCTCCCCGGCATCGGCGAAGTCGCCGTCGCCGTTCAGGTCGCGGAAGAGCTGGACGCCGATCCCTCCGCTCCAGACCACGACGAGGTGGTCGGAGTCGTCGAAGGTGGCCCCGAGGCAGCTCGTCGTGCCGCTCACCAGCATCGAGCGCTCTGGGTTCCCGCCGACCGTGTCCTCGAAGTCGCCGTCGTTGTTGCGGTCCCAGGCGACGTTGACCTGCGAGAGGAAGTTCGCCGCGTAGACGTACGCGACGCGTCCGGCGGAGTCGACCGCCAGCGCGCTCGGGTTGGCGCCGCCGTTCCCGAGCGGATTCGGGTCGACGGTCACGATCTCGTTGGCGTCGAGGAAGTCGCCGTCGCCGTTGCGATCGTGCGCGACGACTGCCGTCGCGCTCGAGAGCTTGCGGACGTACCCGGCCACCCAGTGACCCGAAGGATCGACGGCGAGCTGCGCGGTCGTGACGACGGGACTGGTGCCCGTCTCGGTCTCCACGGGCAGCGGGGTCTCGCCCTCGAGTGCGTTGTCGCCGTTCGAGTCGACCAGGATCTCGAGCTGGCACGTGGTGCTGTTGACGTCGCGGCAGCGCAGGCCGGCGACCTGCCCGCTCGGCGACCAGGCCATGGCGATGGCGCCGCTCCCGCGCGAAGCGAGCGGGAACACCGCCGAGGCTCCCGTGCCTACCCCGTACTGCTTGAAGCCGCCGAGCACGGCCTGCGTGGTGCCGGTCTTCAGGGCCAGGGTGGTGAGGTAGTCCCTCAGCGGGACGGTGTTGGTCAAGGACGAGAGGAAGTTGAAGGCCGCGGCGGCGAGCACGGTCTGTCCGTTGGGATTGGTGACGCGGATGTCGGCCGTACCGGGGCTCTGGGGCCCGACGCTCACCTGGAAGCTCGTCGACGAGAGGTTGCTCGGCGCCGGCGTCTGGCTGCCGAAGACCACCGAGAGCCCGGGGAGGAAGCCCGCACCGTGGACCGTCACGACGGTGCTGTCGGTGTAGAAGAGCTGGTTCGGCGTCAGGGAGATCGAGTTGGGCGTCGGCAGGTTGATCCCGCCGGGCGCCTCCTGACCGTCCGGGATGCCGTCGTTGTCGTTGTCCGGGTCGAGGTAGTTGGGAATCCCGTCGCCGTCGGTGTCCTGGAGGCCCTCGCTCGGGTCGCCGTTCGGTGGGCCGCTGCCGTCCGAGTTCGCGCTGTTCCAGAGCTGGGTGATCACTGCCACCGGAAGCCCGCCGACGTTGACTACGTCGTTGGCCGTCTGGGCAGTCGTCGCGGTCTGCGCCGTCGCGGCGCTGTCGGCCGTCGCGGCGCTCGATGCCCGCAGCGCGTAGGCCGAGGACAGGATCTGCGTGCGCACCAGCGCGCCCTCGCTTCCGACCGTGAGCTCGAGGAAGCGGGACGGTGCGCTCGGGCCGGCGTCGCCGGCGATGGCCGTCGCGAGGCTCGTGGTGAGCGGGGTGGCGGACCCGTCGTTGGCGTCGCCCGTCGGGCCGAGCGAGAGGGTGAAGACGCCGTCGGCGAGCGGAACGGCGCTGAAGCTCTGCTTGTATACGAGCGCGCCGCTCAGGAGGGCGTCGAAGATCCGCACGGTCACGTCGACGTTTCCGGTGCGCGGCTGCCCCGTCCCATCGAGCAGCAGGCCCTGGTAGCTCAGGGTGGCGGGAACCGCAGGCGGAGCGGCGGGCGCCGCTGCCGCGAGCGCCAGGGCGCATGCGCCGGCGAGCCAGGGAGCGACGCGGCGGGGTCGGTCGAGGCGCAGGAAGGATCGAGGCGATCCGGAATTGGTGTCGGAGGGCATCGGGTGGCCTCCAGCGCCCATTCTATCACCCGCCATCACAGTCGTGTGGCGATTTCGGACGGCTCTAGCTTCGAGGAGCGTGGATCGGCCCCGCGGGCAGGCGGCCGTCGACGTCGCGGAATCCGTAGGCGAGGGCGAGGTCGCGCGACGAGATCGCGCGCCCGCTGAGGCGCCCGACGTCGGGATCCGACGCGAGCGCCACCACGGCGCGGCCGGTGAAGCGCTGCGACTCCGCGTGCTCGAAGTCGAGCTGCGGGAGCGCCGCGCGTGCTCTCTCCGTCCGCTCGGTCCGCACGAGACCCGGCCAGACCGACACCACGGCGACGCCGCGCGGCGCCAGCTCGAGCGCCGTATCGGCCGTGATGCGGTCGAGCGCCGCCTTGCCCACGCCGTAGGCCACGTGCCAGCGGGCCTCGACGGCGCCCGACGAGGACACGTTGACGATGAGCCCGCGGCCCGCCGGGACCATCGCGCGGGCGGCGAGCGCGCTCGCCACGTACGCCGAGCGCGTGCCGACGTCGATCATCACGTCCCAGTCCGAGATCGGGCGCTCGTAGAAGGGCCGCTGCTCGGTGAGATCGGGCGGCATCGCGAAGGCGTTGTTGACGAGGAGGTCGAGGCGGTGCTCCTCGGCGGCGACGCGCGCGAAGAGCGCCTCGACCGCGGCGTCGTCGGCGTGGTCGCACGCGATCGCGATGCCGCGCCCGCCGGCGCGGGAGACGGAGTCGGCCGTCTCGCCGATCGTGCCGGGGAGCGGCGCGTCGCCCTCGCGCAGCGTGCGGCCCGTCACGTACACGGTGGCGCCAGCCGCGCCGAGCTCGAGCGCAATCCCCTTCCCGATGCCGCGCGACGCGCCGGTGACCACCGCGACGCGTCCGGCCAGGCGGGTCACGGCGCGTCGGCCAGCGCTCCGGCCTCGCGCTCGATGCGGGTGCCGCGGAAGAAGTGCGGATTGGCGCTGGTGTAGAAGCCCGCCGGGTTGGCGAAGACGAAGTCGCGGAATTCGTCCTCGCCGAGCAGGCCGCGCTCGACCAGCTCGTAGGCCTCCTCGAGCACCTCGCTCATGTCGGGCACGTCCCAGTGGCCGATGTCGGAGCTGAACATCGCGCGGAGCCTGGCGCCGAGCGGCACGAGCCGTCGGTCGAAGGCGGTCGCGACGAGCGGGTCGTCGGCCTCGCACCCGAAGTAGAAGCGATCGACGAAGCGCGCGCGGAAGTCGTCGAGCTTCTCGATGCCGCAGGCGGCGAACTCGTCGACGGTGGGCGGATCCGGCTCGAGCCGGGTCACGGCGTCGCGGATCGCGGCGGGATCCATCGCGAAGCGCCCGTCTCCGTAGCGCGCGAAGAGCTCGAGCAGCTTCGCCGCGTCGATCGCTGCCGGGTCGAGGTGGCGGATCGCGTCGCGGTTTCGCTTCTCCCAGTGGCCGACCAGATCGGCCAGGAGCTGCACGGCCCACGAGACGCCGCCTTCCAGCAGCCCGAAGCAGAGCGTCGGGAAGCGCCGCGTGACGCCCCCGAGGAAGAGCGCCTTGCAGAAGGCCTCCATGCTCGCTCCGAAGGAGCCGACGTGGTTGTAGACGTAGCTCGAGATCGACCGGCGGCTCCCCCAGCCCATGCCGGGCGTGTGCGACGCCGGCGCCACGCCGAGCTCGACGCACGCCGACCAGAACGGATCGTAGTCGTGCTCGCTGTCGAGCCCGAGCGCATCGATTCGCTCGCTGCTGCCGCTCCCCCAGTTCGGGAGGGACGCATCCGCGCTTCCGCGTCCTCCACCGATCGGCCGATGCACCAGGCCGTTGATCATCGCCGCCCTCATGCCGAGCGAGCGCACGGCGTGGCCGAGCTCGGCGACCGCCTCCTCGGGCGTGTGCGTGGGCACCAGCGCCACCGGCGTCATGCGGTCGGCGAAGGACGCGTAGATCTCGGCGTGGTAGGCGTTGAGAGCGCGGCACGCGATCTGGCGCAGCTCGGCGTCCCGGATCGCGGGTGCCGTGAGGAGCCGGCTCGGATAGAGCACGGCGAAATCGATGCCGAAGTCGTCGAGGCGAGCTGCGAGAAGCCGCGGCAGGTGCGCGGTCGCGCGGTCGAGCGTGTTCGCCGCCGGCAGCGTCCACCACGGCGGCCGCGGGGTCCAGTGCGCGCGCCGCTCGTCGTCGCGCAGCCTGCTCCACGGGCGCAGCACGGTCTCGTCGTAGTCGATGCCGCCCGCGGCCTCGAAGCGCGCCATCAGCGCTGGCCCACCGAGCTCGCGCACGAAGTCGAGGAAGAAGGACTTGATGACGGGCGCCGTCTCGATCCAGTGCCCGTCGGCGTCGACGACCGGGTGCGGGAGACGGCTGCGGATCGCCGCAGAGCGGCTCACGAGCTCTGCTCCCGGCGCGCGCGCTCGGCCGCCTCCGCGACGCGCGGCAGCGCGGCCTCGAGCGCGCGGCGGTCGAGCGCCGCGCCGAGCTCCGGCGCGCCGGCGCGCGCCAGCATCTGCGGCAGCCGCGTGCGCAGCCGCTCGAGCGCCCAGGCCAGCGGATCGCCCTCGGCGACGGGGTCGACGTGCAGCACCTCGTTGGCGCGGGTACGCCACGACACGTAGTGGTAGTGGGGATCCTCGGCGAAGCAGTCGAAGCGCAGCACCTCGCGCGGGACGCCGTCGATCGGTCCGACAACGTGCAGCGAGACGCCGCGATCCTCGAGCACGGCGGCCTCGAGCCCGTCGCCGCCCGTCGCGGCCTCGACCTGGCGGGCGGCGACGACCGCCTCGTCGAGCCGCCGATACTCGACGCCGATCCGCAGCGCGCCCGCCTCGAACCACTGCGTGCGCGCCTCGATCGGCGGGATCGGCATCACGTCGTAGCGGGTGACGTGCCGGTCGGCGCTCATCGCGCCTCCTCGTCCAGCCGCCGGCGGACGTCCTCGCGCAGGAGCTGCTTCGCGATCTTGCCCCCCGACGCGCGCGGAAGCTCGTCGATCACGACGAGCCGCTCGGGCAGGAGCTCCGGCGAGATGCCCTGCGCGCGCAGGTGCGCGACGAGGGGCGCGAGCGCCAGTGCGCGCTCGGGCCGCAGCGTGGCGTAGACGCAGACGCGCTCGCCGAAGATCGGGTCGGGCATCGCGACGGCGGCCGCGAGGGTCACGTCCGGGTGCGTGCACACCGCCTCCTCCACCGCTGCGGCGCTCACGTTCTTGCCACCGCGGATGATGAAGTCGGCGCGGCGTCCGACCACGCGCAGCCAGCCCTCGGCGTCGATCTCGACCACGTCGCCGGTGAGCATCCAGCCGTCCTCCGTGTAGAGCTCCGCGTTCGCCGCTGCGTCCCCGTAGTACCCTCGCGACAGGAGAGGGCCCCTGCAGCCCGGCTGGCCGCGGCCGGATGCGGTGGCGTCGCGGCCGTCCTCGTCGAAGAGACGCACTTGCATGCTCGAGATCGTCCGCCCCGCCGTCGCAAGCCGCTTCTCCTGCGGATCAGCGAGCGAGGTGCGCGAGAGCGCGCCGGTCTCGTTCGAGCCGTAGAACTGGAGCACCGCGGCGCCCGTGCGCTTCTCGAAGGCGAGCGCGCGCGCGGCGGGCACGGCCTCGCCGCCGGTGAAGAGCACGCGCAGCGAGGAGAGGTCGCGGCGCTCGAGGTCAGGCGACTCGAGCAGCATCATGAACTGGGTGCTCACCGCCGCCAGCACCGTCACGCGGTGGCGCTCGATCGCCTCGAGGGTCGCCTCGGGCGAGAAGCGCGGCCGCAGCGCCGTGGGGACGCCGAGAAGTGTCGGCGTCACGTGCGAGGTCCAGACGCCGAAGCCGAAGGGCGCCGGAATCGCCGAGCAGAAGACGTCGTCGCCGGTGAGGGCGCCCGCCTCGACGGCCAGCTCGTGGAAGTGGAACCAGCGCCGTTGGTCGTGCACCACGACCTTCGGGAGCCCCGTGGTGCCGGAGGTCGAGTTCAGCAGGAAGACCTCGTCGGCGGAGAGTCGCCGCCGCGCAGGGACGGGCTCGGTCGATGGGTGGATCCGCGCGCCGTCGACGGCGATCTCGTCGAGCGCCTCGTCGACCGCGAGGTGGTGCGCGATCGGCGCTCCCTCCGCGCGGAGCCCTGCGAGGACCGCGCCGAGGTCGAGGTCGCGGTGCGCCGCGCGCGAGACGAGGGCTCGCGCTCCGGTGCGGCGCAGCAGGTGCGCGAGCTCGCGCGGACCGGCGCGCGGGCCGATCCCGACCGCCACGAGCCCCGCCTTCTCGGCGCCGATCCACGCGGCGTGGACGCCGGGCCCGTCGGGCAGCAGCACGGCGACCCGGTCGCCGCGATCGAGGCCGAGGTCGACGAGAGCGCGCGCGAGGCGGTCCGAGCGGCTCGCGTACTCGGCCCACGTCATCCGCTCGCCCTCGCCGAGGTAGGCGGCGGCGTCGGGCCGACTCCGGCCGTGCGCGTCGATCCGGTCGGCGAGCGAGCGCATCGCCGCGTTACTGTAGCCGCGATGTCCGAGGGGCCGATCGTCGAGACGGCGCACGGGCGCGTGCGAGGAGCGCGCGAGGGCGGTGTCGCCGTCTTCCGGGGCATTCCGTTCGCGGCCCCGGTCGGCGGTCCGCGCCGCTTCGCGCCGCCCGCCGCGCCGGCGCCCTGGACCGGCGTGCGCGACGCGCGGCGCTTCGGGAGCGCGCCGCCGCAGTCCTCGGACGCGCTGCTCGAGCGGCTCGGGCTCTTCCCTGCGAGCGCGCGGGGCGAGGACGCCCTCACCCTCAACGTCTGGACGCCCGACTGCGACGCCGCGCGCCGACCCGTACTGGTGTGGATCCACGGCGGCGGCTTCCAGAGCGGCTCCGGCTCGCTCCCGCTCTACGACGCGCGTCGCCTCGCCGCGCGCGGAGACGTCGTGGTGGTGACGCTCGACTACCGGGTCGGCGCGCTCGGCTTCCTGCATCTCGCGTCCGTACCGGGATTCGAAAGTGCGAGCAATCTCGGGCTCCTCGATCAGATCGCCGCGCTCCGCTTCGTGCGCGCGCACGCCGCGCGTTTCGGGGGAGACCCGGATCGCGTCGCGGTGTTCGGCGAATCGGCCGGCGCGGGCAGCATCCTGGCCCTGCTGGCGATGCCGGCGGCACGCGGGCTCTTTGGGCGCGCCGTGGTCCAGAGCGCGGCGCCGAACGGGGTGATCGATGTGGAGACCGCGCGCGAGCGCGCGGCGCGCGTCGCGGCGAAGCTCGGCGACGCGCCGGGTCGCCTGCGGGAGGTCCCGGTCGGCGCGCTGCTCGAGATCCAGAGGCAGCTCGCGCTCGAGGGCCCCTGGAAGATGGACATGCCCTTCGTCCCGGTCGTCGACGGCGCCGCGCTCCCCCGCCCACCGGTCGCCGCGATCACCGCCGGCGCCGGGGCGGACGTCGAGCTGCTGATCGGCACCACCGACGACGAGATGCGCCTCTACGCGTACCTCGTGCCGCCCGAGTCGATCTCGGAGGCCGAGGCGCTGCAGCGCCTCGCGCTCGAGCTCCCCGGCGCGGGCGACGCCGCGTGTGTGTACGAGGCCTTTCGCGCGCTCCGGCGCGAGGAAGGCGCCTCCCACGCACCTGCCGACCTCCTCTGGGCGATCCAGACCGAGGTGCGGCTGCGACACCACTCGCTCGAGATCGCGCGGCTCCGCGCCGCGCGCGGCGAACGCACGTTCGTGTATCGCTTCGGATGGCGGTCGCCGGATCTCGGCGGGCGCCTCGGCGCCTGTCACGCCATCGATCTGCCCTTCACGTTCGGCACCCTCGACGCGCCGGGCATGCCGGCGTTCGCGGGCGGGGGCGGGCGAGCGGAGGCGCTCGCGCGCGACTGGATGGACTCGATCTGCGCCTTCGCGCGGACGGGCGACCCGTCGCACCCGGCGATCGGGAGCTGGCCGCCCTTCGACCTCGCGAAGGGCGCCACGCTGCGCTTTGCCGACGAGCGCGCGCTCCTCGAGGCGCCGGGCGAGGCCGAGCGGCGGGTGCTGGCAAAGGTCGACTGGTCGGCGGTGCCCTGACCGTCCCGCCGCGCGCCGCGCTCAGCCGAAGGTGAAGGCGTAGACCTGGACGCCGGGGTCGAGGAACTCGATCTCGAACGTGCGCTCGCCGACCGCGCCGCTCTGCCGCACGAGCTGGTAGAGCCGCTGCCCCGTCACCACGCCCTCGCCGGCGGCGTCGACGTCGACGCCGCGATCGCCGCCCGGGGCGGCGCCGTCGAGGGTGACGCGGAAGCGCACCGGCCGTCCCTCCGGGCCGGGGCCGAGCACCAGATGCAGATCGCGGGCGCGGAACCGGAAGACGAGCCTTCCGCCGGCCTCGTCGAGGACGGCGTGCTCGGGGCCGATCGTCCAGTCGCCCGCGAGCGCCCACTCGTTGAGCTCCGTCGTCGCGAGCCCGTACGCGTGCCTCGCGTCGCGCACCGCACCGCCCGGCGACACGAAGCGCTCGGCCCGCTGGTAGCCGATGTAGGTCTCGGGCGACGCGACGTCGTCCGCGTCCGGGGGCATCTCGACCCCCGCGCCGCGCACCGCCACCAGCTCCGCCGGGAGCGCCGTCCTACCCGCCTCGGCGAGGAGCTCCTGGATCACGCGCTCCGACTCGTCGTAGCCTCCTTCGCCGAAGTGGTGGTGGCGGATGCGCCCCTGCGCATCGATGAAGTAGTGCGCGGGCCAGTACCGGTTGTCGAACGCGTTCCAGATCGCGTAGTCGTTGTCGATGGCGACCGGATAGGTGATCTGGAGATCGGAGACGGCGCGCTCGACGTTGTGGACGTCCTTCTCGAACGCGAACTCGGGCGCGTGCACGCCGATCACGATGAGGCCGCGGTCGCGATACTTCTCCGCCCAGGCGCGCACGTAGGGGAGCGTGCGCAGGCAGTTGATGCACGAGTAGGTCCAGAAGTCGACGAGGACGACCTTGCCTGCGAGCGCCTCGCGGTCGAGCGGCGGAGAGTTGAGCCAGGCCACCGCGCCCGAGAGCGATGGCAGGGTCCCCTCGACCGGCAGCGCTTCGGAAGCAGGCGCTGCGCTGGCGGTCGTGTGGGGAGCCGGCGGCGCTCCTCCCGGATGGAGCTCGTCGAGCAGCCCCTGCTCGAGCGAGGCCGTGCCGGCGAGCGAGGCGCGCGTCAGGAATCCGCGGTCGACCCCGAGCGCGATCGCCGCCACCGCGAGCAGGACCGCGGCGCCGAGGCCGCGCCGGATCCACGCACCCGCGCCGAGCGACCGCTTCATCGCTGCGAAGATCCTTCCGCCGACGAGGAGCGCGAGCGCGAGCGAGGTCACCGCGCCCGCGGCGTAGGCGAGCAGCAGGAACGAGGTCCAGGCGCTCGCCCCGCGCAGCGCCGCGCCCGTCAGGATGAGGCCCAGCACCGGTCCCGCGCACGGTGCCCACAGGAGGCCCGTCGCGACACCGAGCAGCACCGACGTCGCGAGGGACGGGCTCCCGGTCGCGGCGCCACGATCGGCGGAGCGCGAGAGGCGATCGCCGAGCGCGACGAACGGTCGGGCGAGCCACTCCGCGAGCCGGTCGTCGATCAGCGTCAGGCCGAAGACGGCCAGCAGGACGAGCGCGGCGACCCGCCCGTACTGGTTGGCGGCGACGACCCAGCCGCCCGCCACCGAGGCCAGCGTTGCGACGGCGGCGAAGGTCACGGCCATTCCGCCGAGCATCGGGAGACCGCTCCGCAGGAACGACCGATCCGCGCGCGCGAACACGAAGGGGAGCACGGGGAGGATGCAGGGGCTCAGGATCGTGAGCACCCCGGCGAGATACGCGAGCACGATCAGAAACATCCAGAAACCTCCCGTCCGGGACCGCGACGCGAAGGCGCGGGCCTCCGCACCGCATCTCAGATGCCCGCGCGCTCCGGCGGTTGCGTCGAACCTATACTCCGTGCAGCCCGAGAGAGGAGCCTGCGATGGACGAGCGGGTCGAGGCGATCGCAGTCGAGGGCGGGGTGGTGCCGATCTTCGTGCTCGGGCCCGAGGACGCGCGGCGCCTTCCCGCGGTGGTCGTGGTGCCGTCGATCTTCGGGCCCGCGTCCGATCTGCGAGGGCGTCTCTCGGAGCTCGGCGATCGCGCGCTCGTCGCCGTCACCGATCCCTTCTGGCGCGTGGGCGGCGGCATCGTTCCCTACGGCGACCTCGAGCGGGCGCGTGCGCGCCTGGCCGGCTTCGATCTGCGGCGTTGCATCGCCGACCTCGGTGCCGTCGTCGACTGGGCCGCGGCGCGAAGCAACGGGCGGGTGATCGGCCTCGGCATCTGCTTCGGCGGTCCGTTCGTCCTCCGGTTCGCGGGCGAGCGCCGCCTCGCGGGCGGGGTCACATGGCACGGGTCGCGCATGGAGGGCCACCTCGATCGCGCCGCCGAGACGACCTGCCCGCTGCGGCTCCACTTCGGGAGCGCCGATCCGGTGACACCGCCGGAGGCGATCGAGAAGATCCGCGCCGCGTACGCCTCGAACCCGGACGTCTCGATCGCGGTCCACCCGGGCGCCGTCCACGGCTTCAGTCACGTTGGCCCCGCCTACGACGCGCGCGCGTGTCGCGCTGGCCTCGACGCGCTGCGCGAGCTGGTCGACGCGGCCGGAGGCGAGCCGAGGCGCGCTCGCGCAGGAGTCGGCCCGCTCGAGCGCCCGACGGCGCGGACTCAGACGTAGCGCGGGATCGGGCCGTTCTGCGGCGTGGCGCGATCCGAGAGGTCGAACATCACCTCGTCGACGTAGCACCAGCCCCATCCTTCGGGCGGATCGTAGCCCTCGATGATCGGGTGTCGGGTCGCGCGGAAGTGCCGCGTGGCGTGGCGGTTCGGCGAGCTGTCGCAGCATCCCACGTGGCCGCAGGTGCGGCACAGGCGCAGATGCACCCAGCGCGAGCCCATCGGAAGGCACTCCTCGCAGCCGAGGGCGCTCGGCACGACCTCGCGGATTCCGTCCTCATGACTGCACGTGGCGGCCATCACGCCCTCCCGGATCCGGCGCTGGGAGCAGGAGCGCCCTGCGCCAGGAATGCGTGCAGGGTCGCGACCACCTGGGCTCCCTCTCCCACGGCCGCCGCGACCCGCTTCACCGATCCGCAGCGGACGTCGCCGATGGCGAAGATGCCCGGGCGGCTCGTCTCGAGCGGTCGATGGTCGGGTCCGAGCTCGGCGCCGGTCCGGACGAAGCCGTTGGCGTCCAGGGCTACGTCGTCCTTGCTGAGCCAGCCGGTGTTCGGGTCGGCGCCGATGAAGAGGAAGAGGTGGCGGATCGGGCGCCGCGTCTCCTCCCCGCCGGAACGCCGTCGCCAGCGGATCGCATCGAGGACGCCGCGCTGGCCTTCGAGACCGCTGATCTCGGTCTCGAGCAGCACCTCGACGTTGGGGAGCGCGCCGATGCGGTCGACCAGGTAGCGCGACATCGTGGCCGCGAGGCTCGCGCCGCGCACGAGCACCCAGACCTTCGCCGCCTGTGCGGCGAGGTACACGACGGCCTGTCCCGCGGAGTTGCCGGCGCCGACCAGCGCCACCTCCTGCCCGCCGCAGAGCCGTGCCTCGGTCGGCGACGCCCAGTAGTGGACCGACGAGCCCTCGAACTCGGCCAGGTTCTCGACGGTGAGGCGCCGGTAGCGCGCGCCGCTCGCGATCACGACGGCCCGCGCGCGCGCGCGCTCCTGGCTCGCGAGCACGAGCTGGAAGCGCGCGCCGTCGCCCGCGCCGCACTGGAGGCGCACCACCTCGTCGGGGATCACGACCTGGGCGCCGAACTTCTGCGCCTGGTTGTAGGCGCGCGCCATCAGCGCGAGCCCCGAGATCCCCGTCGGAAAGCCGAGGTAGTTCTCGATGCGCGCCGAGGCGCCCGCCTGGCCGCCGAAGGCGCGGCAGTCGAGCGCGAGCACCGAGA
Source organism: Myxococcota bacterium (assembly GCA_035506135.1). Lineage (GTDB taxonomy): Bacteria > Myxococcota_A > UBA9160 > UBA9160 > PR03 > DATJPY01. The sequence goes on along the minus strand of DATJPY010000091.1, from coordinate 28,830 downwards.
GGCCTTCGGAGGCGGCGTAGACCGCCGTGGCGAGGCCGGCCGGGCCGGCGCCGACGATCGCGACGTCGTAGATCCGGGTTGGATCCATCGGCTGGAGGAGCCCGATGCAGCGCGCCAGCTCGGCCTCGCTCGGATTGCGCAGCAGGCGGCCGTTGGGGCACAGCACGATCGGGAGGTCGCGCGCGTCGAGGTGGAAGCGCTCGAGCAGGGCCTTCGCGCCCGGGTCGGCGTCCGGGTCGAGCCGCTGCTGCGGATGCCCGTTGCGCGCGAGGAAGCCCTCGAGCCGCAGCACGTCGGCGTGATCCGCGCGCCCGACGATGATCGGTCCGCCGGCTCCGAGCTCGAGAAGCCCTACACGGCGCAGGATCAGTGCGCGCATGATGCGCTCGCCGAGCTCGGCCTCCTCCACGAGCAGGCTGCGGAGCCGCTGCGACGGGATCAGCAGGGCCTCGACGGGAGTCTGCGCGACGCCGTCCACCAGCGACGGATGCCCCGAGAGCTGCGCGAGCTCGCCGAGGAACGAGCCCGGGCGGTGGACGACGATCGGAGGATGCTCCGCCAGCGCGTCGCGCTGCTCGATCTCCACCTCGCCGGACAAGATGATGAACAGCCCGGGCGCCGGCTCGCCGGTGCGGACCAGGTGCGCACCCGACGGGTAGGAGCGCGGCTCCCCGAAGCGCCGCAGGCGATCGATCTCCGCCGGCGCGAGCGTCGGGAACATCTGCGGGCCGCGGGTCTCGATCACCGAGCGGCCGGGCGTGGACATCTTCGACCTCCGGGGCGCAGCCCCGAATCTACCGCACGATCCGCCGCTTGCGGCGCAACCTACAGTCGCGCCGGCCGGAGGGCGATAGGAGGGCGGCCACCACGAAGGGGAATCCCGTGACGATTCGCGAGCCGATCGCAGCGCTCACCCTGGAGCCGACCGAGATGGCGGTGCTTCACGCCGCGAGCCGCATCTTCTCCGCACTGATCGCTGCCGGCCGCCTCGACGACCGGAACGCGGACGAGCTGGTCGACTACTCGGTGCGCATGGCCGTCGCGCTGGCGCGCGAGTCCGATCACGCGGTCGAGAGCGACGGCGAGGTCAGCACCCACGGCATGCTGGGTCGCTGAGCGCTCAAGCGCCGGCCGCGACGTACACGCCGTCCCACTCCGCCGGCGGCGGCGCGGCGCGGAAGCCGGCAATGCGCGCCTCCTGGAGCCGATACAGCGCGGCGAGCGGAAGGTCGCCCGCGCGGCGCTGGCACTCCGACACGCCGGCCGCAGCCTCCTCCCAGCGTCGTGCGCGGTAGGCGGCGAGCATCGCGTCGTGCTCGCGAGCGAGCTCGCGGAAGCGGGCACTCGCGGCCAGCTCCTCGCCGCCGACGAGCGCGTGGACCCGCACCGGCTGCTGCTTGCCCTTCACGCGGATCGAGTCGAGCTCGAGGAAGGCGAGCGACTGCGCGTGCTCGCGCGTCGGCTCGGCGACCACGATCGGCACGCCGTAGTGTCGCGAGACACCTTCCAGCCGCGAGGCGAGGTTCACGCCGTCACCGATCACCGAGTAGTCGAAGCGCTGCTCGGACCCGAGGTTGCCGACGCAGCAGCGCCCCGTGTTGATGCCGATGCCCATCGCAAGCGGCGGGAACGCGTCCCCGTCCCGGGCGTGCTCCGCGTTCAGGAGGGCGAGGGCGCCGGTCATCGCGAGCGCCGCCTCGCAGGCGTGCCGCGCGTGCTCGGCGTCGTCGAGAGGCGCGTTCCAGAACGCCATCACGCAGTCGCCCATGTACTTGTCGATGCAGCCGCGGCGGGAGAGGATCACGTCCGTCATCGGCGTGAGGAAGCGGTTCACGAGCTGCGTCAGCGCCTCGGCGTCGAGCCGCTCGGCGATCGAGGTGAAGCCCTGCAGATCGCAGAACAGGATCGTCATGTCGCGCATCTCGCCGCCGAGGCGGAGCTTCTCGGGGTGGGCCGCCAGCTCGTCCACCAGGCTGGGCGCGAGGTAGCGGCTGAACGCGCCGCGCACCCGCCGGCGCTGCGCCTCGCTCCGCAGGTAGTTCTGCAGCGAGCCGACCAGGTAGACGCCGAGCGCGGCGAGGCACGGGTAGGTGGGATCGAGCAGCCAGTGCCAGGTGCGGTAGGCGTGCCACGACAGCGCGATCGCCGCCGCGACGCCGCACAGGCCGAGCGCAGCCGTGCCGATGGCGCCGAGGCGCGGGATCAGGAGCGCCATCAGGAGCCCGAGCGCGGCGAGGTAGACCAGCTCGGCGCCGGTCGCCCAGTCGGGGCGCTCGAGGAAGCGCCCGAGCAGGATCTGCTCGACCGCGTTCGCGTGCACCGTGGTGCCCGCCGCCACGGCGTCGAGCGGGGTCGCGGCGACGTCGCGCAGGCCGGCCGCGCTCGCGCCGACGAGCGCGATCGCCCCCGCGATCCGCTGCGGATCGACGCTCCCGTCCAGCACGCTCCACGCCGGCACGATGCGCTCCGGCGCGGGCGCCGTGTACCAGGCCCAGATCTCGCCGCGCGCGGTGGTCGGCACCATCACCTGCGGCCCGATCCGGAGCTGCGTGATCCCGGTGTTCTGCCCGAAGCTCCACTCGCCGCTCGCGCCTGCCGCCTTCACCGAGTAGGCGCGCCCGCCCGTCGCCACGCGGATCGCCTCCGCGGCGAACGCAGGGTAGAGCGCGCCCTGGTAGCTGAAGAGCAGCGGCACGCGGCGGTGGATGCCGTCGGGGTCGGGATCGACCGTGAGCGCGCCGTTGCCGTGCGCGGCGGCCTCGAGCTCGGGGAGGTTCACGACGGTCCCGGCGCGAGGGCTGAGATGGGCGAACGGGTCGCCGCCGTAGTTGAAGCCGGCCGCTGCGCGCGGCGGCGCGCCGCCGGGGCCGTCGCGGAACGCGAAGCCGGTGACGACCGCGCCCCCCGCGAAGGCCCGCGCCAGCAGCGCGTCGTGATCCGGAAGCTCCGCGATCCGGCGGCGCAGCGCCTCGTCGATCGGGACGCCCGCGACGGCGTCGAGCAGGCGCGCGGGCGAGGTGCGGTCGGGCTCGGCGAAGACCACGTCGAACGCGACGACTGCGGCACCGAGGTCGAAGAGCCTCCCGACCAGCGCCGCGATCTCGCTGCGCGGCCACGGCCACTGGCCGACGCGCGCGAGGCTCTCGTCGTCGATGTCGACGATGCGAACCGGCGCGTCCTCGTACGGGCGGGGTGCGAGGCGCTGGAAGCCGTCGAAGACGCGGTGCTGCAGCTCCTGGACGGCGCCCGGCTCGGCGGCCCGCAGGCAGAGCGCCAGCCCGAGCGCGAGGACGGGCGCGAGCCAGCGCGGGCCGGTGCGGCGCATCCCGCTAGGAGGCCGACTCGGGAGTCGGCCTCCGCGCAGTGAGGCGGAGTCTGCGGAGCCGAACGAAGGTCACCAGCTGGCAGGCCCGGACCCTGCTAGGGGCGCGGGATCGGCTGCGTGTTCGCCGAGACCGTTCCGACGGTCGGCGCGCCCTGCGCAGTGGGCACCACGACAGCCATCGCCTGGACGACGGAGTCCGCGATCCGGCCGTTGGCGTTCATCAGCGTGGCAACGCCGGCGGCGCTGCAGCCTTTGCCGCACGGCCCACTGCCTGCGCCCGTCAGCGTCGAGGTGGCGTCGAACACCGCGGGGATGCCGGCGCCGACCGGGTACGACGAGTAGTCCGTGGTCTGGCCGAAGGAGGCACCGGAGAGGCCGAGCAAGCTCGAGCTGATGTTGGAGAAGGAGAGGTTCGCAGTGCGGTTGCCGAGGGAGATCAGCAGTGAGAAGTTGTAGGAGCCGTCCGCCTGGCCGTTGGTGTTGACGAGCGGGAGATTGGTGCGCTGGTACGACGCCGTCTGCAATCCGGACGACGCCAGCGTGCTGAGCTGGTCGACGGTGGTCGACGTGCCCGAGGCGGTCGATGACGAAACGATCTGACTGGGGATGCAGCTGCTGACGTCGCTGCAGCTCGTGGGAAGCTCCACGGTCTGGCCGTTCACGCTGACCGACTGCGTCGAGTACTGCGAGGCGGAGACGGTGGCCTGGTCGAGCCCGTCGAGCGTTCGCAGCCGAGCGAGCGTGGTCGCGCTGCTGTTGCTGCCCGCGACGCTGCGGATGCCCGAGACCTCGGTCGCCGAGCGGGCATCCCCGCCGCCCGAGTCGCCCCCGCCGTTGTCGCTGGTGCCGCCGCCTCCATTGCCGCCGTTGCCATTGCTGCCATTGCCGCCGTTGCCGTTGCCGCCCGAGCCGTTGGGTCCGGAGCCCACCGGCGGCGCCGTCGCGCGCGCCTTCGCCGTCTCGAGCCAGCCCTCCGGATCGGACACGGCGCCCGTGATCGAGTCGATCTCCGCGCGCGGGAAGAGGAACGGCTTCACCGGCGGGACGCCGGGACCTTCGATCACCGTCCCGTAGCCCGGGCGGCTCACCTGCACGCAGACGCCGGCGTTGCACGCGACGAACGCGCCGGCCGGCGCCTTCAGGTCGTTCTCGGCGCCCTCGCCGAGCAGCACCAGCCGCGAGCTCTTCTTCACGTCGTCGACGCGGCCCGCGACCATCGTGCCGCGCACGCCGAGCGTGCCGGCCGGCAGCTTCACGGTCATGTCGTCCGGCTTCTCGTGGGCGATCTTGCCCGAGACGAAGCGGAAGACACCCTTCGTGATCTCGGCGCCCAGCTTGCCGGCGTTGGTCTTCGGGTCGTAGACGAACTCGTCGATCACGAGCTCGCTCTCCGGCCCGATCGTGAAGACGGTCTGATCGAGCAGCAGGATCTGCATGCCCGAGCGCGTGCCGCTCTTGATCGCGTCCTGCAGGAAGATCGACTCGCCGCTCACGACCTGGTGTCCGACGACCGCGACCCGCGTGAGCGCCACGTCGCCGCGCACCGCGGCGGAGACGCCGGCCTGATCGGCAGCGCGCGCCGGCGAGGTCGCGAGGGGAAGCGCCAGGGAGAGCACAGCCAGGGCGCGAGGAAGGGGGCTCGGGATCCGCATCGGGGCACCTCGGGTGGCCGGCAACAGCAGCACTCTAACACGCAGGACGGCGGGCGAGCCGGCCCGCTCGCCGCCGCGCCCGAGCTCGGCTCAGAACGCGAAGGTCTTGGTCCACAGCAGCGTGAAGCGCCAGTCGTCGTACTGGTAGTTCTCGACCGTGGACCGCTCGTTCAGGTATGTGGCGTTCACGGTCAGGAGGGTGTCGCGGAGCGCCCGGGAGGAGGCGGCGAACGGCAGGAGGACGCTCATCGGCACGCCGTAGCTGAGGGAGGCCAGGTACACCTCGTCCCGCCTGGTCTTCTCGGAGATGATCTCCTCGGGCCCGTCGTAGCCGTCGTACTCGAAGGTGAAGGTCGAGAGCAGGAACTGGCCGCGCCCGAGGAGCCACGTACCGCTGACGTTCGCGATCGGCCCCGAGTACGAGTAGAAGGTCTCGCGCGCCTCCTTGTCCAGGCCCCCGATGCTGGCGTCGAAGCGCAGCGTCGGCCAGGGCGACCAGGAGGCGCCGGCGATGCCCACGATGCGGCCGCCCGTGCGCTCGTTGGTGATGGGGCTGTCGCTCAGCTTCTCGAAGAACTCGTAGTCGAAGCGCACGCGCGCGAAGAGGTCGAACGTGGGCGTGACCCGGTGGTCCGCGACGACCCCGGTCCCGACCGTGGTGACGTAGCTCTCGCCGCCGAGGTTCAGATACGAGACGAAGAGGGCCGGCTGGATGTCGCCGCCTCGGGCGTGGTAGACGCCGCCGGCGTCGCCCGAGATCGCCATCAGGTCGAGGTCCGTGACGTCGACCTGCTTCTGCCCGTAGATCTGGAGGCCGCCCGTCAGCGCGTGACCGGCGTCGTAGCCGAGGTCGTGGGTGGCGCGCAGGCCGGCCAGCATCACGCCGCTCCAGTCGCTCTGCTTGCGGCCGCTGACCAGCGGGAACGACTGGTCGAGGAAGAGCACCCGGCCGCCGTTGGGACCCGCGTTGCGGTTGCTGTCCCACTGCATGCCGCCGGCGAAGGTGGCGGCGTAGCGGGTCGTCTTCCGGCGGAGCGCGATCAGCTCGAGATAGAACTCGACCTCCTCGCGCAGGCGATCGCCCATCGGGAGCTGGCTCACGGCGCGGAACTCGCGCTCGGCCTCGTCGAGGTTGTCGAGTCGGTAGAGCACGACGGCGTAGAGCAGGCGCACGCGCGCCAGGTCGGGCGCGATCAGGAGGATGCGCTCCAGGGTCGAGGCCGCGCCGCGGAGCTCGCCCTTCGCGACCTGGGACTGCGCGTACAGGTAGTTGAGCTCGACGTCGTCCGGATTCTTGAGGACGTCGTCGTACGTGATGCTCTGGCCCGGCTGGAGCGGCTGGAGCTCCTGGGCCGACTGGAATGCGCTGTTTGCGCGCGCGGACTCACCGAGCTGCTGGGCGGGGCGCTGCTGCTCCTGCACGCTCGGCGGATCGGCGCTGGCCGAAGCGCTGCCGAGCGCGAGCCCCAGGCCAAGCAATACCCCGAGCGACAGCTCGAGCGACAGCCCCCCAGCGATCGACGCGATCCCAACACGTGTGCCGGAGCGCAACCCCATCCCCCCGCGCGCGCTGGCGCGCGGATCCTACTGCGGCGCCGGGTCGCGCGCCGCCCCGGCCGCTGCGATCTTTTCCGGAGGCGGAGGGCCAGCACTACGCCGGGGGCAGCGTGATCGAGCATCGACCCAGCCTGACCGCCGAGCGGGCCGCGATGCGGCGGGCGGCACACCGGCTGCTCGACGACCCGCGCGTGCACGAGGATCCCCTCGCGGTCGAGATCCTGGGGCCCGAGCAGGCGGCGGCGCTGCGCGCCGATCCGTGGCGCCTCGAGACCGGCGCGATGGCCCCGATCCTGCGCGCGTTCCTGGCCGTCCGGAGCCGCGTGGCGGAGGATGCACTCGCGGAGTCCGTCGCCGCCGGCGTGCGCCAGTACGTCATCCTGGGTGCGGGGCTCGACACCTTCGCCTACCGCAATCCCCACCCGGCGCTGCGCGTCTTCGAGGTCGACCATCCCGCCACCCAGGCCTGGAAGCGGGAGCGTCTGGCGGAGGCCCGGATCGCGGTGCCGGGCGGCATGGCCTTCGTCGCGGTCGACTTCGACGAGGATCCTCCGCTCGCGGCAGGGCTGCGCGCGGCGGGGCTCCTCGAGGGCGAGCCGGCCTTCTTCTCGTGGCTCGGGGTGACCCCGTACCTCGAGCCCGAGAGCGTGCTGGCGACGCTCGCCGCGCTCGTGCCCCTCGCAGCCGGCGGCGGCGGCGTGTCCTTCGACTACCGCGTCCCGACCGAGTCGCTCGAGCCGTCAGCGCGGGCCGCCATCGAGGCGCTGGCCGCGCGCGTCGCCGCCGCGGGCGAGCCCTTCCGCGGCGCCTTCGAGCCGGAGGCGCTGGCGGCGGCGATGCGCGGCATGGGCTTCCGCGAGATCCGCGACCTCGATGCCAACGCGCTCAACGCGGCCTTCTTCGCGGGGCGGGCCGACCGCCTGCGCGTCGGCGGCACGGGGCACGTCCTCACCGCGAAGGCCTGACGCGTCGCGAGCCGCCTCGCCGGATCACGGAAGGTAGGCGGCGCACTGGTCGAGCAGCGGATCGTCCGGCGGCGGATCGAAGCTGTTCACCAGGGTCACGTCCAGCGAGAAGCCCGAGCCTCCGAGGAAGGGCGTGTCGTCGGGGACGGTTCCGGTCGCGCTCGTCTGCACCTCGACCGGGCCTCCCTGCAGGTCGTTCTCGAAGAGCGTGCGCAGATCGACCTGGAGCGGCTCGCGGAGGAGGAGATCCGCGACCTCGATGCGCGGCGCGCCTTCGGCGCCAGTCGCGCGTTGCGATGGAATCTCACTTGGGGATCCCCTCTGAGGTGATGGAGTCGTTGGAAACCCCATTGTCCTCAGAGGACCCCCGAGTGAACAACCTCCTTGGAAACCAGAGCTAGCTCGCGCCGGTCGCTCGCAGGACGGCGGGCACGGTGCGCAGGAGGATCTCGAGATCCTGGCCCAGCGACCAGGTGTCGATGTACTCGAGATCGAGTCGCACCCACTCGTCGAACTCGATCTCGCTGCGCCCGCGGACCTGCCACCAGCAGGTGATCCCCGGGCGCATCGAGAGCCGCCGCCGTTGGAAGAGGTGATAGCGCTCGACCTCGGTGGGGATCGCCGGGCGCGGACCGACCAGGCTCATGTCGCCTCGCACGACATTCCAGAGCTGCGGCAGCTCGTCGAGGCTCCAGCGCCGCAGCAGCCGCCCGATCGGCGTCGCGCGCGGATCCTCGCGGATCTTGAAGACCGGCCCCGAGACCTCGTTCAGGTGGCGGAGCTCGCCGAGCCGCGACTCCGCGTCCTCGTACATGGTGCGCAGCTTCGACATCCGGAAGCGGCGGCCGTTGAGCCCGCATCGCACCTGGCGGAACAGGACGGGCCCGTGCGAGGTGAGCTTGATCCCCAGAGCGGCCACCAGCAGGATGGGGCTCGCCAGCAGCAGGAGCGCCGATCCGAGGACGACGTCGATCGCGCGCTTGATCCGGAGCTTCCCGGGATGGTGGTGCACCGCAGCGTAGGAGAGCGCCGGCGTGGAGCCCCAGCGCGTCGGCCGAGGCAGGCAGTCCGCGAAGACGTCGGAGAGGATCGTCACCGGCACGCCGACAGCGGCGCACAGGCCGACCACGGGATCGATGCGCGGGAGCAGCGAGAGGGGGCATGCGACGACGACCTCGTCGACGACCTCGCGCCGGAAGACCTCTTCGACGTCACCGAACCGGTACACGCGCCGCCCGGCGAGCGACGCATCGGCTGGCGCGTCGCGGTCGTCTACGAAGCCGAGCACGCGGAGCCCCGCTCTCGGGTTCGTGTCGGCGATGTGCTGCACGCGACACGCGCGCGCGCCCGAGCCCACCACGAGGACGTTGCGGTCGGCGAGCGCCGAGGCGCGGCGCGCGCTCGCCATCAGGCGCTCCTCCGAAGCTCGAGGACCTTCCCCCCGGCGGCGCCAAGGCGGGCCCGGCCGGCGACCGGACGGCGCACGTGGAGGTCGCCGAGGATCAGGTCCTCGAGGCCAGACCGCCCGAAGGTCCGAAGGGCGTCGTCCGGCGTCTCGGCGATGGGCTCGCCGCGGACGTTGAGCGACGTGTTCAGGACGGCCGGCACGCCGGTCCGCGCGGCGAAGCGCTCGATCACGCGGTGGAAGAGCGGGGACGCGTCGCGCGTCACGCCCTGCGCGCGGGCCGTGCCATCGACGTGGACGACCGCCGGAATGGAATCCGCCCACCCCGAGCGCACCCGGAAGGTCTGCAGCATGAACGGCGAGGGGACGTAGTCGACGAAGATCTCGTGGGCGCGCTCCTCCAGCACGGCCGGCGCGAAGGGGCGAAAGGCCTCCCGGTACTTCACCCGGTCGTTCAGGTGAGCGGCCATCGATGCCGCGCGGGGATCGGCCAGGATCGACCTCGATCCGAGCGCACGCGGTCCGAGCTCCGAGCGCCCCTGGAACCACCCGAGGCATCTCCCCGCCGCCAGCAGCTCGACCGCGCGCTCGACCGGGTCGACCTTCTCGAATCGGTACGCACCGCCGAGCGCCGCTCCGACGCCTCCCAGGTCGTAGGCGGGACCGAGGAAGGCGTGCTTCAACGGCTCCCGACGCGGATGGCCGAGAACCTGGTGGTGGACCCAGAGCGCGGCGCCGAGACCGCCGCCGCAGTCGCTTGCGCACGGCGGCACGAAGAGCTCCGCGAACGGCGTGTTCGCCCGCACGAGCCCGTTCATCGTGCAGTTGAGGGCCACGCCGCCGGCCAGGCAGAGCCGGGTCGAGCCGGTCCTGCGGTGCAGGTCGCGGAGCACGTGGAAGCAGAGCTCCTCGAGTCGCCGCTGGACGCCGGCCGCCACGTCCTGGTGGAAGCGCGTGATCTCGCTCTCGGGCGCGCGCGCGGCTTGCCCGAACGCAGCCGGCACCCGGGGCGAGAAGAAGACCGGCGCTCCCTGCTGGTGCTGGAAGTAGGAGAGATCGAGCGCGTAGTCTCCCCCGTCGACGGGGTGCGCGACGTCGCGGAAGACGCCTCGGAGGTGGCTCGCATCGCCGTACGGCGCGAGCCCCATCACCTTCCCTTCGCCGCTGTTCTTCTCGAAGCCGAGGTATTGGGTGAAGGCCATGTAGAGGTAGCCGAGCGAGTGCGGGAAGTGCGTCGCCTCGAGAAGCTCGATGCGATTGCCCCGGCCGCAGGCCCGCACGGTGCTGGCCGATTCGCCGCTCCCGTCGACCGCCAGCACTGCGGCCTCCTCGAACGGCGAGAGGAAGAAGCTCGAGGCCGCGTGAGCCCTGTGGTGCGCGACGAAGTGGAAGCGGTAGCGGCCGGCGCCGATGCGCCGCCGGAAGCTGCGCGCGGCGCCGAGCATCGAGAGCCAGTCGGTGCCTCGCGAGCCGAAGCGCAGCGACTCCGGCAGCTCGCGCACGACGGAGGCGAGCCGGCGGTGCAGGTCGTGCCAGGGGGCGAAGTTGAAGGCCACGTGGTCGAGGTCGCGCACCTCGATCCCCGCCGCCTCGAGACAGCAGGCGATCGCGCGCTCCGGGAAGCCGCCGTCGTGCTTGCGGCGGCTGAGCCGCTCCTCCTGCACGGCCATCACGATCTCGCCGTCGCGCAGCAGACAGGCGGACGCATCGTCCATGAAGCAGTTGAAGCCCAGGATGTACACGCGCGCTCCGGAGGCGCTCTGGCAGGCCGGCGCTGACCGGCAGCGGGGAGCAAGGCGCGTGCCACGGGCGGAGCGAAGCGACCGCTCCTCGCGGCTCGCTCGGCAGAGCAGATGTCTCCACCGCACAAGCTCCTTTGTAGAACTGGCGGCGGGAACCTCGATTCGCGCGTGCGGGAAACGGGCGCATCGACCCTCGGCACGGCTCTTGCGGCAGAGCCACGGTGGAGGAAACGCGCATGACGCGAATCGTCTCGTTGGTCTTCATCGCGGCCGCGATGGTCGGGGCGCTGACCGTCACGGCGGTGCCGCTCGCGCCGAAGCTCCTGACCCCGTCGACGGTGAAGGAGACGCAACCCGATCGGCTCGTCGTGGAGGACGACCACGGCCGCTACACGGTGGTGGCCGATCCGCAGACCGTCGTCGAGAAGCACGGCGCGCGCATCGCGATCCGCGACGTCCAGGTCGGCGAGCGCGTCGTGGTCGAGCCGCGCAGCGAACCGAAAGAGGGGCGAGCGGGTCAGACCCTCGTGGCCACTCACATCGTCGTGTTGCTCGAGGTGGCGCACTGAGAGGCATGGCGCCGAAGGCCGGCCGATCTCTGCGAGACGCTGGCGGCGATCTGCCGCCCGAGCCACGAGGTGATCTCGGCGCACGGCTGATCGCGCCTTTGCTGCAGCGTGCGTGCGGGTGATGCTACGCTGCGCCCCTCGCACATGTCCGGAATCGCCGGAGACTCCAGCGCTTGAGCGCGGCGTCGCGGATCGTCCGGGGCCTGCGGCGGCGGCTCGGCGATCGCGTGGAGGCGGTCCGCATCCGCCTCCGCGCGCGCTACGAGCGGGTCGAGGCGCCGGAGCTCGACGCCGCGTTCCGCGAGGCGCTGCTCGGCCCGCGCGGGGTCCTCGCCCCGCTGCTCGCGACGTGCGGCGTTGGTGACGCAGAGACGCGTCTCCTCGCCGGCGAGATGCGCGTCTTCGGCGCTCCGGTCCGGCTCGGCGAGCCCGGATTCTCCTGGCATCGCGACGTCCACTCCGGGCATCGCTATCCGCTCGTCCCGTATCCCAGGATCCGGATCGAGATCGACCGCGGCGCGGACATCCTGATCCCGTGGGAGCTCTCGCGCCTGCAGCAGATCCCGACGCTCGTCGCCGCGCATCGCCGCACGGGCGACGAGCGCCTGCCCGCGGCCTTCCGGCGCCTGATCGACTCGTGGCGCGACGCCAACCCCTACCTGTTTGGCGTGAACTGGCAGAACGAGATGGAGATCGCGCTCCGCGGGCTCAACCTCGCCGTCGGGATGCTCTGGTTCGGCGCGTCGCCGCTCGACGCGCGCGTCCTCTGGGCGCACGCCGAGACGGTCCTGGCCCGAGACTTCTCGCCGCCGAAGCGCGACGGCAACAACCACCTCCTCGTGTCGGCCGCCGGGCTCCTGTGCATCGCACTCTGCCATCGCGGCGCCGCGGCGGAAACCGTGGCGGCGCGCGTCGCGCCCGTCCTCGAGGCCGAGATCCTGCGCCAGTTCCGCGACGACGGCGGCTGCTTCGAGGCGGCGGTGCACTACCACCAGCTCTCGCTCGAGGCGTCGCTCGTGGCGGGCGCCTTCCTCGCCGCGCGCGGCCGTCGCCTCGGCGCGGCCGTCGTCGAGCGCCTCGGCAGGGCGCTCGACCTGGTCTCGAGCTACCTGGCCGCGTTCGGCCGCTCGCCGCAGTTCGGAGACAGCAGCGACGCGCGCGTCCTGGTCTTCGACCGCTACTTCGACGCGGACCCCCTCGATCACGGCTTCCTCGCACCGCTCGCGCGCGTCGCGCTCGGCGGGGACGCCGGCTCCGGGCGGGAGCTCCAGACGATCTTCCCGGCGTCCGGCTACGGCTTCCACCGCGAGGAGGGCTACGGCCTCTGCGCCACCGCGAGCCCGGTCGACGCGAACGGGCACAGCGGGCACCACCACCTCGACAAGACGAGCTTCGTCCTCCGGGTCGGCGGCCAGCCGGTGCTGGTCGATCCCGGGACGCTCGCCTACACCGGCGACATCCACCGCCGCTACGCGCAGCGCGCGACCCGCGCGCACAACGTCGTCGTGATCGATGGGCGCGAGCAGGGGGAGATCCGCGCCGACGCCGTCTTCGGGCGGCCGCTCGGCCTCCGCGCGTGGATGCGCAGCCCGTCGGCAGGTTCCTTCGAGCTGGGACACGACGGCTACCGGCGATTTCCCGGGCTCGGCGAGGTGCTTCGCCGCATCGCCTGCACGAGCCGCGAGGTGCGGATCGAGGAGGAGCTCTCCGGGAGCGGGCGCCACCGGGTGGAGATCCTCTTCCACCTGCATCCGCGCGTGCGCGCCGAGAGCGGGCCGGGCGGGATCGCGATGCGATCCGGCGAGGGGATCCTCTGCCGGCTCGAGCCGCCCGAGGGCTTCGCGACGTCATTCGAGACTGCGGCATACTCCGCCGCCTACGGAGAGCAGGAGCCCCATCCGGTGCTGGTCCTGACGCGCGAGCTCGAGCTGCCGGCCGTCGTCCGCTACGCGATCCACGTGCCGGGGGAGGGTCGATGAAGCTCCCGCGGAAGGGGAGGGCGTGGGGAGCGTTCTGGCACGGCGCGCGCTACCTGCGCGCCGGCGCGTCGTACCTGCTGCCGCCCCGATTCCGCTTCGGGCGCTACGACGAGGCGATGTTCCGGCTGCTGCAGGAGTCGCAGTGGTGGCCGCGCGAGCGAATCGAGGCCTACCAGAACGAGCAGCTCCGCCGCCTCATCGACCACGCCTACCGCAACGTCCCCTACTACCGCCGCGTCTTCGACGAGCGGGGCCTCTCGCCGGGCCAGATCCAGGACGCGTCCGACCTCCCGAAGCTCCCCTATCTGACCAAGGAGATCCTGCGCGACAACCTGCCCGATCTGACCGCGCAGAACTGGCCCGCGGCGCGGCGCCAGTACGTCACGACCGGTGGGTCGACGGGAGTCCCCGTCGGCTTCTACAACGACCGGGAGCAGTCGAGTCCGCTCGAGGACGCGCACATCCTCTCGATCTGGGGCCGCGTCGGATACCACTACGGCGACGGCTCGATCCAGCTCCGCGGCGCCGTCGTCGACAGCGCGGAGCGCGGCAAGCCCTGGCTCTACCTCCCTCGCACGCGGCGCCTCGTGCTCTCGTCGTACCACCTCACCGACGAGTACATGCCCAGCTACGTCGAGAAGATCCGCGCCTCCGGCTTCCGCTTCATCGAGGCCTATCCGTCGGCGATCGCGATCCTCGCGCGCTTCATGCTCGAGCGGAAGATCGAGCCGATCCGGTCCGTCGAGGTGGTCCTGTGCGGCTCGGAGAACCTGTACGCGTGGCAGCGCGAGGCGATCGAGCAGGCCTTCCGGTGCCGGACGTTCGGGTTCTACGGCCACAGCGAGCGCGCCGCGCTGTCCGCCGAGTGCGAGCGCAACGCCGACTATCACGTGGTGCCCGAGTACGGCGTGACCGAGCTGATCGGTGAGGACGGCCGCTCGGTGTCGGGCGATGGCCAGATTGCCGAGGTGATCGCCACCGGCTTCAGCAACTGGGTGACGCCCTTCATCCGCTACCGCACCGCGGACCGCGCCGTCGTGCGCGCCGGCACCTGCGCCTGCGGGCGCCAGCACCAGCTCCTCGCGGGCATCGACGGCCGGCTCCAGGAGCTGATCGTGACGGGGAAAGGGCGCCTCATCTCGATGACCGCGCTCAACATGCACTCCGACGTCTTCGACGAGGTCGCCCAGTTCCAGTTCTTCCAGGACACCCCCGGGCTGGTCGTGTTCAACGTGGTCCGGAAGCCGAGCTACACCGAGGAGAGCACGGCGCGGATCCGCAAGGCGCTCCTGGCGAAGCTCGGCGACGACGTCGAGCTGCGGGTCGAGTCCGTCCCCGAGATCCCGCGTACGGTCTCGGGCAAGCAGCGCTTCCTGATCCAGAAGCTTCCGCTGAAGTTCGGGGACGCTTGAACTCCGCGCCGCGCGAGACCCGGGCGGGCTCGGGCTTCGTCGGGGGCGTCGTCGCGCTCAGCGTCGGGACCGGCATCGCCCAGGCGCTGGTGCTGATCACCGGCCCGCTGCTCTCGCGCCTGTTCTCGCCCGAGGCGTTCGGCCTGCTCGGGATCTACGGCTCCGCGCTCGGCATCCTGACGCCGTTCGGCTGCTTCATGTACTACCTCGCGCTCGTGCTCCCGAAGGAGTACGAGGAGACGGCCGACCTGCTCGGCCTGTGCTTCCTCTTGATCCTCGGCACGACGGTGCTCGTCGCGATCCCGCTGCTCGTGCTCGGCGACGCGCCGCTCGCCGCGCTCGGTCTCGGCGAGCTCGGCCACCACCGGGTGCTGCTGCTGCTCGGCCTCGTGCTCACCGGGCTCGGCTCGCCGCTCCGCACCTTCCAGAGCCGGAAGCAGCAGTTCGTGCTGCTCGCCGTCGTCCGCGTGCTCGGCGCCGCGGCTACGGCGGGCGTCGCCATCGGTGCGAGCTGGCTCGGAGCGGGCACCGGTCGCGCGCTCCTCGTGGCGACGGTCGTCGGGCTCCTGGTCCCCGCGGTCGTGCAGGGCGTCTTCTTCCTGCGCGAGGACGCCGTGCGGGTCGCGCGCAGCGTCTCCTTCGCGGGGATGCGGCGCGTGGCCGTCCGCTACCGGAACTTCCCATACTTCGTCACCGCCACGTCGGTCCTCTCGCAGACGACCGCGGAGATCCCGACGATCTTCCTGAACGCCGTCTTCGCCGCGACCGTGACGGGCTTCTACACCCTCGCGCGTCGGGCCACCGTTGCGCCGCTCACGATCTTCGGCCTGGCGATCGCGGAGGTGTTCTTCCAGCGCGCCGGTGCGTCGCGCGACCGCGAGGCGGACCTCTCGTACCTGGTCGAAGGCGTCGGGAAGCGCCTGATCACGATCTCGCTCCTCCCGGCGCTGATCCTGCTGGTCGCGGGCCCCCAGCTCTTCTCGTCGGTCTTCGGCGCGCGCTGGGCGGAGTCCGGCCTCTTCGCGGGCCTGCTCGCGGTGGACCAGCTCGGCGGCTTCGTCGGCGGCGGCATCAGCCGCATCCTGCTCGTGCTCGAGCGCCAGCGGCTCGAGGTCTTCCTGAACGTCCTCGCCGTCTCGGCGGGCTTCGCCGCGCTGGCCTTCGGCGGGCTCGTGCTGCACGACGCGCGCGCCGCGATCCTGCTCTACGCGTTCATGGGGCTCGCCTTCGGCATGACGCGCCTCATCATCTGCGTGCGGCTCACGCGGTCGCGCGGCCGCGTGATCTGGGAGCACGTGCTGCGGCTCCTCCTCTACGCGGTGCCGACCGCCGCCATCCCGCTCGCGGCCCGCTGGGCGGGCGCGAGCGACGCGGTGGTGTCGGTGGCCGCCGTGCTGGCGTGCGTGCCGTACGGCCTGCTGGTTCTGCGCGAGGACCACGAGCTCCGCAATGCGTTCCTGCGCATGCTGGGTCGGCGCGCCGAGGCGGGCTAGAATGGAGTCTCATGGACGCCTCGGAGCTCCTCGCGCGCACTGCGGTCGCCGTGCACCGCGATCCGCAGGCGCGCTATCCGACCGAGCCTCCCTTCCATCCGCACGAGCGCTTCCCCGAGTACCCGTTCGACGCGGTCGCCGGCGAGCCGAACCGCGTGTACGAGGGCGTTCGCGACGTCCTGCTCCGGCTCGGGCTCGACGCCGCGCGCGCCGGCACCCGCGACTGGAATCCGCTCGGCGAGCTGCTGCGGCCGGGCGAGACCGTCGTGCTGAAGCCCAACTACGTGCAGAGCGAGCACCAGGAGGGCGGCGACCTCTTCAGCATCATCACGCACAGCTCCGTGCTCCGCCCGCTGATCGACTACTGCTACCTGGCGCTGCGCGGGAAGGGCCGCATCATCGTCGCCGACGCGCCGCAGATGGATTGCGATCCGAAGGCGCTCGTCGACCGCATCCAGATCGAGTCGATCCAGCGCCTCTACCGCGAGGCGCTCGGCTTCGAGATCGAGTTCCGCGACCTGCGCACGTTCTGGTTCGATCGCAGCGCGCCGAGCACCGGCGGCGGCTCGCGCAACCGCTTCCCGCTCGACGGCGATCCCGAGGGCCAGGTGGGCGTGGACCTCGGCCGCGCGAGCGCGCTCTATCCGGTGAACCGCCGCTATTACGGCGCCGACTTCAACCGCGACGAGACCAACCGCCTGCACCACGGAGAGACGCAGATCTACCACGTCGCGCGGACGATCCTCGGCGCCGACCTCGTGATCCTGGTGCCGAAGCTGAAGACGCACAAGAAGGTCGGCGTCACGCTGAACATCAAGGGCCTCGTCGGCACGACGACCAACAAGAACTGCCTGGTCCACTACAGCGTCGGCGCGCCGCACGAGGGCGGCGACGAGTTCCCGGACGCGATGCTGAGCGCGCGGAGCGAAGCGGCGGTCCGGATGCACCGCCTGGCGTCTGACGTGCTGCTCGCGCGCAAGAGCCCGCTCTTCGACTTCCTGTACGAGACGGCGCGGTCCGTCGCGAAGGCCGTGCTGCGGCCGCTCGGCTTCCGGCCCGGCACGCGCGTGGTCGACGCGGGCAACTGGTACGGCAACGACTCGGCGTGGCGGATGGCGGTCGACCTCTGGCGCGCCTTCCTCTACGCCGACCGCGAGGGCAGGCTCCACGACCGCCCGATGCGCCGCGTCTTCTCGGTGATCGACGGCATCACCGCCGGCGAGGCGGAGGGGCCGCTCGTCCCGGACGCCCGACACTGCGGCGTGCTGGTGGCCGGCTTCAATCCCGCCGCCGTCGACCTCGTGGCGACGCGCCTCATGGGCTTCGACTACCGGAAGCTCAAGACCTTCCAGCACCTGCTCGAGACGCCGGCGTTGCGGCTCCCCGATCCGGCGTCGATCCGCGTCCTCGGCGAGCCGGGCCTCGAGACGCTGCTCGATCCCGCGAACCGCGATCCCGGCCTCGACCTCGCGCCCCATCCCGCATGGAAGGGGCACGTCGAGCTCTGAGCGCTCGCGAGCCCCGCGGCCCCGAGAACCGGGCGCCCCGCGGGAGCCGGTGTCGATCCGGCGTGGCGCCGTTCGACGAGAGGGTGAACCATCCCTCGAGGAGACGATGCCATGGAGTTCCTGCTTCTCTTCACCGAGCGCAAGGGCGACCCCTCCGAGCCGAGCGGCTTCGCGCAGATGAACCAGTACGCGCGCGAGCTCGCGGCCCGGGGCCGGCTCCGGCGCGGCGCGCCGCTGGCCCCCGACGACGACGCCGCGCTCGTCCGGGTGCGCGGCGGCACGGCGGTCGTGAGCGACGGCCCCTTCCCCGAGAGCAAGGAGGTCATCGGCGGCTTCTGGGTCGTCGAGGCCCGGAGCCGCGAGGAGGCGCTCGAGATCGCGCGCGAGAGCCCCCACGCGCGCTACGGCACCGTCGAGGTGCACGCGCTCCGGAGCCGGCACACGTACATCGACTCGGGAAAGGACACGCCGTTCCTGCTCGCGTTCCACAGGGAGCCCGGCCTCGCCGATCCCGACGGCGCGAAGTACCGCGAGATGATCGAGTTCGGGCACGGCCTCGAGCGCGACGGGAAGCTCCTCGAGACGGCGCCGCTCGCGAACGACCCGCCGCCGGCCCGCGTGCAGGTGCGCGGTGGGAAGGCGCTCGTCACCGACGGGCCCTTCGCCGAGGCGAAGGAGGGCGTCGGCGGCTACAGCCTGGTCCGCGTCGCCGGCCGGGCCGAGGCCGTCGCACTCGCGGAGCGCTACCCGCACGCGCGTTGGGGCCCCGTCGAGGTGCGCGAGATCCTCTTCTTCGACGAAATCTGAGGGGCTACACGAGCGATCGATCGGGCATCTGCGGTATCTAAGCCCGCTCGGCGCGCCGCCAGGCGTGCGGAGTGGGAGGAGACCGCATGACCCGACGCATCGGCTGGCTGGCCCATCTCGCGTGGCTCGCCCTCGTCCTTCCGCAGGCGGGCGCCGCGGTCGTGTTCACCGTCACCAAGACGACGGACTCGGCCGACGGCGCCTGCGACAGCGACTGCTCGCTCCGGGAGGCGATCCTCGCGGCGAACCAGGTCGAGGACTCGACCAACCGCATCGACCTCGCGGCGGGCACCTACCGGCTCTCGATCCCGCGCGACGGCTCCCGCTTCGGCAACGCCATTGGCACCGGCACCGACGGCAACCTCGCCGTGACGCGGACGCTCACGATCACCGGGGCCGGGAAGGACCTCACGACCATCGATGCGCGGCCGTCGCCCGAGGATCCCGGCGTCGACCGCGTGCTCGGCATCGCCAACACCGGGAACCTCACGATCAGCGGCGTCACGATCACCGGCGGCCAGACCGTTGCGCCCGGGCAGGGCGGGGGCATCGTCGTCCTCGGCGGCATCCTCGCGCTGAGCGACGCGCGCGTCATCGGGAACACGGCGCTCGGCGGCGGCGGCGGCATCGCCGTCGGCGGCGGCGCCAACCCGCCGGCCTCCGCGACCGTCACGCGCTGCGAGATCGCGGAGAACGTGTCGGGCTCTCCGGCACTGGGCGCGCAGGGCGGCGGCCTCCTCAACATCCAGGCCACGCTCACGGTCGAGGACTCGACCGTCCGCGACAACACGGCGCTGCTCTCGACCGGCGGCGGCATCATGAACATCGACAACGAGAACCGCCCGAATCCGCCCGCGCTGCTCACCGTGCGGCGGACCACGATCACGGGCAACCTGGCGGGCGATCCGAACCGGACCTCGCTCTTCGAAGGCGCCGGCGGTGGGATCGCCAACTCGGGCGGGCTCCTCCGCCTCACGAACTCCACGGTCACCGGGAACGAGGCCGTGCCCTCCTTCGCGGAGGGCTTCGGGCCCATCGCAGGCACCGGACGCGGGGGCGGCGTCGACCACGAGCTCCTGCTCGGCGACGACCCGACCGACGGCACCTTCATCGTCAGCTCGACGATCGCCTGGAACACCGCGCTCACCGGCTCCCAGCTCTACGGCAAGGAGGAGGTGAATCCCGCGGTGCTCGCCAACACGCTGATCGCCGGCGGCGACGCGACACCGAACTGCGCGAGCCCCTCCGGCGAGCACGGCCTCGAGAGCGTCGGCGGCGGCAACCTGAGCGACGATTCGAGCCCATGCGGCCTCGGTCAGCCGACCGACCAGGTCGACGTCGCCGATCCGGGTCTGGCCAGCGCCCTCGCGCAGAACGGCGGGCCCACCGAGACGCTCGCGCTGCTCGAGGGCAGCCCCGCCGTCGGCGCCGCGTTCGAGCCGTCCTGTCCGATGGTCGACCAGCGCGGCTTCACGCGGCGTACGCCCTGCGACATCGGCGCCTACGAGACCGTCCCCGAGCCGGGCGCACAGGCGGCGGCGTTCGTCGCGGCGGGCGCGCTCGCGCTCGCCGCGCGGCGCGCGCGCTCGAGGCGGCGCTGAGCGCGAGCGAAGCGGACGCCATACCATCGAGGCATGCCCGAGGACAAGAGCCCGTACATCGTCATCACCGCCGACACCCACGCGGGCGCCGCGATCGACACCTACCGGGAGTACCTGGAGCCGGGCGAGCGCGCCGACTTCGACGCGTGGCGCGGCCGCTACCGGAACCCGTCGCCGAAGCACGTCGGCGGCAAGAAGAGCAAGAACTGGGACTCGGCCGAGCGGATCGCCGATCTCGAGGCGGACGGCGTGGTCGGCGAGGTGATCTTCCCGAACACCGTGCCGCCCTTCTACGAGACCGCCTTCCACGTCTCGCCTCCCCCGGCGCCGGAGCAGTATCCCCGCTACCTCGCCGGGACGCGCGCGCACAACCGCTGGCTCGCCGACTTCTGCGCCGAGGCGCCCGCGCGCCGCGCCGGCATCGGGCTCCTCCACCTGAACGACCTCGACGACGCCCTCGAGGACGTCGCGTGGATCGCGAAGCACGGGCTGCGCGGCGGCGTCCTCCTCCCGCTGCCCTCGCCGTCGGACGTGCACCTCCCGCCGCTCAACCATCCCGCCTACGACCGGCTCTGGGCGGCGATCCAGGACCACGACCTCGTCGTGAACCAGCACTCGGGGCAGGGCACGCCGGCGTACAGCGAAGGGCAAGGCTCGAAGGCGCTCTGGGCGCAGGAGATGTCGTTCTTCGTGCAGCGCGGCTTTACCCATCTCATCATGGGAGGAGTCTTCGAGCGCTTCCCGAGGCTCCGCTACATCCTCACCGAGTCGGGCTGCGCCTGGGCGCCCGGCCTGATGAAGCAGCTCGACGGCATGTGGCTCGCCTGGAAGGCGGGCGCGATCGGCGAGATCGACACCACGCGCGACCCCGCGCTCAAGGAGGCGCCGAGCTTCTACGCGCGTCGCAACTGCTGGTACGGAGCGAGCTTTCCCGGTCCGCGCGACGTCGAGGGACGCGACGCCGTCGGGATCGACAAGATCCTCTGGGGCAACGACTACCCGCACTACGAGGGCTGCTTCCCGTACTCGCGCGAGAACATGCGCTTCGCCTTCGCGGATCTGGATCCGCGCGAGGTGCGCAGGATGCTCGGCGAGAACGCGGCCGAGCTCTACGGCTTCGACCTCGACGCGCTGCGCCCCGCGGCCGAGAAGGCGGCGATCACGCCGGAGCTCGTCGCGACGCCGCTCGACGAGATCCCCGCCGACTCGACCTGCATCACCTTCCAGCGCGCGCGGTTCGAGAAGGCGCGCGCTCGCACGCGATAGCTACCACGCCGAGGCGAAGAGCTTCGTTCCGATCGGCGAGCCCAGCCCGGTGCACGGATCCCAGCCCGCCTTGGCCTTGTACGAGCCGTTCGAGCCCGCGGTGATGTCGCGGAACGATGCGGGCGTGCGGTAGAGCGAGGGCGCGAGGAACCCGGGCTTCTTCTTCGCCTTGGCGTTGCAGACCGCCGCGAGGCCGGCCCAGAGCGGCGCCACGGCGCTCGTGCCTCCGATCACGAAGCGCTGCCCATCGACGAGGACCTCGTACCCCGTCTCGGGGTCGGCGTCGGCGCAGACGTCGGGGAGGCCGCGCTTGCTGCCCCCGCCCGAGACGACGCCCTTCTGCCATTTCGGCCGGCTGAAGTAGCGGGAGAAGCCGCCGCCCGTCGCGCCGTTCCTCGATGGCGGACCCCACACGATCTCGTTGGAGATGGACGAGCCGGTGGCGGCCAGACGGGTGCCGCCGCACGCGATCGCGTGCGGTGCGGAGGCGGGGAAGTCCGCGTGGTTCCGGCCGTCGCCGACGCCGTCGCTCGATCCGTCGTCACCGGCGGCGATGAAGACGGGTATGCCGAGAGCGGCCGCCTCCTGGAACGCATCCTCGAAGGCACTCCGCATCTGGCCCGTCCACGACTCCTCGGGGCCGCCCCAGGAGATGGAGACGACGGTGGTCTTCGGGTCGTGGACCGCTGTCGTCACGGCGTCGAGGAAGCCGCGGTCGGTGTTGGGCGCGAAGTACACCGCGATGGAGGCGCGCGGCGCGACCGCGCCGGCGACCTCGATGTCGAGGACCACCTCGCCGTCGTCGCTGTCGGGGCTCCCGTCGGGCGCGTTGTGCGCTCCGTCGACGGAGATGGCGTCGAGGACGGGCGGCGTCGCGAGGCCCAGCCCCTTGAAGTAGCGGCTCATCTCGCCGGGGTCGTAGCCACCGCCCAGCTCGATGAGCGCGATGCGCTCGCCGGCGCCGCTGCCGCTCGGAAACTTGTAGAGCTTCGCCAGCTCCGTGGGCGTAAACGATGTACCGGCCGCGTGCGGCGTGCGCCTTCCTCCGGGTCGCCGGCGCAGCAGCCGGAAGTGGGGGCGCGCCTGCGGGCGATCGTCGAGCCCGAACACGCCCTCCACCACGCGGTGGACGGCCGCCGGGACGCTGATGCCGCCCTGGCGCTGGCGGTAGCGGATCCTGTCGGGGGTGCGGTAGGCGGCGAGCTTCACGCGGAAGGCGTCCTGCATCGCCTGCGCCGTGCCCCGGAGCGTGATCGAGCGCCTGCCGAGGTCGATCCGGCCCACCGAGAGCCCGTGCTCGCGCGCAAACTCCTCGACGACCGCGGCATCCTTCGCGCTGGCACCGAACCGCGTCGCGAGCTCCGCGCGGGTCATGCGCCGGGAGGCGCTCCGGCGGAGTGCCTTGGCGACGTCGAACCTGCGGCTCCGCCGGAGCCGGACGGTGACCTCGATCCTCTCGTCGGCCGGGACCTTGCCGACCTTCCTGGCGCCGCGGAGCGGGGCGCGCTCGCTGCCGGAGATCACTCGCTTGGAGGCTGTGCGCTTCGCCATGACGGGGTCTCCCGAGTGGGTCGTGCGCGCGGCGGGGCCGACACGAGCCCCGAGGCGCACTCGAGGGGCCTCGATTATCACTCCGAGTATCTGATCGAATCAAGATGAATCTACGCGATCTCGCGTCACGGGCTCCCGCGCGCCGCGAGCGCCTGCACCAGGAGCGCGCGCTGGACCTGGCCCGTGGCGGGGGTCCTCGGGAGCGCTCGCACGATCTCGAGGCGCCGCGGCTTCTTGAAGCCCGCGAGCCGGCCCTCGCAACACGTCTGGAGGTCG
This sequence comes from Myxococcota bacterium, assembly GCA_035506135.1. Lineage (GTDB taxonomy): Bacteria > Myxococcota_A > UBA9160 > UBA9160 > PR03 > DATJPY01. The sequence continues at coordinate 5,722 of DATJPY010000091.1, read as the reverse complement.
GCGAGGGCGGGCGGCGCGGCGCCGGGGGTCGGCACGACGACTGCGCAGACGATCTCGCCCCACTGCGGGTCGGGAATGCCTACCACCGCCACCTCGGCCACCGAGGGATGGCGCGCCAGCACGGCCTCGACCTCGCCGGGCGCGATGCTCTCGCCGCCGCTGCGGATCACCTCCCGCACGCGGCCGACGATCGAGAGGTAGCCCTCGCCGTCGAGCTCGCCGAGGTCGCCGGTGTGGAACCAGCCGTCGCGCAGCGCCGCGGCGGTGGCCTCGGGGTCGTCGAAGTAGCCGTCCATCAGGTACGCGCTCCGCACCTGGATCTCGCCGTCCGCGCCGAGCCGGATCTCCGCGCCCGGCGAGGGCGGCCCCACGCTCCCGGGCTTCCGCAGCACGTCGGCGTCGCCGAGCGTCGCAGCGGAGCCCGCCTCCGTGGAGCCATAGTAGATGCGCGTCACGGTCGCGGGGAAGCGCTCCTTCAGCGCGCGGACCAGCTCCAGCGGGACGGCCGAGGTGCCCGTGTCGAGCTCGCGCAGGCTCGAGGTATTCCACCGGCCGGTGTCGACGGCGAGGATGCGCTGCCAGATCGACGGGATGCCGTAGATGCGGGTCGCGCGGCGGCGCTCCGCCGTGTCGAGGATCGCCTCGGCCGTGGCCGATCCCGAGAGCGCGATCTCGCCGCGCGTCTGCCACGCCGAGAGTGCGAGCGTGAAGGCCGCCATGTGCGAGAGTGGGAACATGCAGACGGTTCGCTCGGGCGCGTCGCGGAAGACGCCGTGGAAGGTCCGCAGGTAGTTGGCGCGATGCGAGAGGACGACGCCCTTCGGCCGCCCCGTGCTGCCGCTCGTGAAGAAGAGCACGTGCGGGTCGGTCTCGCGCAGCTCGGGCGCGGCGAAGTCGTCGGAGCGGCGGTCGAGGGCGAGGAGCGCGTCGGGCTCGGCGGCGCCGGCGAGCGATCCGAGCGGGACCGCGCGGATGCCGAGGCCATCCGCGACGGCGCGCGCGGCCTCGTGGTGCGCCGCGTCCGCCACCAGGAGCCGCGGCCGCGCCAGCCGTGCGAGCGGGGCAACCTCGTCGGAGCCGAGGCGCGCATCGAGCGGCGCGAAGACGGCGCCGCACTTGGCCGCGCCGGCGAAGAGCGCGAGCACCTCGAGCGAGCCGTCGGCCCAGGCGAGGATCCGGTCGCCGACCCCGACACCGAGGCTCCGGAGGCCCCAGGCCACCCGGTTGGCCGCGGCGTCGAGCGCGCCGTGGCTCAGGGCTTCCGCGCCGAGCGAGGCGGCGATTTCCTTCGGCACCACGCGGGCGTTGCGGCGGACGATGTCCCCGATCAGGAGCGGCGTGCTTGCGTCCATCGGGCTGCCAGAATATCATTCTCGAAATGCGGAACAAGGTTCTTGACCGGGGGAGCAGGAGCCCGGTGGGCCGGCGCCCGGGCTCGATGGCGAGCCGCGCGGTCGAGCGGGCGCTCTCGCAGCGCCGTGCCGCCTACGCCGACGAGGTGCGCCGCCTGCTCGACGCCACCTTCGCGCTGATCGAGCGGAGCGGCGAGCTCGAGCCCCGCGTCGGCGACATCCTCCGCCAGGCGAAGCTCTCGACCCAGGCCTTCTACCGGCACTTCCCCTCCAAGGAGGCGCTGCTCGTCGCGGTGCTCGACGAGGGCGTCGGCATCCTCGCGAGCTATCTCTCGCACCGCATGGACGCGGTCGCCAGCCCGACCGCCAAGGTCCGCGAGTGGATGGCCGGCCTGCTCGAGCAGGCGCTGCGGCCCTCGGCCGCGGCCGCGACGCGTCCCTTCGTCTCGGCGCGCGCGCGGCTGGCCGAGGCGCTGCCCGAGGAGGTGGCCGAGTCGGAGCGCCAGCTCACCGTGCTCGTGCGCGACGCGCTGCGCGCCGCGCGCGACGGCGGCGAGCTTCCGAAGGTCGATCCCGAGCGCGACGCCGAGACGCTCTACCACCAGGCGATGGGCTGGCTGCAGGCACGCCTGCTCGAGCCGGGGCCGGCCGACCGGCGCGACGCGGAGCGGCTCATCGAGTTCGCGCTGCACGGGCTCCGGCGCGGCGCCGCCGCGCGCGAGGCCTGATCGCGATGGAGCGCGAGATCCTGCTCACGGGGGTCGGCGGCCAGGGCGTCCAGCTCGCCGCGCGGATCCTCGCCAGCGCGGCGGCGCTCGAAGACCGATACGTGATGATGCTCGGCGTCTACGGCGGCTCGATGCGCGGCGGCAACACCGACTCGACGGTCGTGGTGGGCGACGCGCCGCTCGACGCGCCGCCCATCGTCTCGCACGCGTGGTCCGCCCTGGTGATGCACCACCAGTTCTGGCAGCCGATCCGCGAGAGGCTGCGGCCGCACGCGGTCGTCGTGGTGAACTCGTCGATCTTCGAGGGCGACGTCGACGGCGCTGCGCATCGCGTCTTCGAGGTGCCGGCGACCGCGCTCGCGGCGCAGCTCGGGAACGCGATGGCCGCGTCGATGGTCGCGACGGGCGCCTTCGCGCGGCTCACCGGGCTGGTGCGCCTCGACTCGCTGCTCGATTCGCTGCGCGAGTCGCTGCCGTCGTACCGGAGGAAGCTCCTCGAGCTGAACGAGCGGGCGCTGCGAGCCGGGTTCGACTCGGTGTCTCGTGTCGCCGCTCCGGCGTGGCAGGCAGGATGAGCGGCGCGCTGCGCGAGAGCCGCGGGACCGTGCGCATCGCGATCGAGCGCTGCAAGGGCTGCGAGCTCTGCATCCCCGCCTGTCCGCCGCGCGTCCTCCACATGTCCGAGGCGCACAACGCGCGCGGCGTTCTGTACCCCGAGCTCGTGCCGGGCTGCACCGGCTGCGGCGCGTGCCTCCTCGTCTGCCCCGACTTCTGCTTCGAGGTCTATCGCTACGAGAACGGCATGGGTGCGGAGGCCGCGCCGTGACGCGGCGCCTGATGGAGGGCTCCGAGGCGATCGCGGAGGCCGCCCTCGCGGCCGGCTGCCGCTTCTTCGCCGGCTACCCGATGACGCCCTTCACCGAGCTCCTCGAGCACTTCGCGAAGCGCCTCCCGGAGACCGGCGGCGTGTGCGTCAACGCCGAGAGCGAGCTCGAGGCGATCGGCATGGCGTGGGGCGCGCTCGCGACCGGCGCGCGCGCCGCGACCGGGTCGACGGGACAGGGGCTCGCGCTCATGCAGGAGTCGCTCTCCGAGATCACGCGCGCCGAGCTCCCGCTCGTCGTCTTCCACATGGCGCGCGGGCAGGGCGACTACTACCAGGCCACGCGCGGGGGCGGGCACGGCGACTACCGCCATCTCGTGTATGCCCCCATCGACGTCGCCGAGGCGGTGGCGCTGACGCAGCTCGCCTTCGACCGCGCCGACCGCTGGCGCAATCCGGTGTCGATCTACGGCGACTACCTGCTCGCCCACGTCGCGGAGTCGGTCTCGATCGAGCGCCTCGACTTCGGCCCGCTCCCCGCGAAGGACTGGGCCGTCGACGGCTCGCTCGGCGGGAGCGGACGCGCGCGCATCGTGAACCCGCTCGGCATGGAGACGGGCGTGAAGGGCATCGACCCCGACGCGTTCTGGAAGCGCCTCCAGGCCAAGCACGACGAGATGGCGCGGCGAGAGGCGCGCTTCGACGCGGAGGCGACGGACGGCGCCGAGCTCCTCGTCGTCGCCTTTGGAACGCTCGCGCGCTTCGCGCGCTACGCGGTGCGCGAGCTGCGCCGCGAGGGAGCGCGCGTCGGACTCTTCCGTCCGATCACGCTCTGGCCGTTCCCCGTCGAGGCGCTGCGCCGCGCGGCCGCGGGCGCGCGGCGCGTGGCCGTGCTCGAGATGAACGCCGGCCAGATGATCGACGACGTGCGCCTGGCGGTCCTCGGCGACGCGCCCGTCGTCCCGATCGGCGGGATCTCGAGCGACCCTGCGGGCTTCGGAATCGGCCCGCTGCTCGACGCCGAGCGCGTCCGCGAGCGGATCGAGGGCGCCCTGGCGGTGGAGGCGGCATGAGGGAGCGACAGACCGGTCTCGAGAAGCCGGCGCTCCAGGTCGGCGTCGACCACGATCTCTGCCCCGGCTGCGGCGAGCCGCTCGCGCTCCGCATGCTGCTCGAGGCGATCGAGGATGTGGGCTGCGCGCAGCGTGCGATCGGGGTCGTCGGCATCGGCTGCTACACCGCGCTCGCGCCGCTCATGGACGTCGACCGGATCCAGGCGCTTCACGGCCGCGCGCCGTCGGTCGCAACCGGCGCCAAGCGCATGCGGCCCGACGCGCTCCTCTTCACGCTGCAAGGCGACGGCGACATGGTGAGCGAGGGCTTGCAGGAGGTGATCCACACCGCGGCGCGAGGGGAGGCGATCACCTGCGTCCTCCTCAACAACGGCGTCTTCGGCGAGACGGGCGGGCACATGACGGCCACCACCGTGCTCGGCCAGCGCACCAAGAACTCGCTCGACGGCCGCGACGCGGCCTATCACGGACACCCGATCCTGATCGGCGACCTCCTCGCGCAGCTCGACGGCACCGCCTACGCCGCGCGCGCGAGCGTGCACGACGCCGCGGGCGTGGCGGGGGCGAAGCGCATGCTGAAGCGCGCCTTCGAGACGCAGCTCCGGCGCGAGGGCTTCTCGTTCGTCGAGATCCTGACCATGTGTCCCACGGGCTGGTTCGTCGGCACCGCCGAGGGCCCCGGCTATCTCGACCGCGTGCTCGGGTCGGTGCACGTGACGGGCGAGCTCAAGCGCGAGGGGCGCTTCGTGCCGACCGCGAGCCTGCGGGCGCGTGCGGCGCAGCCGGGTGGCGACTGATGTGGTTCGAGATGCGCCGGGAGGACCTCTCCTTCCTCGAGCGCGCGCCCGTCGTCCACGCGTTCGAGGCCGAGGTCGCCGCACCCGCCGTGGCCGTCTTCGCGGCGTTCGCGGACCCGACCACGTGGAGCGCGTGGTTCCCCGGCGTCCACGAGGCGTCGTACCCGAGCGGCCCGCCCTACGGTGTCGGGACCGTGCGCGCGGCCCACGTCGGCGCGACGCACTGGGTCGAGGAGCTGATCGCCTGGGACGTCGAGCGCCGCTTCGCCTACACCGTGACGCGTGCGACGGTTCCGCTCGCGCGCGCGCAGGTCGAGTCTTTCGACTTCGAGGGACGGGCAGGGGGCACGCGCGTCCGCTGGAGGCTCGCCTGCGAGCCGCGGCTGCTGATGCGGCTCGGTGCGCCCTTCGCCCCGCGCGTGATGGGCGGCGTCTTCCACCGCGCGATCGCGAACCTGGCGGCGCGCCTCGGCGCCGCGGGGTCGCGAGGATAAGGTGACGCCGTGGACGTCGATCGCGCCGTCGGCCGCCTGAATCCCGCGCTCGCCTGGATCCTCCGCTCGCCGCTCCACGGCCTCCTGAGCCGCGGCCTCATGCTCCTCACCGTGACCGGGCGCCGATCGGGGCGGCGCTACACGATCCCGGTCGGCTACCAACGCGCGGGCGACACGATCACCGTGCTCGCCTCGAAGGCGCGTCGGAAGAGCTGGTGGCGGAACTTCCGGACGCCGGCGCCCGTCGAGCTGTGCGTCCGCGGCCGCTCGCTGCACGGCCAGGCCCGCGTCGTCCCGCCCGACACCCGGGAGTTTCGTGACGTGATCGACGCGACCTTCCAGCGCCTGCCCTGGCTCGCGCGGCAGTTCGGCGTCGAGTACGTGCGGGGCCGCGGGCTCGACGAGGCGGCGTGGCACCGGGTTGCCGAGGACGCCGCCGTGGTGCGGATCGCGAT
>DATJPY010000090.1:0-23027 GCA_035506135.1 Myxococcota bacterium | reverse complement strand
TCCCGAAACACTTCATCCATGTTGAAGCTGGCTGCCTTCTGTCGGGGTGGATAGTCCTTGAACGTCGCCAGGAACTGACCCACATGCTGCTGCGCCGGCACCAGCAAGAAGACGTGATCCATCAGCCAGTCGTAGTAGGTGTTCGAGGTGATATCCGCTCGCTCGTAAGGGTCCATGCGCAGATTGAAAATCATCGGGACCCGCAGGTTGGTGAACGGATTTGCCCAGAGGAGCAGCGTTCCCGGAGCGCGCTGCTCCAGGAACACGAGCTTCCAGTTGTCGTAGCGCAGCGCGACCAGCTGCTGGTCGTCGTTGATGTAGAAGAACGACTCCCGCGGGCTCTTCTCGACTTGCCCGGTCAGGTAGGGGACGAGGTTGTCTCCGTCGAGGTGAACCCTGTACGTCGTGTCACCGACCTTGTAGCCCCTGAGCAGCTCGTCCTTCACGTTGGGATCGCCGGCCATGGCCACGAAGGTCGGCAGCCAATCGAGGTGCGCGACGATCTCATTGGAGACGCTGCCCGGCTTGATCTTGCCCGGCCAGCGCACCATGGCGGGCACCCGATAGGCGCCTTCCCAGTTCGTGTTCTTCTCGCTGCGGAACGGCGTCATCGCAGCGTCGGGCCACGTGTTCATGTGCGGGCCGTTGTCGGTCGAGTACATGACGAACGTGTTGTCGGCGATGCCCAGGTCGTCGAGCGCCTTCAGCACCTGACCGACGTTCTTGTCGTGGTCGATCATGGTGTCGTGGTAGGGACTCTGCCACCGCCCCGCCTGACCGACGCTCTCCGGCTTGGTGTGGGTGCGGAGGTGCATGTGCGTGAAGTTCACCCACACGAAGGCGGGCTTGCCGGCCTTGTTCTGACGCTGGATGAAGTCCACGGCTCGCGCTGCGATGTCGTCGTCGATGGTCTCCATCCGCTTCTTGGTGAGCGGACCGGTGTCCTTGCACACCTGCTTGCCCACCTTCCCGAATCGCGGATCGACCGTCGGGTCGTCGGTGGTCGATGCCTTGCAGTCCAGCACGCCGCGGGGGCCGAACTGGGCGCGGAACGCCGGATCCTTCGGGTAGTCCCGCAGCTCCGGCTCCTCTTCGGCGTTCAGGTGATAGAGGTTCCCGTAGAACTCGTCGAAGCCGTGCACGGTGGGCAGGTACTCGTTGCGATCGCCGAGGTGGTTCTTGCCGAACTGACCGGTGGCGTAGCCCTGCGCCTTCAGCAGCTCGGCGATCGTCGGGTCCTCCTTCTGCAGCCCCACCGCAGCACCCGGCAAGCCGACCTTGGTCAAGCCGGTGCGCAAGCCGGATTGGCCCGTGATGAACGACGCCCGCCCCGCCGTGCAGCTCTGCTCGGCGTAGTAGTCGGTGAAAAGCATGCCTTCCTTGGCGACACGATCGATGTTGGGGGTGTGGAAGCCCATCAGTCCCATCGAGTAGGCGCTGACGTCGGTCTGGCCGATGTCGTCACCCCAGATGATCACGATGTTGGGCTTCTCGGCCGCGGCCGCGACCGGGGAGGCAGCCCAGGTGAGCGCGACCAGCACCGTGATTGAAATGATCGCGCTCGACCTTGCCTCGGAGCGTGCTCTCATCGATCGTTCCTCCTTGCAGCGTTCGAGCAGACGGCGGTGGTAGGCAGACCACCAATGTGCGAGGCGACCTTCCACATGGATGCGGCGGCTCGTCTCATTTCCATTGACCGTGATCTAAAGAACGGCCACGAGTCCGAGCCTATGCGAGGCCCGTGCCAGATCCGCCATCGGGCAGAATTCTTTGGTGACCAACCGCCCAGCGGCGCGGCGTCCAGAGCTTTGGATGGCGTACACAGGCATTAGAGCAGACCGGCCGCCGCATGGTCGGCGAAGGCATCGGCCCGCCGCGTGCAGACGCGGACCATCGCCACGCTGCGGTGCCCAGTGTGATCCATGATCCGCTCGGCCCTCGCACCACGCTCGGCAGCGCGGGTGACGAATCCCGCGCGCAGGGAGTGGCCGGCGCAGTGCGCGGGGTTGAGCCCGGCGCGCTCCGCGTAGGCTTTCACTACGTCTGCCACGGCCCGGTCGCTCATGGCGGAGCCCACTCTGCCGTGGCGGTCGACGCTGCGGAAGATCGGGCCGCTGGTGATCGTAGCGGCCTCGAGCCAGCGGGCGAGCGCTCGCACCGGGCACGTCTCGACGTTGCGCTCATGAGGGATGGCGCGCTGGTGCCCCCTGCCCTCCTGGTCGGTCTTGCTGCGGCGGACCATCACCAGCAACCCGCGTTCGGTCGGATCGAGGTCGCCCACCTCGAGTGCCACGAGCTCGCTGCGCCGCATGGCGGAAGCGAAGCCCACGAGGAGCAGCGCGCGGTCGCGGAGTCCTTTGAGGGTGCTCGTGTCGGCGTGGGCGACCATCGCCGCCAGTCGCTCTACGGTAGCCGGAGCCTTGCGCTTGGTGGCGATGCCGAGTTCGCGGCGGATGCCCTGCATCGTCGCCCGCACCAGCTTCGCGACCGTCGGCGTCTCGAGGCCGCGCGCGTCGTGCACCCAGCGGATCGCCGCGACGCGCTGCTCGAGCGTGGCGACGCTGCGCCCCGCTTCCGCCTCGGCTGCGAGGAAGGCGGCAACCGTCAGTCACACCCTCGGCGGATGGCAGGCCGCAAATCGAAGCGCGTAACCACCCGAAGCTACGCCGATTTGTGGTGGAGGCGCCGGGAATCGAACCCGGGTCCGAATGGCGTCCAACGACCGCGTCTACGTGCGTAGCCCCCGTTCGTTCTCGATGCGGCGGGTCACGAGGGCGGGAGCGCCGCATCCAGCCCGACGTGGTTCTCGTCCCCGATGACGGCCGGGCGGCGTTCCGGGGACCAGCCTCCTGATGACGTCCGCTACCCCCCAGGAGGCATCGGGGACGGACGTCGCGTTACCTAGTTTGTGCTAGGCCGCGAGAGCGTAGTCAGCGTCGGCAGTTTTTGGCTACCAACTTGCCACCTGTTTAGCGACGGTGTGACGACGTCGGCACGCAGCGTTCGCCTTCGACCACCCGTCGAAGCCGATCGCCCCCTTCTGGGGTCCTGCGCTCCGCAGTGTAAGGCACCCGGCGATTTCGACCACGGCCCCGCCCGCGGTCCGGTGCCGCCGATTTGCCGGTCAATCGCCGGCTCCCGTCTGCCGATGAGCAGTCGTCATGGCCCTCGACTCGAACGACCAGCTCCTGGGTCGCATCGCCGTCCACGCGAAGCTCCTGACCGGGGCACAGCTCAACGAGGCGACCCTCGCCCAGGGCCGCAGCGGCGGGCGCATCCGCCTCGGCGAGATCCTGGTCGAGAAGGGCTTCGTGACGCCGGCGCAGCTCCAGAAGCTCCTCGCGGCGCAGAAGCAGGTGGCCGCCAAGCAGGCGGCCAAGAAGACGGCGGAACGCCTCGTGCCCGTTCCGGAGCCGGGCGCCGCCGAGGCGTCGGAGCAGACCGCGGCGCCCGAGCTCGCGGCTCCCGAGCCCGCGGAAGCCCCCAGGCCGGCGGCGCGGGCCTCCGCGAAGCCGGCGGCCGCCCGGGCGCCCGCGGCCGCGCGGGTAGCCGCCCCCGCTTCCTCCGCAGCGCGCGAGGAGCTCGACGCGATGCTTCGCGAGGGAGTCGCGGCCGGCGTCAGCGACGTCCACCTGCACAGCGGGGCAGCGCTCCGCTGGCGGCGCTTCGGCGGGCTCGAGGAGCGCGACGAGGCGGAGCTGGCGCCGGAGCGCGTCGAGACGCTGCTGCGCTCGATCCTCACCGCGGACCAGGCCGAGCAGCTCGACGCCCACGGCGAGGTCGACCTCGCCTACGCGCTGCCCGGGACCGGGCGCTTCCGCGTGAACGCCTACCGCCAGCAGCGCGGGCTCGACGCCGTCTTCCGCGCCATCCCGGACCACCCGCTGTCGCTCGACGAGCTCGGGCTCCCGTCGGCGCTCGCGCGCCTCACCAACTTCCACCAGGGCCTCCTGCTGATCACCGGGCCCGCGGGCTGCGGCAAGTCGTCGACGATGGCCGCGATGCTCAACCTGGTGAACGAGGAGCGCAGCGATCACATCCTCACGATCGAGGACCCGATCGAGTACGTGCACCCGTCGAAGCAGTGCCTGGTGAACCAGCGCCAGGTGCGCACCCACACCGAGAGCTTCGCGCGCGCGCTGCGCGCCGGACTGCGCGAGGACCCGGACGTGATCGCGATCGGCGAGCTCCGCGACCTCGAGACGATCTCGCTGGCGCTGACGGCCGCCGAGACCGGCCACTTCGTGATGGGCACGCTTCACACGAGCAGCACCATCCGCACCATCGACCGCCTGATCGGCGTGTTCCCGCCGGATCAGCAGGGGCAGGTCCGCACGATGCTCTCCGAGTCGCTGCGCGCGGTGGTCTCGCAGCGGCTGGTGCGGCGGGCCGACGGCACGGGCCGCGTGGCGGCGCTCGAGGTGCTGGTCGCCAACAAGGCGGTCGGCAACCTGATCCGCGAGAACAAGAGCTTCCAGATCCGCTCGATCCTCCAGACCGGCGGTATGCAGGGCATGTGTCTGCTCGACGCCTCGCTCGAGGAGCTGGTGAAGGCGGGGACGATCACCCACGACGAGGCGCGCCGGCACTGCGAGGAAGCCAAGCGCTTCGGCGGCGCGGCGGCCTGAGGCGATCGATGGAGCAGATGCACGCCCTCCTGCACCGGCTGCGCGACGACGGCGGCTCGGACCTCCACCTCGCCGCGGGCCAGCCGCCGCGGATGCGGCGCAAGGGCGCGCTCGAGCCGATCGATGGCATGGCGACGCTCGATGACGGCGCGATCCGCGAGCTCCTGCACGAGATCACCGACGACGAGGCCTGGCGGTCGTACGAGAGCGGGCACGACCTCGACTTCGCGTACGGGATCCCCGGCGTCGCGCGCTTCCGCGTCAACTTCTTCGTGCAGGAGAACGGCTGCGGCGCGGTCTTCCGCATCATCCCCGAGGCGATCCAGACGCTCGACGACCTCGACATGCCGAAGGCGATCCGCAGCTTCGCGCACCTCGACCGCGGGCTCGTGCTCGTGACCGGTCCGACCGGCTCCGGCAAGTCGACGACGCTCGCGGCGATCATCAACGAGATCAACGAGAGCTACGCCAAGCACATCGTGACGATCGAGGATCCCGTCGAGTTCGTGCATCCGCACAAGCGCTGCCTCTTCTCGCACCGCGAGGTCGGCCTGCACACGAAGGGCTTCGGACCGGCGCTGCGCGCCGCGCTGCGCGAGGACGCCGACGTAGTGCTGGTCGGCGAGATGCGCGACTACGAGACCATCTCGCTGGCACTGACCGCCGCCGAGATGGGAGCGCTGGTCTTCGGCACGCTGCACACGAGCGGCGCCGCGAAGACGATCGACCGGGTGGTCGACGCCTTCCCCGCCGACGAGCAGCCGCAGGCGCGGCTCTCCCTCTCGGAATCGCTGGCCGGCGTGGTCTCGCAGCTCCTGCTGAAGACCGCCGACGGCAAGGGGCGCTGCGCGGCCAACGAGATCCTGATCCGCACGAGCGGACTCGCCAACGTGATCCGCGAGGGCAACACGCCGATGCTGCTGAACATCATCCAGTCGGGGAAGGCGCAGGGCATGCAGACGATGGACGACGCCCTGCTCCAGCTCGTGCAGGCGGGGCGGGTGGCGCCCGAGGACGCCTACCGCAAGGCCACCGACAAGGCCCGCTTCGAGCGCTTCGCCCCGGCCGAGTGAGCGCTCAGCGCGGCGCCGCCTCCTCGGCGGCGGGCGCCGCCTCGGGCGTGAAGACCTGGAGCGAGGCGAGCATCGCGTCGAACCAGGGCTGGAAGCCCTCGCGCAGCTCGGCCGGCGACTCCTCGATCACCACCACGATGCGGCCGTCGCCCGTCTCGATGAAGAGATGCTCCTCGCTCATCGCGCCGCCGCCCGGCGACGGTCTCGACACCGTCATGTGGAAGCCGGGCCGGCCCCCGATCTGGACGGGACCCTGCGCGACCAGCTCGCCACCCCGCAGGTGCGAGTTGCCGTGGCGGCGCACGTACTCCGCGATCGTCGGATAGCTCCGCACGATCACCTGGAACGAGGCCTCGTAGTCCCAGGACAGACCATCGATCGCGACGATCCCGCGCGGCGCCCCGACCAGTCGCCAGCCGGCGGCGACCCGCATGGCGTACCCGAGGTGCGGGTCGATCCAGGGCTGCGCCACCAGCGCGACCGGCGGAGGCGGCGCGTGGGCGGCGGGGCGCGGCGGAGAGCCGGTGCGCGGGAGGATCTCGTAGACGGTTCCGTTCGGGATCGCGTAGAGCGCGCGGAAGGAGTTCACGTCCTCGGCCGACAGGCGGTCGACGCGGCGATCGCGCGCCACCTCGTACATCAGGTCGGCCGGGATCGGGCTGTGCCCGCGCATGCCGAGCGCGTGGCCCATCTCGTGCAAGACGTTGCGCTCGACCTGGTCGGGCGGGAGCAGCCCGAACTGGTCGGCGATGTAGACCTGGATGCGCGGCACCTCGAAGGAGACGTCGACGCGGCCGGCGTGCACCTCGCTCGACTTGACCTGGCAGGCGCGCTGGAGCGGGGTGTTGCCGAGCACCTGCACGCCCTCCCCTTCCGGCGACGGCCCCTCTTGGCCGATCAGCTGCACCTGCAGGTCGCTCGAGGCCTCGCTCTCCGCGCGCCGGAAGCTCACCACGCCGCCGAGCGCGTGCTGCCACTCGTCGAGCGCCCGCCACGCGGCCTCGACGAAGTCGTTCGGCTGCTTCGGGTTGAACTCGTTCTGGAGCGGCGCGTCGATCTTCGGGGGCTCGACCCAGACCGCGAGCGGAAAGCGCTTCGGGTCCCAGCGGCAGAACACGACCACGTCCTGGCCCTTCTGCTTGAGCGTCATGCGGTGGGCCATGAACGGCAGGTAGTTCGGATCGGGGACGTCCGGATGCGCGCGCAGGAACGGCTGGTAGTCGAAGCGGGTCGGCGAGAACGGCTCGCGCGACGGCGTTGCGACCGATCCGCAGCCGAGGGCGCCGGCGGCGAGCAGCGCCGCGAGCCGTCTCACGCGCGCCTCCCGCGACGCATGGTGCGCTGGATCTCGCGCTCCTCCTCGCGGCGGCGGATCGCCTCGCGCTTGTCGTACTGGCGCCGGCCGCGGGCAAGGCCGAGCTCCACTTTGGCGCGGCCGGCCTTCCAGTACATCGAGAGCGGCACCAGCGTGAGCCCGCGCTCTGCCACCTGCCCGGCGAGTCGCGCGATCTCGCGGCGGTGCAGCAGCAGCTTGCGCTCGCGGCGCGGGTCCGGGTTGTCGCGCGCGGCCTGCGCGTAGGGGCTGATGTGGGCGTTCACCAGCCAGGCCTCGGCGCCTCGGATCGCGGCGTAGGCGTCCGACAGATTCGCCCGTCCGTCGCGCAGCGACTTGACCTCCGGGCCGAGCAGCACCAGCCCGGCTTCGACGGTGTCGAGGATCTCGTAGTCGTGACGCGCGCGCCGGTTCTGGGTGATCAGCTTGCGCCCGGCCGGCTCGCCCATCGGGCGCCGATGCTAGCCGATGAGCTTCGCTCGGCTACGCCGCAGCTACTCGCGGATCCGATTGTTCGCGTCGACGAAGACGCGCCGGGCGTGCCAGTCGCGCGCCTCGCCCTCGTCGACCTGGATCCAGCTCGCGACGATCACCACGTCGTGCGGCTTCACGAGGTGGGCGGCGGCGCCGTTGACGCAGACCTCCCCCGAGCCGGCCTCCGCGGGGATCGCGTAGGTGCGCAGGCGCGCGCCGTTCGTGCAGTCCCACACCTCGACCGACTCGTAGGGCAGGATGTCCGCCGCGCGCAGCAGCTCCTCGTCGATCGAGATGCTGCCCTCGTACTCGAGGTTCGCCTCGGTCACGCGGGCGCGGTGGATCTTCGACTTGAGCATGGTGCGGGTCATCGGGGGGACTCCTCGCAGCGCAGGATGCGGTTGTCGATGAGCCGGACGCTGCCGCGCGCGACCGGGAAGCGGACGGCCAGCGCCAGGACGGCGGGCCCGCGCAGGCTCTCGACCGGCGCGAGCGTCTCGGCGTCGCGCAGCTCGGCATAGTCGACCTCGGCGCTCGGAGCGCGCCCGATCTCCTTGCGCACGCACTCGAGCAGAGCCGCCGCCGAGCGCTCGCCCGCCCGCGCCGCCGCCTCGGCGGCGTCGAGGGCGCGCGGGAGCACGGAGGCCTCGCGGCGCGCGCCCGCGTCGAGGTAAGCGTTGCGGCTCGAGAGCGCGAGGCCGTCGGCGTCGCGGACCAGCGGGACGCCGACCACCTCCACGTCGAGCAGGAGGTCGCGCGCGAGGCGCCGTACCACCAGGAGCTGCTGGTAGTCCTTCTCACCGAACACTGCGACGTGGGGACGCGCGGCGATCAGGAGCTTCGCCACCACCGTCGCGACGCCGCGGAAGAAGTGCGGCCGCGACGCGCCGCAGAGCGGCTTCGAGAGCTCGCCGACCTCGACCCAGGTCTGGGCGCCCGCGGGATAGAGCTCGGCCGGCTCGGGGGCGAAGACCGCGTCGGCGCCCGCGGCGCGACACTTCTCGAGGTCTCCGGCCAGATCGCGCGGGTAGCTGGCCAGGTCCTCGTGCGGCGCGAACTGCGTCGGGTTGACGAAGATCGACACGACGACGCGGTCGGCGCGCCGCCGGGCCTCGGCGATCAGCGCGAGGTGGCCGGCGTGGAGCGCGCCCATGGTCGGCACCAGCGCCAGGCGGCGGCCCGCGGCGCGCTCGCCGTCGGCAAACGCGCGCAGCGCCGATGCGGTGCGCAGCGTCTCCATCACGAGGCCTTGTAGCTGTGCTCGTCGCCGGGGAACTTGCCGCCCGCGACGTCCTCGGCGTACGCGCGCGCCGCCCGCGCGGCGAGCGCCCCGAGGTCGGCGTACTGCTTGGCGAAGCTCGGCGTCCAGTCGCTGAGCCCGAGCAGGTCGTGCATGACGAGCACCTGCCCGTCGCAGCCCGCACCCGCGCCGATCCCGATGGTCGGGATCGCGAGCCTTCGCGTGATGTCGGCGGCGAGCTCGGCCGGCATCCCCTCGAGCACCACCGCGCACGCACCGGCCGCCTCGACGGCCTGCGCGTCGGCCAGCACGCGCGCGCGCTCGGCGTCGGTGCGTCCCTGCACGCGGTAGCCGCCCATGCGGTGGATCGCCTGCGGTGTGAGGCCGACGTGGCCCATCACCGGGATCTCGGCCGCGGCGATGCGCTCGATCGCCGCGGCCGCCGCGACGCCGCCCTCGAGCTTCACCGCCTGGGCGCCCCCGTCCTTGACGAGGCGGATCGCGCTGCGGAGCGCGTCCTCCGCGCTCACCTGGTAGGAGCCGAAGGGCATGTCGCCGATCACCATCGCGCGCCGGCAGGCCCGTGCGACCAGGCGCGTGTGGTAGACGACCTCGTCGAGCGTCACCGGGAGCGTCGTGTCGTGACCCTGGACCACGTGGCCCAGGCTGTCGCCGACCAGCAGGCAGTCGATGCCCGCCGCGTCGAAGACGCGGGCGAACGCGAAGTCGTAGGCGGTGAGCATCGCGATGCGCTCGCCGCGGCGCTTGCGCGCGGCGAGGGTGCGGACGGTGACGCGGTGCTCGCGGGAGGCGGAGGCGACGGCAGCGGGATTCGGGGAGTGGGACATGGGGGCCCTCGGCCCCGGGGTTCCCGAAAACGAAAACGCGCCCACCGGCTGATTCCGGAGGCGCGGTCGAGTCGCGCTCAACCCGGGAGCCGCCCCTGCGCCGGCTTCCGGGTGCAAGCCACTCTCGATCGGCTCGCCTCCGTCTCGGTCCGCTCGCGCGGATCCAAGCGTTGGCTCGCGAGGGCTCGTCCCGTCTTCGGGGCCGACCGGAACACCGCGCTCGGGCAGGAGGGAACCCGCGCTCGGGCAATGGGTCCGGACGACCCGGGCTTCTGACTTCACTCGATGGAGATCGCACCGTGCGATTCCCCTCGAGCACCGGAAGAGTAGGAACCGGGCCCGCGGGATGTCAACGGCCGGTGCGGACGAAGGCGAGGATGCGGAGGCGCTGGGCCTCGGGGAGCCCCTCGAAGCGCACGCCGGTCTCGACGAACCGGACCCGGCCCCCGCCCGCGCCGTCGCTGCGGCCCTCCGACCAGATGACGCGCCCGCGCGTCGCGATCGACCGCTCCGCGGCGCCCTCGGGCGCCGCGGGGTCGCCACCCGAGGCGCTCGCGGGGAGGGCGAAGGCGAGCTCGACGACCTCGCCCACGGCGATTGGCCGCGGGAGATGGAGGCACAGGCCGCCCGGCGAGAGGTTCACTGCGTACTCCGTGCGGCGGCGCCCGTCGCGGCGCGTGAGCTCGACGGGGAGCGGCACCGCCAGGTCGCAGCGCGGCTCGAAGGCCGGACGCGAGCTAGGGCCGGAGGGCGCGGGCGAGCTCGAGGTGCTGGCTCGGCGCGAGCGCTTCCGCGCGCGCCCGCCGGTCGATCCCGAGCCGGTCGAGGATCCCATGCAGCGCCTCCAGGTCCGGGGAGGGATCGAGGCCCGCCCGCAGCGCGTTCACCAGCATCTTGCGCCGCTGCCCGAAGGCGGCGCGGACCACGCTCTCGATCCGAGGCAGCTCGTCGTCCGCCAGCGGGGCCGGATCCAGGGGAGTGATCCGGACCAGCGTCGAGGTGACCTTCGGCCTCGGATGGAAGCAGGCCGGCGGCAGCGAGCGCAAGCGCTCCACCCGCGCGCAGAGCTGGTGCAGCACCGCGAGCGAGCCGTAGTCGTCCGAGCCGGGCTGGGCGACCAGGCGCAGCGCGACCTCGCGCTGCAGCAGCACGAGCCAGCCGCGCAGCCGCGCGCGCAGATCGAGCAGGCGCCGCAGCAGCGGCGACGAGACCGAGTACGGCAGGTTCGCCACGACCCGCACGCCGCCCGGGCCGAGACGCCGCGCGAGCGCGTCGAGGTCGATCTCGAGGGCGTCGGCGTGGATCACCTCGACGCGATCCGGGAGCCCGCCCTCCTCGACGAGCGCGCGCACCAGGCCCGCATCGATCTCGATCGCAGCGACCCGGCGCGCGCGCGCGGCCAGCGCGCGTGTCAGGACGCCGAGCCCGGGACCGATCTCGATCACCGCGTCGCCGGGCTCGAGTCCCGCCCGCTCCGCGATCTGGTCGGCGATCGCCGGGTCGACCAGGAAGTTCTGCCCGAGCCTGCGGTGCGCTGCGAGCCCGCGGCGCGCGAGCTGCGCGCGGACCGATTCGGGCATCTCAGGCGCGCGCCCCGAGCGGAGCGCGCGCGAAGGCCCCGAGCGCGGCGCCGTCGCGCTCGCCGCGCGCGAGCCGGCGCGCGCCAGCGGCGGCGATCATCGCGGCGTTGTCGGTGCAGAGCGCGAGCGGCGGGAAGACGGCGAGGAAGCCGTCGCGCTGCGCCGCTGCCTGGATGCGCTCGCGCAACCGCTGGTTCGCAGCCACGCCGCCCACCACCGCGAGACGCCCGACGCCCTCGCGCTCGAGCGCGCGACGCGCCTTCGCGACGAGCGAATCGGTCGCCGCGGCCTGGAACGAGGCCGCGAGATCGGCCACCTGCTTCTCGCCGAGCGTCCCCGCCGCCTCGACGGCCAGCGCCACCGCGGTCTTGAGCCCGCTGTATGAGAAGTCGAGGCCGGGCCCCGCGAGCATCGGGCGCGGCAGCGCGACGGCGTCCTCATCGCCGCGGAGCGCGACCTCCGCCAGCGCGGGACCACCCGGATACGGAAGCCCGAGCAGCTTCGCCACCTTGTCGAAGGCCTCGCCCACGGCGTCGTCGCGCGTCTCGCCGAGCAGCACCGGCTCTCCCTCCGCATCGATGCGGTAGAGCGCGGTGTGTCCGCCGGACACGACGAGGCCGACGTAGGGCGGCACGAGGCGCGCGTCGGCGATCTCCGCGGAGGCCAGATGGCCAGCGACGTGGTGGACGCCGACGAGCGGGAGCCCGAAGCGCGCGGCGAACGCCTTGCCGAAGCAGAGACCGACCAGGAGCGAGCCGACCAGCCCCGGGCCCGCCGTCACGGCGACGCCGGCGAGCGCCTCGGGCGCGACGCCGGCCTCGTCGAGCGCCTGCTCCACCACCTGCGAGACGAAGCGCGCGTGGTCGCGCGACGCGAGCTCCGGCACCACGCCGCCGTAGGGCCGGTGCACCTCGAGCTGCCGGTGCACGACGCTGGCGACGATCTCCCGCTCGCCGCGCACCAGCGCGGCCGCCATCTCGTCGCACGAGCTCTCGATCCCGAGGACGAGGTTGCTGAGCTGTCGCACGTCCTGATGAACTTCGCTCGCCTGCGGCTCGCTGCGCGCCGCCCTTCGGCGGCTTGCGGACGACGCTCCGTACGAGCGCCTTGCCCCGGACAGGCGGGCCGAAGCTAACCCATTCTCCGTTCGAGGCGCTCCTGCTCGGACTTGCAGTCGATGCAGAGCTCGGCGACCGGGCGGGCCTCCAGGCGCTTCAGCCCGATCTCCTCGCCACAGCTCTCGCAGAGCCCGTACTCGTTGCTCTCGATCTTCTCGAGCGCCTGATCGATCTTGGCGATCAGCCGGCGCTCGCGCTCCCGCAGGCGCCCGGTGAAGGCGAGGTTGATCTCGGAGGAGGCCGCGTCCATCTCGTCCGGGAAGTCGTCGGGGTCGAGATGGATGTCCCCCGAGAGAGCTCGCCGCGCGTTGCCCGCGAGCTGCTCGCGCTGCATCAGCAGGATCTTCCGGAACTTCTCGAGGTCGCGCTTCCTCACCGCCGTTTCTCCGTCCTTCGCTCGACCGACGTCGCCTAGCCCGGGCCGAGCAGCTCCAGCTGTTTCTTCGCGTCGGCCGCTCGCGCCGAGTTCGGATACTCCGCGATCACCCGTTGGAACGCCTTGCCCGCCGCCTTCTGGTAGCCCGGTCCCAGCTTCAGCAGAGCCTCGCCCTGTCGGTACAACGCGTCCGGTGCCTTCGCTCCTTCGGGATAGCGCGCCACCACGTCGTCGAAGCGAAGGATGGCCGCCTTGTAGTCGCCCTGCTTGAAGTGGCACTCCGCCATCCAGTAGGCCGCATCGTCGGCGTACGGCGAAGAGGGATAAGTCTGCAAGAAGCGCCGGAATCGGTCAATGCAGGCGTTCGTGTCGCCGGAGCGGTATGCGGCATGAGCCTCGCGGTACGCGTTGACCTCGGCGCCGGAGGCGCCCGGCTTGACGACGACGTCATCTGCGGCCGCGCTCGCGGGCTTCCCAGCGCCGGCGCTCGCAGCGACCGCGCCCGCCGTCGCCGCCGCGACGGCAGCGTCCGCCGCGCCCGGCGCGGCCGGGTGCGCCGCGGCGCCGGGATCCGCCAACGCCGAGGGCGAGGCCCCGGACGGCGGCGCCGTGACGCCGGGTGGCGGGGCGGTGGCGCCAGGCGGCGGCGCGGGAGCGTTCGGATCGACGGGGCCGGCGGGCGACGCCTCCTGACGCGCGTGGCGCGCCTCCGCGAGCGCGAGATCGGCGTCGTGCTGCACCTTGTCGACGCGGCCCTCGAGGTCGGCGAGCTTCTGGTTCATCGCGTCGAGCTGGGCGCCGACGTCGGCGAGGCGCTCGCGCGTGCCGCCGCTCCCGACCTGCTTCTGCAGGCGCATCACCTGCTCCTCGAGCTTGCGGTGCTCCGCGACAGTGACGCAGCCGCTCGCGAGGAGCGCGAGGCTCGCGAGGGCGAGGCCGGCGGCGGGGATCCTGGGCATGGCGTGCTCCTCGTCTCAGCGGGGATAGGGGCCCCAGCTCGGCATCTTGTTGTCGCCGGCTCCGTCGGTGAGCCGGCGCAGGTTCTCGCCGTCGACGTCGATGCTGTAGATGTCCGACCGGCCGCGGCGCGTCGACGCGAAGGCGAGCTTGCGCCCGTCGGGCGCCCACGTCGGGTTCTCGTCGCTCTTCGGATGCGTGACCAGCGGCGCGTTGGTCTGGCCCTCGGGGTCGATCAGCCAGATGTCGAACTGGCCGCCGACGCGGACCTCGTAGGCGATCCAACGCCCGTCCGGCGACCAGGCCGGCGCGGCGTTGTAGCCCCCGTCGAAAGTGAGCCGCTTCACGTTCGAGCCGTCGTCGTTCATCACGTAGATGTTGGGCGAGCCGGCGCGATCGGAGACGAACGCGATGCGCTTACCGTCGGGCGACCAGGTCGGCGACACGTCGATCGCGGGGTCGTGCGTGAGGCGCCGCGGATTGCGGCCGTCGGCGTCGACCACGAAGATCTCCGGCGCACCGTCGACGCTCACCACGGCCGCGATGCGCTGGCCGCTCGGGTCCGGGACGCCGCGGTACACGGCCGCCTTCGAATCGAGCGACTCGAAGAGCCGCCCCGGCCGCTCGCTCCCGCTGCGCACCAGGCGGAAGAGGTGCGGCGAGCGCAGGTACTGGTACGACATGTAGAGGATCGAGCTGCCGTCGGGCGTCCAGCTCGGGAAGGCGTTGATCGCGCGGTTGCGCGTCGCCTGGCGCTGGTTGCCGCCGTCGGCGTCCATCACCCAGACTTCCTGGCTGCCGCTGCGGCTCGAGATGAAGGTGAGTTCGGTGCTCGCGACACCGGGCTTCCCGGTGAACGCCGCCACCACGTCGTCCGCGACGCGCTTGGCGATGCGGCGCGAGTCGCTGGCGCTGCCCGTGTAGCGCTTGCGCAGCGGCGTCCGGCAGCGCGGGACGTCCCAGACGAGGAAGTCGACCGCGATGCCGCCGGCCGCCGCGGAGGTCTCGCCCTGCACCAGCGCATCGGCCCCGATCTGCGCCCAGTCCGGGCAGGTGATGGCAGGCTCGCTGCCGAGCGAGGCCGTGCGCTTCGGGCCGAGGAAGGCGCCGGGGTCGATCGAGGTGAAGATGCCCGAGAAGTCGAGCGCGTCGACCAGATCCTGGCGGAAGTGCGCGACGTCGAGGCCGGGCGCCCCCGGCGCGAACTCCTGTACGGCGGCCTTGAAGGTGTGCTCGTTCGGATTGGTGACGACGACCGCGGGGCGGTCCTCGGCGCGCGCGGCCGCCGCGACGGCGAGGAGCGACAACGCGAGCGCGCGCAGCAGGAGATGCACCCGATCCGCCGACCCGCGCATCAGCCGAGGTCCTCGGGCCGGAACACGAAGGGCCACGAGCCGGCCTCGGGCGGGCGCGGCAGCGGGCTCGCCTTCTGGATGGCGCGGACCACGCTCTCGTCGTACCACGGATTGCCCGAGCGCTGCGTCACGCGGGGCTCCGACAGCACGTTGCCCTGCGCGTCGAGCTCGACCGTCACGTGGGTCTCGAGCGGCTGGTTGCGGAACCCGGCCGGCAGCGCCCAGGCCTGGCGCACCGCGATGCGCGCCGCGCGGAGCCAGCCCGCGACCTCGGGTGTGACGGCGACGGCGCCCGCGGACGCCGCGCCGGGCGAGGCGGCCGTCGGTGCCGGTGCGCGCTCGGGGCGCGTCTCACCGCGCTCCGCGCGGAGCGAGGACAGCACGTCGTCGTAGTCGGGCGCCGGAGGAGCCTTCGGGGGCGGCTCGGGCTTCGGCGGGGACGGCGCAGGCTCGGGCTTCGCCTTCGCCACCTCGGGCTCCGGCTTGGGCTCGGGCTTCGGGCTCGGCTTGGGCTTGTCGGGCTCGCGCTGGGGCTCCTTCGGCAGCACCGCCTCGTGGGTCGGCGGGGGCGGAGGCGCCGGCTGCTGCGGCGCCGGCTTCGGCTCGGGAGGGATCGGCGCGGCGGGCGCCGTCCGGGCCGGCGGCGGCGTGCGGCTCGGCCGCGCCGCGTCGCTGGCGGGCACCGCCATCGCGACCAGATCGACCATCACGGCGCCCGGCAGGGCCGCCTGCGAGCTCGGCCGCGGCGCCCAGACGAGCAGCGCGAGCAGGAGCGCGTGGCCGGCGACGGAGAGCGCGATCCAGCGCCGGAACTCGCGCCGGTCCTCGCGGTCGGCGTCGATCCACTCGCGCGCCCGGTCCCGCACGGCCTATCCCTCCGGCTCCGTCACGACGCCGAGCTTGGTCGCGCCGGCCCCGCGCGCCGCCGCCATGGCCTTGACGACCAGGCCGTAGGGCGCGTCGCGGTCGGCCCGCAGATACAGCTCCTTGTCGCCGCGCGCGCCGAAGACCGCGACCAGCTTCGGCTGCAGCTCGGCGAGGGCGATCTCCTGGCGGCCCAGGAAGGCCTTGCCGTCCTTGCGCACCGTCAGCACCAGCGGCTCCTGGTTGAGCCGCAGGGGCTGGGTCGTGGTCTGCGGGAGATCGACGTCGACGCCCTGCTGCATCATCGGCGCGGTCACCATGAAGATCACGAGCAGCACCAGCATCACGTCGACGAACGGCGTCACGTTGATCTCGGAGATCTCGCGGCCGCCTGCCCCGGCGCGCCGGACCGCCACGCCTCAGCCGCCCGTGGCGCGCGCCGCGTCGCCCGCAGCGCGCGCGCCGCGGCTGCGCACGTCGGTCTGGAGCTCGGTGCTGAAGAGCTCGATCGACACCGAGAGACGACGCAGCTCGCCGACGAAGTGGTTGTAGAAGATCGTGGCCGGGATGGCCGCGGCCAGGCCGACGGCCGTGGCGATCAGCGCCTCGGCGATGCCCGGCGCCACCACCGCGAGGCTCGCGCTCCCGCTCTGGCCGATGTTGCCGAAGGAATTGATGATGCCGACCACGGTGCCGAAGAGGCCGACGAAGGGCGCCGCGCTGCCCGTGGTCGCGAGGAACTCGAGCCCGCGCTCGAGGCGCTGGCTCTCGTGCGTCGCGCTCCAGTCGACCAGGCGCTCGAAGGCGCGGAGCTGCGCCTCGCCCAGCGCGCCCGGTGTGCGCCCGGCGTAGCGCGCGATGCGTCCCAGCTCGGCGTACCCCTCGAGGAAGATCTGCGCGATCGGGCTCGAGGGCAGCTCGCGCGCGGCCTCGCTCGCCGCTTCGAGCGAGCCCTCGTGGTACACCTCGAGGAAGGCCTCGCTATCTTCGGCGGCGCGCCGGAGCTCGCGCCACTTCATTGCGATGATGGCCCATGAGATGACTGAGGCGAGGCCCAGAAGGAGGAGGACGAGCTTGACGAGCCAGCTGGCCTGAAGGATCAGGTCCAGCACGTCGAGACTCGCGAGACGTACCCCCCAGTCCGCCCCGGCGAGAAACAGCGCCATGTTCCTCTCGTGTCCGAGTCGGCGGGAGAGTAGGAAAGACCCCGCCCTGGTTCAAATTGCGCTCGAGGAGGCTTCATGAAGGTCCTGGTGGAGACGCTCGAACCCGCGCGGGCGGCGGTCGATCTGCTGGCGCTCCCGCTGTTCGGCTTCGAGCGTGGCGCGCGCCGGCCTGCGCGGCTCGCGGCCCTCGACCGCGCGCTCGGGGGGCAGCTCGAGGCGGTGTTCCGCAGCGGCGACTTCCGCGGCCGCAAGAGCGACAGCCTGCTCCTGTATGGGCGCGCGCGCGGCGGACCGCGCCGCGTCCTGCTGCTCGGCCTCGGGGAGGCCGCGAAGCTCGATGCGGAGGCGCTGCGCCAGGTCGTCGGCCGCGCCGTGGGCGCCGCGGCGGCGCGCGGGGCGCGGTCGGTGGCGATCCCGCTGGTGACGTCGCGGCGGCTCGGGACCGCCAGCGCCGCACGCGCGATGGCGGAGGGCGCCGTGCTGTCGGGCTATCGATCCGATGCCTGGCGCACGAAGCGCGAGGAGGCGCGGCCGCCGGTGGCGCGCGTCTCGCTGCGGCTCGAGCGCGCGAGCGATCTGCGCGCGGCGCGCGCGGCGGTGGAGCTCGGCGTGGCGGTGGCCGAGTCCCAGAACGTGTCGCGGCGCCTCTCCAACGAGCCGCCCAACGCGTTGACGCCGGCGGCGCTCGCGCGCGAGGCGCGGAGCCTGGCGCGCGAGGTCGGCCTCGCCTGCCGTGTGCTCGAGGTGCCGGAGCTGCGGCGGCGCGGGATGGGCGCGCTGCTCGCGGTGGGACAGGGGAGCTCGAATCCGCCGCGCCTGGTCGTGCTCGAGCACCGCCCCCGCGGCCGCGACCGCGCGACCGTGTGCCTGATCGGCAAGGGCATCACCTTCGACTCGGGCGGCATCTCGATCAAGCCGGCCGGCGGCATGCAGGACATGAAGCACGACATGTCGGGTGCGGCGGCGGTGGTCGGAGCGCTGCGCGCGGCGGCGCTGCTCGATCTCCCGCTGCACGTGGTCGGCATCCTGGCCGCCGCGGAGAACCTCCCGGGCGGCGGTGCCTACCGGCCGGGCGACATCCTGACCTCCATGTCGGGCCAGACGATCGAGATCCAGAATACCGACGCGGAGGGACGCCTCGTGCTGTGCGACGCGCTCCACTACGCGCGAACGCAGTTCGAGCCCGCCGCGATGGTCGATCTCGCGACGCTCACCGGCGCGTGCGTGGTGGCGCTCGGCAGCCACGCCAGCGGTCTCTTCGGCAACCACCCGGCGCTGTCGGACGCGATCCGCCGGGCGGGCGAGGCGAGCGGCGAGCGGATGTGGCCGATGCCGCTCCTCGACGAGCACCGCGACGAGATGCGCAGCCAGGTGGCGGATCTGAAGAACGTGAGCGGCAGCCGCGACGCGGGCGCCTCGACTGCGGCCGCCTTCCTGTCGCGCTTCGTGGGCGACACGCCGTGGGCACACCTCGACATCGCCGGCACCGCCTACACGTCGAAGACGGGGCCCTGCCAGCCGTACGGCGCCACCGGCGTCGGCGTGCGGACGCTGGTCGAGCTGCTGCAGGACTGGCCGCGCGGCGGCGTTTGACGCGCTCGGGAGCGCTTCTTATGATCCGCGCCCCGGTCCGAAGAGGCGGCGCCTTCGCCGCGTCGAACCGGGGTGCAGTCACCGTGCGGACGCCGGGCCGAGCGCCCGGCCGTCCCGAAGAGAGGAAAGCGATGACCCGGACCTGGATCCCGCTCGGCTGGACCCCGCTCGGCCTCGGCCTCCTCGTCGTCGCGTTCGGCGTCGGGAGCGGCCCGGCGCCGGCGCGTGCCGCGGGCGACGCGGCGGCGGGCAAGATCGTCTTCGAGCAGAACTGCGCCTCGTGTCACGGCACCTCCGGCCACGGCGACGGACCGGCGGCGGCCGCGGCGGTCGCGATGGGCACGCCGCCGCGCGACTTCACCAAGGGCGAGTTCAAGTTCGACACCGACAAGGACGGCAAGACGGGAACCGACGCCGACCTGGCGAACGTGATCAAGGGCGGGGGTGCGGCGCAGGGCGGCTCGCCGCTGATGGCGCCGTGGGGCGGCGTGCTGACCGAGCAGCAGATCCAGGACGTCATCGCGTACATCCGCACGTTCCACAAGCAGTAGAGGTCGCTCTGCTAGCCTCCGGCGCGTGAGCGGCGATCCGTCTCCCCCTCGCGAGCCCGCCAGCGTCCTCCCCGCTCCGTCGACTCCCGCGCCGCCCGCGCCGGCGGAGCGGGAGATCGGGCGCGGCGACACGCTCACGCAGTACCTCGCCCAGCTCCGCCATCACGCGCCGATCCCGCGCGAGGAGGAGCACTCGCTCGCGCTGCGCTGGGTGGAGCACGGCGACGTCGAGGCCGCGCGGCGCCTCGTGCTCTCGAACCTCCGCCTGGTCGTCAAGATCGCGATGGAGTACCGGCGCACCTGGACCAACCTCCTCGATCTGATCCAGGAGGGGAACGTCGGCCTGATGCAGGCGGTGCAGCGCTTCGACCCCTACCAGGGCGTGAAGCTCTCCTCCTACGCCGCCTACTGGATCCGCGCCTACATCCTGAAGTACCTGCTCGACAACATCCGGATGGTGCGGCTCGGCACCACGCGCGCGCAGCGCAAGCTCTTCTTCCGGCTGAACAAGGAGAAGCGCGAGCTCGAGCGGCTCGGCTACGAGGCCGCGCCGCGCCTGATCGCCGAGCGGCTCGAGGTCAGCGAGGACGACGTGCGCGACATGGAGCAGCGCCTGGCGCAGGGCGACCTCTCGTTCGAGGCGCCGCTGCGCGACGAGGAGGGCAGCGCCAGCTACGGCGACTTCATCGCCTCGACCGTCCCCTCGGCAGAGCAGAACGTCGCCGATGAGGAGCTGCGGCGCGTCTTCCAGGAGAAGCTCGTGGCGTTCAAGCAGACGCTCGACGAGCGCGACCGCCGCATCATCGACGAGCGCATCCTCGCCGCCGAGCCGAAGACGCTGCAGGAGATGGGCGACGCCTTCGGCGTGACGCGGGAGCGTGTGCGGCAGCTCGAGGCGCGCGTGGTCGCGCGCCTGCGCGAGTACATGAAGGAGAACATGGTCGACTTCGAGTACTACGCGCAGCCGAAGGAGTAGGCTTCAGCCCTCCGCCGCCGCGCTCGCGCTCGGTGCGCTGCGCCGGCGCTCGCCGTAGCACGCGTCGACCAGCCCGTGCACACGCGAGGCGGCGCGGCGCGCGGGCCCGATGCCACCGCGCTCGAGGCGATCGAGCCACGCGCGCCGCTCCTCGCGCGGCAGCCACGAGAGCCCCCGCGCCGAGCGCAGGCCGAGGCGCGGAGACCACTCGAGCAGCCAGAGAGCGCGCGCGAGGCGACGGCGATCGCGCCGGGCCGCCAGTCGGGGAGCCAGCTCGGCCACGGCGTCGATCTCGCCACTGCGCTCGACCCACGCGTCGGCCGCGTTGTAGAAGACGCGCGCGGCCGCGGGCGAGAGCGGCCAGCCCGCCTTCACGCCGCGCCTCCCAGCCAGCGCATCGACACTGCGGCGTGCAGGGCGATGCCGGCCGCCATGGCGTCCTCGTCGATCACCATGCGGTTCGAGTGCAGCGGTGCCGGCTCGGCGCCCGCGGGTCGCGCGCCGAGGAACACGAGCGCGCCCGGCACGCGCTCGAGCACGTAGGAGAAGTCCTCGGCGCCCATGACCGGAGCGGGCATCTCGATCACGCCGCCCGCGCCGAGCAGGTCGCCGGCCACTCCGCTCGCGAAGCCGGCGAAGCCGGCGTCGTTCACCGTCACCGGATAGCCGGGGATGATGTGGACCTTGGCTTCGAGGCCGTGCGCGGCGGCGACCCCGGCCGCGACCCGGCGCACGCCCTCGTGCGCCGCCGTGCGCGTCGCCTCCGACACGCAGCGGATGGTGCCGAGCAGGCTCGCGCTCGCCGGAATCACATTGCTCGTGGTGCCCGCCTGGATCCGCGACACCGTGATCACCACCGGATCGAAGGCGTTGATCCGGCGTGTGACGAAGCTCTGGAGCGCGCTCACGATCTCGCATGCCACCGGGATCGGGTCGGCGGCGAGGTGCGGCATCGAGGCATGTCCGCCGCGGCCGCTGACGTCGATCGAGAGCACGTCGCCCGCGGCCAGGATCGGCCCCGGCCGCAGCGCGACCCGCCCGACCGGCAGGGTCGAGTCGACGTGGATCGCGAAGGCGGCGTCGACGCGCGGCTCCCGCTCGAGCAGCCCTTCCTCGATGAGGACGCGCGCGCCGGCGAAGCCCTCCTCGCCGGGCTGGAACAGCAGCTTCACGGTGCCCGCGAGCTCGGCGCGGCGGCGCGCCAGCAGCCTCGCAGCGCCCGCGAGCATCGCGACGTGCGCATCGTGGCCGCACGCGTGCATGCGGCCCGCGTGCTGCGAAGCGAACTCGAGCCCGCTCTGCTCTTCCATCGGGAGCGCGTCCATGTCCGCGCGCAGCAGCAGCGTCCGGCCCGGCCTGACACCCCGCACCGTCGCGACCACGGCGCTGGTCGCGCCGCCCGTCGCGACCTCGAGGCTGAGCCCCTCGAGCGCCTCGAGCACCGCGCGCTGCGTGTCGGGGAGCACGAGCCCGAGCTCCGGGTTGCGGTGGATGCGGCGGCGCAGCCGCACCGCATCGGGCAGCTCCTTGCGCGCCTCGTCGAGCAGGGTCGCGAGCGGATCCATGTCCGGAGCTCCCGTTTCGCCGCGCGCGGCCCGATGCCGCCGCCGCCGGGATTCTACGCGGGCTACGCTCCCGCGGCATGACCGACGCGCCGATCCGCCGCCGCGTGCGCGTGCACGGCCGCGTCCAGGGCGTCTGGTTCCGCGGCTCGACCGAGCGCCGCGCTCGCACCCTCGGGCTCGCCGGCTGGGTGCGCAATCGCCCCGACGGCAGCGTCGAGGCGATCTTTGAGGGGCGCCCCGACGCCGTCGACGCCGCGCTCGCCTTCTGCCGCGAGGGACCTCCCGGCGCGCGCGTCGAGCGGGTCGATGTGTCGGAGGAGGCGCCGGAGGGTCTCGCGGGCTTCGACGTGCGGTACTGATCCCTTGGTGCGCATCGTCTCGGGCGGCCAGACCGGCGTCGACCGCGCCGCGCTCGCGGTCGCGCTGGCGCGCGGGCTCGACTGCGGAGGCTGGTGTCCGCGC
The DNA here is from genome assembly GCA_035506135.1 of Myxococcota bacterium. Taxonomy (GTDB): domain Bacteria; phylum Myxococcota_A; class UBA9160; order UBA9160; family PR03; genus DATJPY01. The sequence goes on along the minus strand of DATJPY010000090.1, from coordinate 868 downwards.
GGCCGCCGCGCGGAGGACGGCGCGATCGATGCGCGCTTTCCGCTGCGCGAGACGCCGAGCCGCGACTACGCGGAGCGCACGGAGTGGAACGTGCGCGACGCCGACGCGACGCTGATCCTCACGCGTGGCGCGCCGAGGGGTGGCACCGCCTTCACCATCGAGTGCGCGCGCGCGCTCGGCCGCCCGCACCGCCTCGTCGACCTCGCCGCCGACCCGGACGCCGCCGCGGTGCGCGGGTGGCTGGCCGAGCTGGGCGTGCGCGTCCTCAACGTCGCGGGTCCGCGCGAGAGCCAGCAGCCGGGGATCGGTGAGCTCGCGCGGCACTTCCTCGAGGAGGTTCTCCCCGCATGAAGCGCGCGCGCCCGCACCTGCTCGGCATCGACGACGGCGCCTTCGACAAGTGGCGAGACCGCGACGTGCCGATCGTCGCGGTGATGATGGAGGCCGCCGACCTCGTCGAGGGCGTCGCGATCGAGCGCTTCCCGGTCGACGGCGCCGATGCGAGCGGGTTCCTGGCGCGCTGGGTCGGCTCGATGCGCTTCCGGCCCGCGCTGCAGAGCCTCGTGCTCGGCGGCATCACCATCGCGGGGCTCGGCGTCGTCGACGTCGAGGAGCTGGCGAGGGCGAGCGGTCTCCCGGTGCTGGTGGTGAACCGGCGCGACCCCGCCGACCACCGGCTCGCCCACGCGCTGCGCGCCGCGGGTCTGGCCGAGCGCCTCGACACCGTCGAGCGTTGTCCCCCGGCACGCAAGCTCCCTGGCGGCCTCTGGCTGGCATGCGCCGGCATCGAGCCCGAGCCCGCCGCCGAGCTCGTCGCCGCCTCCCGCCGCAAGGCCGACCTCCCCGAGCCGCTGCGCCTCGCGCACCT
>DATJPY010000089.1:0-21884 GCA_035506135.1 Myxococcota bacterium | reverse complement strand
CGCGCTGCGCGCCGGCGAGAGCTTCGAGAGATTCTCCGGGCTCGCCGCGACGACGATGTCGCAGCCGATCACGAGGTCCGCCGAGCCCGCGGCGATGCGCGTCGCGTGGAGCTCTTCGGGCCGCGCTGCGACGCGCACGTGGCTCGTGACCGGGCCGTTCTTCTGCGCGAGCCCGGTGACGTCGAGCACCGAGCACCCCTTGCCCTCGAGATGGGCCGCCATCCCGAGCAGCGCGCCCACGGTGACGACGCCGCTGCCGCCGATTCCGGTGACCAGCACGTCGACCGGCCGCGACGTGTCGGTCGGCCGCGGCTCCGGCAGCCCCGCGAAGAGCTCGTCTCCTCCGGTGTCGAGCGCCGCAGCTGAGGATCCCGCCGCGGTCTTGCGCGGGCGCCCGCCGTGCACGGTCACGAAGCTCGGGCAGTAGCCCTTGAGGCACGAGTAGTCCTTGTTGCAGGACGACTGGTTGATGCGGCGCTTGCGCCCGAAGGCGGTCTCGATCGGCTCGATCGAGATGCAGTTGCTCTGCACACTGCAGTCGCCGCAGCCCTCGCACACGAGCTCGTTGATGACCACGCGCCGGTCGGGATCCGGGAAGGCGCCGCGCTTGCGCAGGCGCCGCGCCTCCGCGGCGCAGGTCTGGTCATAGACGATCGCCGACACGCCGGAGACGTCGCGCAGCGCGCGCTGCACGCGATCGAGCTCGTCGCGGTGATGGAACGTGACGCCGGGAGGGAAGCGCGCGTCGCGCGGATACTTGTCCGGCTGGTCGCTCACCACCGCGATGCGCCGCACGCCCTCGGCATCGAGCTGGCGCGCGATCTCGGGCACCGTGATCTCGCCCGCCATCGGCTCGCCCTCGATGGGCTGCCCGCCGGTCATCGCCACCGCGCCGTTCGCGAGGACCTTGTAGGTGATGTTCACGCCGGCGGCGACCGCGGCGCGGATGGCGAGGAGCCCGGAGTGGAAGTAGGTGCCGTCACCGATGTTCTGGAAGAGGTGCGGCGTCTCGGTGAAGGGCGCCGCCCCGATCCAGTTGGCGCCCTCCCCGCCCATCTGCGTGACGGCCAGGGTGCGCCGCTCGGGCAGCCACACCGCCATGCCGTGGCAGCCGATGCCTCCGAGCGCGACCGAGTCCTCGGGAACGGCCGTCGAGGTGTTGTGCGGGCAGCCGGAGCAGAAGCTCGGCAGGCGGGTGAGCGATGCGACGGGCGGAGCGACGGAGAGCGCGGCCGGCCGGCGCAGCTCGAGATCGGGTGCGCGCCGCTCGAGCCAGCTCCGCACCGCCTCGGCCACTGCCGCCGGCGTGAGCTCCCCTTCGGCCGGCACGAGCGGCGAGCCGCGCTCGTCCCGCTTGCCGAGCAGCCGCGGGCGGCGCTCCTCGTTGTAGAGCAGGCGCGCGAGCTGCTCCTCGACGAGCGGCCGCTTCTCCTCGACCACGAGCACGTCCTCGAGCCCGACCGCGAAGCGCCGCGCGGCCTCGGGCTCGAGCGGCCAGGTCATCCCTACCTTGTAGATCGAGAGCCCGATCGCGGCGGCGCGCGCCTCGTCGACGCCGAGGTCCTCGAGCGCCTGCCGCACGTCGAGGTAGGCCTTGCCGCAGGTGGCGATGCCGAGCCGCCGGTGCGGGCCGTCGCCCGCCGGAAACGCGACGAGATCGAGCCGATTGGCGCGCGCGAAGGCCTGCGCCGCGGGGAGCCGCTGCTGGTACAGGCGCCTCTCCACGGCCAGCGGCAGGTTCTGCCAGCCAATGTGCAGCCCCGGCGGCCGCTCGAAGTCCTCGGGCAGCGCGATCCGCGCGCGCTCCGGGCCGACCGCGACCGAGCGCGCGCTGTCGACCGTATCCGTCAGGCACTTCATCGCGACCCACGCGCCGCTGTAGCGGGACATCGCAAATCCGTAGAGGCCGAAGTCCAGGTACTCCTGCACGTCGGCCGGGTTCAGGATCGGGATGCCGCAGTGGATCAGCGCGGGCTCGCTCTGGTGCGCGATCGACGACGACTTGGCGCCGGGGTCGTCGCCGCAGAGCACGAGGACGCCGCCGTTCGGCGCCGCGCCCGCGTAGTTGCCGTGCTTCAGCGCGTCGCAGGAGCGGTCGACGCCGGGCCCCTTGCCGTACCAGATGCCGAAGACGCCGTCGTAGCGAGGGCCCTCCAGCAGGTGCGCCTGCTGCGAGCCCCAGACCGCGGTGGCGGCCAGGTCCTCGTTGACGCCGGGCTCGAAGCGCACGTGCTCGGCCTCGAGCAGCGCCTTGGCCTGCCAGAGCGCCAGGTCGTAGGTGCCGAGCGGCGAGCCTCGATAGCCGGAGATGAAGCCCGCCGTCCGGAGGCCGGCGGCCGCGTCGCGCTGGCGCTGCAGCAGCGGAAGCCGCACCAGCGCCTGGACGCCGGTCAGGTAGACGCGGCCGGCATCGAGCGTGTAGCGGTGCTCGAGCCGGTAGTCCGGATCGAACCCGAGCGGCCTCTCGCCGGCCGGACGCTGGGGATCCTGGGGATGCTCTGCCACCGTCGCTCCCGGGCGGACGCCGGAGCAGAACTGTAACGTGTTTCACTCTTGACCGGGAGGAACGCCGCCATGTCGTTCGTGACCGTCGACGCGCCCCGGCCGTCCGTCCGGCGCATCGTCCTCAATCGCCCCGAGCGGCTGAACGCGCTGTCGTTCGAGCTCGTGGAGCCGCTCTACCGGGCTGTCGAGACGGTGGGCGCGGACAACGACTGCCACGCGGTGATCCTGACCGGCGCGGGCCGAGGCTTCTGCTCCGGGCTCGATCTCGAGGACGCCGGGCTGCCGCCCGGGATCGCGGGGCTGCCGATGTCGCGCATCGCGATCCGCGCCATGGAGCACATGGCGGGCATCGTCCCGGCGCTGCGCGCGCTGCCTCAGCCGGTGATCGCCGCGGTGAACGGGCCCGCGTACGGCGGCGGCCTCTGCCTCGCGCTCGGCGCGGACGTGCGGCTGGCCGGCGCATCCGCGCGGTTCTGCGGTGCGGGCATCAACAATGGCCTCACCGGCACCGAGCTCGGCGCGAGCTGGATCCTGCCGCGGCTGATCGGCGCGGCGCACGCCTTCGAGATCCTGCTCTCGGGCCGCGAGGTCGACGCGGGCGAGGCCGAGCGCATCGGGCTGGTCACGCGAACGGTGCCCGACGACGAGCTCGCGCCGGCGGCGCTGGCGCTCGCCGACCGCATCTGCGAGCTCTCGCCGCACGGCGTCGCGATGACCAAGAAGGTGCTGTGGGCGAACCTCGAGAGCGCGAGCCTCGCGCAGGCGATGGACCTCGAGAACCGCAACCAGCTCCTCGTGCGCCTCACCACGCAGAATCTCGACGAGGCGATCCGCGCGCGCCGCGAGGGCCGGCGGCCGCGCTACCTGGACTAGAGGGCGCGTGCAGCTCGGCGTCACGATCTTCGCCACCGATCGCTCGATGAGCCCCGTGGAGCTGGCGCGCGAGGCCGAGGCGCGCGGCTTCGCCTCGCTCTTCGTTCCCGAGCACACCCACATCCCGGTGAGCCGCCGCACGCCCCCGCCGACCGGGGAGCCCGAGCTCGCCGAGGAGTACAAGCGCACGCTCGACCCCTACGTGGCGCTGGCCGCGGCCGCGAGCGCGACCTCCCGCATCCGCCTCGGTACCGGCATCGCGCTGGTGGCGCAGCACGATCCGATCGCGCTCGCCAAGCAGCTCGCCACGCTCGACCTGCTCTCCGAGGGGCGCCTGGTGCTCGGCATCGGCTTCGGCTGGAACGCCGAGGAGATGGAGGACCACGGCATCGAGTTCCGCCGCCGCCGCGATCACGTGCGCGAGGCCATGCTGGCGATGCAGGCGCTCTGGGCGAACGAGGTCGCCGAGTTCCGGGGCGACTTCGTCCGCTTCTCGCCGAGCTGGCAGTGGCCGAAGCCGGTGCAGCGGCCGCGGCCCCCGGTGCTCCTCGGCGGCGCCGCCGGACCGAAGCTCTTTGCGGCCATCGCCGAGTACGGCGACGGATGGATCCCGATCGGGGGCGCGGGCATCGCGGCCGCGCTCCCCGCGGTGCGCGCCGCGCTCGCCGAGCGCGGCCGCGATCCGGCGCAGCTCCGCGTGGTGCCGATGGGCGTGCTCCCCGACGCGCGCAAGCTCGACTACTACGCCTCGATCGGCGTCACCGAGGCCGTGCTGCGCCTGCCGTCGGCGCCTCGCGACGCGGTGATGCCCGTGCTCGACGCCTACGCCGCGTTCATCTCCTCTCCCTGAATCCGCCACACGCGCGTCGATGACAACCCGCGTCAGCTCGGGGTCACTGCCGCTTCATCGCGAGCGTCTAGGGTGCGCGCCGGGGAGGGGGAATTCCTGTCATGCGAACCGCTCGTCGCGGGACGCCGGCGCTTGCGCTGGCGCTCCTGGTGCTCTTTGCCGTCGGCTGCTCGGTCGAATCGCTGAAGATCCAGCTCTCGAGCTTTGGCGAGGGGAACGTCGACGGCATCTGGCTGTGGCGTCTCCAGCCTTCGGGGGTCTACGCGAGGGAGTGTAGATTCCAGATCTCGAACCCGTATCAGGAGAACGGCACCGAGGTGATCTACTACGACGAGATCTGCAACAACGGAGCCAACGGCCCGCGCCTGGAGGCGCAGGTCCAACGGCCGGCGACCGATTCGGAGGCGGCGACGCTGATGCTGATCTTCCAGCCGATCGACAGCACGCCCGGGACGTATCGGGCGACGGCCTACAACGCGTCCGGGGAGTCGGCGATGTCGAGCACGTTCGTGCGGCTCTGAGCGGATCAGCGAGGCTCGCCGCCCAGGTGCTCGCGACCGAAGGCGGCGAGCTTCTCGCAGTACTCGGCGCGCGAGTCGCACGGCACGCTGAGGGCGAGCCAGGTCACGCCCACCGCCTCGAGCTCCTGCACCGTGGCGCGGAAGCGCCCGGGATCGACCGGCTCGGGGCCGAAGAGCTCGAGGCCGAACGGGACGAAGCAGACGTCGAGCGGCTGGGTCCGCCCGACGGCGCGGGCGTGCTCGCGCGCGAACGCCAGCCGCTCGGCCAGGTCGTCGAGGCTGCGGAGCGCAGCGGTGCGGATGTGCGCGGCGAAGCGACGGGGCGCCGGGAACGGCAGCCACCCGTCGGCCAGCTCGACGGCCCGGCGGATGGCGCGGCGGCTGTTGCCACCCACCCAGATCGGCGGGTGCGGCTTCTGCAGCGGGCGCGGCAGCGCCGTGTTCCCCGTCGCACGGAAGTGTCGACCCTCGACGACCAGGCCACCCGTGCTCCAGACCTGGCGCAGCGCCGAGATCGCCTCGTCGCACAGCTCGTTGCGCTCGGAGAAGTCGACCCCGAGCGCCTCGAACTCCGGCTCGAGGTAGCCGCTGGCGACGCCGAGGATCAGCCGTCCGCCCGAGAGGACGTCGAGCGACGCGGCCGCCTTCGCGGTCAGGAAGGGGTTCCGGTAGGGCAGCACCAGCACGTGGGTGTGCAGCCGAATGCGCGAGGTCGCGGCCGCCGCGAACGACAGCGCCACGAACGGATCGAGCGTGTGATGGCCGCCGCTCGCGAGCCAGCGGTCGCCGGGCATCGGGTGGTCGGTGACGAAGCAGGCGTCGAAGCCGGCGCGCTCGGCGGCCTGCGCCATCTCGCCGACGGCGGTCGCCGAGAGGAACTCCTCGGCGCGGTCGACCCGCTCCGTCGGGAGTTGAACCGTGAAGCGCATGCGGCTAACGATACCGGCTCCGCACGCCGGAGGGAGGCGTCCTTGGACCTGCGCTACTCCGAGTCCGACGAGAGGTTCCGGAGCGAGCTCCGGCGCTGGCTCGCCGACGCCGTCCCGAAGCACGGTCCGCAGCCGCCGGTCCACGACTGGCCGGCGCGCGTCGCCTACGACACGGGCTGGCAGCGCAAGCTCTTCGAGGCGGGCTACGCGGGCATCAACTGGCCCGCCGCGTACGGCGGGCGCGACCTCTCGGCCACCGAGCAGCTCGTCTACTACGAGGAGACCGCGCGCGCGTCCGCACCCTACGTCGGCGTCAACTTTGTCGGCCTGCTCCACGGCGGGCCGACCATCATCGCCGAGGGCACGCCGGAGCAGAAGGCGCGTCACCTGCCGCGCATCCTGCGAGGCGAGGAGGTGTGGTGCCAGGGCTTCTCGGAGCCCGGCGCCGGCTCCGATCTCGCCTCCCTCGCCACCCGCGCCGTGCGCGTCGGGGACGAGTACGTCGTGAACGGACACAAGATCTGGTGCTCGTTCGCGCACGTCGCGGAGGTCGGCGAGCTCCTGGTGCGGACCGACCCCGACGCGCCCAGGCACCGCGGCATCTCGTGGCTGATCTGCCCGATGGATGCCGCCGGCATCGAGATCCGCCCGCTGCCGACGCTGGCCGGCGAGGGCGAGTTCTCCGAGGTGTTCTTCAACGACGTGCGCGTCCCGGTCGGGAACCGGGTCGGCGCCGAGAACGACGGCTGGCGCGTCACCAACGTGACGCTGCGCTTCGAGCGCGGCACCGCGTTCGCGAGCGAGATGATCAACCTGCAGAAGTACGTCGCGGACCTCGTCGCCGTGGCGAAACGGATCACGCGCCACGGCGCCAGCGCCTGGGACGATCGCGCGCTGCGGCGCGAGGTCGGCCACGTGCTGGCGGAGCTCGACGCCCTCTGGGCGATGGTGAAGCTCTCGGTGTCGCGCGCGAGCGCCGGCGGCGTGCCCGGCCTCGAGGGCTCGGCGATCAAGCTCTACTACACGGAGCTCTTCCAGCGCATCGCGGAGCTCGGCGTGCGGCTGCTCGGACGCGCCGGTCTGGCGCGCGAAGACGTGGCGGGCCTGCCGGGCAGGCTGGTGCTGCACCGGCACCTGAACTCGCTCTCGCTCACCATCGCGGCCGGCTCCTCGCAGATCCAGCGCAACATCGTCGCCGAGCGCATCCTCGGCCTGCCGAAGGACCGCTGAATGGACTTCCGGCTCACCGAGGATCAGGAGGCGCTGCGCGACGGGATCCGTGCCTTCTGCGACGGCCAGTTCCCGCTGGAGGCGCTCGGGCCGAGCGCGCGGACGGGCGCGCTCGACCGCGCCGCGTGGCGCGAGCTCGCCGGGATGGGCGTCTTCGCCCTGCGCCTGCCGGAGTCCCGCGGCGGGGTCGGGCTCGGGATGGCGGACGCGGCGCTGGTCTTCGCCGAGCTCGGTCGCCGCCTGATGCCGGGCCCCACCGTGTGGAGCCACCTCGCCGCGGGCCTCGTCGAGGGCGCCGCCACGGGCGAGCGCGTGGTCGGCGGCGTCGAGGTGGAGCCGGGCGAGCCGCTCCTCGTCGAGCACGCGGCCGCGCTCGACGACCTGCTCGTGCTCCGCGCCGACTCCGTGGAGCGGGTCGACGCCGCGGCGCTCGCCTCCGATCCCATCGAGGTGCCGCTCGACCCGCTGACCCCCCTCCGCCACGCGCGCTCGCTGCCGCCGGGGGAGCGCCTCGGCGGGGCGGAGCTGGCGGCGCAGCTCCGGCGGGAGGGGGCCGTGCTCGCCGCTGCGCAGCTCCTCGGGATCGCCGAGGCGACGCAGGAGCTGGCCGTGGCGTACGCCAAGCAGCGCGAGCAGTTCGGCCGCGCCATCGGCGGCTTCCAGGCGATCAAGCACATGCTGGCCGACATGTTCGTGCGACAGGAGATGGCGCGCGCCGCGGTCTACGCGGCGGGCGCGACGCTCGATGAGCCCGAGGTCGGCGACGTCGCGCGCGCCGTCGGATCGGCCAAGGTCGTCGCCGGCGAGGCGGCGATGCGCAATGCGCGCGCCTGCATCCAGGTCCATGGCGGCATGGGGTACACCTGGGAGATGCCGCCCCACTACTATCTGAAGCGCACGTGGGTCCTCTCCACCTGCTTCGGCAGCGGCGAGGAGCACGAGGAGAAGCTGGCGGCCTGCCTGGGCGCGTAACACGAAACTGGATCGCGATCGCGCTGCTGCTCGCGGCGTGCGGCGCCGGCCCGGAGCTCACCTGCCAGAGGCGTGTCGCGCAGCTCGAGGCCGAGTACGGGCTCGTCGAGCCGGTCGGCCGCGCGACCTGGCGCTGTGCGGACGGCTCGGAGCTCGCCTCGACCTTCTATGCCACCGATCCGCCCTACGGGCGCTTCGCGAGCGGCGGGCGCCGCGTCGTGGCGCCGGTCGCCATGAGCGGCAGCGGCGCGCGCTACGCGTCGCCGGCCGATCGCTTCGAGTACTGGGAGCACCAGGGCGAGGCGAAGGTCACCTGGGACGGGCGCGAGACCACCTGCACGCAGCGCTGAAAGAGCGCGGCGGCGGCCCGCTTTGACGCCGCCCCCGATTTACTATACGGTGCGTATCGTAAATCGGGAGCAGGGCGCATAGCGCCTGGCCCGCTGATTCATGAGGATTGGGCGAATGGGGCTCCTCGACGGGCGGGCCGCGGTGGTGACCGGCGGCGGGCGCGGCATCGGGCGCGGACACTGCCTGCACCTCGCCGAGCAGGGCGCGGCCGTGGTGGTGAACGACGTCGACCGCACCGAGGCGCAGAAGGTGGTCGACGAGATCGCGGCGAAGGGAGGCAAGGCGCTCGCCAGCCAGGACGACATCGGCACGCGAGCCGGTGCCCGCGCGCTGATCCAGCTCTGTGTCGACACCTTCGGCGCGATCCACGCGCTGGTCAACAACGCCGGCAACGTGCGCGATCGCAGCTTCCTCAAGATGACGGACGACGAGTTCGGCGACGTGCTGCGCGTGCACGTGCACGGCACCTTCATGTGCAGCCAGGAGGCCGCGCTCCGCATGAAGGACCAGGGCACCGGCGGCGCGATCGTGAACACCGTCTCGGCCGCCCACTTCGGGAACTTCGGGCAGACCAACTACGCCGGGTCGAAGGGCGCGATCGCGTCGATGACCTACACGTGGGCCGGAGAGCTCGCGCGCGCGGGGATCCGCGTGAACGCGATCAGCCCGTCCGGCACCACCCGCATGTCGGCCACGGCGAAGATCGGCGGCAAGGAGGTCGAGCTGCCGTTCATCGACCCGAACCGCAACGGCGCCTTCGTCGCCTGGCTGGTCAGCGACGAGGCGAGCTGGGTCACCGGGCAGATCTTCGGCACGGGCGGCGACCGCGTCGTGCTGCTCGAGCAGCCGAGGTACGGGACGGCGATGTTCATGCCGGGCGGCTGGTCGGTGGAGGACCTGCGCAAGCAGATGAAGCCCTTCTTCGGCAACAAGCTCGAGCCCTTCGGTCTGATGAAACCGCCGTACGCGTTCTACGCCGGCGTGACCCCTGCCCCCGAGAAGGACAAGTAGGTCGTGGTGGGGATCGCGTCCTATGGCGCCTACGTCCCGCCGACCCGGCTCGCCTTCGCGACCATCTCCGGTCGCGAGCTCGAGCGAAGCGAGAGCGACAAACGGGCTCGAGGCGAACAGAGCGCTCGGGGCGAGCGAAGCGAGCCCGAGCGCTCTGTCGCCTGGAACGATGAGGACGCCGTCACGATGGGCGTCGCCGCGGCCGTCGAGTGCCTGCGCGGCTTCGATCGCGCCTCGGTCGACGCGCTCCTCTTCGCCTCCACCACCTACCCGTTCCGCGAGAAGCAGGGCGCCGCCCTCGTCGCGAAGGCGCTCGACCTGCGCCGCGACGTCGCCACCGCCGACCACGCCGGCTCGCTGCGCGCCGGCAGCGCCGCGCTGCGCAGCGCCTTCGACGCGGTCGCGGCCGGCTCGGCGCGCTCGGTGCTGGTGGTCGCCAGCGACTGCCGCCTCGCGGCCCCCGGCTCCGGCCTCGAGCGCAGCTTCGGCGACGGCGCGGCCGCGTTCCTGGTCTCGGACACCGAGCCGATCGCGACCTTCGAGGGCGGCTTCGCGATCGCCGACGAGATCGTCGACCTGTGGCGCGGCGAGCGCGACCGCTTCGTGCACACCTGGGAAGAGCGATTCGTGGTGCAGGAGGGCTACACGCCGAGCCTGATCGAGGCGGTGCGCGGGCTCTGCGCGCGCCTCGGCGCGTCGCCCGGCGACTTCTCCACGGTCGCGCTGTACGCGCCGGACGAGCGCAGCCACGCGAGCGTCGCGCGCGCGCTGCGCCTCGACCCGGCGCGCGTCGCCGATCCGCTGTTCGGACGCCTCGGCAACACGGGCGCCGCCTTCGCGCCGATGCTGCTGGCCGCGGCGCTAGAGTCCGCGCGCCCGGGCGAGCGCCTGCTCGTCGCGGGCTACGGCGACGGCGCCGAAGCGCTCGCGTTCCGGACGACCGGGCGCATCGAGAAGCTCGAGCCGCGACGCGGCGTCGGCTGGCACCTGGCGCGGCGCCGGCCGGTGCGCAGCTACGACCGCTACCTCGCGGCGCGCAGCCTCGACGCGAAGGAGTGGGAGAGCGGCGGCGACCCGGGGCTCTCCGCGACGATCCACTTCCGCGAGCGCGACGAGGACCTCGCGCTCGTGGGCCAGCGCTGCCGGCACTGCGGCGCGGTGCAGTTCCCGCGGCAGCGCGTCTGCGAGAGCTGCTTCGCCAAGGACGACTTCGAGCCGATGCGGCTCTCGGACCGGACCGGCCGCGTCGTCACCTACACCTTCGATTTCTTCTTCCCCACGCCCGACCCGCCCACCATCGTCACGGTGACCGAGATCGACGGCGCCCGCGTGCACCTGCAGCTCGTCGACACGTCGCCGAAGGAGACGCGCATCGGGCTGCCGGTCGAGCCCACCTTCCGCCGCATCCACCAGGGCGGCGGGCGCCCCAACTACTACTGGAAGGCGCGGCCCGTGCCGGGAGGCGAGACGAAGTGAGCGAGGGCATCCGCGACCGCGTCGCCGTGGTGGGGGTCGGCTGCTGCCAGTTCGGCGAGAACTGGGACCAGTCGCCGTCCGACATGATCGTCGACGCCGCCTACGAGGCCTACCAGGACGCCGGCATCGACGACCCGCAGCGGCAGATCGACGCCGTCTTCACCGGCTCGCTCTACTCGCAGAAGGGCCCCCACGAGTGCAGCGACGCGCTCAAGCTCTGGAAGCCGGTCACGATGGTGTCCAACTACTGCGCGACCGGCACCGACGCCTTCCGCTGCGGCGTGATGTCGATCGCCTGCGGCCTGTACGACACCGTGCTGGTCGTCGGCTACGACAAGCCGAAGGACCGCGGCGTGTCGGGTCCGAGCGTGATGATGAACCAGGTGCGCGATCTGCCCCAGACGCCGGCCGGCTGGTTCGCGCTGTGCGCCGCCACCTACTTCGAGAAGTACGGCGCCGGGCGCGAGGACCTGGCGCGCATCGCGGTGAAGAACCACCACAACGGAACGCTCGCGCCGAGGTCGTTCCTGAAGCGCGAGATCACCGTGAAGGACGTGCTCGAGGCGCGGCTCATCTCGTGGCCCTTCGGGCTCTACGACTGCGCCGCGCAGACCGACGGTGCAGCCGCCGCGGTCCTGACGCGCGCCGACCGCGCCCGCCAGCACCGCGCAGACCCGGTGCTGGTGAAGGCCGTGACGGTGCAGGCGGGCCCGAATCCGCAGAAGGATCCCGGCAACGACTTCCTCTCCTGGAAGCCGACCGCGTGGGCGGCGCGCGACGCCTACCGCCAGGCCGGGATCGCCGATCCGCGCGCGGAGATCGACGTCGCGCAGCTCCACGACTGCTTCACGCTGACGGAGCTGCTCTCGTACGAGGACCTGGGCTTCTGCGAGAAGGGCGCCGCGAAGGAGCACATCGCGAGCGGCGTCTTCGAGCTCACCGGCGAGCTTCCGGTCAACACCGACGGGGGGCTCAAGACCTTCGGGCACCCGACCGGCGCCACCGGCGTGCGCATGATCTACGAGAACGTGCTGCAGCTCCAGGGGCGCGCCGGCGCGCGCCAGGTGAAGAACGCCGAGCTCGCGCTCTCGCACAACATCGGCGGACACCCGACGGCCTGCGGCATCGCGATCCTCGGCCGGTCCTGAGATCGGGCGGAGGCACCGCTTGGGCTACGAGTCGCTCCTCTATGCGGTCGAGGACGGGATCGCGACCGTCACGCTGAACCGCCCCGCCAAGCTCAACGCCTACACCGTCGAGATGGGCGACGAGGTGGTCGATGCCTTCGCGCACGCGCGGTCGGACGCCGCGGTCCGCGCGGTGATCCTGACCGGCGCCGGGCGCGCCTTCTGCGCCGGCGTCGACCTCGAGCACCTGAAGAGGCACCTCTCCCCGAGCACGAGCTCAGCGAGTCCGGTGTCGGGCTCGGAGGCGGTCCGAACGGCCCGCCTCGGCGAGGAGGACTTCCTGCGGAAGCTCCCGCTCGACCTGCTCCACTTCCCGAAGCCGGTGATCGCGGCGGTGAACGGGCCGGCGATCGGGGTCGGAGTCACCATGATCCTGCCCTGCGACGTCCGCATCGCCTCCGAGAACGCCAAGCTCGGCCTCACCTTCGCGAAGCTGGGCCTCCTTCCCGGCCTCGGCAGCACGCACCTGCTGCCGCGACTCGTCGGCATGGCGAAGGCGCTCGAGTTGGTGCTCTCGGCGCGGGTCGTGACGGCGTTCGAGGCCGCCGAGATCGGCCTCGTGAACCGCGTGGTCCCGCCCGACGCGCTGATCGACGAGGCGCGCAGCCTTGCCCGGGCGATGGCCGAGTCTCGGCCCGAGGTGCTCGCCGCGGCCAAGGCCGCCCTCCACTTCGGCGCGTCGGCCTCGATGGAGGAGGCGATGCGGAACGAGCAGAAGGCAAGCGCCGAGCTGCGCGCCGGGCGAAAGCCCTGAGGCTCAGTTGACCGGCGGCGGCAGCGGCTGCCGATACGGCTCGCCGCGTCGATAGAGCTCGCGCCGCGACTCGATGATCTCCGCGACCCCGATCTGCCTTTCGTCGCGAGCGAGCGCCGCGGCACGCGTCGCGGCCGCCACCGCGTCGTCGAAGCGACCTGCCTCTGCGTAGGCCGCGGCGAGCGCGTCGAGCAGCGCCGGCGTCTCGGCCGACGGGTTCCGAACGAGTGGCTCGAGCAGCGCGATCGCCTCGGCGCCGTTGCGCTCGCGGGCGTCCGGATGCGTGGCGAGGATCCAGGCCAGATCGTGCGCCGCGCGTGCGGAGCCGGGATCGATGCGGAGCGCGGCGCGCGCGGCGCGCGCCGACTCGCCGAGGTCGCCGCGCACGGCGAGCACCTCGGCGAGCTGCACGTGGATCTCGGCGTCGTCCGGTGAGAGCTCGGCTGCGCGACGCAGCTCGGCGATGCCCCGCTCGGAGCGCGGGTCACCCCGCAGCAGCAGCACCGCGTACTCGTAGTGCGCGTTCCCGAACCCGGGCATCAGCTCGGCGGCGCGGCCGAGATCGCTCGCGGCGGGAACGGCCTCGCCGCGCGACGCGCGGAGGCGGCCGCGCTGGTAGAGCGCCAGGCCGAAGTCCGGCTTGATGCGGACCGCCTCCTCGAAGCTGCGCGCCGCCTCGTCGGTGCGACCGTGCTCGAGCAACGTCACGCCGAGGTCGTACCAGGTGACCTCGTCGTCGCGATACTGCGCCAGCGGCCAATTCACCGCGACGGCCGCGATCGCCGCGAGCACGAGGCCAGGAGCCCACTCGCGGCGGCCGGCCGAGTCGCCCAGGGATCGCAGCATGGTGGGGATCGCGGCGAGGCCGGCGCCGGCGAAGACCGCGAGCAACGGGACCAACGGGTAGCGGTAGCGCGCGAAGACGTAGAAGAGCGCGACCGACACGGCGAAGCCGGCGATCAGCGCATACACGATCGCGAGTCGGCGCCAGTCGCGCCGCGTCGTCCAGATCCCGAGCACCGCGAGGGGCAGCAGAGCGCCGAATCCGAGGAACCAGCGCAGGGCGCCGAGCAGCGGCGACTGCGACCCGAAGACCCCGATCGACTCCGAGTCGGTGAGCTCGATCGACTGGAAGGTCAGGTAGGTCTTCCACGCCATCAGACGCAGCCACTCGAGCGGCTGCTCGCGGACGTAGGCGACGACGCGATCCACCCAGTACGACGAGACCTCGCTCGGGGTCAGCTTGCGGCCCTCCGCCTCCTCGGCGAGGCGCACGGCGTCGGCGCGCTCGGCGCGCGCATCACCGCGCCCGTCGACGAGCGGGTTGTAGAGGCCGTTCGCGCCCGGGTGGTTCCCCATGTAGAGGTTGGGGCCGAGCTGCGAGGTCGAGAGGAAGATCTCCCCTCCGATCCGATGATTCCGCCACGCCACCGGCAGGAGCACGCTCGCCGACGCCAGCAGGAAGAGGGCGACCCACGAGGCGCGACGGGCCCCCGGCGCCGCGCGGAATCCGAAGAGCAGCCACGGGACGGCGATCGCGTAGGCGACGCGCGCGTTCTCGCGGTTCAGCGTCAGCGCGGCGAGCGCGACGCCGAGCCACGCGATCAGCCTCGTCCGCGGCCGCACCTGGAACGCCGCGATCAGCGCCAGCAACGCCGCCGTGAGGAAGAGGTCCAGGGACGACTTCTGGATCAGCCCGTCGAAGAAGATCGCAGGCGGATACGCGGCGAGCAGCAGGCCGGCGCAGAGGCCGGCGCGGCGCGAGACGAGCTGCGTCCCGGCGCGTGCGACCAGCACGCACGCGAGCGCGCCGAGCAGCGCCTGAACGGCGCGCACCAGCCAGAGCTCGTGACCGCAGAACGTGTAGAGGGCGCCGAGGAAGTACGGATAGAGCGGCGCCTGGTAGAAGACCTCGTGCCCGATCCAGTCGCCCGCCGCGATCTGGCGGGCCCAGGCGTCGTACTGCTGTCCGTCGCCGAAGAGCTCGCCGAAGAGCAGCGAGCCCTGCATCTGATGGAAGTAGAGCGCCCGCAGCGCGAGGGCGAGCGTGAAGACCGCGACACCATCGAGCACGGGCCTTCGCCGGGAAGCGCTCACCGAGTCTCCACGCGCCGTCGGGCGGTTCACCGCGCCTTGCCCATCCGCTCGACCCAGACCACGACGAAGTTCTCGTCGCCGACGATCGCTCCGTCGAACCCCGCCGCCAGTCGCATGTACACATCCGGCGACTGGAGCGTGGGCCATGCCGCTTCGAAGGCGGCCGGGCCGATGCTGAGGATCATCAGCACCGGCTCGCCGCGTTGCTCCGCGAGCGCCCTGGCGGCGTTCAGCACGTCGATCGGCTGCGTCATGCGGCGACTCGCGGTCCAGTCGACGAAGGTCTCGAACCGGTCGCTCTCCGTATGGAAGATCGGTCGCGAGACGTAGGCCGCCACGGACTCCGTGGCGTAGTCGCGGCCTCCCACCAGGACGCGATCCGCATAGGCCTCCTGTTGCAGGAGCCGGCCGACCGCGGGGCCGTTCGAGAAGGGGCGCCGCAAGTCGGTGACGAAGGAGAAGGCGCCTGCGAGAAGCTGCGCGGCGAGCAGAGCGGTGAGGAAGTGCTCGCGCATCGCGAGACGGCGATCCTCGCCGCCGTCGCGGACGTGGTGATGCAGCCAGCAGCAGATCACGAACAGGAGGAAGTAGTGGCCGTGGTGCCGCGCCGCCCCGTACCAGACCAACCCCGAGACGCAGAGCATCGCCAGCGTGGCGAGGCAGAACACCGCGAGCACGGAACGGCGCGCCGCCAGCAGCCAAACCGACCACGCGAAGAGCAGGACAACGAGCGCCGAGCGGACGCCCATCGCGAGACCCGGCGGCAGCGCGTCGTCGAGGAGGTTCGAGTTCCAGGAGGAGACCGAGCGGAAGTCGGGCAGCGGCAGATAGCCGCCCTGGAACGTGCTCACCGCGCGGACGGCCCACTCGAGGTCGCGAGTCGGGTGATAGGAGCTGCCCGCGTGCGAGGGTCCGAGGGCCATGCCCTGGATCGCGATCTGGCCGAGGCCGGCGGCGATCCCGATCGCGACGACGAGTCCGCAAAGGGCGACTTGCGCGCGATGCCGGTAGTGCACGCGTCCCTTCGCGATCCACGCCTCCAGCCCGAGCAGCAGGGCGAGGTGGGCCGCCAGGATCGCGCCATAGAGGCTCGTGTTGGCCATCAGGAAGAGCACGAGAGCCATCCACGGCAGACGCGTCTCGCGCCGCGGATAGAGCGCACAGAACGCGAAGGCGAACAGGAGGCCGAGCCCGTAGCTCCGGCTGATGACCGTGTACTCGTAGAGCAGGTAGTAGCCGAAGCAGAGCAGGAGGCGGTTCCGGACGGAGAACGGCGCGCAGCGCAGGATCAGGCCGGCCGAGCCGCATGCGATCGCGAGGTGCAGGAGCTGCATCGAGATCGGATCGCTCGACAGCCGCGATACCGCGTAGACCAGCAGATACCAGAGCGCGGGATGGCCCTCCGCGCGCATGTTGTGGAACAGATCGCGCAGCGAGCCGCTGTCGCGCGCGATGAGCCAGATCTCCGCCTCGTCGCGCCACATCTCGTGGTGGAGGATGCCGAGCAGCCCGAGTGCGACGAACAGCGCCAGCGCCGAGGGCAGAAGCGCGCGCTCCAGCCCGCTGCGGTCCTGCCGGATCACGAAGACTCCACGTTCTGCTCTCTCGGGCCGGTCGGACTATACCGGCCCACTCTGCCGTCTCGCTCCCTGGCTCCGAGACGCGCGCGGCGAGCGGCGGACGCCTCGGCTAGGCTCGGGGCTCCGATGGACTTCGAGCTCTCCGTCGAAGAGCGCGCCTTCGAAGCCGAGGTCGAGCGCTTCCTCGAGGAGAACCGCTCGCCCGACGTGATGGACGTCCATCCCGAGCAGCTCTCGCAGACGGTCGACACCCCGGCGAAGCGCGCGTTCATGCGCAAGCTCGCGGCGCGGGGCTGGCTCGGCATGTCGTGGCCGAAGCGGTACGGCGGGCAGGAGCGCCCGGGCATCTACGACCACATCCTGACCGAGGCGCTCTCGCGCTTCGGCGCCCCGCAGCCCGGCAAGGGCGTCGGCATCGTCGGCAAGACGCTGATCCGACACGGAAACGAGACGCTCAAGCAGTACTTCCTGCCGCGCATCATCCGCGGCGAGATCGAGTTCGCGATCGGCTACAGCGAGCCGCAGGCTGGCTCCGACGCGGCCAACATGCAGCTTCGCGCGGTGCGCGACGGTGCGGGCTGGCGCCTCGACGGCCAGAAGATCTGGACCACCTCGGCGCACTTCGCCGACTGGTATTGGCTGGGTGCGCGCACCGATCCGTCGGCGCCGAAGCACCGCGGCATCTCGCTCTTCCTGATCCGCATGGACGACCCGGGCCTCACCGTCCGCCCCACCTGGACGATCGGTGACGAGCGCACCAACGAGGTCTTCTTCGACGGCGTCCGGGTGTCGGACGACTTCGTCGTGGGCGAGGTCAACCGCGGCTGGACCTACATCTGCGAGGCGCTCGACCTCGAGCGCTTCGCGATGATGCCGATCGGCCCGCTCGAGATGAAGCTCGAGGCGCTGTGCGGATGGGTGCGCAGCGCGCGGCGCGACGGGGAGGCGCTGCGCGACGAACCGTTGGTGCGCGCGCGGATCGCGCGCCTCGCGGCCCAGCTCGAGGTGGCGCGCGGGCTCCAGCGCCGCGTCGTCTCGGAAGCCGTGAAGGGGCGCGTGCCGACCGTCGAGTCGTCGAAGTACAAGCTCTACATGAACGAGCTGGGGAAGCGGGTGGCCGACACCGCGCTCGATCTCATGGGCGCGGCCGGACAGCTCAAGCCCGGCGAGACGGGTGCGCCGCTCGGCGGGCGCTTCGAGCGCTCGTACCGCTACACGGTCGTCGACACGATCGGCGGCGGCACCTCCGAGATCCAGAAGAACATCATCGCGCGCCGCGGCCTCGGCCTGCCGCAGGGCTGAGCGGCCTTGCGTCGCGCGCGCCAACGGTGCTAGAGGAGTCTCCTCACCCGAAGGAGACCCCCAGTGAGATCGTCTTCCACTCGAGCGACGTGGCTCGCCTGCGCGGCCGCTGCGCTGTCTCTCGCCTCGTGGGTCCCGCTCCCGGCGGCCGCCCAGACGAAGTCGGGTGAGCAGCTCACCCAGGAGCTGCGCCTCCTCTACGTCCAGAGCGGCAACAGCGGGAGCTTCGACGGCAAGCGGCTCACCATCGACAGCGTGGGCTCGACGCTCTTCTTCGCCGACCGTCCCGCGCGCGTGAGCGGTCACATGGAGACCAACAAGTTCCTGAAGGCGTGGAGCCCCGGCCCCGACAGCTTCGCCACCGACCCGCCCAACGCCACGCTCTCGATCCTCGAGCCCAACGCCACCACCAACATCGTCCTCGAGCTGAGCGAGCCGAAGCTCGTCGGGAGCAACGTCTCCTACGCGGTGAAGGTGCTCGACGGGAAGATCCCCGCGAAGTTCGGCACCGCGTCGCTCTTCATCGATCACCACGGCGGCGGCAACGCCGGCGGCTACATCGCGGCCGGCCTGGGTGGTGCGGTGCTCGGCGGCGCGCTGATGCACGCGAGCGACTCGAGCTCCAAGCAGGTCACCTACGTGGAGCAGCCGGTCTACTCCGCGCCGGGCTACTACTACCGCGCGGCACCGCCGCCGGTCTGCAACTGCGTGGCGCCCGCGCCGCCTCCCTAGCGGTGCGCTTCGGCGATCTCGTGCTGTGTGCCGGAACCGTCCCGCGCTCCGGCTTCGCGGAACGGGTCGCCGCCGCCGCCGAGGCGGGCTTCCGCGGGATCTCGCTCTTCCCGCAGGACTACCGGCGCGCGCGAGAGTCGGGGCTGTCGGACACCGACATGCGCCGGATGCTCGGCGAGCACGGGCTCGAGGTCGCGGAGATCGATCCCCTGCTCACGTGGCTGCCGGAAGCCGGCGACGCGGGGATCGACCGGTCGGGGCGCGAGTTCCTCGAGCACGGCGAGGAGGAGTTCTACGCCATCGCGGGCGCACTTGGCGCGCGCTCCATCAACGCGGCGCTCGCGGACCCGGCGGGCGCCGAGCTCGACGCGATCGCGGAGGCCTTCGCGAGCCTCTGCGACCGCGCCGCGGCGCACGGCCTCCTCGTCACCCTCGAGTTCCTGCCCTGGACGCGCATCCGCGACGCGGCGACCGCGAGCGCGATCGCGGAGCGCGCGGGGCGCGCGAACGGGGGCGTGATGCTCGACGCCTGGCACCACGCCCGCAGCGCCGCGCCACTCGCCTCGATCCCCGCGGCGCGAGTCCTCGGGATCCAGCTCAGCGATGCACCGGCGGCCCCCGAGCCGAACCTCGTCGACGAGACGCTGCACCGGCGCCGGGTCCCCGGCGAGGGCGACACCGACCTCGCCGGGCTGCTGCGCCACCTCGCCGCCGGCGGCTGCTCGTCGCCGATCGGCATCGAGGTATTCTCCGACGCGCTCGCGGCGCGTCCGGTGCGGGAGGTCGCCCGGCGCGTCGCGGAGGCGACTCGCGCGTTGCTCGGTTGAGGAAGCGGCATGCTCGTCGGCATCCACCACACGGCGCTCTCGACGCCCGACGTCGATCGCGCCGTCGCCTTCTACCGAGACCTCTTCGGCTTCGAGGTGGCGTTCGACTTCGCGTGGGACGAGGGCAACCGCGCGTTCCAGCGCACCCACGCCGCGCCGGAGACGCGCGGGCGCGTGGTGATGCTCGAGCGCGCCGGCGCGCGACTCGAGGTCTTCGAGTACGCGAAGCCCGCGCCGCGGCCGCAGCCGGACCCGGCCGGCAACGCCGACCACGGCATCTGCCACTTCGCCTTCGAGGTGAAGCAGATCGAGGCCGAGGTCGAGCGCCTGCGCCGCGCCGGGATGCGCTTCCTCTCGGACCCGGTGCCGCAGGCCTACGTCAAGTGCTGCTATGGCCGCGATCCCGACGGAAACCTGATCGAGCTGATCGAGTACTTCGACCACGACGTCGAGCATCCGGCGCCGCGAAGCAACGGGGGCAGCCCGTGAGCGCGCAGATCCCCAGCTTCGACGTCGCCCGCTCTCCGAACGAGCCCCCCTCCTTCATCCACGGCGTGAAGTCGATGCCGGTGCGCTTCACCCCCGAGCACTGAGCGGCGGGGAAGGACGGCGGGGCGAGGTGGCGAACGCGATTCCTCTGACCGGTACCCGCGAGCTCGCCCTCGACGGGCTGCGCGGGGCCGGGGCGATCGCCGTGTTCGGCTATCACCTCTTCGACTTCTTCCCGGTCGGCGAGGGCCTGCGCGCGGCCGTGCTCGCGTCGCCGCTCGGATTCCTGATCAACGGCCTCGGCGCCCTGCACGTGTTCTTCGTGCTGTCCGGCTTCGTGCTCGCGCTCTCGTTCAGCCGCGACACCCGGCGCGGTCGGGTTTGGCGCTTCTACCTGCGGCGCATCTTCCGGATCCACCCGACCTACGTCGCCGGCGTGCTCTTCGCGTGGACGATGACGCTCGGCATGACGCCTCTCGGCAGCGCGCTCCGGCCGGGCCTCGCGAGCACGGCGTGCTTCCACGTGCCGACGGCGCTCCTGCCACGAGCGCTGCTGGCGCCGAGCGTCGCGTTCGGCCAGCTCCCCGTAGGCTGGTCTCTCTTCGTCGAGCTCGCGATGTCACTCGTGTTCCCGCTGATGGTCTGGCTCGCGGCCAGCACCCACCCCGTCCTTCTCGTTGCGGCCGGCTTCTGGCTGCTCCGTCCGATCGACCCTCGCGCCGGGTTCCTGATCTTCACGATCGACTTCGCGCTCGGGATCGCGCTCTTCCAGCTCGCCGCTCCGCTCGAGCGCTGGAGCGAAGGTGCGTCGCGCGCGGCGCGCGCCCTGTGGATCGCCGCCGCGGTCGGGCTGCTGCAGGCGCCCTACGCGGTCTCGTGGTGGACGACCGGGCAGTCGGGGATGACGCACCGCTACGAGCCGCAGATGATCATCCCGCTGGCGTTCGGCGCCGCGCTGCTCGTCGCCGCCTCGCTGTACCTCCCGGCGGTGCGGCGCCTCTTCTCGGTGCGATGGATCGCCGCGCTCGGCGCCGTGTCGTTCAGCTTCTACCTGGTGCACTTCAGCGTGCTGCTCTGGAGCACGTGCCGGATCACCGGCTCCGATCCGCCGCTGTACGCGATCCTGCTCGTCGCGGTGATCGGCTTCGCCGTCTCAACCGGAATCGCCGTGCTCGGCTACCGGTGCGTCGAGCTGCCTTCGATCGCGCTGGGACGCAGCGCGATCCGCGCCCTCACGCGCCTCGGGAGCCGCGCCCCCGCCGCGCCGCGGAGCGACGAGACGTGAGCGCCCCGCCCCTGCGCGTCCTGACCCACGTCCCGCTCCAGCTCCTGGAGCGGGTGGGCCGCGAGGTTCCCGGCGTCGAGCTGGTCCTCGTCCCGATGCAGGGCGACCTCCCCGCAGCCGCGCGCGGCGAGGTGCTGCTCACCCACGCGAAGGGGAGCCCCAACCTCGCGGACGTGGTCGAGCGCGGCGTGCGCTGGGTACACGCCTACGGAACCGGCGTGAACGACTTCCCCTTCGCCGCGCTCGGCGGGCGGGTGCTCACCTGCTCGCGAGGCGCCAGCGCGATCCCGATCGCCGAGTGGGTGCTCGCCGTGATGCTGGCCGCCGAGAAGCGGCTGCCCGCGACGTGGATCCACGAGCCGCCGGCGCACTGGAGCATCGGCTCGCTCGGCGGCCTGCACGGCCGGACGCTCGCGCTGCTCGGTCTCGGGGGCATCGCTCAGGCCGTCGCGACACGGGCGCTCGCCTTCGGCATGCGCGTGGTCGCGCTGCGCCGGAGCGAGCGGCCGAGCCCCATCGCAGGGGTCGAGCGGGCGCGCGACCTCGAGTCGCTGGTCGCGTCGGCCGACCACCTGGTGCTGGCCGCGCCTGCGACGGGGGAGACCCGCGCCCTCGTCGGCGACGCGCTCCTCGAGCGCGTCAAGCCGGGCCTGCATCTGGTGAACGTGGCGCGCGGCGAGCTGGTGGATCACGAGGCCCTGCGCCGCGCGCTCGACGACGGCCGCGTCGCGCTCGCCTCGCTCGACTGCGTCCACCCCGAGCCCCTGCCGACCGGCCACTGGCTCTACACCCATCCGAAGGTGCGGCTCAGCCCACACATCTCGTGGAGCATGCCGGGCGCGTTCGAGCTCCTGATCGAGCCCTTCGTCGAGAACCTGCGCCGCTTCCGCGCCGGCGAGCCGCTCCTCCACGT
>DATJPY010000088.1:0-128297 GCA_035506135.1 Myxococcota bacterium | reverse complement strand
GCACCGCCTGCCCGAGAAGCCGGTCGAATCGACCGACTACGCGCGGGCGAGCTTCGCGAAGCTGCTCGACGAGGTGGCGAAGAGCGGGGTCCGCGTCGAGCCCGTGCTCGAGGTGTGGAACGGCTGCTGCGCCTCGCCGGGGCGTGCCTTCGAGGCGGAGCAGGCCACCGCGCACGCCGGCGACGGAGCCGCGCGGGTGGCGCCAGCTTCGCCGGCGCCCTGATCAGCGCGCGAGCGGATCGAGCAGCAGCTCGATCAGCTCGGCGTGCGCGTCGACGACGTGATCGGCGTCGGGGAGTGACGAGCGGTCGTCGAAGGCGGCGCGGATGCGCACCGTTCCCATGCCCATGCCGCGGCCCCCGGCGACGTCCGTGGCGCGCAGGTCGCCGACGTGCACGGCTCCACCCGGCTCGATGCCGAGCGGAGCCAGCGCCGACTCGAACATGCGCCGGTGCGGCTTCGGGACTCCGACCTCGTCGGAGAAGACCTGGACCTCGAGGAAGTCGAGCAGGCCGGCGCGCTCGAGCAGGCGGCGCACCACGCGGCCGCCGCTGAAGCCCGTGTCGCAGATGAGGGCGATGCGCACGCCCCGCGCCGCGAGTCGCTCGAAGGTCTCGCGGGAGCCGGGGAGCGCCTCGATCTCGTTGGCGAGGCCGGCCTCCTCGAAGCGGCCGCCGAGACGCGCGGCCACCACGGCATCTCCGCCGAGACCGAGCGACTCGAGCGCCCAGGCCGCCATCTCGGCCGAGCCGCTGCCGACGCCCTGGCTCCAGAGCTCGAGATGGCGCGCGTGGGCGGCGCGGATCGCCGCGCCCGCCGCCTCTGCCGAGAGATCCCGGTCGCGGGCCAGGTCGATCAGGGCGTCGATGCGGAGCGTCCGCGCCGCATCGCTCCCGCGCTCGCGGATCAGCGTGTTCCAGCAGTCGAAGGTGACCGCGCCCGGCCGGCGCCACGTCATCGCGCCGGCTCCGTGCTACAACGCTCCCTCGCCATGTCGGGTGCGCCTTCCCCCGAGGAGTTCGTGCGCGTGCTCGCGCCCGCTATGGAGCAGGCGGCGGCGATCGCCGCGGCGCTCGAGGGCCGCGTCGCGAATCGCCCGAAGTCGGGCGAGGCGAGCGACGTGAAGGCGGCCCTCACCGTGGCGGACACCGCCGCGCAGGAGGCGCTGCTGGTTCCGCTGCTCCCGCGCTTCGCCGCTGCGCGGCTCGAGGCCGAGGAGGACACGCGCAGCGTCGCGCGCTTCTCGGGCGAGGCCGAGGCGCTTCGCATCGTGATCGACCCCATCGACGGCACCTTCCGCTTCTTCCTCGGAGGTCGCGGACCCTACGCCGTGATGGCCGGCCTCGCCATCGCGGGCCGCTACGAGGCCGCCCTCATCGCGCTGCCGCGCGAAGGGCTGCGCTTCTCCGCGCTGCGCGGGCGCGGCGCGCGCGACGGCACCGGCCACCCCGCGGCGCTCGCCCGCAGCGGATCCGGCGTGCTGGTCTCGGATGGCGTGCCCGACGCCGTGGTCGATCGGCTCCGCGCGGCCGGCTTCGAGGTCGCGCTCGGCTGCGGCGGCGCGGTCGCGGTGGCGCCGCTCGTGCCGGGGGTGCGCGGCGGCCTGCGGCTGGCGGCGCCCCACTCGATCAGCACGCGCGGCCGCATCGGTGCCCTCGTCGCGCGCGAGGCCGGCGCCCGCGTCGAGTCCGCCTCCGGCGAGCCCTTCCCGGACGGTCTCGACGCGCCCATCTCGTCGCTCGTGGTGGCCGACGCGCCGGAGGTCGCCGCGGAGATCCGCAAGGCGCTTGATCACATCTGAGTGTAGTCCGGTCCTTCGCCCCCCTGCGGCGGCGTCCAGGTGATCACCTGGTAGGGATCGGCGACGTCGCAGGTCTTGCAGTGCACGCAGTTCTCGTGGTGGATGAAGAGCTTCTTGCGCCCCGGCGATTCCGTGTCGTCGATCATCTCGTACACGGCGGCGGGGCAGAAGCTCTCGCACGGGTTCCCGTACTCCTCGGTGCAGACGTCGCTGCACAGATCGACGTCCGCCACGACGAGGTGTGACGGCTGGTCGACCTCGTGCTGGGTCCCGCTGAACTGGACCAGGTGCTCCTTCGAGAAGGTGAGCTTGCCATCGAACTCGAAGGGCTCCTTGGTGCGCTTCGAGGGCGGGAGGTCCGCGAGCTTGCGCATGTGCGCCCAGCCCGGCTTGGTGCGGATCGGGTCGATCAGGCCGCGCCCGTTGGTGATCATGGCGAGGGGCAGGTTCACGGCCTGCGCGAAGAGCGGGCTCACGTCGAAGGAGCCGTGGAAGTTGCGCGACTTCCAGTGCTCCTGATACGCCCAGCTCGCGCGGTAGCGCTCGGCGTAGCCGCCGAGCGTGACGGAGCTCGTGTCCTTGCGCGCCAGCGCCTCGACGATCGCCTCGGCGGCGAGCATCCCGGACTTCATCGCCATGTGCACGCCCGCGAGCTTCTCGACGTTGCAGAAGCCCGCCGAGTCGCCGATCAGGACGGCACCGTCGACGTAGAGCTTGGGCTGCCCGTAGAGCCCGCTCATCGGGATCGCCTTGGCGCCGTAGCGCACCAGCTCGGCGCCCTCGAGCAGGTCGCGCATGAAGGGATGCGTCTTGAACTTCTGCGCCTCGAGGTGCGGATCGTTCCACGGGCTCGCGTCGTCGAGCGAGGTCACGTAGCCGTACGACACCAGGTTGTCCTTCATGTCGTAGAGCCACATGCCGCCGAACTTGCTCAGGATGTCCGGGAGCTTGAAGCCGTGGATCACGCGCCCGGGCCGGTGCTTCTCCGGCCGCACGCGCCAGATCTCCTTGACGCCGGTCTCGTAGGTCTGCGGGTTCAGTCCAGAGAGCTCGAAGCGGTTGATGAGCTGCTTCGAGAGCGTGCCCTGCACGCCCTCGCCGAGTACCGTTACCTTGGCGAGGATGTCCATGCCGGCCTGGTAGTTGGACTTGGGCTTCCCGTTCTTGTCGATGCCCATGTCGCCGATCCGCACGCCGGCCACGCGGTTGCCCTGGATCAGGAGCTGGTCGGCCGCGAAGCCGGGGTAGATCTCGACGCCGGCCGCCTCGCAGCGCTCCGCCAGCCACTTGGCGACGTTGCTCAGCGAGACGACGTGGTAGCCCTTCTTGCGGAACTGCGGCGGCGTGATCGGCGAGGCGATCGCTCGGTTCTTGAAGAACAGGTAGAAGGCGTCCCAGTCGCACACGTACTCGGTCGGAAAGCCCTGGGAGGCGAAGTCGGGCACCAGCTCGGCGATCGCCTTCGGGTTCATCACCGCACCCGAGAGCATGTGGTCGCCGACGGCCGCGCCCTTCTCGATCACGAGCACCGTCGGCGGCTCGATCGGATCGCCGTGACCGCGCTCGGCGCGCTCGTTGTGGGCCGCCACCTGGTTCACCAGATGGAGGGCGGAGGCGAGCGAGGCGGGTCCCGCGCCGACGAAGAGGACGTCGACCTCCATGCTTTCGCGTTCGACTGCGGCCATGAATCCTCCCTGCGCGCCGGCGGCGGCGTCAGCGTAGGGGACCGCGTTCCCCGGTCAACGGAGCCGCGGGGCGCACAGGCCGAACCCCGCGGGGTCGCCGGGCTTGCGGAAGCCCGGCCCGGTATGATCGGCGAGGTGCGCTCCGTCGAGGCCGGACTCGTCGACATCGCGCGCGAGTTCCTGCTCGCCCACCAGCAGCTTCGCGAGCTTTTCGAGCGCCACCGCTCCGGCACGTTGCGTTGGGACGAGGTTCAGCGCCTGGTGGGTGACACCGAGGCGAGCGTGCTCTTCCGGCTGAAGGAGCGCTGCCACGCGCTGTTCCGCGCCGGCGAGCTCGGCAGCGAGGCGCTGCTGCCCGCCGCGACCGCGCGGGTGGCGCTCTTCGACCTCGCCATCGGCTCGCTCTTCCACGAGGCGATGAAGCTGCGCGAGAGCTTCTACCAGCTCGAGGTCTACGCGCCGAAGGTGGAGGCGGTGCGCTCGCAGGTCGAGCCGGGGGCCGAGGGGCTGTTCGAGGAGTTCGCCCGCATCCTCGCCGCGTCGCGCGAGCGGGTTGCCGAGGCGCTGGCGGAGAGCGAGGCGCTGCTCGAGCAGACGCGGCGGCAGTTCCGCGTGCTGCTCGCCGCGCACCGCGGCAACGGCCTGGTGCTGCGCTACCTGCTCGAGAACGCCTCGCTGGCCGAGGGGGTGCTCGGCGAGAGCCTCGACGACTTCCTGGCCTCGATCCACGGCGACGCCGTCGCGGGCTACGCGCTCGCGGCGCGCTCCTATCTCGAGAGCGGCTACTTCGACGAGGCGCGCCGCGCCCTCGGCGAGGCGCTGGCGCGCGATCCGACGCGGGCGTCGCTGCGCCACGCCGCGTCCTACGCCGACGGAATGAGCGCCTACTTGCGTGGGCGCTACGAGGACGCGCTGCGCCACCTGGAGGGCTGGGCCGAGGGGCGCTCCGAGGGTGGTGACCAGGCGTTCCGCGAGCTGGCGCTGGCGGCGGTCTCCCGCCTGGGCCAGCTCGTCGAGGGCGAGCGCCTCGCGTCGATCGCCGACCGCGCCGGCGCGCTCGCCCGCCGCCTCAGCTGAGGTCCGGGTCGGGATCGCGCGCCAGGACTCCCCTCGCGAGGAGCGCCGTCACCTCGTCGCGCCGCCAGGTCACCGCGGGCCGCGTGAAGACGTCGTCGACGCCGAGGATGCGCGCGCTGAAGCCGGGCGCCGCGTAGTGGAGCACGGTCATGCCGAGCACGCTCATGAACACGTGTCGCGAGGAGATGCGGCGGAAGGCGCCCGCGTCCCGGCCCTCGCTGTAGAAGCGCATCACGCGGCCGACGACGCGCTCGACGATCGGGATCAGCTCGGCGGCCTCGATCGGCGAGCGGTCGACGAAGACGCGGACCAGGATGGGGCCGTAGTTGCGCCGCTCGGCGAGCAGGTCGTTGACGTTCGCGATGACGCGCAGCAGCCGGCGCTCGGGCGTCTCGTCCGCCTCCACTGCCGTCGCCACGGTGCGGTCGAACTCCTCCAGGATCTCCGCGAGCACCGCGGTGTAGAGCGCGCTCTTGCTCTCGAAGTAGTAGTAGAGCGCCGTCTTCCGCACGCCGACCTGCTCGGCGATCTTCTGCAGGTGTGCGCCGGCGAACCCCTCGGTGGCGAACTCGGTCTCCGCCACCTCGAGGATCTTCAGTCGCGTGTCGGTGGCTCGGGGCACGGCGTCTCCTAGGCGGTGACCGCGGCGGCGCTGCGCCGGATCTGGTGCAACCAGCTTCCGGCGCCGACCGCCACGAGCCCGAGCGCGATGAGCTGCGCCTCGGAGAGTCCGAGCGCCACGCGCGGGTTGGTGCGGAGGAACTCGACCGCGAAGCGCCCGATGCCGCTCAGGACCAGGTACTCGCCCCACAGGAGCGGGCTCCGGTCCCGCCGCAGCCAGAGCCAGGCCGTCACGGCGAAGAGCCACGCGGACTCGTAGAGCTGGGTCGGGTGCACGGGCTCGAGGGTCGGCGGAGCGCCTTCGGGAAACGCGATGCCCCACGGCAGCGCCGTGACGCGCCCGTAGTCGTCGCCGACCAGGAAGCAGCCGATGCGGCCGAGCGCCTGGCCGAGCGCACCGGCCAGGCACACGCAGTTGAAGAAGCGTTGGGTCGGGATGCGGTGGATGCGCGTGCCGATCCACACCGCGGCGATCGCGCCGAGCAGACCTCCGTAGAACGTGATCCCGGAGCGCGAGAACAGCGCCTGGAAGAAGGGCAGCTCGCCGCGCACCGACAGGTCCACCGCGTAGTAGAGCTTGGAGCCGCCGATGCCGCCGATCATCGCGTAGATCAGCATGGTGGTCGCACCGTCCGGATCGAGCCCGATCTCGCGCATGCGCCGGCCCGTGATCCAGGTGCCCGCCAGGAACGCCGCGGCGAGCATGACGCCGAACGAGCTGATCGGGAAGCCGAAGATCTGGAACAGGACCGGGTACATCGCGCCTCGCGGCGGGGAGGGTCGACGGCCAAGCTAGGAAAAGGCCGGGGGCATCACAAGGCGGTGTGACGGCGGCGTCAGCGGCGGGGGAGGCGGACGTGGAAGGCGGCGCCGGCGCCGGGGGCGCTCTCGACCCACACCGCGCCGCCGTGCAGCTCGGCGATCTTCTTGACGATCGCGAGCCCGATGCCAGTGCCCTTGCGGCTGCCCTCGCGCGAGATGGTCTGGAACATCTCGAAGATCCGCTCGCGCTCGCTCGGCTCGACGCCGCGGCCGTTGTCGCGCACCGAGACGCGGTGCCATTCGCCCTCCTCGCGGATCTCCACCTCGATGCAGGGGTTCTCGCACGGGCCCATGTGATCGAGCGCGTTCCCGATCAGGTTCGAGAAGAGCTGATACAGGCGCGTGCGGTCGCAATGCAGGAGCGGCGCGTCCTCGGGCACGGCGAGCTCGACGCCGACGTGGTCGAGCCGCGGCTTCAGCTCACCGCGTAACTGCTGCAGGACCTCGCGCGGGTCGACCCATGTGCGGTGCTCGCCCGCGTGCCCGATGCGCGCGAAGTCGAGCAGCTCGCGGATCAAGCCCTCCATCGTACGCCCCGCCGACACGATGCGCTCGAGGTAGTGCGTGCCGCGCTCTCCGAGCACGGCGCCGAAGTCGTCCCGCAACAGGCGCGAGAAGCCGAGCACCGACACCAGCGGCGAGCGGAGGTCGTGTGACACCGCGCGGATCGTCTGCTCCAGCTCGTCGCGCACGTGGGAGCTGCGGAGATCGTCGCGCCGGCGCTCGGTCTCGTCGCGCAGGAAGGCGACGGCTCCGACGATGCCCCGGCCGGGAGCCGAGAGCGGCCGCGCGGCGTAGGACGCCCAGCGCGGCTGGCCGTCGGGGTGGCGCAGCTCGACGGTGCCGCGCAGCACGCAGGGAGATGCGTCGGAGCCCGGGCTGCCCTCGCCCGGCTCGTGGCGCAGCGCGAACTCGTCGGCGCGCCGTCCGATCAGCGCGGACGGGGCGACACCGAAGAGCGACTCGCAGGTGCCACTCGCGAAGCGCACGCGACCGCGGCGGTCGACCACCACCACCGGTTCCGGCGAGCCGTCGAAGACGGCGCTGAGCAGCTCGATCCGATCGCCGAAGACGTCCTCGAAGCGCGGGGCTCCCGCGTCGTCCGACTCGGCTCGTTGCGCGCGCAGGCTCGGCAAAGCTTGGGGACCTTTCGCGCAGGCGAGAGAGCTAGCGGGGTCGCATCGTATCAGAGGCGAATTCCGACGGTCAAACAAGAGTTTGCGTATTCGTCATGAACCCCACGGGGGTTGCACCGTCGAGAACGTGCAGGCGAGCTCACCTTGCTTCGTGCTCGGCCCCTCCGGTATCCTCCGCCTTGCACTGCTTCCGCAGCGCAACCCCCTTCCAATCGCGATTTCCCATCGAGCCCACACGGCGGAGGACCCGTCATGGACCGACTCGGAACAGGCCAGGCCACGCGATCGGATCGCACCGCAGCCGCTGCGCCGGAGCGCGCCTCGCACTCTCGCGGGCGCCTCGCGTCCGTGGTGGCCGCAGCGGGGCTCCTGCTGCTGCTCTCGCTTCCGCCGCCACCTCTGGAGCCGGCGCCCGCCGCCGCGGCGAGCGTGTCCCCCGCGGATCCCGCCGCGGATCGCGCCTACGAGCACGCCATCGCGCGAGTCCTGGCGCGCTGGAATCCGCAGCTCGACCCCGACGAGCAGGTTCGCATCGCCCGCGCCGTGACGCGCTACAGCGCCGAGTACGACCTCGACCCCGAGCTCGTGACGGCGGTGATCGTGGTGGAGAGCGAGGCCCGCCCGAGCGCGCGGAGCCCGCGCGGAGCCGTCGGGCTGATGCAGGTGATGCCGGAGATGCTGGCGCCGCTCCGCCTGGCTGGCAACTCGATGACGATCGAGAGCAACATCGAGGCGGGCTGTCACATCCTCTCCGAGAACATCCGCCGCTACGGCGAGGAAGAGGGCATCCTCGCCTACTTCTGGGGGCCCAAGATCCGGGACGTCGCCTACCTCCAGCGGGTGCGCGCGGCGCAGCACGCGGTACGACGCCTGCTCGTGTCGAGTTGACGTCCCGCGCGGGCGCTCGTTAGCGTCCTCGCGTGGAGCGCCGCGTCGTACGCCGCATCCAGTCGAACTTCCCGTCCGGGGACGGCTCGCTGCGACTGTTCCGCCGCGGCTGGCTGCCGGCGGAGCCTCGGCGGGCGCTGGTGCTGGTGCACGGGCTGGCCGAGCACAGCGGCCGCTACGACCACGTCGGCGCCTGGTTCTCCGCGCGCGATTGCGCCGTCCACGCCTACGATCATCGCGGGCACGGCCGCTCGCCGGGGGCGCGCGGTCACGTCGCCGCCTTCGGAGAGCTGCTCGACGACCTCGAGGAGTTTCTCGCGCTCGTGCGCCGCGAGCATCCCGACCTGCCCGTCGTCCTGGTCGGCCACAGCATGGGCGGGCTCGTGGTCGGCGCGCTGCTCTGCGAGCGAAAGCCCGACGTGCTCGGCGCGGTGACCTCGGGGGCACCGCTCGAGCTCCCCGCCGGCGTGTCGGGCGCACGGCTGCGCCTGGTGCGGGCGCTGCGCCGGATCGCTCCGCGGCTTCGCGTCGCCGGCGGGGTCGACCCCGCGACGCTCTCGCGCGACCCGGAGGTGGTGCGCGCCTACGCCGATGATCCGTTCGTGTACCGGCGAATCACGGTGTCGCTCGCCAGCGAGCTGATGGCCGCGGTCGTGCGCACCGCGGGAGGCGCCCTCCAGGTCCAGGTGCCGATGCTGCTCCTGCACGGGGAGGCCGACCGCCTCTGTCCCGCGCGCGGGAGCCGCAGCTTCCACGGCCAGCTCCGCGGCGGCGGCCATCGGCTGCGCGTGTACCCGCAGCTCCGCCACGAGATCTTCAACGAGCCCGAGCAGGAGCAGGTGTTCGAGGACGTCCTCGCCTGGCTGCTCGAGCGAGCGAGCTGACCGCGCCCGGGAGATGAATCGACCGGCGTCGGATCCCGTCTTGTCCGCTCGGTCGAGGCGCCGCTACCTTGGCTTCGGGGGCAAGCTGTCGGGGGTCGCATCGGGTGCGCACCAGCGCGCTGCGCGGGATTTCGTCGATCGGGTTCGCCTTCGCCGTTCTGCTCCTGGGGACTGCCGGCCCGGCCCGGGCGGAGCACATCGATCTCAAGCCCGCCGATGCGGCCGGCTGGAGCCCAACCGCGATCTTCGGCTTCCTCCACGGCCCGAGCTACTTCGAGAACCGCACGCTCCAGGTCGAGACGCAGCCGCCCGGCGCGACGCTGGACCTCTTCTACGTGCGCGCGAGCTTCCAGAAGCGCTACGAGCAGGCCACGGCGCCGGTGACCGTCGACCTCCCGACCCGCAGCGAGGCGGGCGCCCGCGACTCGGTCACGATCCGGGCCTTCCTGCCCGGCTACAAGCTCGAGACCGTCCACGTGCCCGTGCGCAGCAGCCAGGACAAGGTGTCGATCGACCTCTCGCCGCTGCCCAACGCGCTCGCCGGCGTCGCGCACACCTACTTCGCCGGCCGCGCCGGCCTGTCGCTGCTGCTGAAGCAGCCGGCCACCGTCCGCGTGCAGAACTCCGAGGGCGGCTTCACCGTGATCCTCGGCCAGACGGCGGAGCTGCCGGCGGCGCACGCCGTGCTCGACGGCGTGAAGAGCCCCTTCGTCGAGCAGGTGACCTCGACCCAGCTCGGCGAGGACCTGCTGGTACAGGTGAAGCTCGCGCCGGGCTTCACGAAGGACAAGCTCTCGCTGCGCTCGCTCGAGGGCGAGGACTCGATCCGCGGCCTGCATCGCTACACGATCGACATGTCGCCGCGCGACGCGGCGGGTGCCGGGGTCGAGCAGGCGCGTGAGGCCCTCAACCGGATCGGCAGCGCCGACGTCACCGGCTGTGCCGCCGCCTTCGACGACGCCCTGCGCCAGCATCTCGATCGCGAGGCGCTGGCGCGCGCCCTCTCGCCGCGCGGCGACTTCACGGATCCGTATCTGCGAGCCGCGCTCAAGCGGCTGGGCGAGGTCTCCCCCGGCGGCGCGATCCAGATCGAGGGAGGAGCGCGCTATCACCCGTCCGTCCCGCTCGAGCTCTCCGCGGCCGCGAGCGAGGCGGCCTCCGCCAAGGGGTATCTCGCGCTGCTGCGCGAGTGGACGCGGCTGGTCGAGCCCGAAGCGTTCCGCGAGGAGGGGCTGCGCAGCCTGGTCGCTCCGGAGATGGACACGGGCACCTTCGGCGAGGCGCTCGCAGCGGCCGAGGCCGCCGAGCATCGGTGCCGGGGAACGGCAGTCACTGCCGGCGCCCAGGACCGGGGGTAGCCCGCCTTCGACGTCTCGCCCCGCGGTCCCGCAGGGGCTCTCGTGGATCCGAACGTTCCGAGCGGCGCTTGGGCGTCCGCCGAGTCGAAGGGTGATCAACAGCTCGCGATCGCGCCGGGCGACGGCCCGCGCGAGCGGCTCGCCACGCTCGGCCCGGAGGTGCTCGCCGACGCGGAGCTGCTCGCTCTGCTGCTGCGCACCGGCGGCGCCGGCCGCGACGCGCTCGCGCTGGCCGGGTGGCTCCTGGCTCGCTACGGCGGGCTCGCGGGCCTCGCGGCGGCGTCGACCAGCGAGCTCGCTCGGGCGCCCGGCGTCGGGCCGGCCAAGAGCGCGACCCTCGCCGCGGCACTCGAGCTCGGCCGCCGACTCGCGGCGCGCCGGCTGCGATCGGGCGACCCCGTGCGCGGGCCGGCCGACGTCTTCCGCCACTTCCACCCCCGGCTCCGCGACGTCCGCACCGAGCGCTTCCTGCTCCTCCTCCTCGACGGCCGCCACCGCATGCTGGGGGAGGTCGTGGTCTCGCAGGGAACGCTGACCGCGAGCCTCGTCCACCCGCGCGAGGTGTTCCGCCCGGCCCTCCGCGAGGCCGCCGCGGCCGTGGTGCTGGTGCACAACCACCCGAGCGGCGATCCGACCCCGAGCCGCGAGGATCGCGAGATCACCGAGCGCCTGGTCGAGGTCGGCGAGCTGCTCGGGATCCCCGTGCTCGATCACGTCGTCGTGGCCGAGCGGGGCTGGGCGAGCCTGCGCGATGCAGGGGTGATCCCGCAGCGCGGCGAGCGCGGTGGATTCGGCGCCCCGGAGCACGACTCAAGGCCCCCCCGGCGGCCGGACGATGAGTAGAAGCGATTCCAAGGGGGCAGATTCGTTGGCCTTCGGAGGAGGCCCGAAAAGGAGCGAGTCATGGCCGAGGCGGTCGAGCGCGTCGACGGCGGTGGCGATTCCAAGACGGTCGAGATCGAGACGCAGATCGAACGGCGGCGCTCGCCGCGCTCTCCGCTGCTGGTCCGCGTCTGCTACTCGACGGTCGACGCCCTCTTCTCGGAGTTCACCCGCAACGTCAACGAGGGCGGCCTCTTCATCGAGACCGAGACGCCCTCGCCGACCGACACGCGGGTGGCGCTCACCTTCCAGCTCCCGGGCAGCGAAGAGCCGATCCACGCCCGCGGCCGCGTGGCCTGGGTGCAGGCCGCGTCCGACGAGGGCCCCGCCGGCATGGGCGTCGAGTTCGAGCACCTGAGCCCCGACGCGCGCGGCCGGATCGACGCGCTGGTGCGGCGCCTGCGCGCGGGTCGGTGACCGCGCCCGACGACCTCCGTTCTAGAACGGAATCTCGTCGTCGGCGGGCGGAGTCTGTGCCGGCCCGTCCCCAGCCGCACCGTGCTCCTCCTGGCCGCGCTGCGGCGCGCCGCCGCGCTGCCCCGAGCCGAGGAACTGCACCGTCTGGGCGTGCACCTCGGTGGTCTGGCGCTTGTGGCCTTCCTTGTCTTCCCACTCGCGCGTGCGGATCTGACCTTCGATGTAGACCGTGCGTCCCTTGGTCAGATACTGCGTGCACAGCTCCGCCGTCTTGCCCCAAGCGACCACGCGATGCCACTCGGTGCGCTCCTCGCGATTCCCGTCGCGCGTCCAGTTCTCCGTCGTCGCGAGCGTGAAGTTCGCCACCGCCTGCCCGCTCTTCGTGTATCGAAGCTCCGGATCGCGACCCAGGTTTCCGACCAGGATGACCTTGTTGACGCCTGCCATGAGGGGAGTTCTCCGTCGGGAGGAAGGGGTGAGGGGGTGAGAGCGCCATCATTCCCGCGATGTCGCGCGGCGTCAAGCGCGTTGACACGCCTTCTCGCCAATCCCTAGCATCTCGCCATCTCTCCTGCGCGGCTGAGAGGTGATGGCCAACGCCCTGCGCCTCGCTCTGGTCGGCCTCTACACCGTCGTCATCGGCGTACCGGTGATCGTCTCCAGCTTCTTCGACGGCGGCCGCCTGATGCTCCCGCTGGGACGCACCTGGGTGCGCTGGATCCTCGCGACCTTCCGGATCCGCGTCGACGTCGACGGCCTCGAGAACGTCCCGACCCGGGCGCCCGTGATCCTGATGTCGAACCACCAGAGCCTGGTCGACATCGCGGCGATCGTCTCCACCCTGCCGCGCTCCCAGGTATGGCGCTTCGTGGCGAAGAAGGAGCTGGTGCGGGTCCCGTTCTTCGGCTGGTCGCTCTACACGTCGGGCCACATCATCATCGACCGCGGCCATCGGGAGAAGGCGGTAAGGAGCCTCGAGCGCGCCGCCGAGCGCATCCGCTCGGGCGTGAGCGTGATCGTCTTTCCCGAGGGCACGCGCAGCCCGACGGGGAGCCTGCGGCCGTTCAAGAGCGGCCCGTTCCACCTCGCGGTCGCGGCGCAGGTGCCGATCGTCCCGATCACGGTCTCCGGGAGCCAGCGGATCACGCCGAAGGGAAGCCTCACCGTGCATCCGGGCGCCGTGAAGATCACCTACGGCAAGCCGATCCCGACGCGCGGCCTCGGCATCGCCGAGCGCCAGGGTCTGAAGGACCGCGTGCGGAGCGCGATCATCCAGGGCTACGACGTCGGCTATCAGGGTCCGCCGGTGATCGAGCCCGTGCCCGAGGAGTCCGCCAGCACCTCCTCGGCTTGACGCCCTGCGCACGCCGCCGGTACCCTCGTGCGGGATTCCCTCCCGGGGGGTGAGGGACTTGCTCATCGCTGCGAATTTCGTCGCGAGGCGCGCGAGCCGGTGCGCTCGGGGCGGCGTCGGCCGGGTGCGGCTCCGTGGCTAGAGCAGGCACGCGTCGCCGCCGCTCGGGCTCGAGCCGCACGGGCGGCGACTCGCCGCTCGGCCGCTTCGCCGCCGAGTCGTTCGGTCTGGTGCTGATCGCGCTGGCGGCGCTCGCCGCCCTGGCGCTGGCGACGTATACGCCGTCCGATCCGCTGTTCCGGCTCACCGCCGTCGCCAACGGGGCCGGCGCCGTCGGTGCGACGCTGGCCGGCCTGCTGCGCCGCTCGACGGGCTGGGGCGGTGCCGTGCTCGTCGCGGTCGCCGTGGTGGTCGGCGGCCGCCTGCTGCTGGGCCGCGGGGCGCCCCGGGCGCGCTTCTGGACCGGCGCCGCGCTGCTCCTGGTCTCGCTCGCGACCTTCCCGTCCCTCCTGCACGCGGTCGCGGGCCGGGGCTTCGCGGACGAGGGCAGCGTGCTCGGCGTCTGGCTCTGCTCGGTCGAGCGCATGCTGCTGAGCCTCTGGGGCGCTCTGCTGCTCAACCTGCTCTGCGCGACGGCGGGTGCGCTCGCCGTGCTCGGCATCCCGACGGGCAGCGCGCTGCGGGTGGCGAACGCCGTCGCCCGTCGCATCGCGAGAGGGCTCGTGGCGGCGTCGGTCGCGATCGCGGGTGCCGCCCGCGTCGCGCTCGGCGCGATCGGCGCCGCGCTCGCACGCACCGGGGCAGCGGCTGCCTCCGGCGCCGTGCGGCTGCGCGCGGCGCTGCGGCGGAGCTGGCAGTCGCTCGCCGTGCGGCGCGCGCAGCGCGCGCGCCGCGCCGAGGCGGCGGCCGCCTCGGCGCAGACGGCGCGGGAGGCGACGGAGCCCGCGATGGCCGCCGAGGAGGCGATCCCGGCCGAGATCCCCGCGCCGGTGCTGCCCGCGGCCAGCCTCCCGCAGCGAGCGGCGCGCCGTGGCGATCGCGAGGAGCCGCACATCGTCGACCACCGCGGGGAGCGCAAGAGCAAGGCCCCCGAGCAGGAGGCGTTCGTCTTCGCCGAGCGCACGCCGCAGGGGCCCTACGAGTTCCCGGACCTCTCGATCTTCCAGCGGCCTCCGGAGGTCGGGCGCAGCTACGACCGCGACAGCCTGATCATGAACT
The DNA here is from genome assembly GCA_035506135.1 of Myxococcota bacterium. Classification (GTDB taxonomy): domain Bacteria; phylum Myxococcota_A; class UBA9160; order UBA9160; family PR03; genus DATJPY01. The sequence continues at coordinate 114,154 of DATJPY010000088.1, read as the reverse complement.
CGCGGATCCTCGAGAAGAAGCTCGCCGACTTCGGCGTGCTCGGGCGCGTCGTCACGGTGCACCCGGGCCCCGTCATCACGATGTACGAGTTCGAGCCCGGCTCCGGCGTCAAGGTGAACCGCATCACGAACCTCGCCGACGACCTGGCGCTCGCGCTGCGCGCGCTCTCGGTGCGCATCATCGCGCCGCTGCCGGGCAAGTCGGTCGTGGGGATCGAGATCCCGAATCCCGAGCGCGACATCGTCTACATCCGCGACCTGCTCGAGTCGGAGAACTTCCGCAAGAGCCGGTCCAAGCTGACGCTCGCGCTCGGCAAGGACATCTTCGGAAATCCGGTGGAGGCCGACCTCGCCAAGATGCCGCACCTGCTGGTCGCCGGGGCCACCGGCACCGGCAAGAGCGTGTTCCTGAACTCGCTGCTCTGCTCGATCCTGTTCCGCGCCTCGCCGGCGGACCTGAAGCTCCTGCTCATCGACCCGAAGATCCTCGAGCTCTCGATCTACGAGGGCATCCCGCACCTGATCGCGGACGTCGTCACCAATCCGAAGCGCGCCGCGGCGGCCCTCGCGGGCATCGTCGCCAAGATGGAGGAGCGCTATCGGATGATGGCGGCGCTCGGCGTCCGCAACATCGAGCAGTTCAACGAGCGCGTCGACGAGCGGCTGGCGGACGGCCACACCGCGCTGCGGCTGCGGCCGCGGCCCGGCGAGGAGGAGGCCGTCGAGGTCCCCCTCCAGCGCATCCCCTACATCGTGGTGGTCATCGACGAGCTGGCCGACCTGATGGTGGTGTCGGCGCGCGACGTCGAGGAGGCGCTCCAGCGGCTGGCGCAGATGGCGCGTGCGGCCGGCATCCACCTCGTGCTTGCCACCCAGCGTCCCAGCGTCGACGTGCTCACCGGCGTGATCAAGGCCAACTTCCCCTCGCGCATCTCCTTCCAGGTGTCCTCGCGCACCGACTCGCGCACCATCATGGACCAGAACGGCGCCGAGCACCTGCTCGGCCAGGGCGACATGCTCTACCTGCCGCCGGGCACCTCGAAGCTGCAGCGCATCCACGGCGCCTACGTCTCGGAGAAGGAGGTCGGGGAGCTCGTCGCGTTCCTGCGCCAGCAGGGCGCCCCGCAGTTCGACGAGACGCTGCTGCGCGCGCGGCAGGAGAGCGAGCAGAAGGAGGAGCGCGGAGAGGACGTCGACGACCTCTACGACCGCGCCATCGAGATCGTCGCCGAGACGCGCAACGCCTCGATCTCGTACATCCAGCGCCGGCTCAAGGTCGGCTACAACCGCGCTGCGCGGATGATCGAGCAGATGGAGAACGAAGGCATCGTCGGACCCCAGGACGGCCCCAAGCCGCGCGAGGTCTTCGTCCGGCCGATCGAGGCCGAATGAGCCGCCGCGGGCGGCGTCGAAGGCCCATGCGCGAATCAGCCTGCATCGCGTTCGCAGCGCTGCTGCTCGCGACGGCTGCCCGTTCGGCGCCCGCCGAGTCGACCGATTCCGCCTGCGCCGATGCCGTCGCCCAGCGGGTGCAGCAGCACTACGACGCGATCCGGGACCTGCGCGCCCGCTTCGTCCAGACCACCGAGCGGGTCTCGCTCGGCGGCGCCGGGGGCGGCGCGCTCGAGTCGCGCGGCGAGGTGCTGTTCGCCAAGCCCGGCCGGATGCGCTGGTCCTACCAGTCGCCCGCACCGAGCCTGGTGGTGAGCGACGGCAAGATGCTCTGGATCTACGACCCCCAGGCGCACGAGGTCCAGGAGCTCCCGCTCGGACCCGGCTACCTCTCGGGTGCGGCGATCCAATTCCTGCTCGGCGAGGGCCGCCTGCTCGACGAGTTCGAGGTCGCTGCCAGTGGCTGCGGCGCGAAGGAGGTGCAGCTCGTCCTGACGCCGCGCCGCGACTCGCAGTACGAGCGCCTCGAGCTGCGCGCCGACCCGAAGACCGGGGCGGTTCGGGAGACCGTGGTGGTGGACCTGCTCGGCAACCGCACCCGGATCGCGCTCAGCGACCTGCGCGCGAACACCAAGCCGGATCCCGGGCTCTTTCGTTTCGCACCGCCCGCGGGCACCAAGGTGCTGACCCTGCCCCAATCGCCACCGTGACGCCCCGGTCTCATCGATCAGAGGGCCAGGCGCTGCGCGCCCTGCCTGATGATTCAGAGGGCCAGGCGCTGCGCGCCCTGCCGTTTCTCCAAACGCGGCAAGCCGCTTCCCATGCCGTCGCTCGCGCTGCAGCGCGCTGCGCACAAGCGCGCGTGTCGAGCGATGGCACCCCGACGCTCGCGTCAAAATTGCGGCTCTCCGGTGCGCAGCTTCGCATCTTCGATTGGCAGGTGGCGTGCATCGAGTCGTCCCGTTCTGCGGAGCCCTCGGAGCGCACGGCCGTCCCCGCCCCCCCGGGAGCGAACAACTTCGCGGTAGGAGCGACAAACTGGAGTGCGTCGCGAACGAAACCCGACACCGCCGCTCGCTTCCCCGGCGGATCGAGCCCGTCTCCGGGGTGACGAGACGGGCCCGAACGCAGCGCGGCTGCTTGACACCCCGAGGTGCTCTGATATGCTCACGATGCCCGAAACGGTTGAAATTTCAACAGCTTTCGAGTCCTCGGCGAGATGCATCGGACGCGCTGGGCCGGCATCGCGGGTGGCGGGAGATTCGGAGTTCCGGGGTTCGAGTCGGGCTTCGAGTCCGGACCGAATCCGGTCTTTGCGCCAGATCTCCGCGTGTCGCAGCCAGAGGCCGCTGCGCTCGCAACGGAGAGGCAGCAGACCGATGACGGGTTCACGGCGGTCGCTGCCTCGATGCCTGCTCGCGCATGCAACTGCGACGCGCAGCGGTCCGGGCGACGTGGGGTTCTTCTCGAGCGGACGCAGATCGGTGGCGGCACGAGCCTTGCAGCACACACGGGGCGGGTGCTTCCTCGGCGACGGGTGGAGCCGCTGAGCGAGGAGAGGGCGCGATGAGCGAATTCGACGACTCTGGCAGCTCGGGCAGGAAGGGATTCGTCCGCGACGTCATGCGACGCATCTCCGCGTCGGGGCCGCGGCCGGGCGACGAGCCCGAGCGCGACGGCGGACCGCCGGGCGACGCCGTCGACGAGCTGCAGGATGCGCTGCGCTTCTTCGGCGCCGACTCGGCCGAGTTCCGGCGCCGGCTCGAGCGAGCACTCGCCGAGTACGAGGCCGCGCGCCGCCGCTACCAGGTGATGCGCCAGCAGCTCACCGATGCGGAGCGCCAGAACGAGAAGCTGGTCCACACGCTGCAGGAGGCGAAGCAGCAGATCGAGCTCCTGAAGGAGGAGGTCGACAAGCTCTGCGCGCCGCCCAACGGCTACGGGGTCTTCACGCGCGCCAACAAGGACGGCACCGCCGAGATCGTGATCGACGGCCGCCCGATGCGGGTGAACGTCCATCCCAAGGTCGACCCGCACCAGTTCGAAGAGGGGCAGCTCGTGCTGCTGAACGAGGCCCTGAACGTGATCGAGCCGGCCGGCTACGTGAGCCGCGGCGAGATCGCCTCGGTGATCGAGCTGCTCGGCGACGGCCGCGCCATCGTCCTCGGCCACACCGACGACGAGCGGGTGATCACGCTCTCGTCCGCGCTGCGGCAGGAGCCGCTCAAGGCGGGCGATCACGTGATGATCGACGCGCGCACCCAGTACGCGTTCGAGAAGATGCCCAAGTCGGCCGTCGAAGAGGTGATGCTCGAGGAGATCCCCGACATCACGTACGAGAAGATCGGCGGGCTCGACGAGCAGATCGAGATCCTGCGCGACGCGATCGAGCTGCCGTACCTGCACCCGGAGATCTTCGCCGAGCACCAGCTCTCGCCGCCGAAGGGCATCCTGCTCTACGGACCGCCGGGCTGCGGCAAGACGCTGATCGCGAAGGCGGTCGCCAACAGCCTTGCGACCAGCATCGAGAAGCGCACCGGGCGCGCGACCGCGGCGTACTTCCTGAACGTGAAGGGCCCCGAGCTCCTGAACAAGTACGTCGGCGAGACCGAGCACAAGATCCGCGAGGTGTTCCGCAAGGCGCGCGAGAAGGCCAGCGAGAACGTCCCCGTCGTGATCTTCTTCGACGAGATGGACTCGCTGTTCCGCATGCGCGGCTCGGGCATCTCCTCGGACATGGAGGCCACGGTCGTCGCGCAGTTCCTGTCGGAGATCGACGGCGTCGAGGCGCTGAAGAACGTGATCGTGATCGGCGCCAGCAACCGCCAGGACCTGATCGATCCCGCGGTGCTCCGCCCGGGCCGCCTCGACCTCAAGGTCAAGGTGAGCCGGCCGGACGGCAAGGCGGCGCACGACATCTTCACCAAGTACCTGCGCGCCGACCTGCCGTTCCACCGCGCCGCCGAGGAGCGCTACGGCAGCGATCCGCAGAAGATCGTCGACGGGCTGATCCGCGACACGATCGACAACATGTACGCCACCGCCGAGGAGAACAAGTTCCTCGAGGTCACCTACGCCAAGGGCGAGCGCGAGATCTTCTACTTCAAGGACTTCGCGAGCGGCGCCATGATCCAGAACATCGTGGACCGCGCCAAGAAGAAGGCGGTGAAGCGGCTGATCGAGGACCAGGAGCGCGGCATCCAGCTCTCCGACCTGATCGACGCGGTGCGCGAGGAGTTCAAGGAGAACGAGGACCTCCCGAACACCACCAATCCGGACGACTGGGCGCGCATCTCGGGGCGCAAGGGCGAGCGGATCATCAACGTCCGCACCCTCATCACCGGGGTCAACCGCAACGAAGGCCGCTCGATCGAGGACATCCGATCGGGCCAGTACCTGTAGCGGCCGGGGGCGTGGTGCCGGCGAGGCGATGATGGCGATTCCCAAGGTGATGGGGACGGAGATCGAGTACGGGATCACCGTCAAGAACGATCGCGATTTCGACCCCATCTCGAGCTGCGTGCTGCTCGTCAACTCCTACCGGGAAGACTCGACCGCCAAGATCCTCTGGGACTACGACCAGGAGAACCCGCTCGCCGATGCGCGCGGCTTCCAGGTCGAAGGGGAGAAGTACACCCCGAACCAGCAAGAGAACATCGCCCGCAACAAGACGCTGGCGAACGGCGCGCGTTACTACGTCGACCACGCGCATCCCGAGTACTCGTGCCCCGAGGTGACGAACGCGCGCGACCTGGTGATCCACGAGAAGGCGGGCGAGCGCGTCGTCGAGGCCAGTCGCCGCGAGGCGAACCGGGTGCTGCCGCCGGGCACCCAGATGCTGATCTACAAGAACAACAGCGATCGCAAGGGCAACAGCTACGGGAGCCACGAGAACTACTTGATGGACCGGCGCACGTCCTTCAAGCAGATCGTCGAGCACCTGATGCCGTTCTTCGTGACGCGCCAGATCTACAGCGGCGCCGGGAAGGTCGGGAGCGAGAACCGCGCCCATCCCTGCGAGTACCAGCTCTCGCAGCGCGCCGACTTCTTCGAGACCGAGGTGGCGCTCGACACCATGGTGAAGCGCCCGATCATCAACACGCGCGACGAGCCGCACGCCGACCGCGAGAAGTACCGCCGACTGCACGTGATCGTGGGCGACGCCAACATGAGCGAGTACACCATCTACCTGCGCAACGGGGCGACGGCGCTGGTGCTCGCCATGATCGAGGACGGCGCCGTCGATCGGGACCTCTCGCTGCGGGATCCCGTGCGCGCGATCAAGGAGATCTCCCACGACCCGAGCTGCCGGCGCGAGGTCGAGCTGCAGAACGGCCGGCGAATGAATGCCATCCAGCTCCAAGGCCAGTACCTGGAGATGGCGCAGCGCTACCTCCAGAATCGGGAGGGCGACCCGCACGTCAGGGACGTGATCGAGCGCTGGGAACGCGTGCTCGTCGCGCTCGCGCGCGACCCGATGGAGCTGTCCCGCGAGCTCGACTGGGTGGCGAAGCGGGTGCTGATCGAGGGCTTCATGGCGCGCAAGTCGGTCGACTGGGGTTCGCCGCAGGTCCAGATGCTCGACCTCCAGTACCACGACCTGCGCCCGGACAAGGGCCTGTACTATCTTCTCGAGCGCCAGGGCAAGGTCGAGCGGATCGTCACCGACGAGGAGATCGAGCACGCCGTCCACCACCCGCCCGCGGACACCCGCGCGTACTTCCGCGGCGGCTGCCTGCGGCGCTATGGCGCCGAGGTGTTCGGGGTGAACTGGGACTCGATCTCGTTCGGCATCGGCGACGAGCCGATCAAGCGGGTCCTCATGGCGGAGCCGCTCAAGGGATCGAAGAAGCACGTGGACGATCTCTTCAACTCGTCGGCCAGCGCCGCCGAGCTGGTGCGCAACCTGAGAAGCTGAGCGCGGCGGCGCCCGGCTCGCCGCCGCGCCGCCGACTGGAGACCGACAGATGGACTACCACTCGAGACCCCCGCGACGCGCGTCCCCCGCGAGCCTTCCGATCGTCGCCGCGGCCGAGTCGCAGCAGCAGCAGAAGAAGGGAGGCGGCGATTCCGGTGACGAGGGCCAGGGCTCGGGCAAGCCGAGCCAGAAGCTCGCGAAGAAGGGTGAGGAGCTGAAGGAGGAGATGGACGCCCTGATCGACGAGATCGACGAGGTCCTCGAGGAGAACGCCGAGGAGTTCGTCAAGAACTACGTCCAGCGCGGCGGGCAGTAGACGGTCCGAGCGCGGAGGCACTGGGGGGTGTTCTTCCGAGGCAAGTATTCCGGGTCGAGCTTCGTCGAGCTGCTGGGCATCGACTTCCCGCACCTGCGACCGAATCTCCCCGACCTGGGTGGGGCGCCCGCGCCGAGCGTCCCGCACGGGACCACGGTGCTGGCGCTGCGCTTCAGCGACGGCGTGGTGGTGGCCGGCGATCGCCTCGCCACCGAAGGGCACCGCGTGGCGTCGCGCGATGTGCAGAAGGTGTACACCACCGACGCCCACTCGCTGATCGCCATCGCGGGCGCGGCTGGCCCGTGCATCGAGATGGCGCGCATGCTCCGCGTCGAGCTCGAGCACTACGAGAAGATCGAGGGCGAGCCCCTCGAGCTCGAGGGCAAGGCCAACAAGCTCTCACAGATGGTCCGCGCCAACCTGCCGGCGGCGATGCAGGGCCTGGTCGTGGTGCCGCTCTTCGCCGGCTACGACCTGCGCCGGCGTCTCGGCCGGCTCTGGAAGTACGACGTGACGGGCGGCCGCTATGAGGAGACCGAGTTCGATGCCTCGGGCAGCGGCGGCCTCTACGCCCGCGAGTCGCTGAAGAAGATCTGGCGCGCGGACCTGTCGCGCGAGGAGGCCCTGCGCGCGGCGCTGCAGGCGCTCACCGACGCCGCCGACGAGGACCGCGCCACGGGTGGCGTCGATCTGGCGCGCGGAATCTTCCCGATCGTGGCGTCCTGCACCGCCGAGGGCGTCCGCGAGATCGACAAGGAGACCATCGGGCAGATCTACACGCAGCAGGTGGTGGTCGCGCGCGTGCGCGCGCCCGGCGGGGGGCCGTAGCCGATGTCGATCCCGTTCTACGTCTCTCCCGAACAGCTGATGCAGGACAAGGCGGAGTACGCGCGCAAGGGAATCGCGCGCGGAAAGTCGATCGTCGCGCTCGAGTACGACAAGGGGATCATCCTGGTGGCGGAGAACCCGTCGCAGCTCTCCAAGATCGGCGAGATCTACGACCGCATCGCCTTCGCGGGGGTCGGCAAGTTCAGCGAGTTCGACCAGCTCCGGAAGGTCGGCGTGCGCTTCTGCGACGTGAAGGGCTACGCGTACAGCCGGGAGGACGTGCGCGGCAAGGCGCTCGCCAACGCCTACTCGCAGGCGATCGGCGACGTCTTCACGCGCGAGCTGAAGCCGCTCGAGGTCGAGGTCATCGTCGCCGAGGTCGGTGACCCGCGGCTCGTTGGGCACGAGGACAACGTGATGTACCGGGTGCAGTTCGACGGCAGCATCTCCGACCACCGGAGCTGGTGCGGCATCGGCGGCACCGTCGAGAGCATCGAGTCCTACCTGAAGAACCACTACCGCTCCGGCCTGCCCCTCGGGGATGCGCTGCGATTGGGTCGCGACGCGCTGAACGCCGCAGCCAACGGAGCGACGCGCATCGCGGCCGAACGCCTCGAGGTCTGCACGCTCGATCGCGACCGCGCCGGTCGCAAGTTCCGCCGTGCGTCCGCCGATGAGGTAAGAGCTATTCTCGCCTAGGAGTCCCCCGGCCGAGGAACAGCCGTGCAGAAGCGGATCTACGGGGTCGAGACCGAGTACGGGATCATCTTCACGCCCGAGGGGCGGAAGACCTTGCCGGTCGAGAAGGCGATCCGCTTCCTGTTCGAGAAGCTGATCACCACCGAGCACTTCCTGAACGTCTTCCTGGAGAACGGGGCCCGCTTCTACCAGGACACGGGCTGCCATCCCGAGTACGCGACCCCCGAGTGCGCGTCGCCCCGCCAGCTCATCGTGTACGACAAGGCCGGCGAGCGCATCCTCGAGGAGCTCGAGGACTACGCGGAGGAGAAGATCCGCGAAGAGCGCATCGCGGGGAAGCTCTCGATCTTCAAGAACAACACCGACTTCGTCGGCAACTCCTACGGCTGCCACGAGAACTACCTGGTCGACCGCGACGTCGACTTCTACTACCTGGCCGAGCAGCTGATCCCGTTCCTGGTGACCCGCCAGATCTACACGGGCGCGGGCAAGGTGTTCCAGACGCAGGACGGCGTGCACTACTGCATCAGCCAGCGCGCGCAGCACATCTACCAGAAGATCTCGGGCACCACGACGAACGACCGCTCGATCATCAACACGCGCGACGAGCCCCACGCCGACCGCGAGAAGTACCGACGGCTGCACGTGATCGTGGGCGACTCGAACATGAGCGAGTACACGAACTTCGTGAAGATCGGGAGCTGCGCGGTCGTCCTGCAGATGATCGAGGACAACTTCATCAACAAGGACTTCACGCTGCGCAATCCCGTGAAGGCCATCAAGGACATCTCCTACGACACGACCTGCAAGCGCAAGCTGCGGCTCGACAACGGGCGCGAGTACTCGCCGATCGAGATCCAGCGCGAGTACTGCGAGATGGCGCAGCGCTATCTCGAGCAGTACCCGGTCTCGGACGAGCTGCGCGACGCGGTCGCGAAGTGGCAGCACGTGCTCGACTGCCTGGACACCGAGCCCGACCGGCTCGGCCGCGAGATCGACTGGATCATCAAGCGCCAGCTGATCGAGTCCTACCTCGAGAGCCGCGGCACGAGCTGGGGCGACCCGCGCGTGTTCATGCTGGATCTGCAGTACCACGACATCCGGGTAAACCGCGGGCTCTACTACCTGCTCGAGCGCAAGGGTGCCGTGGAGCGGCTGCTCGAAGACGACGAGGTGATGAAGGCGAAGACGGAGCCGCCGCCGGACACGCGCGCGAAGATGCGCGGCGAGTTCATCAAGCTGGCGCGCCAGAACTCGATCCAGTACGACCTCGACTGGTCGAACATCCGGCTCGGCAACCTCCTCAACGTGCGCGTGATCTGCAACAACCCCTTTGAGACCGACACGGAGAAGGTGGCCGAGCTGGTGCGCACCATCCAGAAGACCAACCTGCGCAAGACCAGCCTGTCGAAGCTCGTGATCCAGTCGTAGGGCGTCCGTACCGGGTCCGGCACGACCCGAGCCGCCGCGGCGCGCGCAGGATGCCGCGCACCGCTGCCTCCTCGCCCCACCGCGCCGCGGATCTGGCGTCGCGCGCGCCCGTCCGTGGCGACGCCGATCCAGGCCGTGCTAATTGACCCGTGTCGATGCGGCCTGCCGGGTCCGGGTCGGTCGGCCGCGCTCGAGCAAGCCACGCTCGAAACAACCCTGGAGGAACATCGGGAATGACCTCGAAGACGCGTCTGCTCCTTCTGGCCGGCGGCCTGTTGCTCGTCGGTGCCACCGCGGCGCGGGCGGACTCTCCCTATCCCATCAACAACTACTGGTTCGAGCCCAACGACTTGAAGGCGACCGACCCGCCGGGTCCGCAGCTCGGCGCCGACGGCACCGGCGACCACGTCGTGATCCCGCCGCGCCGGCTCGACGACAGCGCGCTCAACGACCCCCACGCCGTGCGCTGGCCGACCCTCGACAAGTCCGAGTACGAGGCGCTGAAGGGCTACTACAAGATCATGCCCCAGGGCTGGACGCCGGCCTCCGGGCGCTAGCTCGAGTGCGGCGCCGGGAGGCCCGGCGCCGCCAGGTCGGGGCGGACCCCGGCTCGCCTCGCGCGGGCTGGAGCGGCTAGCATCCGGCCGATGACTGCCGGCATCCCCTGCGCATGAGCGCCCCGCTCGGTCCGCGTCTGGTCCGGCCGGGGGAGGCTGCTTCCGGTGCACCCGCCGCTCCCACGGTGACGGGGCGCACCGGCGGCCGCTGGCTCCTCCCCCTGGCGCTGGCCGTCGCCTTCGCCGGCGTGGTGGCCTGGAGCGTCGAGACCCGCCGCGTGCACGTGCTCGAGACGCAGGTCGGCGTGCTCCGCGCTTCGTTGCGCACTGCCGAGGCCGAAGTTGCCGCCTACCGGAGCCATCTCGACGCCATCCGCGGCGGCGTCGCCGGCGTCCGCGAGCGCCTCGAGGCGCTGCAGGCGCTGGCCGCGCAGACTCCGGCGCCGCCGACGCCCTCCGCACCGTCGGACGACGACGCTTCCCGCTAGCCCCTCGGATCGCCTCGAGGAAAGGCAGCTCCCACCCTCAACTTCCGCGCCGCTTCGCCGATCAAGAGAATGGACCGACGCGCGCCCCGCGCCCGGTCGACTCCGCGGAGATCGGCGCGATGTTCAAATTCCTGGCGGGAAGCTTCTCCAACGACCTGGCCATCGACCTCGGCACGGCCAACACCCTGGTCTACGCGCGCAACAAGGGCCTGGTGTGCTCGGAGCCGAGCGTGGTGGCGGTTGCCAGCGACCAGCACGGCCGCAACGATCGCGTGCTCGCCGTCGGCAGCGAGGCCAAGGCGATGCTCGGGCGCACGCCCGGGACGATCCGCGCGGTGCGCCCGATCAAGGACGGCGTGATCGCCGACTTTGAAGTCACCGAGGCGATGCTCCGCTACTTCATCCACCGCGCCCACAACCGCTCGAAGCTGGTGCGGCCGCGCATCGTCATCTGCGTGCCGCCGGCCATCACCTCGGTGGAGAAGCGCGCGGTGCGCGAGTCGGCGCTCTCGGCCGGCGCCCGCGAGGTCTACCTGATGGAAGAGCCCATGGCGGCCGCCATCGGCGCCGGCCTCGACGTCACCGCGCCGACCGGCAACATGGTCGTCGACATCGGCGGCGGCACCACCGACGTGGCGGTGATCTCGCTCTCCGGCATCGTCACCTCGCTCTCGATCCGCTGCGGCGGCGACAAGATGGACGAGGCGATCATCCAGTACGTGCGCCGCAAGTACAACGTGCTGATCGGCGAGCGCACCGCCGAGGAGGTGAAGATCTCCATCGGCACCGCCTCGCCGCACGCGAAGACGCAGACCATGGAGATCAAGGGCCGCGACCTGGTGGCCGGCATCCCGAAGCTCGTGCTGGCGACGAGCGACGAGATCCACGAGGCGCTGGTCGAGCCGATCTCCTCGATCGTCGAGAGCGTGCACATGACGCTCGAGAAGACGCCCCCCGAGCTGGCCGCCGACATCGTCGACCGCGGCATCGTGCTGGTGGGCGGCGGCTCGCTGCTGCGCGACCTCGACGTCGTGCTGCGCGAGCGCACCGGCCTGCCGATCATCCGCAGCGACGACCCCTTCACTGCGGTCGTCTACGGCGCCGGCAAGGCGCTGGACGATCTCGAGCTGCTGAAGCAGGTCAGCTTCGACTAGCCCCGGCAGCGCCTGAGACGGTGCGACTCGCCCCCGATCGGATACGCTTGGGGGTGTGGGTCTTCAGTCAGCCCCCGCCACCGACCGGAGCGAGCTCGCCGTCTCGCTGGTGCGCGACGACCTCCTCTTCCGCGCCGAGCGCGCCGTCGGGCTGATCCCCGCGGCCGGCGCCGGGATCGGCCGGCGCGCTGCGCTGTTCGCGGCCGTCACGTGGGTCCCCATCGCGGTGTGGGCGGCCTTCGCGCATCGGGCCCTCCCGGGCGGCCCGGTCGCCGAGCCGCTGCTCGAGCACTTCGGGGTCCACGTGCGCTGCCTGGTCGCGATCCCGCTGCTCGTGATCGGCGAGGCGATGGCCCAGGCCCAGACGCTCTCGCTCGTGCCCTACTTCGTGCGCTCGGGGCTGGTGACCGAGGCCGACCGCCCGCGCCTGCGCGAGGTGGTGCAGGGCATCGTGCGTCTTCGCAACGCGACGCTCCCCTGGGTCGTGATGGGCGGGCTGCTGATCGCCTGGTTCGCGATCGGGCCGCCGGGCAACGCGCACGAGCTGCTCTGGGCGGAGGAGGGCGACCCGGCGGCGCCGCGCTTCGGCTTCGGCGGATGGTGGCTCGTCGTCGTGGCGCGCCCGGTGTTCGTCGCGCTGCTGCTCGCGTGGCTCTGGCGGCTCGTGCTCGTCACCCTGCTGCTCGCCCGCATCGCGCGGCTCGACCTCGCGATCGTGCCCACGCATCCCGATCGCGCGGGCGGGCTCGGCTTCCTGGAGCACCTTCCCTCCGCGTTCAGCCTGGTGGTGCTCGCGATCTCGGCAGTGGCGGCCTCGCAGTGGGCGCATCAGGTGGTCTACCACGGCGTCGCGGTGCAGTCGCTCTTCGCCTCGATGGCGGCCCTGGTCGCGATCTCCCTCGTGCTCTTCCTCGCGCCGTTGCTCCTGTTCGCGCGCACGCTCGGACCGGTGAAGCGGCGCGCGCTCCTCGACTACGGCGCGCTCGTGGGCGAGCACGGACGCCGCGTCCGGCGCCGCTGGATCCTCGGCGAGCCGGTCGACGACGACGGGCGGCTCTCCGCCCCCGAGCTTGGACCCGTGGCCGATACGCTCGCGCTCTACGAAGCCGTGCAGCGAATGCGCCTGGCTCCCGTCGGCCGGGTCGCGGCGGCGGCCATCGTCGTTCCCGCCGCGATTCCCCTGCTGGTCGTCCTCGCGCTCCAGATCCCGCTCAAGAGCCTGCTGCTGGGTCTGCTGAAGACGATCGCGTAGCGGCGGCCGACCGTCTCAGTCAGGCGACAGCACCGCGAGCGCGAGCTGCATCGCGAGCTGCATGTCGCCCTCGACGGCGATCTTGCCCGCCAGGAACGCGTCCTGCGGCGCGAGCGCGCCGCTGCGCAGCTCGCGATAGGCGGCCGCGTCGACGCGGATCGAGGTCTGCGGCGGCTCGCTCGGCGCGCCGGCGCCGAGGCGCGCGAGCAGCCGGAAGCCCCCCTCGCCCGTCAGCTCGAAGCCGAGCGTGCCGTCGAGCGCGGCGATCTGCTCGACGCGCCCGCGCGTCAGCTTGATCGGCGCGCCCATCCCCGAGACGCCGCCGAGGAAGCCGAGCACGTTGTCGCCGGCCTCGCGCCAGAGCGGCTCGAAGTGCTCGCGGTCGATGGCGATCTGCAGGAACGGCGGGTGCGAGGGCGCGTCGACGGCGCGGCTGCGACCGCGCTCGACGTCGACGAACCAGCTCCCGCCGCCGGGGCCGCGCACCTCGAATCCGATCGAGGCGTCGACGGCGCGCATCTCCTCGAGTGCCCGCTGCGCGCTGGACGCGGCCTGCTCCTGCTCGGCGAGCACGCGGTTCAGCTGCGCGGGGAAGCGCTCGGCGAAGAACGTCTTCGGATCGGGCGGCTCGGCCATGGCTCAGTTGGCTCCCTTCTTCTGGAAGCGCGCCACGTTGACGACGTGCTCGGAGAAGCTCCTGGCGAAGACGTGCGTCCCGTCGTTGCGCGACACGAAGAACAGATAGTCGGTCTCGGCAGGATGCACGACGGCGCGCAGCGACGCGGCGCCGGGATTCGCGATCGGCGTCGGCGGCAGGCCGTCGATCCGATACGTGTTCCAGGGATTGGCGGCGTCTTCGAGGTGGGCGCGGGTCAGGTTGCCGTCGAAGTTCGGGATGCCGTAGATGGTGGTCGGATCCGACTCGAGGCGCATATGCCGCGCCAGGCGGTTCGCGAACACCGACGCGACCAGCGGGCGCTCGTCCGGCGCGCCGGTCTCCTTCTCTACGATGGAGGCGAGCGTCACGGCGTCCCGCATCGAGAGGCCGCGGGCGGCCGCGTCGGGGGCGAGCTCGCTCCACACCCGGTGGAACTGGTCGACGAGCACCTTGGCGACCTGCTTCGCGGTGAGGCCGGGGGCGATCCGGTAGGTCTCCGGAAAGAGATAGCCCTCGAGGCCGGGGCCTTCGACGCCGAGCTCGGCGGCGACCGCCGGGTCGCGGGCGACGGCGAGGAAGGCCTCGGCCCGCGCGACGCCGGCCTGCTCGAGCCGCAGCGCGATCTCCGCCGCGGTGAGCCCCTCGGGCAGCGTCACCTCGACGTTGAGGACCCGCCCCTCCGCGATCTGGTCGAGGATGCGCGTCGTCCCCCAGGCGGCAGAGAGCTCGTACTCGCCGGCGCGGAGCGATCCCTGTGCGCCGCGCCAGCGCGCGAGCGCCTCGAACGAGAGCCGGCTGCGGATCAGTCCGGCGCGCTCGAGATCGACCGCGACGCGGTGCAGCGTCGATCCGGCGGGCAGCTCGAAGCGCTGCGGCCCGGCGTTGGCATCGGCGGGCGCGATCGACCAGGCCGCCACCCCGACGCCCGCCGCCGAGAGCGCCGCGAGCGCGACGAGCACCACGGCGAGCGCGCGGCCCCAAGGCGGTCTCAGGGTGCCTCCCCGCGCTCCGACGCGAGGCGCAGCCGGTCGAGATACGTCGAGAGCAGGAGGGTCGCAGCCACCGCGTCGACCGCGCCCTTGCCGCGTCGGCGCGCCGTGCCCGGACCCATCTCGTGCAGGCTCCGCTCCGCCGCGACCGTCGTCCATCGCTCGTCGAGCAGCTCGACCGGGATGCCCGCCCGCTCGGCGAGCGACGTCGCGAAGGCGCGCGCCGCCTCCGCCTCGGGCCCCGCCCGTCCATCCAGGTGGAGCGGGAGCCCGACCACCGCGCGCTCGACGCCCCGCTCGGCGATCAGCGTCCCGAGCGCGGTGAGGTCCCTGCCGATGGCGACCCGCTCGAGGTGGCCCGCGGGGAAGGCGATTCGTCCCTCCGGATCCGAGATCGCGAGGCCGATGCGCCTCTTGCCGAGATCGAGCCCGAGGACGCGCATGGCGGGCAAGGCTAGCAACCGGCGCGGCGCAGGCAGCCGGTCAAGATGACCGGCCGGGGGGCCGATTCCCACCGTCGGGGGGAGCCATCGATGGACGGAGACACGGCGGCCCGCGTCGCGCAGCGCCGGGAGCAGATCCGCGCCGCCCTGCGGGACCCGGACGCGGAGGTCCGGGCCGCGGCCTCGCGGGCGCTCGAGCGCCTCGAGCGCCGCCAGGACCTCGAGGTCCTGCTCGAGCGGGCTCGCTCCCCGGAGACCGGCGCGCGCATCGAGGCGCTCTACGGGCTCGGTGCGCTCGACGACCGCGCCGCCCTCCCGGCCCTGGTCGGTGCGCTCCGCGATCCCGTCGAGGAGGTCCGCGTCGTGGCGGTCCGCACGCTCGCCGAGCTGCGCGACGAGAGCACCCTCTCGCCGCTCGCGGAGTGCCTCGACGATTCGAGCGAGCACGTGCGCCAGCACGCCGTCGAGGCCCTGGCCCGCTTCGCCGACCGCCGCATGGTGCCGCTGCTGCGCGCCGTGATCGGCGGCGGCGAGCCCGCCGTCCTGGGACCGGCGCTCCGGGCGCTCGGAGCCTGCGGCGATGCGGCCTGCGAGGGTGAGATCGCGGGCTTCGTCGCGCACCCGGACGCCACCGTGCGCGCCGCCGCGCTCGAGGCGCTCGCCGCCCTGGACTAAGCTGTTGACTTCGCTCGCCTGCGGCTCGCTGCGCGCGGCGCCTGCGGCGCCTGCGGCGCCGCTTGTGGGATGATCGCGTTGTCGTTGCTGCGGAGGCGACGGGGTCTACAGCCCAAGTACCTTCGCGACGTCGATGCCCTTGCGCACGGGGTCGACCGATCCCGCGATCACGCGCCCGCCCTGCGGCTCGGCGGAGAGGTCGCAGTCGACCGGCTCGGCGAGCCGCTGGCCGCCCGAGTCGGTCACGAGCCGCACCCACGGCGCCGTGGCGTCGAGCGGCGACACGCGGCTCACCACCCCGATCTCGTTGGTCGAGAGGCGCACCACGTCGCCGACCGGGTAGGCGCCGATCAGGTCGATGAAGGCCTGCGTCGCCTCCGGCGCATAGGCCTGCCCGGCCATGCGCCGCAGGATGCGCACCGCCTCGCTCGGGTGGCGCGACTTCTGGTAGGGGCGCGTCGTGGTGAGCGCGTCGTAGCAATCGGCGATCGCCACCACCGCACCGTGCGGATGCGGCTCGCGGCCGGACGGCAGCAGCGGATAGCCCCCGCCGTCGTGGCGCAGGTGATGGTGCAGCACGATCTCCACCGTCTCCGAGTCGATGCCCTTCATCTGGGTCATGATCTCGGCGCCGAGCTCCGGGTGGCGCTGCATCGCCGTCATCTCCTCGGCCGTGAGCGCGCCCGGCTTCTTGATGATGGCCTCGGCCGTGCGCACCTTGCCGAGGTCGTGCAGCAGGCCGGCGAGCCCCACCCGCTGCAGTGCCGGACCCGACACGCCCAGGTGCTTGGCGAAGGCGAGCGAGAAGATCGCGACGTTCACCGAGTGGTTGCAGGTGTAGTCGTCGTAGCCCTTGAGGAGCGCCAGGCCGAGCAGCGCGCTCTCGTCGGCGAGGACGATGTCGCGCATCGTGTCGACGATCGCGGTCGCCTGCCCGCCCGACGGGATCCTGCCGAGTCGGATCTCGGAGACCAGATCCACCACCGCGCCGAGCGTCCGCTCGTAGGTCTGCCGCGCCGCGGCGCGCGGGTCGTCCTCGCCCTCGACGCGGTCGCGCAGGATCACGTGCGAGAGCTCGCGGCGCTTGGCCGCCTCGAGCGCGGGCACGTCGCGCTCCGCCTCGGGCGGCACCAGCACCTGGACCAGGCCCTCGAGCTCGCCGAGCGAGGCGCCCGGATGGAACACGATCGACTCGATCTTGCGCTCCAGCAGCGCATCGGTGACGGCCTTGAAGCGCACGGGGGCGTCGTAGAAGGGCATCTCGTCGAGCACGAGCACGTCGTCGATCAGCCCGAGCACGATGCGATCGCGCTCGCGCAGCATGAGCGCGAGCCCGGTCGCGAGCTCCCGGAGCGGGGTGTGGATCGCGGGGTGGCCGCCGGGGTAGAGGGCGGCGCCGCGCAATGCGCCCGAGAGCTGCTGCAGCATGCGGGTGAGGGCCGCCTTGGTCTCGCTCATGCCGGCCGCGCGTCCTGCTCGCGTCGCTGCAGCGCCGCCTGGGCCGCCTCGCGCAGGCGCGCGTCGCGCGCGCGCGACGCGCGCTCGAGCGCCGTCTCGGCCTCGCGGCCGGGCAGGTGCGCGAGCGCCGAGATCGCCGCGAGCTTCACCTCGCGCAGCCGCTTGCGCCGCAGCAGGCCGCCGCGCGCCAGGAGCTCGGCGAGCGCGGGCGCACCCTCGGGTCGCCCGAGCCGCCCGATCCCGCGCACCACCTCGCGCGCCAGCCCGAGCTCGCCGCCCGCCAGCGCCCGCGCCAGCGTCTCGACCAGCGGGCCGAGCGAGAGCACGCGCCCGGTCGTCCCGAGCGAGTAGGCGGCCAGGGCGGCGACCTCGGCGCGCGGGCAGCGAAGCCCCTCCGCCAGGACCTCGAGCGAGGACACGTCGCCGATGCGGACCAGCGACTGCGCAGCGTCGCGCGCGGCCTCGCCGCGGCCCGTGAGCAGCGCCTCGCGCAGGCTCGGCACCAGGCGGGGGTTCTGCGTCTCGCCCGCCAGCCGCAGCGCCAGCCGTTGGAGCCGCCGCGAGCCGGAGACGATGCACTCGGAGAGCGTGGGTACGGCCTCCTCGCCCATCGCGATGACGACCGCCGAGAGCCGTGCCCGGCGATCGGGGTCGGACTCCGCCTCGAGCTGCTCGAGGAGCCGCGGGACCCCACGGCCGCCGAGCTGCAGCAGGACGCCGGTGGCGCGCAGGCTCCCCTCCGTCGCGCCGGCGCAGGCGCGGGCCAGGAGATCCTCGAGCGCGGGCCCGACCGCGAGGTGCGTTAGGAACTGCATCGCGATCTCGCGCTGCGCGTAGGAGCGCTTGGCGTCGTCGCCCGCATGCGAGGACAGCACGAGCAGCGCGCGGTAGCCCTCGTCGATCTCGCCGTCGGAGACCCGCGCCGTTGCGAGCGTCGTGACCTGGCGAGCGAGATCGCGATAGCGCTCTTCGTCGTCGCACTCCTCGAGCTCCCGAAGCATCCCGAGCAGCTCGCGCGCGCGGGCCTCCCGCGGGTCGACCGCCTCGAGCGGCGCCTCGCGGATCGCGAGCGCGGCGGGCAGCTCGAGGGCCAGCTCCCCGATCCCGTCGCCCGCGTCCGCCTCGTCCTCCTCGGGCGACGCGCTCGGGGCTGCCGCCGGCAGCGCCATCGCCGCGGGAGCCGCCTGGCGCCGCTCGAGCAGGACGCGGTAGTCGACCTCGTTCACCTGCACGCCATGTCGCATCCCGGTGTAGAAGCACGTCTCGAAGCCACCGGCCGCCGCCAGCGCGTCCTCGTCCATCGCGAGCACGTCGAGGAAGGCGGCGAGCGAGGTGGCGTCGAGCGCGGCGTCGAAGACGACGTGGCGCACCGAGCGGACGAAGAGCTGGCGCGCCAGGTCGTCGAGCCGCCCGGGGCCGATCGGCGCCTGGCTCGCGGGCAGCCAGAAGGCGCCGCGGCGGATCTCGAGGCCGAGCGCGCCGTTGCGGCGCAGCTCGCCCTGGAAGGCCCGCGCGGTGCGGTCGAGCAGCTCCTGCCGGGCCGGATGGCCGGCCGGGTAGAAGCTCCAGCCCTTGAGCGCGCGGCCGAGCTCGACGAGCAGCACCGAGACGTCGGCCGGGGTGCGGCCGACGGCTCCGGGCTCCTGGCTGGTCGTGGCTCCGAACATGTCGCCCCGCGCGCAAGTTAGACGGCGGAGCGGCCGGCTCGTCCGGGCCCCGCGCACCCCGGCTCATCGTCCTGCGACCGGCGGGGCTTGACCCGAGGTGCCCGGGAAGGCGGCGCTTTCGCGGCCTGGGCCCCGGAGCTACCCTGACCCCGTGCGCGCGGTCCCCCCACCGGCGCGCACCCGTTCCTCGGTCCCGAGCGGTTGCGCCATCCCGACCCAAGCCGCGCGGAGCTCGCTCTCCCGGACGTTCGCCCTCGCCGTCGCGACGGGTGGTGGGGCCGGCTACGCGCCGGTGGCATCGGGGACGGCAGGCGCCGCCGTCGGGGCGGTGCTCTTCTGGCCGCTCGCCGCGCTTCCGCTCTGGCTCTACGCGCTGACCGCGGTCGGGGTGACCTTCCTCGGCATCTGGGCCGCGGACCTGGCCGACCGCGCGTGGGGGACGAAGGACGACGGCCGCATCGTGATCGACGAGATCGCCGGCCAGCTCATCACCCTGCTCCCGCTGCTTCCGCTCGGCCGCGCCCGCTCGCTCGGCTGGATCGTGACCGGATTCGTCGCATTCCGGGTGTTCGATGTGTGGAAGCCGGGCCCGGCGCGCTGGCTCGAGGAGAACCTGGAGGGCGGGGCCGGCGTGGTGCTGGACGACGTGGCGGCGGGTGTCCTCGCGGCGCTCGCCCTCGTCGTGCTGGTTCTCGGGGCGAGGGCGCTTTGAAGGCGGAGGTGCTGACGATCGGAGACGAGCTGCTGCGCGGCGAGATCGTGGACTCGAACAAGTCGTTCCTGTCGCAGCGACTGCTCTCGCTCGACATCGAGACGCGCTTCCACGCGAGCGTGCTGGACGATCGGGCCGACATGGCCGACGCGTTCCGGCGCGCGGCCGCGCGCAGCGACGTGGTGCTGGTGTCGGGCGGCCTCGGTCCGACGCGCGACGATCTCACCATCGAGGTGCTGGCCGAGACCTTCGGCCGCAAGCTCGTGCAGGACGACGCCGCGCTCGAGGCGATCCGCGCCTTCTTCGCCCGCTTCGGCCGCGAGATGGCGGAGATCAACGCCAAGCAGGCCTGGTTCCCGGAGGGCGCCGAGGTGCTCCCCAACCCGATCGGCACCGCGCCGGGGACGATGCTCGAGATCGACAAAGCTCTCTTCTTCTGCATGCCGGGCGTGCCGCGCGAGCTGTACAAGATGATGGACGAGCAGGTGCTGCCGCGCATCGCGGCGCGCCGCCGCGTCACCTCGTTCACGCGCGCCGCGCTGCTGCGCACCTTCGGCATCGGCGAGTCGAACCTCGACGAGCGGCTGCGCAACCTCGACCTGCCGCTCGGGGTCGAGCTGGGCTTCCGGACCAACTTCCCCGACAACTACGTGCGCCCGGTGGCGCGCGCCGCCAGCGAGGCCGAGGCGCAGGAGAAGCTCGAGCGCGCCTGCGCCGCCATCCGCGCCCACCTCGGAGCGCTCGTCTACGGCGAAGGCGAGCAGGAGACGCTCGAGGCCGTGGTGGGGCGGCTCCTGACCGAGCGCCGCAAGACGGTGGCCGCCGCGGAGTCGTGCACCGGCGGCATGATCGCGGAGCTGCTGACGGCCGTGCCGGGGTCGTCGAGGTACTTCCGGGGAGGCGTCGTCGCCTATGCGAACGACGCGAAGCGCGCGCTGCTGGGTGTGCCGGCCGATCTGCTCGAGCAGCACGGTGCCGTGTCGGAGCCGGTGGCGCGCGCGATGGCGGAGGGCGCACGCGCGCGCTTCGGGGTGGACTACGCGGTGTCGACCACCGGCATCGCCGGGCCGGACGGCGGCACGCCCCAGAGGCCTGTCGGGCTGGTCTACGTGTCGCTCGCCGAGGCGACGGGCACCGAGACGCGCGAGCTGCTCTTCGCGTTCGACCGCGAGCGGAACCGGCGCGTCACGGCGCAGATGGCGCTCGACTGGGTGCGGCGGCGGCTGCTCGACGAGCCGCTCGACCTTCCCAGGCTAGGTACGGTGCAGAGGAGGGGCTCGTGAGGTGCGCGAAGCCCGCCGGATCATCAGACCCGAAGCCCGCCGAGTCGTCGGGAGTGGCGTGCTGCGCACCTTCTTCGCCGTCGAGCTGCCCGACGCCGCGCGCCGAGCGGCGGCCGAGCTCGCCCGGCGGCTGGCGGCGGAGCCCGGCGGCGAGGCCGTGCGCTGGGTGCGGCCGGAGTCCTATCACGTGACGCTGCGCTTCCTCGGAGATACGCCCGCGGCGCGGCTCGGCGATCTCGTCGCCTCGGTGCGGCGCGCGAGCGCCGATCACGCGCCGCTCGCGCTGCGCCTCGGCGCGCTCAGCGGCCTGCCGAACGCGCGCAGGCCGCGGGTCGTGGCGGTCGAGGTCGAGCCGCCGGAGCCGCTCGCGGCGCTGGCGGCGGCGGTCGAGCGCGGGGTCGTGGCCGCGGGCTTCGCGCCCGAGGCGCGCCCGTTCCGCGCGCACCTGACGCTCGGGCGCGTTCGCAGCCGCGCGCCGCGGCTCGACGGGCGCTGCGAGGCGGCGCCCTTCGCCGTCGACTCCTTCGCGCTGTTCCGGAGCGATCCCGGTCCGGGCGGCGCGCACTACACCCCGCTCGAGCGCATCGCGCTCGAGGGCCGTACTTCACCCTGAACCGCCGAGGAGAACGAGACATGTCCAGCAACGGCAAGAGCAACGGCAAGAGCGACGACAACCGCCGCAAGGCGATCGACCTCGCCGTCTCGACGATCGAGAAGCAGTTCGGCAAGGGCGCCATCCTCACCATGACGGAGGACGCCGTCGACCGCGAGATCGAGGTGATCCCGTCGGGCTCCCCGAGCCTCGACCTGGCGCTCGGCATCGGCGGCTACCCGCGCGGGCGCGTGGTTGAGATCTACGGGCCGGAGTCGAGCGGCAAGACCACGCTGGCGCTGCACGCCGTGGCGCAGCTCCAGAAGCAGGGCGGCGTCGCCGCCTTCATCGACGCCGAGCACGCGCTCGACGTGAACTACGCCCGGCGTCTCGGCGTCCGGGTCGAGGAGCTGCTCGTCTCGCAGCCGGACACCGGGGAGCAGGCGCTCGAGATCGCCGACGTGCTGCTGCGTTCGGGCGCCGTCGACCTCGTGGTGGTCGACTCGGTGGCGGCGCTGGTGCCGCGCGCCGAGATCGAGGGCGAGATGGGCGACCAGCACGTGGGGCTGCAGGCCCGGCTGATGAGCCAGGCGCTGCGCAAGCTCACCGGCACCGTCTCGAAGTCGAACGCCACGGTGGTCTTCATCAACCAGATCCGGATGAAGATCGGCGTGATGTTCGGCAACCCCGAGACCACCACCGGCGGCAACGCGCTCAAGTTCTACGCGTCGATCCGGCTCGACGTGCGGCGCATCGCCGCCATCAAGGAGCGCGAGGAAGTGGTGGGCAGCCGCACGCGCGTGAAGGTGGTGAAGAACAAGTGCGCCCCGCCGTTCCGCCAGGCCGAGTTCGACATCCTCTACAACGAGGGCATCTCGGTGGAGGGAGATCTGCTCGACCTCTCCTCGGAGGGCGGCATCGTCGAGAAGACCGGCGCCTGGTACTCCTACGAGGGCGAGCGCATCGGACAGGGCCGCGAGAACGCGCGCAAGTTCCTGAAGGACAACCCGGACGTCGCGGCGCGCATCGCCGAGGCCGTCTACGCCTCGAAGGACGTGAAGCGGAAGGTGCCGGTGGCCGGGGTGGTGGACGAGGCGGAGGTGCCGGCCGACGCCTGAGGATCGTGCCTGGGCTATACCTCGCGGCATGAACTCGCTCGCGGGCAAGGTCGCAATCGTCACGGGCGGGGCCTCGGGCATCGGCGAGGCCACTGCCCGTGTCTTCGCCGAGGCCGGCGCCCGCGTCGTGATCGGCGACGTCCAGGACGGCGGGCGCGTCGCGAAGGAGCTCGGCGGCCTCTATCAGAGGACCGACGTGCGCCGCCCCGACGAGGTGCGCGGGCTCGTCGAGCGGACGCTCGCCGAGCTCGGGCGCCTCGACGTGCTCTTCAACAACGCCGGCATCGAGATCCACGCGCCACTCGCCGCGACGGACGACGAGCAGCACCGGAACCTGATCGACGTCAACGTGAACGGCGTCTTCTACGCGCTCAAGCAGGCGGTGCAGGCGATGATGCGCAACCCGGGCCCGGTGCGCGGCAGCATCGTCAACACCGCGAGCGTGGCGGGCATCTGGGGCACGCCGATGCTCGGCTCCTACGCCGCGACCAAGCACGCCGTGGTCGGCTTGACCCGCACCGCCGCGCTCGAGTACGGCCCCTTCGGGATCCGCGTGAACGCCGTCTGCCCCGGCGTGATCCGCACCCCGATGATCGGCGGCTTCCTGGACGGCGACGCGGCGATCCAGCAGATCGGCCAGGCGCATGCGCTGCGCCGCATCGGCGAGCCGGTCGAGGTGGCACGCCTCGCGTGCTTCCTGGCCAGCGACGACGCCTCGTTCGTCACCGGGCAGGCGATCGCGGTGGACGGAGGCCTGTCCGCCGGCCTGCAGATGCCCGCGTCGCCCGGCTAGCGTCCTAGCTTCCCAGCGGGACGTGGATGCCAAAGCGCTCGCGCATCACGTGGAGCACGGTGTCCACGGCGGTCTCCATGCCGAGCGTGCAGGTGTTGAGGACGAGGTCGCAGAGCGTCGGGTCGTCCTGCCGGAGCCGGAAGTGGTGGCGCACGAAGTGCTCGCGCCACGCATCCTCGCGGTCGACCCATGCGGCCGCCTCGTCGCGCGTGAGCTCGCGCTCCTTCGCGACGCGCTCGATCCGCGCCGCACGCGGCGCGACGAGCAGCACGCGGAGCGCCTGGTCCGGCGGCAGCAGGAAGGCGGCACCGCGTCCCAGGATCACCGCGCCGCCGCGCCGCCCGAGCGTGGTGATGAGGCGCGCCACCTCGCGCAGGTAGTCGCTCTCGGTGAAGTGTCGATCCCGGAACGTGTCGGTGACGAAGCGGTCGATTCCGTTGCGAACGTGCTCGTCGAGCCCGCGAAGCATCTCGTGCGAGATCCCGCGCTCGGCCGCGATCTGGTCGACGATCTCGCTGCCGAAGAATCCGTAGTGGAGCCGCTCGGCGACGCGGTGTCCGAGCTCGGCGCCGCCCGAGCCCGGCAGTCGCGAGAGCGCGACGCACGGCAGCGGGCGGGAGGGGTGGGGGTCGACCTGCCAGCGGGCCAGCTGGTGGCTGACGATGGCGTCGACGCGCTTGCTGAGGGTCACCGACTCGTCCTCCAGCGCTTTCCCTTCGTCCAGCCTAGCCGGTCCCGTTGGGTGCGTTCCGGGAGCATGACGGCCTCTCAAGCCGCTGCGGGCTCCGGACGAAGGAGAAGGCCGGGCAGCTCCCCGGGTCGCGCCTTCGCAGCGTTCGGCCAGGAGCGGGCTTCCCCCAGGGGGCCGGCGCGCATGTCGCTCGAGCTGAACGAGATCCTGAAGATCGCCCTCAAGGGCGGCGCCTCGGACATCCACCTGAAGTCGGGGCTGCCGCCGATCTTCCGCGTGGACGGCGCGCTGGTGCCTCTCAAGAACGCCGAGCGCCTGCTGCCCGAGCAGCTCGAGAAGATGGTGCTCGCGATCATGAACCCGGTGCAGCGCGAGCGCTTCGAGAAGGCGCGCGAGTGCGACCTCGCCTACGGCATTGCCGGCCTGGGCCGCTTCCGCGTGAACGTCTTCCAGCAGCGCGGCACGATCGGCGTCGTGTTCCGCGTGATTCCGTTCGGTGTCAAGACGATCGACCAGCTCCACCTGCCGAAGGTCGTCGAGTCGATCGCCAGCGAGCAGCGCGGGCTGATCCTCGTGACCGGCACCACGGGCTCGGGCAAGTCGACGACGCTCGCGGCGATGATCGAGCACATCAACTCCGCGCGCACCTGCCACATCATGACGATCGAGGATCCCATCGAGTTCCTGATCCGGGATCGCCGCTCGATCGTGAACCAGCGCGAGATCGGGGTCGACACGCAGAGCTTCGCCAACGCCCTGCGGGCGGCGCTGCGCCAGGATCCCGACGTGATCCTGGTGGGTGAGATGCGCGATTTCGAGACCATCGAGACGGCGCTCACCGCCGCCGAGACCGGCCACCTGGTGCTCTCGACGCTCCACACCCTCGACGCCACCGAGACGATCAACCGCATCATCTCGGTGTTTCCGCCCTACCAGCAGAAGCAGGTGCGCCTGCAGCTCACCTCGATCCTGCGGGCGGTCATCTCGCAGCGCCTGGTCCCGCGCGCCGACGGCAAGGGGCGCGTGCCGGCGCTCGAGGTGCTGGTCTCGACCGGGCGCGTGCGCGAGTGCATCGCCGACAAGGACCGCACCAAGGAGATCCACGACGCGATCGCGAAGGGCTTCACCAGCTACGGCATGCAGACCTTCGATCAGTCGCTGATGCACCTGGTGAAGGGCAACCTGGTGACGTACGAAGAGGCGCTGAAGCACGTGTCGAATCCCGACGACTTCGCGCTGCGCTTCCGCGGCATCGCCAGCACCTCGGACGGCACCTGGGACGACTTCGAGAAGGAAGACGGCGAGTCCGAGCCGCACGCCGACGCCGCCCCCAACCTCGACAAGGGCAAGCCGGACATCGATCTCGAGCGGTTCTGAGCCATGGCGCCCCGCCCTGCGAGGCCGCGGCCCGTCGCGGCCGCCTGGCTGCTGCTCGCGCTGCTCGCGCCGGCCGCCGCGCGCGCGACGCTGCCCGCCGGCCGGCCGGATACCTTCTGGCGCCAGGACGTGTCCGCCGCGCCCGTCGACGCGCAGTCCGACGAGATCATCGCGTGGCTCGCAGCCCAGGGCGGCTTCGGCACCGGCTTCCCGCAGATCGACTTCTCGATCGAGGTGCTGGACGGCGACGCCTCGACGCCCTTCGTCGACTTCACGCCCACGGACGACTGGTGGTATCCCGACTGCGACGCCGATCCGATGCCGATGCCGCCGGGCGGGAACGTCGAGGACGAGTCGGGCTACGCGTGCACCGGCGGCGGCGATTGCCATCTGCTCGTCTGGCTGGCGGACACGCAGCGCCTGTTCGAGATGTGGCGCGCGGACCTCGAGCAGGGCCAGCTCTACGGAGGCTGCCTGGCGATCTGGCGGCTCGACGCGGAGTACGGCCCGGCCGGACGCGGCTACGATTGCTCGAGCGCCGACGCCGCGGGCCTCCCGATCGCGCCGCTGCTCTTCGACGCGGACGAGATCGCTGCCGGCGCGATCGAGCACGCGATCCGCTTCATCCTGCCCAACCCACGCATCCGCCACCGCAGCTACGTGTCGCCCGCGAGCCACGGGACGGACCAGGCGAGCGGCCCGAGCTCGGCGCCGCCGTATGGCGCGCGCCTGCGCCTGCGCGCCGACTTCCCGCTCGAGACGCTGCCGAACGACGGGGCCCGCGTGATCGCCCGAGCGCTCCAGACCTACGGCATGGTGCTCGCGGACGCGGGCTCGATCGCGCTCACCGCGCGCAGCGACCGCCGGACGGCGGCGCAGTGGAGCGACCTCCTCGACTCGCACGCGCTCGAGGCGATCGCGATCACCGACTTCGCGATGGTGGAGGGCGGGACGCGCTTCGCGTACGCGGGCGACTGCGTGCGGGTGCCCGAGCCGGCGCCCCCGCTCGCGGCAGCGGCCGCGCTCGCGGCGCTCGGCGCACGCCGGGCTCTCGGGCGCTCACAGCGCCGCGCGTAGCCGCGCGATCACCTCGGGCCGCGCGCGCAGGCGCAGGTGCGTGCCGTGCTCGTCGTGGCGCTCCGAGAGCACGCGGCAGGCCGCGTGGGCCTCGCCGACGACGCGCTGCTTCGCGTAGGGGACGACGAGCTCCGTCTCGATCATGTCGCGCTCGAAGAAGCTCCGGATCCGCTCGCGCACCCGTGCGACGTCGTCCGCATCGCGCGCCGAGACCGCGATCGCGTCGGGCCACGCGGCCGCGAGCGGCTCGCGCGCGTCCGCGTCCACGCGGTCGATCTTGTTGAGCAGCAGCCACTGCGGCGCCTCGCCCGCGCCGATCTCGGCCAGCACCTGGCGGGTCACCTCGATCTGCGCCTCGATCGCCGGGTCGGCCGCGTCGACCACGTGCAGCAGCAGGTCTGCGTCGCGGGCCTCGTCGAGGGTCGAGCGGAACGAGGCGACGAGGTCGTGCGGCAGCTCCTTGATGAAGCCCACCGTGTCCGACACCAGGATGCGCGGCACCGTCTCGGGCTGGAGCGCGCGCACCGTGGTGTCGAGCGTCGCGAAGAGCTTGTCCTCGACGCGCACTCCGCTTCCGGTGAGCGCGCGCATCCACGACGACTTCCCGGCGTTGGTGTAGCCGACCAGCGCCACGGTGTGCCCGCTGCTGCTGCGGCGGCGCCGCCGCGTCCCCGCGTCGCGCTCGATGCCGGCGAGCTCGGCGCGCAGCTCGGCGATGCGGTCGCGCAGCTTGCGGCGGTCGAGCTCGATCTGGCTCTCGCCCGCGCCGCGGCCGCCGATGCCGCCGCCCTGCCGGTCCTTCCCGCCGCCCGTCTCGCGCAGCCGCGGCGCGAGATAGGCGAGGCGCGCGATCTCGACCTGGAGGCGCGCCTCGCGGCTGCGCGCGTGGCGCTGGAAGATCGAGAGGATCACGGCGCTGCGGTCGAGCACCTCGACCCCGGTCGCGCGCTCGAGGTTGCGCGTCTGCGACGGCGTCACGTCGTGATCGATCAGCACGATGGAGGCCAGCTGCGGGGCGCCTTCGGCGCCTCCCTCGCCGCTCGCCTGCGGCTCGCTACGCGCCGGCCTGATGGACTCGCCGCTCGCCTGCGGCTCGCTACGCGGGAATCGGGCATCGTCGTCGCGCTCGGGGCTCGGCGCTTCGCCTGCGTCCGGTGTTCTCTTCGCCTCGTCGCGGGCCGGTTTGCGGCGCGCGCCCGGCGGTCCCGTCGGAACGACGCCGCTGCCGCCCGTCCAGCGCGCGAGCTCCGCGAGCTTGCCCTCGCCGACCACGGCGGCGGCCGCGAGGCGGTCGCGCCGCTGCGTCACCCGGCCCACCACCTCGAGCCCGAGCGTCTTGGCGAGCCGGCCGAGTTCGGCGAGCGACGACGCGAACTCGCCGTCCGAGACGTCGGGGAGCTGCACGCCGAGGAGGACGGCGCGCGGTCGTGCCGGTCCGGGCGCGGTCATGGGCGACCCGACGAGCAGAGGGTGTCGTTCGACCGAGGCGCCTCGGCGCAGGGGTCTGCGCGGTCCAGGAAGGCCATGAGCTCGGCGACCTCGCCGCGGCCCGGCAGCACGAATCCCCAGTGGCGGTTCGGATCGTACGGCGTCCGCCGGCGGTACCAGCGCGAGCGGTCGATCGCGGGCTGGTGGAAGGTGAAGCCGAGCAGCGCACCCGACCGCGTGGCGAGCTTGTCCATGCGCAGCGTCCGCCGCGTCGAGGGGCAGAACACGAGGTCGGCGCCGAAGTCGCGGACGCGCGCGAGCTCGGGATCGCGGTCGCGCGAGGGGCCGCTCGCCGCGTCGGGGAGCGGAGCGAACGGCAGCACCGCCTCGAGTCCGTCCGCGCCCGAGAGCCGCGCCGCACACGGCTCGGGGCAGAGCACGCCGAACGTCGCCCGCGGCAGGCGCGCGCGCAGCGCCGAGACGAGCGCGGGCACCCGCTCGAGGTCCTCGGCATGGCCGGGGACCGCGATCAGCGCCCGCCGAGCGTCCGCGAGCACCAGCGCGAGCGCCTCGCGGCCGCCGGCGGGACCCGGCAGGCCCTCGGCCAGCCAGCCGAGCAGGTGGCGGGGAAAGGTCTCGCGAGCCGGGTCCGCGCCGAGCGCCGCGCGGTGCTCCTGGCCCAGGAGGCCGCGCCAGCTCGCGTGAGGTCCCTCGCGCCCGAGATCGGTCAGGGTGCGGAGGAAGCGGCGCAGCAGCTCCGCCCGCTCCGCGTGGTCCGCGGCCGCCTGCATCGCCACGCTCAGGAGCGCGCGAATCATGCCCGTGTAGGGTCGTGCATTCCGGACGCGCTCCTGCCGCATCTGATCGGTGCGCTGGTGAAGGGGGCGGACCCGGTAGTGGAACAGCGTCTCCTGGACCTTCGCGAACTCGCCGAGCATGAGGAGCCGCATGGTGAGCACGACGTCGCTGCCGAAGATCGGCTCGTACGGCAGCGCCGCGAGCAGCGCGTCGCGCCGTACGAGCCCGTAGACGTCGACCCAGTCGACGTGGTCGATCAGCCGCTGCGCCCGCTCGGGCCGTGTCGAGCTGCGGGTCTCGAAGTTCGAGTCCTTCCAGTCAGGGCGGATGCGACCCTCCTCGTCGAGAAAGGCGACGGCCGGGTTGCAGACGACCGCATCCGGTCGCCGCTCGAGCTCGGCGGCACATGCCTCGACGAAGCGCGGCAGGTGGAGGTCGTCGTGCGCGCACCATGCGAACAGCGCGCCGCGAGCCTCGCGGGCGACGAGATCGAAGTTGCCGGCGGCGCCGAGGTTCACCGGCTGCCGCAGATAGCGGATGCGCGGATCGCTCGCTGCGAGCCGGCGGCAGATCGCCTCCGTGCCGTCCGTCGAGGCGTTGTCGGAGATCAGGATCTCCAGGTTCGACCACGTCTGGGTCTGAAGGCTGCGGACGGAGGCCTCGAGATGGAGCTCGCCGTTGTAGACCGGAACGCCGAAGCTCACCAGGGGCTGTGTCCGGAGGCTCGTCATCGAGCGCCGATTCGCGGTCCGGCGATGCGCTTCAGCCAGGCCCCGGGCCAGTGCGTGACGCGAAAGTGGATGCTCCCCTCGTTGAAGGGAAACGGTGGCTCCTCGAGTACGAACTCCGCGGCGTGCGCGCGGGCGAACTCGGCCGCCGCCGCCTTGGGGTTGTCCGTCTTCCAGCCCGGGTGCCCCCTCGGATCCTCGTCGAGGGTCTCCATGATCCCATCCGTGGCGACGATGTACGAGCCGATGCTCACGAGCGGTGCATACGCCTCGAGCTCGCGCGCCACGTGGAGCTTCGTGTGGTTCGAGTCGAGGAGCACCAGGACCCGATCGTCGGGCTCCACGAGCTCGCGTACGCGGGAGACGGTCGCGGGGTCGATCGAGCTCCCCTCCACCAGCGTGATTGCGGGGGCCAGCTCGTGCGCCTCGATCGCGCGGCGGTTGTGCGGTCGGATCTCGACGTCGACGCCCACCACGCGACCTCGCGAGCCCATGGATCGGAGCAGGCTCGCGTAGAGCACGAGGGACCCGCCGTGGGCGACGCCGGTCTCGATGATCACGGTCGGCTTCAGCGCGTAGATCACCTCCTGGACACGGACGATGTCTTCGGGAAGCTGGATGATCGGCCTGCCCATCCAGGTGAATGCGTACGTGTACTTGAGCGACCATCCGACCTCGACCCAGAGCCGCGAGAGCGCCGCGAAGCCGGCTTCCGAGTAGAGCTCGAGCTCCCGCCGCGCGCCGTCGACCTCCACCACGAGCGTGTTCGCCTTCGAGTCGGCAGAAAGCTTCACGGCAGGATGCTCACGCGCGCGCATCCCGCAGATAGGCGAGGCTCGCGGCGAGACCCGTGTGGCGCGGTGCCCACCCCAGGGTTCGCAGCACCCCGGGATCGCCCACGATGTGCATTCGCTCGCCCGCGCGGTAGGGAGCTCGGCCGAAGCGGAGGAGATCCGGCTTGCCGAGAAGCTCGCCGAGGGTCCTCAGCACATCGGAGATCGCGACCGGCACCCCCGAGCACACGTTCGCGCTGCCGCGGACGTCCGAGAGCGCGATCGCAGCGAGCGCGTCCGCCACGTCCTCCACGTGCAGGTAGTCGCGGATCTGATCCCCGGTGGATAGATCGACGGCCTCACCGCGGCAGAGCCTTCTCGCGACCATCGGGATCAATCGCGCCGGATCCTCCCCCGGTCCGTGTACGTGGAAGATGCGCGCCCACGCGAACGAGGTACGCCCCACCGTGAGCTGGTCGCCGACCAGATGCGCTGCGTGCTTGCATGCAGCGTAGAGCGTGTCGGGGGCCGCTGCATCGCCCTCGCGGTGCGGTGCCTCGGACGCGGCGTACTCGAGGCAGGTGCCGACGCCGACGACACGGCGGCACCCCGCGTCGGCGGCGGCAGCGAGGAGCATCGACGTGGCCGCGAGGGAGCGAAGGTTCTCCCGAGAGTCGAGATAGTCCGCGGGGTGCGCGTACCACGCCAGGTGAACGAGCAGCTCGGGTCGGTGTCGACGGAGGAGCGCCGCCGCGCTCTCCGGATCGGCCAGGTCCGCCTCCTCCGTCTGCACGCGGCCGTCGACACGAGCCAGGCGCGACAGCGCCGCGCCCGGCCGGTCCGTCGCCACGATCGCGAGCCCGCGGTCGGCGAGCGCCCGCGTGACATGCGATCCGATGAATCCCGCCGCTCCGGTGACGAGCGCCCGCATCAGCGGCGCTCCTCGAGGAGCGGGAAGGCTTGGTCGCGCTCGGAGATGAGCGCGGGACGATCGGGCCACTCGATGCCGAGTGCAGGATCGTCCCAGCGCACGCCGCGCGCGTGCTCGGCGCTGTACGGCGCCGAGATCTGGTACTGCACCAGCGTGTCGTCCTCGAGCGTGAGGAACCCGTGGGCGATACCCGGCGGCAGGTAGAGCGTGTCGAGCGAGCGCGCGTCGAGGCGCAGCCCCAGCCAGCGCCGGAAGCTCGGCGATCCCGGACGCAGATCGACCGCGACGTCGTGGAGCGCGCCGCGCACGCAGGCGACGAGCTTGGCCTCCTCGAAGGGCGCCACCTGGAAGTGCATCCCGCGCAGCGTGGCGCGGCGCCGGTTCCAGGAGAGGCTCGTCTGGACCCACCGCGATGGGAGGCCGTGCGCCGCGAACTCGTCGACCGACCAGCTCCTCGCGAAGAATCCGCGCTCGTCGTCGCGTCGCTCGGGCCGGACGATCACGACGCCGGGAATCGCGGTCGGCTCGAAGATCAAACGAAGGCGACCTCCGGGATCGGGACCACGAAGCGGCCGCCGCGGCGCCGATACTCGGCCTGCTGCGCGAGGATCTCCTCCTGGAAGTTCCACGCCAGCAGCACGACCGCGTCCGGACTCTCCTCGAGGAGTGCGCTCGGCGGCCGGATCGGGAGCTGCGCACCCGGCATGTAGCGCCCCTGCTTGTGCTCGGAGCGATCGACCACGAAGGAGATCAGCTCGCGCCCGACGCCGGCGACGTTCAGCAGCGTGCTCCCCTTGGCCGCCGCACCGTAGGCGGCGAGCCGCCGGCCCGCGCGCTTCTGGCTCTCCAGGAAGTCGCGGAAGCGCGTGCGCCACGCCGCAACGCGCGGCGCGAAGTCCCTGTAGTACGCGTGCGCCGTCATTCCCAGCGACTGCTCGCGCTCGATCAGCTCGGCTACGCGTTCCGAAACCGCGCCGGCGGATGCGTGCGAGACCCGGAGCAGCAGCGAGCCGCCGTGCAGCGGAATCTCCTCGACGTCCACCACATCGAGCTGGTGGCGACGGAACAGGCGGACGAGCGCCGTGAGCGAGAAGTAGCAGAGGTGCTCGTGATAGATCGTGTCGAACTCGAGGCGCGGGATCATCTGGCCCAGGTACGGAACCTCGAGCACCGCGATGCCGTCCTCGCGCAGCACGACGCGGATCCCCGCGACGAAGCCGTTCAGATCGGCCACGTGCGCCAGCACGTTGTTGGCGTGGAGCACGTCGGCCCGGCGCTCCTCCCGCGCGAGGCGCTGCGCCAGGTCGAGGCCGAAGAACTCGGTGAGGGTGGGGACGCCGCGCTCGCGCTCCGCCACCGCCGCGACGTTGCGGGCCGGCTCGATGCCGAGCACGGGGACCGCGGCCTCGCGGTAGTACTGCAGGAGATAGCCGTCGTTGCTCGCCACCTCGACGGCGAGGCTTCCCGGCCCGAGACCGCGCTCCCGGACGAGCCGCCGGACGAGATCCCTCGCGTGCTGCAGCATGGTGTCGGAGTAGGAGGAGAAGTACACGTACTCGCGAAAGAGCTCCGCCGGCGGAACCGTCTCGGTGATCTGGACCAGGCTGCAGGCCGGGCAGAACGCCAGCTCCAGCGGGTAGCGGGGCTCGGGGCGGTCGAGGTCCTCCTCCCGCAGCAGCGCATTCGCGAGCGGCGTCTCGCCGAGCGAGAGGATCGCGCGCAGGCCGGGCGAGCCGCAGGAGCGGCAGCCGTCGATGCGGGTCACGCGCCGCGCCCCAGATGCTCGCGATACCAGGCGATCGTGTGCTCGAGACCCTCGTCGAGCGTGTAGAGCGGCTTCCAGCCGAGGGTGCGGCGCGCCTTCTCGGCGCTCAGGTACTGATGGCGGATCTCGCGCTGCGCCTCGTCGCGGATCTCCGGCTCGAGGTCCGACCCCATCCGGGCGAGGATGCGGTCGACGAGCTGGCGCACGGTGATCTGCTCCTCGTTCGAGAAGTTGAAGGCCTCGCCGCGCAGGGAGGGGTTCGCCGCCAGCGCCTCGGCCGCGAGCAGGTAGGCGGCCGCGCCGTCGTCGACGTAGAAGTAGTCGCGCACGTAGCTTCCGTCCGAGCGGATCACCGGTCGCTTCCCGCGCAGCACCGAGCGGATGGTGCCGGGGACGATGCGATTCCAGTTCAGGTCGCCGGGACCGTAGAAGTTGCCGCAGCGCGTGATGACGAGCGGCAGCCCGAACGAGTGCGCGTAGCTCTGGCCGATCAGGTCCGCGCAGGACTTGCTGACGTCGTACGGGTGACGGCCCTGCAGCGGAGCGTCCTCCTGGTAGGGGAGTTTCGCCGTGTCGCCGTAGGCCTTGTCGGACGAGGCGAGCAGGATCTGCTTGACCTGCGGGCTGCGCCGGCACGCCTCGAGCAGCGACCAGGTGCCGCCGACGTTGGTCTCGAAGGTCGAGACGGGGTTGCGGTTCGCGATCGGCACGATCGTCTGCGCGGCGAGGTGGATCACGGTGTCCACCTCGTACTCGCCGAGCGCGCGTTCGAGCAGCGCCTGTTCGCAGACGTCGCCGCGGAGCACCGTCACGCGCTCGAGCAGGCCGCCCCGCACCAGCTCGCTCCGGGGTACCCAATCGCGGACGAGGCACACGACGTCGGCGCGGCGTTCGAGCAGGCGCGCCACCAGGCGCGAGCCGACCAGCCCGGTGGCGCCGGTGACGAGGGTCGGCCGGTCCTCCCAGAAGTCGCTCACTTCCAGATCTTCCACGGCGCGCGGCCCTCGCTCCAGAGGCGCTGGAGCGCGCGGAGCTCGCGCACCGTGTCCATGCACTGCCAGAACTGCTCGTGCCGGTAGGCCATGAGCTGCCCGTCGCGAGCGATCGCCTCCAGCCCGTCCGCCTCGAGACTGGAGCCGTCCCCCTCCAGGTACGGGAAGATCCCCGGCTCGAGCACCATGAAGCCCCCGTTGACCCAGCCCTCGCCGATCTGCGGCTTCTCGGTGAACTCGGCGATGCGATCGCCATCGAAAACCAGGCCACCGAAGCGCGCGGGCGGACGGACGGCCGTCACCGTGGCCAGCCGCCCGTGTCGCCCGTGGAACTGGTGGAGACGGCGCAGGTCGACGTCCGAGAGCCCGTCTCCGTAGGTCAGCATGAAGGTCCCGTCCGAGAGGAAGGGCTCGAGGCGCTTGAGACGCCCGCCCGTGTTGGTCTCGATGCCGGTGTCGATCAGGTGGACGGTCCAGTCGTCGCACGTGCTGTCGTCGTGCACCTCGACGCGGCCGTCCCGCAGCGAGACGGTCATGCTCGAGCTCATCGAGCGGTACTCGAGGAAGAAGCGCTTGATCTGCTCGCCCTTGTAGCCGAGCGCGACGTAGAACTCGCGGAAGCCGTGCTCCGCGTAGTGCTTGAGGATGTGCCACAGGATGGGCCGGCCGCCGATCTCCACCATGGGCTTCGGCCGCGTCTCGGTCTCCTCCGCGAGGCGCGTGCCGAGACCTCCAGCCAGGACGACGACCTTCATCGCGGCGGGCTCCCCTCCCACGGCGGCCACAGCCTAACGGATCGCGGGCTCCAACCGACGAGGTCTGTGATCCACGACGGCGCACGCGTGCGATCCCTCGGGGGCACGCGCGGAGCGATCCGTTAGACTCGGCGCGCCCGCCGCACTCCGAGGAGCCGAGCCCGGTGTCGCTTCCGAGCCGCGAGATCCGCGCGACCTTCCTGCGCTTCTTCGAGGAGCGCGGCCACCGCGTGCTGCCGAGCGCGTCGCTGGTGCCGTCCGGTGATCCGACCCTTCTCTTCACCAACGCGGGCATGGTGCCCTTCAAGCGCATCTTCACCGGCGAGGAGAGCCGCGACTACAAGCGCG
The DNA here is from genome assembly GCA_035506135.1 of Myxococcota bacterium. Classification (GTDB taxonomy): domain Bacteria; phylum Myxococcota_A; class UBA9160; order UBA9160; family PR03; genus DATJPY01. The sequence goes on along the minus strand of DATJPY010000088.1, from coordinate 79,069 downwards.
CCGCTACCTCGCAGAAGTGCATGCGCGTCTCGGGCAAGCACAACGACCTCGAGAACGTGGGGCGCACCCCGCGCCACCACACCTTCTTCGAGATGCTCGGCAACTTCTCCTTCGGCGACTACGGCAAGCGCGAGGCGATCGCGTGGGCCTGGGAGCTGGTGACCGCGGTCTTCGGCCTGCCGATCGAGAAGCTCGGCGTCACGGTCTTCCGCGAGGACGACGAGGCGGCCGGCCTCTGGCGCGACGAGGTGGGGCTCGCCGCCGACCGCATCGTGCGGCTCGACGAGGCCGACAACTTCTGGGCGATGGGCGACACCGGCCCCTGCGGGCCGTGCTCCGAGATCTACTACGACCTCGGGCCGACGCCCGGCGCGCGGCCCGGCTTCGATCCGACCGACGAGTCGGGCCGCTGGCTGGAGATCTGGAACCTCGTCTTCATGCAGTTCGACCGCGACGCCGGCGGCACCATGAGGCCTCTCCCGAAGCCGTCGATCGATACCGGATCGGGTCTCGAGCGGTTGACGACGGTGCTGCAGGGCGTGCGCTCGACCTACGACACCGACCTCTTCGCCGGGATCCTCGCGCGTGCGCAGGAGCTCTCGCAGGTGCGCCGCGGCGCCGACCCGGAGAAGGACGTGTCGCTCCACGTGGTGGCCGACCACGCGCGCGCCGTCACCTTCCTGATCGCCGACGGCGTGCTTCCCTCCAACGAGGGCCGCGGCTACGTGCTGCGCCGAATCCTGCGCCGCGCGGCGCGGCACGGCGTCCTGCTCGGGCTCGATCGCCCCTTCCTGTTCGAGGTCTGCGACGCGGTGATCGACGAGATGGGCGAGGCGTACCCCGACATCGCGGCGCGCCGCCGCTACATCCAGGACCGCGTGCGGCGCGAGGAGGAGCGCTTCGGCGAGACCCTCGCCAAGGGCCTCGGGCTGCTCGAGGACGAGGTCGGCGCCGCGAAGCGCGCGGGGCGCACGGCGCTCGCGGGCGACGTCGTCTTCAAGCTCTACGACACCTTCGGCTTCCCGCTCGACCTCACCGAGGACATCCTCGCCTCCAAGCAGATGGGCTTCGACCGCGCCGGCTTCGAGGCGGCGATGAACGAGCAGCGCGAGCGCGCCCGCGCCGCCTGGAAGGGGAGCGGCGAGTCCGCCGTCGGGCCGATCTACGCGCAGCTCGCCGCCGACTTCGAGAGCGGCTTCCGCGGCTACGACGCGCTCGCCGCCGACTCGCGCATCCTCGCGCTCGTCTCGGGCGGCGCGGCCGTGCCGCAGGCGCGCGCGGGCGATGCGGTCGAGGTCGTGGCGGAGGAGACGCCCTTCTATGCCGAGGGTGGCGGCCAGGTCGGCGACCGCGGCATGATCGAGACGGCCACCGGCCGCGTCGAGGTGGAGGACACGCAGAAGCCGGCTGGGGGCCTCATCATCCATCGCGGCAAGGTGGTCTCGGGCGAGGTGCACGTCGACCAGGCCGCGCGGCTGCTCGTCGACCCGGTCCGCCGCGGCGGCGCGGTGCGACACCACTCCGGAACACACCTGCTCCACGCGGCGCTGCGCGAGGTGCTCGGGCCCTCGGCGACGCAGCGCGGCTCGCTGGTGACGCCCGGCCGCCTGCGCTTCGACTTCAGCCACGACGCGCCCCTCTCGCGCGCGCAGATCGAGGCGCTCGAGGACCTCGTGAACGGCTGGGTGGCGGAGAACGCGCTGGCCGTGGTCGAGCAGATGCCGCACCGCGACGCGATCGCGGCGGGTGCGCTCGCCATGTTCGGCGAGAAGTACGGCGACGTGGTGCGCGTGGTCAGCTTCGGCGCCTTCTCGAAGGAGCTCTGCGGCGGGACGCACGCGCGCGCCACCGGCGACGTCGGTCCGCTCAAGGTCGTCGGCGAGAGCGGCATCGCGGCGGGTGTGCGGCGCATCGAGGCGCTGACGGGCGCCGAGGCGCTGGCGCGCTGGCGCGACCAGGAGCGCGCGCTCGAGCGGGCCGCGGAGCTCTTGCGCGCGCCGGTCGGCGAGGTCGAGACGCGGGTCGAGAAGCTGCTCGAGGAGCGCCGCGCGCTCGAGCGCGAGCTGGCGGAGCTGCGCGCGCGCGAGCGGCGCGCGGCGTCCGGCGACCTGGCGTTGCAGGCGGAGGAGATCGGGGGTGTCCGCGTGCTCGCGTCGCGGGTCGAAGGCGTCGGCGGCGCGGACCTGCGCGCGCTCGTCGACGAGCTGCGCGAGCGGCTCGGGAGCGGGATCGTGCTGGTGGCGGCGCCGGCGGACGGCAAGGTGACGCTCGCCCTCGGCGTGACGCAGGACCTGGTCGGCCGCTTCAAGGCCGGCGACCTGATCCGCGAGACGGCGGTCATCGTCGGCGGCAAGGGCGGCGGGCGCCCCGACTTCGCCCAGGCGGGCGGGCGCGATCCCGGCAAGATCGACGAGGCGTTCGCGCGCCTGCGCGAGCTGGTGCGCCAGGGCGCGTCGTGATCCGGGCCTTCCCCGGCGACCCCTACGCGCCGCGGCGGCGTCGCACGCGCGTGGTCGCGGTGGGGGACGTCGGCGTCGGCGGCGCGAACCCGATCCGCGTGCAGTCCATGACCACGACCGACACGCAGGACGTGTCGGCCACCGCGGCGCAGATCGAGCGCATGGTCGACGCCGGCTGCGAGATCGCGCGCGTCACCGCGCCCTCGCTGCGCGACGCCGAGGCGCTGCGCGAGATCCGCGGCGAGCTGGACCGCCGGGGCGTGCGCGTCCCGCTGGTCGCCGACATCCACTTCACACCGAACGCGGCGCTCCTGGCCGCCGAGTTCGTCGAGAAGGTACGGATCAATCCCGGCAACTACGCCGACAAGAAGAAGTTCGAGGTGCGCGAGTACAGCGACGCGGACTATGCGGAGGAGCTCGAGCGCGTCGCCGAACGCTTCCGGCCGCTGGTGCGACGCTGCCGGGAGCTCGGGCGCGCGCTCCGCATCGGGACCAACCACGGCTCGCTCTCCGACCGCGTGATGAATCGCTACGGCGACACGCCCATGGGCATGGTCGAGTCGGCGCTGGAGTTCCTCGACGTCTGCGAGCAGGAGGACTTTCGCGACGTCGTGTTCAGCATGAAGGCGAGCAACCCGCAGGTCGCCATCCAGGCGTATCGGCTGCTGGCGGCGCGGCTCGCGGAGCGCGACGGTGATTACCCGTTCCACGTCGGGGTCACCGAGGCCGGAGCCGGCGAGGACGGCCGCGTGAAGAGCGCGATCGGGATCGGCTCCCTGCTCGAGGACGGGCTCGGCGACACCATCCGCGTGTCGCTGACCGAGGATCCCGTGCGCGAGATTCCGGTGGCGCAGGCGATCGCGCGGCGCATCGAGCGGCGCTGGCGGGAGGCCGAGCGAGCGCCCGCGCCGCGGCTCGATCCGGGCGCGCCGTTCGTGGACGATCCGTTCGAGCACGGCCGGCGCGCGAGCGATCCGGTTGGGAGCGGAGCGATCGACGTCGGCGGTGGCGCGCCGGTGCGCGCGGAGCTCGATCTCGGGCCGGTGCCGGCCTCGGCCGAGGCGGCCGCCTGGCGGCTGGCCGACGCGTTGCGCGCGCAGCGCGAAATCGCCTGCGAGGGGCTGCGCATCGAGGTGCCCGACGCCGCCGCGCTCGGGCTGTCGCGCGAGCTCGCGGAGGCGCTGGCGCGCCATCGGATCTCGGCGCCGCTCGCGCTGCGCATGCCCCCGTCGCTGGCGCCGCAGGCCAAGGACCTGGCACCGCGTTGGGTGCTCCGCGTCGCGCCGGACGCCGATCCTGCGGTGCTCGCCGCCGCGGCGCGTGCCGCGGTCGCGGCCGGGGTCGCCGTCGAGTGGTGCGTCACTGCAGCGAGCGGCACACGGCCGGAGGCTCTCTTCGCCGCGCTCGATGCGGCGCTCGCGGCGTCGAGCGATGCCGCGATGCCGCGCTTCCTCGTCTCGGTCGAGAGCCCGAGGATCGTGCCCGCCGTCCGCTCGGTGGTGGCTCGGCTGCGCGCGCGCGGCGCCGCCCCACCCATCGTCCTCGCGTACGCGGGCGATCCCGCGGAATCGGCCGAGGAGGCCCTGCTCCACGCGGCGATGGACCTCGGCTCGCTCCTGTGCGACGGGATCGGCGACGCCGTGGTGCTTCCCGTGCGCGGCGATGCGGGCGAGGCGCTGGCGCTCGCCTACCGGATCCTCCAGGGCGCGCGGCTGCGCACCACATGGACCGAGTTCATCTCGTGCCCTTCCTGCGGCCGCACGCTCTTCGACCTCGAGGAGACGACCGCGCGGATCCAGGCTCAGACCAAGCACCTCTCGGGCGTGAAGATCGCGATCATGGGCTGCATCGTGAATGGGCCCGGCGAGATGGCAGACGCCGACTTCGGCTACGTCGGCTCCGGGCCGGGCCTGGTGAACCTCTACGTCGGCCACGAGTGCGTCGAGCGTCACGTGCCGCAGGCCGATGCCGATCGACGCCTCGTCGAGCTGATCCGCCGACACGGGCGGTGGGTCGAGCCTGATTGACTTCGCTCGCTTCGCTCGCTGCGCGCGGATCGGCCTGCGCGCCGATTGGGTTGCTGAGCTGCAGCACGTCCTGATTGACTTCGCTCGCCTTCGGCTCGCTGCGCGCGATCGCTTCGCGATCGCTTGCGGGGATGATCCAGCCGGTCGGGTTGCCTCGGAGGGGGCGGGGTCGGTCAGCGGTGGGGGGCGGGGGTGCTCGTCGGGGCCGCGTCGGTGCGCGCCGGCGGGGGCTTGCCCGTCACCCAGGTCTCGAGGCGCTCGAAGGCGGCGAGGGTGTACGAGTCGGAGAGGACGGGCTCGGCGCGGCCGAACACGAGCGTCCCGACGAACATCCCGACCGCGACGACCACCGCGCCCTCGGCCACGCCGAGGATGCAGCCTGCGATGCGGTCTGCGAGGCCGAGCCCGGCGATGTGGAGGGTGCGCCGGATCAGGAGGCCGATCAGCCCGACCACGACGATCGCTCCGACCGCGACGACGGCGCCGCCCAGGGCCTGCCCGGCGAGCGGGTCGATCTTCGCCGCCGCGGCGATCCGCTCGCCGGCCGGCTCGGTGAACGCGCGAACGGCGATGCAGGCCGCCGCCAGCGCCGCAAGCGAGAACAGCTCGCGCACGAGCCCGATCCAGAGGCCGCGGAGCCCGGCGATCGCGAGCACGCACGCCGCGGCGATGTCGACGAAGGGCACGCTTCCCCCCAGGCGATGGGCGCCGTGCGGATTCTAGCCGGAGCGCGCGCCGTTAGAATCGCGCCGTGCGGGTCGACGCGATCGTGGTCGGGGCCGGTCACAACGGTCTCATCGCCGCGGCCTATCTGGCGCGGGCGGGGCTGCGCACCCTGGTGCTCGAGCGCCGCGGGTGCCTGGGCGGAGCGTGCGTCACGGAGGAGCTCTGGCCCGGCTATCGCGTGTCGCGGGCCGCGTACGTCGCGGGCCTGCTGCGACCCGCCGTGGTGCGGGAGCTCGACCTCACCGCGCGGGGGCTGCGGCTCCTGCGGCGCGATCCCTCCTCGTTCACTCCGCTCGCGGACGGCCGCGGCCTCCTGCTCGGAGCCGACCCGGCGCTCTGCGCGCGCGAGATCGGCCGCTTCTCGGCCCGCGATGCGAGGCGCTACCCGGACTACGAGCGCATGCTCGACCGCGCCGCGCGCGCGTTCGAGCCGCTGCTCGATCGCCCGCCGCCGGATCCCGGCCGGCCGCGCGCGAGCGATCTCGCGGCGCTCGCGGGTCTCGCGTGGCGCGCGGTCGGCCTGCGGCGCGAGCTCGCGCCGATCGCGCGGCTCCTCCTGGCTCCCGCCCGCGACACCCTCGCATCGTGGTTCGAGAGCGAGCCGCTGCGCGCCACGCTCGCGACCGACGCGCTGATCGGCGCCTGGGCCGGGCCGAGCACCCCCGGCACCGGCTACGTCCTCTTCCATCACGTGATGGGCGAGACGGGCGGCGCACGGGGTGTCTGGGCCTACGTCGCGGGCGGCATGGGCGCGCTCGCCGAGTCGATCGCGTCGGCGGCGCGCTCGGCGGGCGCCGAGATCCTGACCGAGGCGCCGGTCGCCGCGATCGACGTGAGCGGCGGCCGCGCGACGGGCGTCGCGCTGGCAGACGGCCGCCGCTTCGAGGCGCCGCTCGTGGTCTCTTGCGCCGATCCGCGACACACGCTGCTCGAGCTCGTCGGCGCTGCGGCGCTTCCGCCGGGTCTCGAGGCGGACCTCCGCACGCTCGACTTCCGCAGCCCCGTCGTGAAGCTGAACCTCGCTCTCGACCGCCTGCCGCGCTTCCGGGGCGCGGGCGGCGATCGCCCCGGGCCCGAGCACGCCGGCACCATCCACGTCGGCGCCGCCGACCTCGACGCGCTCGAGTGCTCGTTCGCGGAGGCCGCGTCGGGACGCCTGCCGTCGCGCCCGATGATCGAGCTCACCATTCCCTCCGCGCTCGATCCGTCGCTCGCGCCGCCCGGGAGGCACGTCGCATCGCTCTTCGTGCAGCACGTGCCGCCCGACTGGGACGCAGGGCGCTGGAAGCTCGAGCGAGACGGCTTCGCGGATCGCGTCCTCGCGCTGGTCGACGAGGTGGCGCCGGGCTTCTCGGCGAGCGTTCTTCACCGCGACGTGCTGGCGCCGCCCGATCTCGAGGCGGTGTTCGGCCTCGCGGGCGGGAACATCTTCCACGGCGCGATGACGCTCGATCGGCTCTACTTCCTGCGACCGCTCCCGGGCATGGCCCGCTATCGCACGCCGATCGAGGGGCTCTGGCTCTGCGGCGCCGGGACGCACCCGGGCGGCGGCGTGATGGGCGCCTGCGGTCGCAACGCCGCGCGGGAGATCCTCCGCTCACGTCGCCTCCGGGGCAAGACGATCGCCTGAATCACACAGACGCGCTGCAGCTCAGCTACGCCAGAGGCGTCTGATGGACGTACGCCCGCAGGTGTCGGATCTCCTCGATCTGCTCCTCGATCTCGTCGCGCAGCAGATCGCGCATCGACAGCATCGCGATCACCCGCCCCGCGGCCATCACCGGCAGATGGCGACAGCCGCGGCGCTGCATCTTCTCCAGGCACTGGTCGCGCGTCTCGTGCAGCTCGGCGGTGATCACGTCGCGGGTCATCACGGCGTCGACCGGCGTGGCCGCCGGATCGAGCCCCGCGACCACGACCCGCGTCATCAGGTCGCGCTCCGAGAACACGCCGACGAGCCGCTCGCCGGCGAGGACGGTGACCGCACCCACCTTGGCGAGGGTCATTCGATGCAGCACGTCGAGCACCGGCTCGCCCGGCTGCGCGGCGAGCAGGTTCCGGTGTCGAAGCACCTGTTCGAGGGTATGCATGGCTCGACCTCCCGTCGCCGCGCGGCCTCACAGCGCATGGCGCACTGCGCCTGGCCCGCTGGAGCATCAGGGTGGGGCGGGCCGCGCCGGCGGCGTGAGCCCATTCGAGCACGAATCGGGGGAAAAGAGAACCCCCCGGCCACCCGGAGGCGGTCTGAACGGTGTAGGACCCCTCGGGGCCTCGGGAGGCCCGGCCGGAGCGCGGTCGGGCTAGTTCGCGGTGGGCACGAGGTCCGCAGCCGACTGCGCCACCTCGCTGCCCGAGTAGTTCTCGAGGATGACCTGGAAGATCTTCTGGGCCTCGGCCTCGCGATTCATCTTGGTGTAGCAGACGCCCAGCTTGTAGAGCGCCTGCGCATCCAGCCCCAGGCCCGGATACTGGTTCAAGAGGTCGCGATAGCGGTCCGCCGCCGAGGGGAACTCGTCCTTCTTGAAGTAGTAGTCGGCGACCTTCATCTCGTGTCGGCCGAGGCGCGTGCGAAGCTCCTTCCAGAGCTGCTCACCCTGCTCGGAGTACTCCGAGTGCGGGAAGCGGGCCAGCATCCGGTCGAGCTGCTTCAGCGCCTCGCGGGTGGCCGTCTGGTCGCGACCTGCGTCCTTGCTCTGCTTGTAGTACGCCATCACCGTCTGGAACATCGCGTACGCCACTTTCGGGTGTTCCGGGTGCAGCTCGACGAAGTCGCGGTAGTAGGAGATCGACTCCTCGTACTTGCCCTGCTTGAAGTAGGCATCGGCGATGGCGAGCTGGGCGAGCACCGCCTGATCGCTGTACGGGTAGTTGTCGATGATGTCCTGGAAGGTCTCGATGGGCTTGGCGTAGTTGCCCGAGAACATGTGCCAGCCCTGGTCCGCCTTGGCGAGCTGCTCCTGGCCGCGGCTGTAGAGCTCCTCGGCCGAGGGCAGATCCTCGAACTTGGGCGGCGGAGGCGCGCTGGCGCAGCCGACGCCGAACGCCGTCGCGCAAGCCAGCAGCAGGCCAGGACGAATGCTCGCACGGATCGCGGAGTGTCGGGTCACGGCTTCCCCCTCCCACCTGTGAGCCCTTCCGGCGTCCGAACCCTACAGGAACCGCCGGATCGCTGTCAATTTGCTAGCTTGCGCGCCCCCGAAGGAGCCTCTGCATGATCGACGAGTCCCTGAAGAAACTGAGACTGGACCGCCGCCTCGCGGACCGCCCGGGCTGGGCCTCGAAGGAGGAGCTGGACCGCGCGCTCGCGGCCCTGCCCGACGTATCGGACAAGATCGCCCCCCCTGAAGAGACGCCGCCGCCGGCCGGGGCTCCCGAGGCACCAGGGGCGCACTGATCGCCGGGCCAGTCCGCGGATTCACCAGCCGGGTCGTTCACCCCCCGGCCCGCTGATGCTCACGGGGAGGTGCCGTGATCAAGGCCAAGTTCGGCGACCGGCTCGACGGATGGCTCGAATCGGCCGTCCCCTTCCTGTTCCGCCGCCCGATCAATCCCAACCTGCTGACGGTGGTCGGGACCCTGGTCTCGATCGGGTCAGCGGCGGCCTTCGCTCTCGGGCGATTCGGCTGGGGGGCGGTCCTGATCCTGGTCGGAGGGATCTTCGACCTGGTCGACGGGGTGATCGCGCGCCGGCACGGCACCGCGACCGCCTTCGGCGCCTTCCTCGACTCGACCATGGACCGGCTCGCCGACATGGCGATCCTGCTCGGCATCATGCTGCACTACGCCGCGCGCGGCGACGCCGGAACGGTGCTGCTCGCGGGGGTTGCGCTGATCGCGTCCGTGCTGACCTCGTATGCCAAGGCCCGCGCCGAGCAGTTCATCTCGTCGTTCGAGGGCGGGCTGCTCGAGCGCGGCGAGAGGCTGTTCGTGCTGGGTATGGGCGCTGTGACCGGGTACCTGGTGCCCGCGCTCTGGATCCTCGCGGTGCTCGGCACCGCGACGGTGGCCTATCGCTTCGCGCTGGCGTATCGGGCCCTCGCGCGCCTCGAGGCGCCGGGCCCGCGCGAGCTGGGAGAGCATCCGGGATGAGCGAACGCGGCGAGGAAGAGAAGGATCGCGGCTTCGTGGTGATCGACCGCCGCTCGAGCGCGAGCGGGTCGGAGGACGAGCCCGCGCCCGCGCCGCGCGCGCAGGCCCAGGCGGCCCCGCCGCCGCGCACGGCGCCGCGCGTCGACTTCGCGGTGCTCGTGCACTCGTTCTTCGTGACCGCGCTCTACCACCTCGGCGCGGCGCCGGACCCCGAGACCGGGAGGACCGCGACGCCGAACCCGGCGCTCGCGCGGCAGAACATCGACATCCTCGAGCTGATCGAGGAGAAGACCCGCGGCAACCTGACACCCGACGAGGCCGGGCTGCTCGAGGGGCTGCTCTACGAAGCGCGCATGCGCTTCGTGGAGGCGACGAAGCCGCCGGGGGGATGATCGCCAAGCCTGTTGATTCTGAGGGCCAGGCGCTGCGCGCCATGCCTGTTGATTCTGAGGGCCAGGCGCTGCGCGCCATGCGGGCGCCCGCCAAGCTCAACCTCGGGCTGCGCATCGTCGGGCGCCGCGCCGACGGCTATCACCTGCTGGAGAGCGTGTTCGTGCCGCTCGACCTCGAGGACCGACTCGAGGTCCGGGTCGACCCGGATGGGTCGGGCATCTCGCTCCGCGTCGACGGCGGCTCTGCCGAGCTCGCCGACCCCGAGCGCAACCTCGCCGCGCGGGCGGCCCGCGCCTTCCTCGACGCCGCCGGGCTGCGGGCGTCGGTCGGGATCGTCCTCGAGAAGCGGATCCCCGTGGGCGCCGGGCTCGGCGGCGGATCGAGCGACGCGGCCGCGTTGCTGCGCGTCCTGGCCACCGTCTTTCCCGGGGCCCTGGGACCGGAGGCGATCCGCCGGCTCGCCCTCGATCTCGGGGCCGACGTGCCCTTCTTCCTCGACCCCCGGCCGGCGCGCGTCGCCGGGATCGGCGAGCGGATCGAGCCGATTCCGGGCTGGCCCGAGCTCCCGGTCCTGGTGGTGACGCCGGCCCGGCCGCTCGCGACCCGGGCGGTCTTCGAGGCGTGGGACCGCGAGGCGGCCGCGCACCCGTCGCCCGCGTTGACGCCCTCGGCGCCCGGCCGTAATCTCGCGCTTCCTTCGGACCCGCAGCGAATCGCGTCCCCGGAGCGGGTCCTCGCTGCCGCTCCGGTCGTTGCGCCGGTCGGCGCTCCGGCGGGCGATCGGGAGCTCAGAGCCCTGCTCGCGAACGACCTCGAGGCGGTGGCGAGCCGGCTCCAGCCGGCGATCGGGCGGCTGCGGGGCGAGATCGAGCGATCGGGAGCGAGGGCGGTGGGCATGTCGGGAAGCGGCCCGAGCGTTTTCGGTGTGTTCCGCGACCTGCGGAGCGCCGAGATCGCGGCGGGGCGGAGCCGCTTCGAGGCTTCGGACCGGGTTCACGTGGGTCGAGCGCTCGCGTCGTGGGGCGTCGTCTAACGGTAGGACAGCGGCCTTTGGAGCCGTGTGTGGAGGTTCGAATCCTCCCGCCCCAGCCCAGAGCCCGAAGAGAGCCAGAAGGCCCGAGCGAGATGAGGCCAGCCGATGCTGGGAATGAAGCTCTTCCACGGCAACTCGAACCCGACCCTGGCGCGGGCCGTGACCAGCTATCTCGGCGTGCTGCCCGGGGCGGCCGCCGTCAACACCTTCAGCGACGGCGAGATCTCCGTCGAGATCAACGAGAACGTGCGCGGACTCGACTGCTTCGTGCTGCAGTCGACCTGCAACCCGGCCAACCGCCACCTGATGGAGCTCCTGATCATGATCGACGCGCTGCGCCGCTCGTCGGCGCGGCGCGTGACGGCCGTGATCCCGTACTACGGCTACGCGCGGCAGGATCGCAAGGTCGCGCCGCGCGTCCCCATCACCGCGAAGCTCGTGGCCGATCTCATCTCGACGGCCGGCACGGACCGCGTGCTCTGCCTCGACCTGCACGCCGGACAGATCCAGGGCTTCTTCAACATCCCGGTCGACAACCTCTACGCGACGCCGGTCCTGCTGCCGGCGATCCGCGAGCGCTTCGGCTCCGACATCTGCATCATCTCGCCCGACGCCGGCGGCGTCGAGCGAGCGCGCGCCTACGCCAAGCGCCTCGACGCGCGGCTCGCCATCATCGACAAACGCCGCGAGGCGGCCAACGTCGCGAAGATCATGCACATCGTCGGCGACGTGAAGGGCCAGAGGTGCGTGATCGTCGACGACATGGTCGACACGGCCGGGACGCTCACCGAGGCGGCCCGTGCGCTCAAGGACGCCGGCGCCCGCAGCGTCTACGCCGCCATCACGCACCCGGTGCTCTCCGGTCCCGCGCTCGACCGGATCAAGAGTTCCGACCTCGAGGACCTGGTCGTCACCGACACGATCCCGCTCGCCGAGGAGGCGCACGCCTCCGGGCGGATCCACGTGGCGTCGATCGCAAACCTGCTGGGCGAGGCGATCCGGCGCATCACCAACGAGGAGAGCGTCAGCTCCCTCTTCGTGTAGGAGAGATTCCGTGTCCGAGAACGCACTCCTGGTGCAGGCTCGCGAGGGCACCGGCAAGGGTGTCGCGCGCAAGCTGCGCGCCGCGGGCCGCATCCCGGCCGTCCTCTACGGCCGCGGCCGCGACACGCTCCCGCTCGCGCTCGACCCGCGCGCGCTGGAGCGCATCCTTCGCGCCGGCGGCCTCAACGCGCTCCTCGACGTCAGCGTCGAAGGCCGCAGCGACCTCGGCACCACCGTGGCGCTGGTGAAGGAGCTGCAGCGGGATCCGCTGCGCGGCGCCATCACCCACGTCGATCTCTACCAGGTCGATCTCACGCGCGCGATCGAGGTGGACGTCCCGGTGCACCTGGTCGGGAAGCCGAAGGGCATCGAGCAGGGCGGCGTGCTCGACCACATCCTGCGCGAGGTGCGGATCGAGTGCCTCCCGCGTTCGATCCCCGAGTCGATCGAGCTCGACGTCTCGGAGATGGAGATCAACGACACGCTCCACGTGAGCGACCTGAAGCTGCCGCCGGACGTGCAGCTCGTCACCGACCCGGAGCTCGGCGTCGCCCACGTCGCGGTGCCCGCCGCCGAGGAGGCGCCCGCCACCGAGGCGGTCGCCGCCGCCGAGGTGCCGGTGGAGGGCGAGGCGCCTGCCGCCGCGCCGGCCGAGCCGGCAGAGAGCGAGGAGTAGAGCGCCGGCGTGAAGCTGGTGGTCGGGCTCGGCAACCCCGGGCCCGAGTACGCCGACACGCGCCACAACGCCGGCGTGCGGATCCTCGAGCGCCTCGCGGAGCGCCACGGGATCGCGCTCGGGGTCGCGGGCCGCCTGGAGGCGCGGCTCGGCCGCGGCGAGGTGCGCGGCGAGCGCGTTGCGCTGCTCGCGCCGCTCACCTTCATGAACGCCTCCGGGCGCTCGGTCGCCGCGGCGCTCGCTGCGTTCGGTCCGCTCGATCCGGCGCAGGATCTGGTCGTCGCCTACGACGACCTCGACCTGCCGTTCGGGCGACTCCGCATCCGGGCGGGCGGCGGCGCGGGCGGCCACCGCGGGCTCGCCGACATCCAGGAGCGCCTGGGGCGGAGCGACTTCCCGCGCGTGCGCTTCGGCATCGGGCGGCCGCCTCCGGGCGTCGACTCCGTCGACTACGTGCTCGCTCCGTTCGACCCCGCGGAGGCCGCCTCGCTCGGCGAGCGGCTCGGCGCGGCGGCCGACGCGCTCGAGGCGATCATCGACCAGGGCGTGGAGCCTGCGATGAACCAGTTCAATCCAGATTGACCTGGTTAATTTGATAGAATCCAATGGCTATTCGTAAAGATTGAACTGGTTGACTGGGGGATTGGCTGATCGGTAGACTCCCCCTCCATGCAGATCTCGCTCGATCGAGGCTCCGAGGGCGTGGCCTCGCCGGTCTACCAGCAGATCGCGGCGCACTTCCGTGCGGAGATCGAGGGCGGGCGCCTCGCCGCGGGCGACCGGCTGCCGACGATCCGCGAGCTCGCGGGTCGGCTGGCGGTCAATCGAGACACGGTCGCGCTCGCCTACGAGGAGCTGGCGCGGGCGGGCCTCCTCGAGTCGACCGTCGGGCGGGGTACGTTCGTGCGGCGACCCGCGCACGCCGCCGCGCCCGAGCCGATCGAGCCGCCGCTCGCGCCCGCGGTCGAGCGGCTTCTCGAGCTCGATCGCACGCGCCCGCGCTACGCGGCGCCGTCGGACGCCGTGCCGCTGCATGCGCTCCTGCCCGATCCGAAGCTCTACCCGGTGACCGAGTTCCGCCGCGCGCTCGGGCGCGCGCTGGCGCAGGGTGGAAGCGATCTCCTTCGCTACGGCACGGCGCAGGGGCACCCGAAGCTGCGCGAGGTCATGGCCGAGCGGCTGCGCGCGGCGGGCATGCGGGTCGGCGCGGGATCGATCGCGGTGACGCAGGGCGCAACCGAGGGCATCGCGCTGGCGCTTCGCCTGTTCGCCGCGCCGGGCGACGCGGTGGCGGTGGAGGAGCCGACCTACCACAACGTGCTCGGCGCGCTGGTCGCGCTCGGGCTGCGCGCGGTGCCGGTGCCGATCCGCGATGGCGAGCCCGACCTCGCCGCCCTCGAGCGCGCGCTCGAGCGCTCCGAGGTGAAGCTCCTCTACACGATGCCGACCTTCCACAACCCGCTCGGCACGACGACGTCGATCGCGCACCGACGCGCCCTCCTCGCGCTCGCAGCGCGCGCCGGCAAGCCCGTCATCGAGGACGCCTACGAGATGGACCTGCGGTACGCGGGGAGGCCGGTGCCTCCGCTTGCGGCGCTCGACGAGCGCGGCCTCGTGGTGCAGCTCTTCTCGTTCTCGAAGTCGCTCTTCCCGGGCGCGCGCGTCGGATGCATCAGCGCGGGCGAGCGCCTGGTCGAGGCGCTGCTCGCGCTCAAGCAGGCGACGGACCTCGGCGGCGCGCTCGTGCTGCAGGCGGCGCTCGCGGACTTCGCCGCGAGCGGCGGCTACGACCGCCATCTCGGGCGCGTGCGGCGCGCGCTGCTGCGGCGGCGCGACGTGCTGCTCGAGGCGCTCGCGCGCGAGATGCCGGAGGGCACGCGATGGACGACGCCCGAGGGCGGTCTGCAGGTGTGGGTGGAGCTGCCGGGAGGCATCGACACGGCCGATCTGCTGCCGGATGCGGTGCGCAGCGGCGTCGTGTTCGCGCCCGGCTTCCAGTTCCGCCACGACCGGCGCCCCTCGAGCGGGCTCCGGCTCTCGCTGGCGCTCGCCGGCGAGGACGAGATCCGGAGCGGCATCGCCGCTCTCGGCGGCGTGGTCCGCGAGCGGCTGCGCGCGGGCGGCGGCGCCGCGGCGGACCTGGGCATCAACGTCTAGAGAGGAGGAGTCATGAGCGAGCAGCGGTCGAACGGCCAGGGTCGGAGCGGGGCGGACGCCTTCGAGCTGAAGGTCGGCCTCGCTGAGATGCTGAAGGGAGGCGTGATCATGGACGTGACCACGCCCGAGCAGGCGCGCATCGCCGAGGACGCCGGCGCCGCCGCGGTGATGGCGCTCGAGCGCGTGCCCGCCGACATCCGTCGCGAGGGCGGCGTCGCGCGCATGGCGGCGGTCGAGGTGATCGAGGCGATCCAGAAGACGGTGTCGATCCCGGTGATGGCAAAGGTGCGGATCGGACACCTGGTCGAGGCGCGCGTGCTCGAGGCGCTCGGCGTCGACTTCATCGACGAGAGCGAGGTGCTGACGCCGGCCGACGAGGAGCACCACGTCTGGAAGCACGACTTCCGCTCGCCGTTCGTGTGCGGCGCGCGCAATCTCGGCGAGGCGTTGCGCCGCATCGCCGAGGGCGCGGCGATGATCCGCACCAAGGGCGAGGCCGGCAGCGGCAACATCGTGGAGGCGGTGCGCCACCTGCGCGCCGTCGTGGGCGAGATCCGCAAGCTGGCGGCTGCGCCTCCCGAGGAGCTGCCGACCCGCGCCAAGGAGCTCGGCGCTCCGCTCGATCTGGTGCGCCGGGTCGCCGAGACCGGGCGGCTCCCCGTCCCGAACTTCGCGGCGGGCGGCGTGGCGACCCCGCCCGACGCGGCGCTGTGTCGGGCGCTCGGGGCCGAGGCGGTGTTCGTAGGCTCGGGCATCTTCAAGAGCGCCGACCCGCCGGCGCGCGCCCGCGCCGTGGTGCGGGCGTGCACGCACTGGGACGACCCGAAGGCGGTGCTCGACGCCTGCCGCGGCCTCGGCAAGGCGATGGAGGGCATCGAGATGTCGACGCTCGCCGAGGCCCAGCGCCTCGCCAACCGGGGCTGGTAGTGACGCAGAGGACAGCAGGGCGCGCAGCGCCTGGCCCTCCGGTTCATGAGGTCGGCATCCTGGCGCTCCAGGGCGACGTGGAGGCACACGCGGCGGCGCTCGCGCGCGCGGGCGCCGCGGCCCGGCTCGTGCGCGCCGAGAAGGACCTCGACGGGTGCGACGCGCTGGTGCTGCCGGGCGGCGAGAGCACCACGATCTCGAAGGGCCTCGAGCGCCTCGGGCTCTACGAGCCCCTGCGCGCCTTCGCCGAGTCCGGCCGCCCGGTGCTCGGCACCTGTGCGGGCGCGATCCTGATGGCGCGCGCGGTGCTGAACCACCCGGTCCCGAGCCTCGGGCTGGTCGACGTGGTCGCGGTGCGCAACGCCTACGGCACCCAGGTCGACTCGTTCGCGGCGCCCGTCGATCCGGGCGCCGCGGCCGGCCTCGAGGGGATGCGCTGCGTCTTCATCCGCGCGCCGCGCCTGCGCGACCCGGGGCCCGCGGTGGAGGTGCTAGCGCGCGTCGACGGCGAGCCGGTGCTGCTGCGGCAGGGTCGGCGGCTCGTGGCGACGTTCCACCCGGAGCTGACCGACGATCCGCGCGTGCACGGTCTCTTGCTGGCGATGGCGGAGGGCTACGCTCCGGCCCGAGGGCCCTCATGATCCACGAGACCGACGATCTCCGCATCGCCGAGCTGCGGCCGCTCATCCCACCCGCGATCCTGATGGAAGAGCTTCCGATCGGCGAGAAGAGCAGCGAGACGGTGGCGCGCGGGCGCGAGGAGATCGCGCAGATCCTTCGCGGCGAGGACGACCGGCTGATGGTGGTGTGCGGCCCCTGCTCCGTGCACGACCCCGCCGCGGCGCTCGACTATGCGCGTCGGCTTCGGGCCGTCGCCGACCAGCGCGCGGCCGAGCTCCTGGTCCTGATGCGCGTGTACTTCGAGAAGCCGCGCACCATCGTCGGCTGGAAGGGCCTGATCAACGACCCGCACCTCGACGAGAGCTTCGCGATCAACGAGGGCCTGCACCGCGCGCGGCGCTTCCTGCTCGACGTGGCCGAGATGGGGCTCCCGGCAGGCTCGGAGTTCCTCGATCCGATCTCGCCGCAGTTCATCGCCGACCTCGTCTCCTGGGGCGCCATCGGCGCGCGCACCTCGGAGAGCCAGGTGCACCGGGAGCTCGCCTCGGGCCTCTCGATGCCCGTGGGCTTCAAGAACGGGACCGACGGCAACGTGCAGATCGCGATCGACGCGATCCGCTCCGCCGCCCACCCCCACCACTTCCTCTCGGTGACCAAGCAGGGCGTCGCGGCAATCGTCTCCACGCGCGGCAACCCGGACTGCCACGTGATCCTGCGCGGCGGCACGAACGGCCCCAACTATGACGCCGAGAGCCTCGCCGCGGTGGGCGTGGCGCTCGGCCGCGCGGGCCTTCCGGACCGGGTCGTCGTCGACTGCAGTCACGCCAACAGCGAGAAGGACCCGTCGCGCCAGCCGCTCGTGGGGCGGGCGGTGGCGGCCCAGGTGGCCGAGGGCAACCGGAGCATCGTCGGCATCATGCTCGAGAGCTTCCTGGTCGAGGGGAGGCAGGAGCCCAAGCCGGGCGCGCGGCTCGCCTACGGGCAGAGCATCACCGACGCCTGCATGAGCTGGGAGCACACCGAGCCGCTCCTGGCGGAGCTCGCCGCGGCGGTCGAAGCCCGCCGGGATCACTAGGGGCCGCCGAGACCGGTCGCTGAGCGGATCGACCGGCGGCGGAGCCTTTGCTATCCATGCGACCCCTCGGGCGCGGGCGATCCGTGTCCGGGTGAACACCTCGGTTCCCGGATGCCCACGCCAGACCCGCTGGCCGGCAGCCCGACCGGGAGCCCGGGTCGGCCCGAGCGGCCGGCGCCGTCCAGGAGGAGTGCGTGCGGGAATACGACACCACGTTCATCGTCCAGCCGGAGATCTCGGAGGAAGGCCGCGAGGCCATGCTCCAGAAGCTCCGCGGCGTGCTCGAACGCACGGGCGCGATCCCGCTCGAGGTCGATGACGCCGGCAAGCGCAAGCTCGCCTACGAGATCGGCAAGTTCCAGAAGGGCCACTACCTCTCGCTCCTCTACCTCGACGAGGGCAAGTCGGTCGGCGAGCTCGAGCGCGCGCTGCGCCTCGACGAGTCGGTGCTGCGCTTCCTCACCGTGCGCAAGGAGGATCGCGTCGAGGACATCGAGGCCCGCAAGGCCCGCGCCGTCGATCTCGAGAAGTCCCGGCGCGAGCGCGCCGCAGAGCGCGCGGCGCGCGAGGCGGAGGAGCGCGCCCAGCGCGAGGCCGCGCGGCTCGCGGGCGAGACGGTGGAGGAGCGCGGCGACGAGGACGACGAGGAGTACGTCCGCCCCATCGCCGATGACGACTCGGACGACGACGACTCGTCTCCGCCCGCGGGGGAGTGATCGCCGATGCCCCACGTGAAGCTGATCCTGCGCGAGGACGTGCCGAACCTCGGCGACGCGGGTGAGGTGGTGAGCGTGAAGCCCGGCTTCGCACGCAACTTTCTCATCCCGCAGGGCAAGGCGATCGCGGCGACGGCGGCGAACGTCCGCGAGCTCGAGCACCAGAAGCGCGTGATCGCAGAGCGCGTCGCGCGCGAGCTCCGGCAGCTCGAAGGCGAGCGCGCCAAGATCGAGGGCGTGGCGATCGAGATTACCGCGCAGGCCGGCGAAGAGGGGCGCCTGTTCGGCTCCGTCACGGCCGCGCAGATCGCCGAGCAGCTTCTCGCAGAACGCGGTCTCGAAGTCGACCGACGCCGCATCGCGCTCGCCGAGCCGATCAAGCAGCTCGGCGATCACGACGTGACCGTGCGGCTACACCGCCAGCTCTCCGCCACGATCAAGGTCAAAGTCGTCGCTGCTCCCTGAGCCTTCGTCTGATACAGTTCGGCTCACTCCGAACAGACGAAGGAAGGTCCGTGGCGCGCAGCAACACCCGGTCGCGACGCGAGGCCGCCGGTGATCCGATCGACGTCGGCGCGGGCCGCGCCGGCCGCGTGCCGCCGCACGATCTCGAGGCCGAGAAGGCGGTGCTCTCGGCGCTGCTGCTCGACAACGCCACCGTCCACGCCGCCTTCATCGAGGTGCGTCCCGAGGACTTCTATCACCCGTCGCATCGCATGCTCTACGCGGCGATGGTCGCGCTGCGCGACGAGAACGAGCCGGTCGATCTCCACACGCTCTCCGACTACCTGACGCGGAGCAAGCTCCTCGACCGCGTGGGCGGCCCGGTCGCGCTCGCGGAGATTGCCGACTACGAGGCCACGGCGGCCAACGTGATCCACCACGCGCGGATCGTGCGCGACAAGGCGATCAAGCGGCGCCTGATCGCGACGGCCACCGAGATCGTCGAGCTCGGCTACGACGAGGGCGACCGCGCCGACCGGCTGCTCGACCAGGCCGAGTCGAAGATCTTCGAGATCAGCCGCGAGAACGCGCGCTCGACCTTCAGCGTGCTGGAAAAAGAGATCCACACGACGTTCGACTATCTGGACGCGCTGCGGGAGCGCGGCGGCGAGCTCACGGGAATCCCTTCGGGGTTCCTGGAGTTCGACAAGCTCACGGGAGGTCTCCAGAACGGGGAGCTCACGATCCTCGCGGCGCGGCCGAGCATGGGGAAGACGGCTTTCGCGCTGAACGTCGCCCGACACGCGGCCGCGGCACAGAAGACGGTGGCCTTCTTCTCGCTCGAGATGAGCGCGCAGGCGCTCGTGCTCCGCCTGCTCTCGTCGGAGGGCCGCGTCGAGGCGTCCACCTTCCGCAGCGGCAACTTCAGCACGCATGCCTACCAGCAGCTCCAGCAGGCGGCGAGCCGCCTCGTCCACGCGCCCATCCTGATCGACGACAGCGGCGCCTTGACGATCCTCGAGATGAAGGCGAAGTGCCGACGCCTCAAGTCCGACACGGGGCTCGACCTCGCGATGGTCGACTACCTGCAGCTCATGCGCGGCGAGGTCCGAGTCGACAGCCGCGAGCAGGAGATCGCCGAGATCAGCCGCGGCCTCAAGGCGCTGGCCAAGGAGCTCGATATCCCCGTCATGGCGCTGGCGCAGCTCAACCGCGGGCCCGAGATGCGGGAGGACAAGCGCCCGCGGCTCGCGGATCTCCGAGAGTCCGGCGCGATCGAGCAGGACGCGGACGTGATCGCATTCCTCTATCGCGACGAGTTCTACAACCCGAACAATCCCGAGGTCCAGGGAACCGCCGAGCTCATCGTCCAGAAGCAGCGCAACGGGCCGACGGGAACCGTGAACCTGCAGTTCGAGGCGCGCTACACCCGCTTCAACGATCTGGCGCGGCGCGAGGACGACCGGGACCGACCGCCTCGGGGCGCGGGCTTCGTGCCGCCCGCCGACGACGACGAAGGCGTCCCCTTCTAGTGACGTCGCTGCGCAGGCCGCGCGCGCTGCCGGCAGGCGGGACGATCGGGATCGCCGCACCGGCGTCGGCGGTCGATCCCGATCGGCTGGCGGCAGGCGAGGCGCGGTGGCGCAAGGCCGGCTTCCGCACGATCCGGCGCGACGACCTGCTCGACCGCCACCGCTACCTGGCCGGCAGCGACGCGCGCCGCGCCGCCGAGCTGGCCGAGCTCTGGGCCGACCCGCGCGTCGACGCCATCGTCTGCGCGCGCGGAGGCTACGGCTGCCACCGCATCATGGACCGACTCGACGCGAGCGCGGCGCGCGCCGCGCGCAAGCCGCTCGTCGGCTACAGCGACATCACGACGCTGCTGCTCTGGCAGCACCGCCACGCGGGGCTGGTCGGGCTGCATGGTCCGATGCTCGAGCGCGGCGACGAGCTCGGCGACAACGAGTTCGAGGCGCTCCTCGAGCTCTTGACCGGGAGCGAGCGGCTCCCGGTGGTGCGGGCGGGCCGCGAGGGCGCCGGCGCGACGGTCGAGGGCCCGCTGATGGGCGGCTCGCTCTCGATGGCCGCCGCGTCGCTCGGCACGCCGTGGCAGATCGAGGCGCGCGGGTCGATCCTGCTGCTCGAGGACGTGGGGGAGCGCCCGTACCAGCTCGATCGCCTGCTCCAGCAGCTCCGCTGCGCGGGCGTGACGGACGGCGTCGCCGGCGTCGGGCTCGGGCACTTCGAGCGCTGCGACGAGCCTCCGGACGCTGCGGTCACCGCCGAAGAGGTGCTTCGGGAGTGGCTCGACGACCTCGGCGTGCCGTGGGTGGCCGGGCTCCCCTTCGGGCACGGCGCACCCAATCTCGCCTGGCCGATGGGCGTGCGCGCGCGGCTCGACGTGGCGGGCGCCGCGCTGCACATTCTCGAATCGGGGGTGGCCGTCGGCGCGACATGAAGCACGCGCTGATCCGACGAAAGCTGGCGCGCGTCGATCGCGCGCTCGACAAGGCGATCGCGAACGCCGAGATCCCCGGCGCCGTGGTGTTGGCTCGCGCGTGGCGCGACGGCGAGCGCCTCGAGCACTGCTCGGTGCGCGGCTTCGCCTCGCTTCGCCCGGAGCGCCGCGCAATGGCTCGCGACACGATCTTCGATCTCGCGTCGCTGACCAAGCCGCTCGCCACCGCGACGGCGGTGATGGGCCTCGCGGCCGAGGGCTCCGTCGACCTCGACGCGCCCGTCGCCAAGTACCTCCCGCCCGCCGGCGAGCGCGGCAAGGAGACCGTGACCGTGCGCCACCTGCTGACGCACAGCTCCGGGCTCAAGCCGTGGCGCCCCTTCCACGAGGTGCTGCTCGAGCGCGAGCGCAAGAAGGGCGAGCGCCTGCTCGGCAC
Source organism: Myxococcota bacterium (assembly GCA_035506135.1). Taxonomy (GTDB): domain Bacteria; phylum Myxococcota_A; class UBA9160; order UBA9160; family PR03; genus DATJPY01. The sequence continues at coordinate 57,788 of DATJPY010000088.1, read as the reverse complement.
GCCGGCGGCGAAGCAGGCGATCCTCGAGCGCATCTACCGCTCCGCGCTGGTGCACGCGCCGGGCGAGGCGGCGGTCTACGGCGACCTCGACTTCATCCTGCTCGGCGCGCTCGTGGAGGAGGTCGCGAAGCGGCCGCTCGACGTCCACTGCGCCGAGCGCATCTTCGCGCCGCTCGCGCTCTCGGATGCGCGCTTCGTGCGCCTCGGCGACGGCGCGCCGAAGCTCTCCGACGCACTCCGGAGCCGGTTCGCCGCGACCGAGAGCTGTCCGTGGCGCGGGCGCGTGCTCCTCGGCGAGGTGCACGATCCCAACGCCTGGGCGATGGGCGGTGTCGCCGGGCACGCGGGCCTGTTCGCGACGGCCGACGACGTGATGCGCTTCGCCGAGGCGGTGCTCGACGTGTGGCACGGCCGCAGCCAGGTGTTCCCGCGCGACTGGCTGCGCCGCTTCCTGACGCGCGCCGACGCGCCGCAGGGCACGTGGGCGCTCGGCTGGGACACCCCGACGCCGGGCGCGTCGAGCTCGGGCCAGTACTTCTCGCCGACGTCGGTCGGCCACCTCGGCTTCACCGGCACCTCGCTGTGGATCGATCTCGAGCGCGAGGCGGCCGTCGTGATGCTGACCAACCGCGTGCACCTGGTCGCGAAGCGCAGCCCCTTCAAGCTGCGGCCGATCGTGCACGACCTCGTGATGGAGTCGTTCTTCGCCGAGTGAGCGCCGCACCCACCATCGGCATCACCGTGAGTCTCGATCCGGGCAGGAGGATCCGGCCCGGGCACGACTACCTGTACGTCGGCCGCAGCTACGCGCGCTCCGTGCGCGCGGCCGGCGGCGTGCCGCTTCTGATCCCGCCCGACGCCGAGCCCGCCGACGCGCTCCGCGTGTGCGACGGGATCGTGATCTCGGGCGGCGGCCTCCTGCCCGCGCGCCTCGGCGCCGGCGAGCCGCGCCCGGAGCGCGAGGAGCAGGAGCGCGTCGACTGGGACCGCCGGCTCATCGACCGCGCGCTCGCGGGCGGTCGCCCGTTGCTCGGCGTCTGCTACGGCATGCAGCTCCTGAACCTGCACCTCGGCGGCACCCTGGTGCCGGAGCTTCCGGCGGGCGCGGTGGACCACGGGGGCGCCGGGCGCATCGCGGAGCACGGGGTCGAGATCGAGCCGCGCTCGGCGCTCTTCGCGCTGCTCGGGGCGCGGGCGAACGTGGCGTCGTCTCACCGCCAGGCGTGCGCGGCCGTGGCGCCCGGGCTGCGCGTCGCCGCCATCGCGGCCGACGCCGTCGTCGAGGCGGTCGAGTCCGACGGAGCGCTCGGCGTCGAGTGGCATCCCGAGCTCGACCCGACCGGCTCGGCGATCTACGGCGACCTGGTGCGGCGCGCCCGGGAGCGCGCATGACGGCCCGCCTTCCCGAGGATCTCGAGCACGTCCACCTGATCGCCATCGGCGGCACGGGGATGGGTGCGCTGGCCGGGCTCCTGCATGCGCGCGGGCTGCGCGTCACCGGCTCGGATCGCGCGCTCTACCCGCCGATGAGCGAGGCGCTGGCGCGATGGGGAATTCCCGTCGCGCTGGGCTTCGAGGCGAAGAACCTGGCGCCGCGCCCCGATCTCGTCGTGATCGGCAACGCCGTGCGCGCCGACAATCCCGAGGCGCAGGCCGCGATCGCGGCGGGCATCCCGTACCGCTCGTTCCCCGACGCGCTCTACGAGCTCGCGATCGCCGGCCGACACCCGATCGTCGTCGCGGGCACGCACGGCAAGACCACCGCCACCAGCCTGCTCGGGGCGCTCCTGGTCGAGACCGGGCAGGATCCCTCGGTGCTGGTCGGCGGCGTCGCCAACGACTTCGAGGGGCCGTTCCGGGAGGGCGGCGGTCCCCACTTCGTCGTCGAGGGCGACGAGTACGACACCGCCTTCTTCGACAAGACGCCGAAGTTCCTCCACTACCACCCGCGGACGCTGCTGCTGACCTCGGTCGAGTTCGATCACGCCGACATCTACCGGGACCTCGAGGCGGTGAAGGACGCCTTCCGGGGGCTCGTCGCCGGGATGCCCGCGGACGGCACGGTCGTGGCGGCGCTCGACGACGCGAACGTGTGCGACGTGCTGGGTGGCGCGCGCTGCCCGGTGATCGGCTACGGCGTCGGCGATGGCGAGCACGGCTGGCGCGCGGTCGGGCTCGAGGCCGGGCCGCCCGGCACCGCGTTCCGCGTGCTGCGCGACGAGACCGAGGTGGCGACCGCGACGGTGCCGCTCTACGGGCGGCACAACGTCGCCAACGCGCTCGGCGCGCTCGCGGTGGCGCACGCGGTCGGGGTCCCGGTGGGCGCGGCCGCCGAGGCGCTGTCGCGCTTCCGGGGCGTGCGCCGGCGCCAGGAGGTGCGCGGCGAGGCGCGCGGCGTGACCGTGCTCGACGACTTCGCGCACCACCCGACGGCGGTACGCGAGACCGTCGCGGCGATGCGCGCGCGCTATCCCGCGCGCCGCCTGGTGGCCGTGCTCGAGCCGCGCTCGAACACCAGCCGGCGCGCGCTCTTCCAGCGCGACTTCGCCGACGCCCTCGCCGCGGCGGACCGCGCCGTGGTGGCGATCGTGCCGCGCGACCCGATCTACAGCGCGACCGGCGAGGTGACCGAGTTCCTCGATGCCGAGCGCGTCGCCGCCGACCTGCGCGCGCGCGGACGCGACGCCGTCGCGATCGACGGCGTCACCGCCATCGTCGACCACCTGGTCGCGACGTCGCAGCCCGGCGACGTGGTGCTCGTGATGAGCAACGGCGACTTCGGCGGCCTGTGGGGGAGATTGCTGTCTCGACTCGGTGAGGGCTAGGTCCGCCCCGTCGCTGCCGCCATGCGCGCGCGCCACTCGTCGGTCGTGTTGACGCGCGGGAAGGGCTCCGCCGGCACCGGCTTGCCGAGGAAGCGGCAGAGCGGCTCCCATCCCTGCGACGCCTCGTACACGAGAAGGCGTCGAGGGTCGATCGCGCGCTCCACGGCCTCGTTGTGGCGCCGGTAGACCGCGATCGCGTGATCGCGGTCGTCGAGCCGGCCGTCGAAGGTGCGCTCGAGGATGAGGGTGCGCACCATGGCCGACCAGCCGGGCGGCGCCATCGCCGGCGGATCGACGAGCGGCTGGTAGATCGTGTCCATCACGCTGCGATGCCACGACTCCGGATCGCGGACGCTGAGCAGGACCCGGGCGTCGGGGTGGTGGTCGGCCAGCTCGCGCCAGAAGTAGCACCCCGGCCAGTCGACGGTCGCGGCGTACCCGGCGAGCGGGCTCTCCCAGGCGATGCGGGGGTCGCTCGCCGCCGCGTGCCAGCGCTCGGCGTGCGCCGGATTCGAGAAGACCTCGAGCATGTGGTAGCAGGGCGCGAGCCCGAGCTTCTCGAGGGCGATCTTCAGCGAGGCGGTCCCCGTCCGGCCGAAGCCGGCGCCGATCAGCGTGAGTGTCATCGGGCGCTCATGCTAAGCGCCCGACGAGGTCTTGGCACGGAGCGTGAAGTGGGAGCCGGGTCGTGCCCCTCGATCCACCCCGGCCGCCCGGGTGCGCCGCGGGGCGCGCCGGTGACCAGCGGCGCGGCAGCGGCTGCTCATGCGGGAAGCAGCGCGAGGAGCATCATGTCCACCTACACCTTCGATCTCGACGAGCCCTGGAGCCGCTGGCAGGAGCAGCTCGAAAGCCTCGCCCGGGAGCTCGAGGGTAAGGCGCGGCTGCGCGAGGCGGAGCGGGTGGTGCAGGAGACGAGCCTGCCCTGGCCGGCGCTCTGGATCGGCTACCCGGCCGACCCGGGTTCCTCGCTCCGCTGAGCGGGCCAGTCCGGGATCTCCTGCACGCGGTAGCGCCATGCGCGCATCCCGCCGGGCCACGCGCGCGCCGCGAGACCCGCCTTCTGCTTCAGCTCGCGCAGGAACTCCGGCGCCTCGGGGATCGACGCCCACACCGCGGGCAGGAAGGTGGCGCGGTGCGAGCCGTCGTCGATGAGCAGGCCGTCGAGGCCGCGCGCGAGCGCAGCGAGCACGGCCGTCTCGGACGCCGCGTCGATTGGCTCGAGGGGGCTCAGCACGGAGACGTGTAGGTCGAGCCCGCCGAGCTCGCGCGGCGCCAGCGGCGCGAAGCGCGGGTCGAGGAAGGCGGCCGCGTAGGCGTGGTGCGTGACGCTCGCGACCAGCGGGCGCCAGGCCTCGAGCTCGCCGGTGCAGCCGCGCAGCTCGCCCCCCACGCGCAGCGTGACGAAGGCGGCGCCCGGCGCGCGGAGCGCCGCCGGGTAGGCGTCCGGGTCGACCTCGAGCGCCCGGCCGGCTGCGAGGCCGTGCTCGATCGAGCCGCGCGCCACCTCGAGCAGCGCGCCCGCATCCGGCGCGGCGAGCCCCGCGCGCTCAGGCGAACGCATACGCTCCGTAGCCCACGACGCGATCGCGCGGGCCGGCGGTGTCGCCAGAGCTGCGCACGTCGAGCGTGCGCACGGCGAGGCCGTGCGAGCGCGCCGCCAGCAGGAGGCCGCGCAGCGGGACGCGGCCGCAGGCGCTCTCCGCGTCGAGGCCTTCGGGCCGGAGCGCCTCGATGGCGGCCGTGGTGGCCGCGTCGCGCCGGCGCGCTGCCTCGTAGTCGAGGTCGTGGGAGAGGTCGGAGCTCACCAGCACCAGCGTCTCCTCGCCGCCCCAGACTGTCTCGAGGGCGGCCGCCACCTCGGCTGCGCTCGCGTCGCCGGCGCAGATCGGCAGCAGAACCCAGTCGCGAAGGATCTCGAGGAGGAACGGCAGCTCCACCTCGAGGCTGTGCTCCTCGGCGTGCGCCGCGTCGAGCACGCCGACCTGCGGGATCGTCGCCAGCCGCGCGCTGCCCTCCACGTCGAGCGGCACCGGGCCGAGCGGCGTCGCGAACGCGCTCGCCGACGAGAGCGCGAGGCCGCGGAAGGCGACGCGGTGCGAGGGACCGATCAGGACGACGCGGCGGATGGCGTCGGCACACGGCTCGAGCCGTGCGAAGGCGGTGCCGGCGACGGGACCCGAGTAGACGTAGCCCGCGTGCGGCGCGACGAGCGCCTTGGGGCGCTCGTCGGTGGCGCCGGCTGCGCGCCCGCGCCCCTCGGCGAGGCAGCTCTGGACGGCACGGCGTAGCTCGTGCGGGTCGGCGGGATAGAAGAAGCCGGCGACGGCAGCCGGTCGCACGCGCACGAGCAGCTCCTCCCATGCGAACGCTACCATGGCGCGCGCCATGTCTCCCGCGGCGAGCGCTGCATTCGGGGGCGAGCCCGCCGTGCCTGCTCGCCACTGGCACCGTCTCGACGACGGCCGCATCCAGTGCGACGTGTGCCCGCGCGAGTGCCGGCTCTCCGACGGGCAGCGTGGCCTCTGCTTCGTGCGGGCCCGCCAGGGCGACGAGCTGGTGCTGACGACCTGGGGCCGCTCGAGCGGCTTCTGCGTCGACCCGATCGAGAAGAAGCCGCTGAATCACTTCCTCCCGGGCACGCCGGTCCTCTCGTTCGGGACGGCCGGTTGCAACCTGACCTGCTCGTTCTGCCAGAACTGGGACATCTCGAAGTCGCGCGAGGTCGACACCCTCGCGGACCGCGCGACCCCGGAGGCGATCGCCCGCGCCGCCGTGGCGCTTGGATGCCGCAGCGTCGCCTTCACCTACAACGACCCGACGATCTTCCTCGAGTACGCCGTCGACGCGGCGGAGGCCTGCCGCGCGCTCGGCGTGAAATCGGTCGCAGTCACCGCCGGATACATCTCCGACGCCGCGCGCCGCGACCTGTACGCGCACGTCGACGCGGCCAACGTCGACCTCAAGGGGTTCAGCGAGCGCTTCTACCACAAGCTGTGCAGCGGCCACCTCGAGCCGGTGCTGGAGACGCTGCGCTACCTCCGGCGCGAGACCGCGGTCTGGCTCGAGATCACGACGCTCCTGATCCCCGGCGAGAACGACTCGGACGAGGAGCTCGCGGCCGCGAGCGAGTGGGTGGCGAGCGAGCTCGGCGTCGACGTCCCCTGGCACTTCACCGCCTTCCACCCGGACTACCGGATGCGCGACCGGCCGCACACCCCGGTCGCGACCCTCGCGCGCGCCCGCGCGATCGCCCGGAGCCGCGGGATCCGATACGCCTACACCGGCAACGTGCACGACTTCGAGGGGCAGAGCACCTACTGCCACGGCTGCGGCGAGCGGCTGATCGGGCGCGACGGGTACGTTCTCTTGGCGTGGAGCCTGGACGCGGGGGGACGCTGCCGGCGCTGCGGGACCGCCTGCGCGGGCGTGTTCGAGGCGCACGCGGGCGACTGGGGCGCGCGGCGCCTCCCGGTCCGGCTCGCCGCCTGGAGCGGATCGCCGTGACACCGATCCGAGTCGACCCCCGGAGCCGTTAGAGTCGCCGCCCATGTGCCGCCGCTCCCGCGTCCTGCTCGCCCTCGTGCTCGGGGTGCTCCTGGCCCACGCGGCCTCGGCCGCCTCGCCCAGCGTCGTGCTGATCTCGCTGGACGGGACCCGTCCCTCCGAGGTGCGCTCGCTGCCGAGCTTCCGGCGCGTCGCCGAGCGGGGCGCCTTCGGTGCGGGCCTCGTGCCCGCCTTCCCGTCGAACACCTTCCCGAACCACGTGACGCTCGTGACCGGCGTCTCGCCCGACCGGCACGGCATCGTCAACAACGTCTTCTTCGATCCGCAGCGCGGCCTCTATCGCTACGCGAGCGATCCGACCTGGATCGAGGTCGAGCCGATCTGGTCGATCCTGGCGCGGGCCGGGATCCCCTCGGCGTCGTACTTCTGGGTGGGCTCCGAGGGCAAGTGGCAGAGCGGCCTGGGCCCGCGCGAGTGGAAGGCGTTCGACGGATCGGTGCCCGAGGCGGAGAAGGTGCGCCAGATCCTGGCGTGGCTCGAGGCGCCGGATCCCCCGCGGCTGGTGACGAGCTGGTTCCACGGCGCGGACGGCGCCGGGCACCGCTACGGGCCGGGTACGCCCGAGGTGGCCGATGTCCTGCGCAAGCAGGACGCGGCGCTCGGCGCGCTGCTCGACGGGCTCGAGGGGCGCGGTCTGCTCGCCTCGACCACCCTCCTGCTCGTCTCGGATCACGGCATGGTGCCGGTCGTGCGCAGCGTCGATCTCGAGCGCGCGCTGCGCGACGCGGGCATCCAGGCCGACGTGATCGGAGGGGGCGGCTTCGCGACCGTGAGCCTGCGCGAGCCGCGCCGCTGGCGCATCTTCTCGCGCAACACCGGAGGCACGGGCACGAGCCGCGCGCAGCGCGCCGAGCGCGCCGCGTCGGTGGCGCGCGGGCTCGGGCTCGAGGCGTGGGTGCGCGGCGCGGGCCCCGACGGGCTGCCGAGTCGTAACCGCCGCTTCGGCGATGTGGTCGCGCTCGCGCCGCCCGGCACGCTGATCGTCGGCCACATCGACAGCGCGGGACAGGCTGCCGCGTTGGTCTCGGCGCCGCTCCGCGGCGCGCACGGCTATCGACCCGACCTCGCCGAGATGACGGGGCTGTTCGCCGCGATCGGCCGCGACGTGGCGCCGGGGACGCAGCCGCCCCTGGTGCATGCGGTCGACGTGGCGCCGACCGTGCTGACTCTGCTGGGCGTGGCGCCGCCCGACTGGATGGAGGGTCGACCCGTTTCGCTGTCGGGGCCGAAGGGAGCCGGGGCGGCGGCGGAGGGAGCGCGGTGAGCGGGACCGTGCCCTCGAAGCGCCGCCGCGCGCGCCTGCTGCTGCTGATCGTCGCCGGGGTCGGCTTTGCGCTCGGCGCCGACAAGGCGCCCAAGCCGGCGAAGCCCGAGGCGGCCGCGGAGGGCTCCGACACCTGGTTCGGCGAGCGGATCACCGGGGGTGACACACCCCTTCGTGTCGAGTACTTCTGGTCGAAGGGGCGCAAGCTCCGCAGCGAGACCGTCGTCCAGGGCTTCCCGATCATCACGCTGGTGTCGGGGGAGTTCTACTACGTGATCGACCCGATGCAGAGAAGCGGGATTGCAGTGCGGCGCAACGCGGCCGCGCTCGCGGAAGATCGCGCGCACCCGGGCCATCGCCCGTTCGGCAACGAGGCGGATCAGCTCACCACGCAGGGCGCCGAGAAGGTCCGCACCGAGACCATCGACGGGCGCAGCGTGTCGGTCTACCGGCTGACGGACGAGAACGGGCGACACGAGATCTGGGTCACCGACGACAAAATGCGGCTTCCGATGCGAATCGACGGCTTCGCGCGCGCCTCCGGCAAGCACGTGCGCAGCGACTACGTCGACTGGGCGCGCTCGATCGATCTGCCGGACTCGTTCTTCGAGCCGGACCCGAGCGTCCAGCTCGAGCGCATCGAGTACGACGACTACGTGAAGCGCTCCGCGGAGGGTCCGGTCGGTCCCGCGCCGGTCCTGTTCCGCGAGCTCCTGCACGGGAAGTAGCCGGCGCCGCGCCGCGTGCGCGCGGTATGCTGGCGAAGGAGGTTCGCGATGGAGCCCGGGATCTCGCTGGTCCAGCTGCGCGAGCTCTTCCTCTCGGCCGAGGCCTCGCGCGCGGCGCGAGTGGTCGCGATCGTCGGCAGCTTCACCGTGGCCGCGGTCGTGCTGCACCTGGTGCGGCGGCGCGCGCTGCGCGAGGAGTTCACGCCGATCTGGCTGGGGGTCGCCCTGGGTCTCCTGGTGCTGAGCCTGAACCTCGACCTGCTGCGGGTCCTGACCCGGCTGATCGGGGCGTGGACGCCGAGCTCGACGATCTTCTTCTTCGGCGAGCTCTTCCTGCTCGCGACGTGCCTGCACTTCGCCGTGCGCCTCTCGCAGGCGAGCGTGCAGATCAAGAACCTGGGGCAGGAGCTCGCGCTGCTGCGCGCGCGCCTCGACGAGCGCGATCCACCGGGACAGGCGCCCCCGCATCGCGCCGGTGACTGAGACCCAGGCGTCCCGCGGCTCGGAGCCGCCGCGCCGCGCCGCGCCGGAGCGCGCGTACCTCGCCTTGGCGAGCGCCTTCGGAATTGGCTTCCTGGTGGCGGTGCCGCCGGGAGCTGCGCCCGACGAGACCCCGCACCTGTCGCGCGTGTTCGTGATCTCGGAGGGCCACCTCGAGGTGCCCGGCGAGCACACGGCCCCGCTCGGGATCCCGCGCTCGCTTCCCGATCTACACCGATCTGTGAATGGCGAGACCTGGCCGCCGGATGTGCCTCCCCGAACGCCGGCCGCGATGGCTGCGCTGCTGCGCCAGCCGCTGGCGCCGTCCGTGCGCGTGCGGCTCCACAACGCCGGCACGTATCCGGCGGTGGCGTACGCGCCGCAGCTCCCGGGCGTGTGGCTCGGACGCGCGCTCGAGCTCGCGCCCGCCGCACTCGTCTACCTGGGTCGCGCGGGAAGCCTGGCGGTGTCGATCGCGCTCGGCTGGCTGGCGATCCGCGTCTGCCCCGTGCGCCGCTGGACGCTCGTCCTGCTCGCGACGACGCCGATGGCGCTCGCGACCGCCGCCTCGGTGTCGGCCGACCCGCTGAGCTGCTCGGCCGCGCTGCTCTTCGTCGCGCTCGTCGCGCGGAGCGCGTTCGGCCGCGAAGGGCCGCTCGCGCGCGGCGAGGTGGGCGCGCTGCTCGCGAGCGCCCTCCTGCTCTCGCTCACCAAGATCGGCAGCCAGCCGCTCGCCGCCCTCGTGCTGCTCATCCCAGCCGAGCGCAGCGGCGGGCGCGCGGGCCAGCTCGCGCTCGCCGCCTCGGTGGTGGCCGCGGCGTGCGTGCCGTCGGCGATCTGGCTCGCGGTGGTGCGAGCGGCGGCGCCGCCGCCGGCCTCGCCGGGCGCCGATCCCGCCGCGCAGCTCCAGGGCATCCTCGCCGACCCGCTCGCCTACCTCGGAGTCCTCGCGACCACCACGGCGACCCAGATGCTCGAGTGGTATCGCACCTTCGTCGGCGTGCTGGGCCCCCTCGCGGTCTCGCTTCCGGGCGCGATCTACGCGGCGTACGCCGGCGCCTTCGCGCTCGCGGCGATCGGCGACGGGCCGCCGCCCGCCGCGCTCACCGCGGGCCGGCGCGCGCTCTGTTTGGCGGTATTCGGCGCGTGCATCGCCGCGACGCTCACGCTCGGCTACCTCGGCTGGAACCAGGTCGGCGCGCCGCTGATCCGCGGCGTGCAGGGCCGCTACTTCATCCCGGCGGCGCCGGTGCTCTTCCTCGCGCTGCCGAGCGCACGCCGCGAGCTCGCGCCCGCGGCGCGCCACGCGCTCCTCGCGGTGGCCGCCGCCGGCGGGGTGGCGGGCATCGCTGCCGTGCTCGCGCGCTACTGGACGCTTTGACGGAAGCAGCTCCGCAGGTGGTCGTTCACGAGGCCGACCGCCTGCATGTAGGCATACACGATCGTGCTGCCGACGAAGCGCATGCCGCGCGCCTTCAGGTCCTTCGACAGCGCGTCCGATTCCCGGCTGGTGGCCGGCACCTCCTTCGCGCTCTTCGGCCGGCGCACGATCGGCTCGCCGTCGACGAATCGCCAGACGTACGAGTCGTACGAGCCGAACGCGTCGCGAATCGCGAGGAACGCGCGGGCGTTGTCGACGGCTGACGCGATCTTGAGGCGGTTGCGCACGATCCCGCCGCGCGCGAGGAGCCGCGCCCGGTCGCGCGCGGTGAGCCGCGCGACACGCTCCGGATCGAAGCTCGCGAAGGCGAGCCGATAGCCGTCGCGCTTGGCGAGGATCGTCGACCAGCTCAGACCCGCCTGCGCGCCCTCGAGGATCAGGAACTCGAAGTGCCTCCGGTCGTCGTGCACCGGGACACCCCACTCGGTGTCGTGGTACTCGATCATCGAGGGGCCGGCGTCGGCGGCCCAGGAGCAGCGGCGCACGCGTTCCGTCATCGGGAGACCCCGCCGCGGGAGCCCGTGAGGCTCAGCCCACCCAGGTGATGTTGGCGTCGGCGAGCTTGGGTGCGCTCTCGCCGAGCACGGCGAGCTTGCGCGCGACGCGGCCGGCGATCTCGCGCAGCACGACGGCCGTCGGCGAGTCGGGCGCGTACGCCAGGATGGGCTTGCCGATGTCGCCGCCCTCGACCACGCGCGGATCGATCGGCACCTCGCCGAGGAACTCGACGCCGAGCTCGTCCGCGACGCGCTTGCCGCCGCCGCGACCGAACAGGTAGTAGCGGCGATCGGGCAGGTCGGGAGGGGTGAAGTACGACATGTTCTCGACGATCCCGAGCACCGGCACGCTCACCTTCTCGAACATGGCGAGGCCCTTGCGCGCGTCGACGAGGGAGAGGTCGTTGGCGGTGGTGACGATCACCGCGCCCGAGAGCGGCGCCTGCTGGGTCAGCGTGAGCGCGGCGTCGCCCGTGCCGGGCGGCAGGTCGACGACCAGGTAGTCGAGCTCGCCCCACTCGACGTCGGTCAGGAACTGGCGGATCAGGCCGTGCACCATCGGCCCACGCCAGATCACCGGCGAGTCGTCGGTCAGGAAGAAGCCCATCGACATGAGCCGCAGGCCGTAGCCCTGGTGCGGGAGGATGCGCTTGTCGCGGGTCGCGGGCCGGCCCCGGACCCCCGTCAGCAGGGGCAGCGAGGGCCCGTAGACGTCGGCATCGAGCAGGCCCACGGTGGCGCCGCTCTCGCGCAGCGCGATCGCGAGGTTCACGGCGACGGTGCTCTTGCCGACACCGCCCTTGCCCGACGCGACCGCGAGCACGTTGCGCACGCCGGGAAGGATCTCGCCCGGGGCTGGCGCCGCCGCCGGTGCCCCGCGTCCGCGCGTGTTCGAGGTCATCGTCACGGCCACCTCGTCGACGCCGGGCAGCGCGGCCACCCGCTCGCGCGCGGACCGCTCGAACTCCGCCTTGACCGGGCAGGCGGGCGTGGTGAGCTCGATGTCGAAGGCGACGCGCCCGCCATCGATGCGCAGGTTCTTCACGAAGCCGAGCTCGACGATGCTGCGGCCGAAGTCGGGGTCGACGATCGGCCGCAGCGCGGCCAGCACCTGCGCTTCGGAGACGGACGGCATGGAGGCTCCTCGGGTCCGACCGGGTCCGCGCCAGTCTAGCCCTTGAAGAGCGCGATGCCGTATGCCCAGGCCGCGACCGCCGCGCGGGGGTTGCTGGAGAGGCTGAGGTCGCCCACGCCGAGCAGGAAGCTCGCCCAGCTCACCCGATCGTTGCAGGCCGTATCGTCGGGATCGCAGTGGCTGGCATCGATCTCGCGCTGCAGCGCCCCGCGCACCGCCTCCGTGAACTGATCGAGCAGCGGCGCCAGCGCCGCGATCGGGTGCCCCGGGAGCGCGAGCCCCGTCTCGATCCCGGCGAGCGTCTTCGAGGTCCGGAGCTCGTCGCCCTGGCCGATGGCCGCGAGCGCCTGCGGGATCAGGAACGTGGCGAGCGAGCCCTTGATCAGCGTCGAGTCGGGCGGCGCCAGCGTGCCGCCGAGCTGCGCGAGGGCGCCCTGGATCGACTCCAGCGACCAGCCGAGCCCCGCCAGCGGATCGGTAGCCGCCGCCACGTTCGCGACGCCCGAGGACGCGTTCTTGGTGTGGCGGCGGTCGCGTCCGAAGCCCGCCCAGGGGATCGCGCTCGCGGTCGCGGCCGCCGGCGTGCTCCACACGAAGAGCTTGCCCTCGCGCGTGATCGAGACGATGTCGATCTTGCCGTCGCCGTCGACGTCGCCTGCGGCCGGCGAGCTGATGAGCCAGCCGTTGGTGAACTTCGGCCAGCCGTCCGGCATCGACCCGTCCGCGCGGTACGCGCGCACCAGGTAGCGACCGCTGCCGTTCAGCACGTCGGGCACGCCGTCGCCGTCGACGTCGGCGATCGCCGGGCTCTCCAGGAACTGCATGTCGTCCATGAGGCGCGGGAAGGCCGGCAGCACCGCGCCGGTGCGCGGGTTCCACGCGGAGAGCTGGTGATCCGCGAAGCCGTCTACGACGAATCCGTCCGGGCTCGGCAGCAGGCCCTGCTGCGCCGTGGCCGCGACATCGACCAGTTTGCGGAGCCCACCGCTCGGAGCGACGTACTCGGGCAGCCCGTCTCCGGTGATGTCGCCGAAGGCGCCGGAGCCGAGCGCGCCGAAGAAGGGCGCGTCGGCCGAGCCGGCGGTGGCGGGGACGTTCGGGAAGCCGTTCTGCGGAGCCGGGCACGCGGTACCCGCCGGCGAGGGCGGCCCGCAGAAGTCGATCCCCAGCACGCGCGACTTGCCGCCGAGCGTTCCCAGCGCGGGCTGCCCGGTCGGCGTCAGCAGCGTCACCGGTCCGATGACGCCGAAGATCGCGACGCGGAGCTGGCCGCTGCCGTCGAGGTCCGCGATCGCCGGCGCGCCGGGCGTGCCGGTCCCGACGGTCGGGAGGACACCGGGCGTGAGCAGCGGCACGCGCGCCGGCCAGCCGGACAGGAACGGACCGCCCGCGTGCAGCGCGCCGTCGGCGTGCACCGCGTACACGCGCCCGTTGGTGTCGAGCGAGAACTGGTCGATGTTCGCCTGGCCGAGCACCAGCGCGAGCTGCGAGAACAGCTTCGATTCGATCGCGTAGCTGTTCGGCTCGCTGTCGTACTCCTCGTTGGTGGCGACCACGATCTCGGGCCGCCCGTCGCCGTCGAGGTCGCCGACCGCCGGCGAGGACAGGCTCTTGGCGGCGCGGCTGCGCGTGTGGGAACCGGGGAGCGGCGTCGCCTTGCCGGTGGCGGGGTCGATGCTCACCTGGGTCGTGTCGGCGAGCCGCACCGGGAAGCCCGCGACCGGCTGGCCGTTGGCGCGATACGCATACAGGTGTCCGTCGAGCCCCGAGAACACGATCTCCAGGTTCGGCTCCGTTCCCGGAGGATCGAGGTCGACGAGCGCCGGCGCCGAGACGATGCCGGGCGTCGAGTCGTTGAGCTGGTCGCGATTGGCGGGCTGGCTGAAGGCGGGATCGGTGTGGACCGGGAAGCCGGGTCGCGCGCGGCCGTGGTCGTCGAGCACGTAGAGCGTCCCGTCGATACCGGGCGCCACGATCTCGACGTGACCGTCGCGGTCGAGATCGTCCGCGGCGATGGCGCCGATCACCGCCTCGTGCGGCACCGGTACGGCGCCGCTGGTGTAGGCCGGCGACGGATGCACGGGCTCCGCATTCGTGAGGACGGGGAAGCCCGGCAGCTCGAGGCCCGTCCGGCCGTCGATCGCGTGGATCGTGCCGTCGCCGCCGCCGTGGACGATGTCGAGCACGCCGTCGCGGTTCACGTCGACCAGCACCGGGCTGGACTCTCCCGAGCCGGTGAGCTGACGCGGCGCGAAGTGGAGCGACGGGTCGTGGTCGATCGCGATCGTGCGGCGGTCCTCGCCCACGTTGCCGAGCAGGTCGGTGACCTGCAGCCGGAGCGTCACGGTGTGATCGTCGACGTTCGTCACCGGGACGGAGGGATCGAAGCCGCACGTCGCGGCGGTGGACCCCGCGTCCCAGCTCGCCAGCACGCTCCCCTCGACCGGCGCGCCGTTGCCCTGGCCCGATCCGATCTGCGTGTAGGTCTCCGGCTGGACGCCGCAGCCGACCTGGAGCACCCACTGGAACTGGTTTCCGACCCGCGCTGCACGCGCGCTCCCGACCACGTCCACCGACGGCGTGCGGACCGGGTCGACGAGGTCGAACCAGGCCAGGCTCCCCGACAGATCCGCCTCGGGCGGCATCGTGGTCGGGGTCACCAGGTCGAGCAGCGACACGCCCTCCGGGCGCCCGTAGCCGGTGAACTCGTCCCAGCCGGGCTGCGTCGGGTACTGGCTCGATCCGAAGGTGAGGCCGAGCGCGGGCGCCGACACGAGCGCGGAGAGCAGGTCGCCCTCGCTGGTGGTCACGAGCTCCGGGTCGTTCGAGTGGTCGACGTCGCGCGCCGAGAGCCGCAGGAGCTGGCGCACCTCCTCCGCCGAGAACGGCGTCGAGAGGCCCGGATAGGGCGTGAACAGGCCGCGGTCGATCAGGTTCTTGCCGTACGACACGAGCAGCGCGGTGAGCCCTCCGGTGCGCGAGGTCGCCTCCGACGAGCAGGACGCCGACGGAATCGCGACCCAGGCCTTGCCGCCGTAGTTGGTGCAGCCGTTCAGCAGGTCGTAGCCGTTGGCGTCGGCGTCGGTGAAGGTGCCATCGCCGTTCCGCACCGAGTTCACCCAGATCGTGTGGCCGTAGTTGGCGGGGTAGTTGTGGTGGCCGCTCTCCTCGTCGGCGGCGCTCGCGATGATCGGGATTCCGCGCGCGTAGGCGTAGTCGATCGCCGCCTGCCCGTTCGCCGAGGAGTTCACGGCGCCGAGCGCCTCGGAGATCACCGAGACGCCGCGGTCGACCGCGTACACCACCGCCTGCAGGAAGGGCCCGTCGGTGGCGACGAAGCTGTCCCCGACGCGGAGCGGGAGGAACTGCGAGCTCGGCGCGAAGCCCGGGAAGCCGCTGCCGTTGTTCGCCTCGGCGACCTCGTCGCTGGCCTCTCCGGTGCCGTGGCCGTAGTTCACGTCGTCGAACGGATCGTTGTCGTTCTCGAAGAAGTCCCAGCCGGCGATGTCGTCGACGTAGCCGTTGCCGTCGTCGTCCTTGCCGTTGGAGTAGAACAGGATCAGGTCTTCGCCGTCGCAGAAGCCGTTGTGATTCAGGTCGGCGTTGCAGGCCTCCTGGAAGTCGTCGACCGAGACGACGCCGTCGCCGTTGCAGTCGTACGAGGCGCAGCCCGACGGCAGCGGTAGCTCGCCGAGGTTCAGCGCGACCTTGCGGCCGAGGTCGGCCTGGCTCCAGCGGATCCCGCTGTCGAGCACCGCGATCACGACGTCGGGCCGCCCGGTGGTGCGTTGCCACACGCCGGTGATGTCCATCCCGGTGTCGGGCGCGTACTTCCAGGCGTCGCCCGAGCTCGGGTCGTAGTCGTTCGGCAGCGCGCCGCCCGGCGGGATGAAGAGATAGGAGGCGTAGTCGAGTGGATCGCTGCAGCCGGCCGCGGCACAGGTCGGGAAGACCACGTCCGCGGCGATGGGCGACGGAGCTCCGAGCAACGCGAGTCCGAGGGTCGAGCCGAAGCCGAGGGACACACCGAGCCGTGCCGAGCCGATCCTGCGCCGCATTCGCACCTCCGCCGCTCCCGCAAGGCCCTCGGGAACGCGCCACGATACCAGAGCGGGCGCGCCTCAGGGGAACGGAGTGAGGGCTGGCCCCCGCAGGGTTCGCCGCGACGCATCGGTACGGCAGGGCGGGCCGTGGCCCCGGCGGCTACGGTCGCGCGCCATGGACTGGCACGACTCGCCGCCCTGGCTCGTCTTCGGCTTCCTCGGCAACGCCGTGTTCTTCGCCCGCTTCCTGATCCAGTGGATCGCCTCGGAGCGCGCGGGCCGGAGCTACGTCCCGATCGTGTTCTGGCACCTCAGCATCCTCGGCTCGGTCATGCTGCTCGCCTACGCCGTGCACCGAAAGGACCCCGTCTTCACGCTGGCCTTCCTGCCGAACTGCGTCGTCTACGTCCGCAACCTCGTGCTGATCCGGCGGCACGATGCGAGCGGAAGCCCTTCGCAGTCCTGAGGAAGGCTAGATCGCCCAGCGGTCCGGCTCGAACAGCGCGTCGAGGCGCGCCGCGCGGCGGCGCAGGAAGTCGCGCTGCTCGGGGTGCGTCAGCACGTAGAGGTCGTTGCGCTCGATGCCCCGCACCACCCGCCGTGCCACCTCGTCGGCCTCGATCACGCCGCCCCGGAGCGCTCCCGGCGGCGGCTGGCTCCCCGGCGGCAGCGGGACGCCGCGCGTGCGGGCCGAGTTCTCGTTGATGCTCGTCGCGACGATCATCGGACACAGCACGGAGACGCCGATGCCGTGCGGCTCGAGCTCGCGGCGAAGCGCCTCCGAGAGCCCGACGACGGCGAACTTGGCGGCGCAGTAGACGCCGAGCCACGACATTCCGACGAGCCCGGCCATCGACGCGGTGTTGAGCACGTGCCCGCCCTGCCGCTGCTCGATGAGCCGGGGCGCGAAGGCGTTCACGCCGTGCACGACGCCCCAGAAGTCGATGTCCATGGTGAGGCGCCAGTCGTTCTCTGTCGCCTGGAGCAGCGGGCCGGCGATCGCGATCCCCGCGTTGTTGCAGACGAGGTGCGCGGCGCCGAAGCGCTTCCAGACCGCGTCGGCGAGCGCGTCCACGCTCTCGCGCCGGGTGACGTCGGTCGGCACGCAGATCACCTCTGCGCCGCGGGCCGCGAGCGCCTTCGCGCGCTCCGCCATGCCCGCCTCGTCGAGGTCGGCCAGCGCGATGCGCGCGCCGCGGGCGGCGAAGGCCTGCGCCATCGCGAATCCGATGCCGCCGGCGCCGCCGGTGATCACGGCGACGCGGTCGCGGAAGGGGTCGGGAGTGGCCATCGGATCGCCTCCTGGTGGAGGCGGGAGGATACCCGGCCGCCCTAGAACGGCGGAACACGCGGCGGCGCCGCGCTCTCGTCCCCCGGCTGCGGGATCGGATCGCGCTCGGCGGCCGGCGCGCGCTCCGGCTTCGACGCCGCGCGCGCGAGCACCGCGCGGTAGCCGCGCGTCACCAGCGCGTCGTCGAGCAGGCCGCGCTCCGCGAGCAGCCGGTGCATGCGCGGGAGCCGGTAGTGCGGGACCGTCATCAGCAGGTGGTGCTCGAGGTGGAAGTTGACGCGGTTCGGCGCGAGCAGGAGCCGCTCCCACCAGCGCGCTAGCGTGGTGCGCGTGTTGCGCAGCGGATCGCGCGGATCGGGCACCATGGCGTGCTCCGCGATCGAGCGGATCCGCGTCACCAGCGTGTGCGTCGTGAGCCACGCGGCGATCCAGAGCAGGTAGAGCGCGGGGTGGCCGAGCGCGGCGAGGACGCCGAGGAGCAGGGCGTTGGTGACGGCGAAGCCGACGAAGGCGCGGCGGCCGGCGGGATCGCCGGCGCGCCAGCGCGCCAGCGAGCGGCGCCACGCGCCGCGCGCGAACTTGCGCCCGGTCTGGCCCGAGAGGTCGCGCCACACCTTGCGGCGCAGGCTCGACCGCGTGATCGGGAAGGGCATCACCAGCCCGATGTCCGGATCCTCGGCGGTCCAGGTCTTCGCGTGGTGCTGCAGGTGGTAGGCGCGGTACGCGTGCACGTCCGACCAGACCGGATACGCGCAGAGCCAGCTCCCGACCCGATCGTTCCAGCGGCGGTCGGAGAGCAGCGTGCGGTGCGCCGCCTCGTGCATCAGCACCGCGAGACCGAGCTGGCGGCCGCCGATCGCGAAGAGTGAGACCAGTACGGTGAGCGGGTTCGGCCAGCGGGCCACCAGCGCGAAGGCCGCGGCGATGAGCACCCAGTCGAGCGCGACGGAGGCCGCGCCGCGCAGGTCGCTGATGCGGAGCAGTGTCTGGATCTCATCGCGCGAGAAGCGCGCGTGCCAGACCGCGTTCGTCCGCGCATCCGCGTCGAGATCGGGAGCCTGGTCGAAGGTCGGGCTCGCGGCGCTCATGCGACTCCTCCTCGGGCGATGTCCCTGGTGTCGGCCGGCGCACTCCGCTGCAGGACGCCGTGGCGCGCCAGGAAGGCGGACCAGCTCGCACGGCCGAGCGCGTCGTAGCGCTGCATCGCGCGCGCGAGCGCCTCGCGCTCGGTCGGCGCGACGATCGGCTCGGGCAGCAGGGGATCGTGTGCCAGCAGCCGCAGCGCCTCGCCGCCGAGCCGGAACGACTCGACCATCGCCTGCGCCTCCGGAAGCTCGGGAAGCCGGCGCGCGCTCGCGGCGAGCGCGCGCCGCAGGCGGCGATAGGACGCTTCGCGCACCTTCGCATCCCAGAGAGAGCGCGCACGCGCCTCGGAGATCGCATCGAGCTCGCGCAGCTCGCACACGAGCGCCCCCGGAGCGAGGCCGAGCGCCACGAGCTCCTCGCGGACGCGCGCGGCGCCGCCCGCCAGGTTGTCGGGCCGCACGGCGAGGCCGCGCTCGAGCTCGCGGAAGCCGAGCAGCCGTAGCGCGCGCTCGCTCCGTCGCCGCGCGGCCCCCGAGCCGGGGCGCCGCGTCGCCACCACCGCGATCCACGCGCCGCTCCAGGGCCGGACGCGCGCCTCGAGCCGGCGCCACGCCGCCACCCGCTCCTGCACGGCGCGCGACGCCTCGCCGAGCCGGTAGCGCCCGCGCTCGTCGCGCTCGACGAGCCCGTCGGCCAGCGCGCGCGTGAGCGCCACCCGCACGCTGCCGCTGGCGATGCCGAAGAGCGCCGCCGACTCGACCAGCGCCTGCACCGGCATGGAGCCGCGGCGCAGGGTCGAGAGCAGGTCGACCACGAAGCTGCGGGCCGTGAGCGGCCGGGCGCTCGGGAGGGCAGGCGGCTGGGGGCGTCGTCGAGGCACGGGCCGATATTACAAGATCTGCCAATATTCGTCCACACCCGTAATCTCGAGGATCCGTGGGGCCGGCCGCTGTACGATCCCGCCCGGGAGGAGCCGATGAGCGAGCTGCTCTACGAGATCGACGGCGCCGTCGCCACCATCACGCTGAACCGCCCCGACCGGCTGAACGCCATCTCGGGCCCGATGCTCGACGCGCTGTCGAAGGCGCTGGTCGAGGCCGACCGGGACCCCGCCGTCCGCGTCGTGGTGCTGACCGGCTCCGGCCGGGGATTCTGCTCGGGGCTCGACCTCAAGGACGCGGCAACCGGTCAGGGCATCGGCGGCGACGGGGCGGCGCTGCCGCCGCGCTTCGACCTGCGCAGCGCACCGCCGATCGTGCTCCACCAGCTCGACAAGCCGACGCTCTGCGCCCTCAACGGCGCAGCGGCGGGCTACGGGATGGACCTCGCGCTCGGCTGCGACATCCGCATCGCGTCGGATCGCGCAAAGCTCGCGGCCGCCTTCACCCGCCGCGGCGTGCTGCCGGAGAGCGGCGGCACGTGGCTGCTGCCGCGCCTGGTGGGCTGGGCCAAGGCGTGCGAGATCGCCTTCACGGGCCGCACGCTCTCGGCAGAGCAGTGTCTCGAGCTCGGGCTGGTGAACCGGGTCGTACCGCACGAGCTGTTCGAGAAGGAGGTGCGTGCGCTTGCCGACGAGATCGCGGCCAACGCGCCGCTCGCGGTGCAGGCGACCAAGCGGATGATGCGGCTCGGCCTCGAGGACGGCTTCGAGTCCAACGTCCATCAGGTGTACCTGCAGCTCTTGCCGCTGTTCCGGACGCGGGATTTCCAGGAGGGGGTGCGCGCGTTCCTCGAAGGACGGCCGCCGCGTTTCGAGGGGCGCTAGCGTCCTAGGCTTCGCCGCCCAGGCGGCGGAAGATCGCGTCCGGCGTGTCCGCGGCCGGCCGAGCGCCCGACTGCTCGAGATTCCGGAGTCCTGCGACGAAGCGGTCGCAGAGCGTGCCCTCGTCGTTCACGCCGCGCTGCCGGAGCTCGCGCGGAAGGATCCGCTGCACCACCACGGCGAGCTCGCTCGGCGAAACGCTGCGCGCCTCGAGCCCGGCTTCCTTGATCGCGATGCGGACGGTCCCGCGCGCCTCGAGCCGGTCGAGCGACGAGCCCGTCGTCAGCGCCTCGCACAGCCACTCGAATGCCTGGGAGCCGGCCATCCTCGGATCTCCGCGCGCGGCGAGCGCCGGGAAGGGCCTGGGCGTCGTGACGCTCACCCCCCCAGAGCTCCCTGACGCCGGTATTCGGCCTTCGCCGATCCGAACTTGAGCCGCGAAGGGCGCGACGGCGCGGGGAAACCGACGCGGGGCTCAGCCGAGCGCGCGCGTCAGGAACCAGTACACCCCGAGCCCGCAGATGCCGGCGGCGCCGATCTCCGCGGTCCTCCGGTGCCAGCGGCCATCCTGGACCCGCGCGAGGAGCGCCAGCACCGGCCACAGCGCAGCGACCACCGCGAGCTGACCGAGCTCGACGCCCGCGTTGAAGCCGAACAGCGCGGTGGCGAGGCGCGCGCGCGGCAGCTCCATCTCCGCCAGCACGCCGGCGAAGCCGAAGCCGTGGATCAGTCCGAAGGCGAAGGCCACCGCGGCGCGGAGGCGCGCCGGCCGCTCGGCGCGATCGAGCAGGCCGAAGTGGCAGAAGGAGAAGAGGGCGAGCCCGAGCAGCGCGAGCGCCGGCACGCTTCCGTGTCCGAGCGCGGCGAGGAGCGCCAACGCGAGCAGCCCGATCGCCACGGTCCAGGGCACCGCGCGACCGCGCCCGCCGAGCAGCCAGCCGTCCTCGGCGGCGACCAGCGCGATCGAGAAGCCGATCAGCGCGTCGATCGCCGTGGGCGCGGGGCGCACGGCGCCCAGCACCGCGAGCCCGAGCGTCACGGCGTGCGCCAGCGTGAAGCCCGTGATCAGCACGGCTACCTCGCGCAGGCTCGCCGCCAGGAGCACCAGGGCGAGCACGAAGGCGAGGTGGTCGGAGCCGTAGAGGATGTGCTGGACTCCGAGCACCACGTAGCTTGCCAGCGACGTGCCCTCGAGCTTGGGAGTGCCGGCGGGCTTCGCGGCTCCCGCGGCGCCGATCACGCCGATCTGCCAGGTGGGCTCGGCCTCGGAGAGCACGCGCTCGCTCACCTCGCCACCCGGGAGCTCGGCGCGGGCGAAGTGCAAATGGTCGGGCGCGACGTCGAGCAGCAGCGTGCTGGTGATCGCGAGCGGGCCCGGGTCCTTGCAGTGGGTGCGCCACTCGAAGACCGCCCAGCCTTCGGGCGCAGCGGTCGGGCGCGGGTCACCGACGGGCGCGCACGGCTCCCCGCCGCTCGAGAGCCGCACGTGGCTCGTGAGGACCCGGCCGATCTGCACCGGCGCCGTCGGATCCGCCAGCGGATCGATGCCGATCCGCGTCATCTCGAGGAGCGGGACCCGCAGCCGCACGACGGCGCCATCGGGCGCGAGCGTCCAGCTCGAGTAGGAGAGGCTGCGCCCGTGCGCGAGCGCGGCGCCCGGGACGAGGCCCAGCGCGACCGCGAGGGCGAGCGCCGTCCGTCTCCGGCTCAAGGCAGCGCGCCCGCCACGCGGATCTCGGCGTGCTGGCGAAGCTCCTCGACGTAGCGTCGCAGGGCCGTGTCGCCGGCACGCCGGCGCAGCTCGGCGCGCACCTGGTCCTCGATCTCCTCGAGCGGTGGGGTGCTCGGCGGCTCGCGCTGGGTGAGCTGGAGCACGGACCAGCCGCCCGCCACGCGCAGCGGGTCGGAGATCGCACCGGGCGCGAGCGCCGCCGCGGCCTCGACCGCGCTCGTGCCGAGGTACTGCCCGAGCTTGGTCGGCGGCAGCAGGTCGTCGGGCACGGGGGCCACGGGCGGATCGGCGAGCGCGCTCTCGACGGCGTCCCACGCCTCCCCGCGGCGCAGCCGCTCGGCGACCTCGCTTGCGCGCGCGAGGGCCAGCGCGTCGTCCCGGTTCGGAGGGCCTGCGACGGCGATCTGCCGCAGCCGCAGCCGGCCCGGCTGTGCGAACCAGTCGCGGTTGGCGTCGTAGAAGGCGCGCAGCTCCGCGGCGTCCGGCTCGTGCTGCGAGGCGTCGGCGACGACCGAGTCGATCAGCGCGCCGACCAGGTCGGAGCGCACCCGCCGATCGCTGCGCACCAGCCCCAGCTCGAGCGCGCGCTGGACCAGGAGCTCCTCGTCGACCAGCCGATCGAGCACGAAGCGGCGATCCTCGTCGTCGAGCGGGGTGCGGCGGTCGGAGGCGAGCGCGCCGACGGCGCGCTCGTACTCGACCGACCGCACCGGCGTGCCGTTCACGGTCGCGACGGCACCGGCGGGCAGCCCCGCCGCGCGCGGCGTCCGCATCGCGAGCCCCGCGGCGGCCGCTGCGAGGCCCACCAGCGCGCCGAGCGCGAGCCATCGCTCGGCGCTGCGCGATCCGCTCACGGACGCCCTCCGCTGGCGGCGAGGAAGTCGACCACCGCGCGCGCGAGCTCGGCGCCGCGGTCCTCCTGCAGGAAGTGGCCGGCGCCTGCGATCGTGACGTGGGACCGCCCCTTTGCGCCGGGCACGCGCGCTTGGAAGATGGCATCGCCGCCGCGCGTGATCGGGTCGCCGTCGCTGAAGGCGGTGAGGAACGGCTTCTCGAAGCGCTCGAGCGCCTGCCACGCGCGCCGGTTGGCGGGTGCCGCGGGATCCTCGGGCGAGGCCGGCACCAGCAGCGGGAATGCGCGCGCGCCCGCCTTGTACGACTCGTCGGGAAAGGGCGCGTCGTAGGCGGCGACGACCTCGGGCGGGAGCTGCGTAGCGGTCGCGCTCTGCACGATGAAGCCGGCCGAGAAGTCGGGCACCCGCTGCGAGAACTCCCGCCAGCGGAAGAACGCCTCCCCCGGCGGAGGATCACCGGTCGGGAGGAAGGTGTTGGCCGCCACCACGCGCGCGAAGCGATCGGGCTCCTCGGCGACCAGGCGCAGGCCGAGCAGGCCGCCCCAGTCCTGACACACCAGCGTGATGTCGCGCAGGTCGAGCGCGCGGACGGTGGCGCGCAGCCAGTCGACGTGGCGCTGGTAGCTGTAGTCGGAGCGCGCAGCCGGCTTGTCGGAGCGGCCGAAGCCGACCAGGTCAGGAGCCACCGCGCGGTGTCGAGCCGCGGTCAGCACCGGGATCATCTTGCGGTAGAGGTACGACCAGGAAGGCTCGCCGTGCAGCAGCAGCACGGGCGCAGCCCCGCGCGGGCCCTCGTCGACGTAGTGGACGCGCAGGCGCGTCCCGTCGCCGTCGGCAATCTCCGCGTAGTGCGGCTCGAAGGGATGCCCGGGCAGCTTCTCGAAGCGCTCGTCGGGGGTGCGCAGGACCTTCACGTCCGCCTCCTCGTGGCCGCAGAGGATACCCGGGAGGCCGGACGGCGGTGATCGCGATCACCCAGCCGGCCGGCCGCGGCGTCGATGGGGAGATGGGGAGGGGCCCCCATGAACAAGGACGTGCTGCTGCTCGGCGCGAACTCGCCCGAGATGCAGGTGCTGGGCGCTCGGCTGGTGCGGATCGGCCATCGGGTCGTCTCCGCCAAGACGCCGGAGTGGGCGCAGGCCCTGCTGCGGGTCGGTGGCTCGCGCATCGGCGCCGTGATCGTTCCCTCGGACCTTCCGGCGATGAACCTGCGCGGCGCGCTCGACTTCATGCGCCGGCTCGTGCCGGAGACGCACCTCGCCTTCCTCGGCGCCGGGCGCGATCCCGGGCCGGCCGAGCGCCGCCGCATGCGCGAGGCGGGCGTCCAGCTCGCGATCTTCGACCCGATCGACCTGCATACGCTGCGCTTCCAGCTGAACCGCGCGCTGGCCGGGGCGAAGCCGGTGCGCGGCCGCCGTCGCACGCTGCGCGCGCCGGCCGACTGGGCGGCGGTGGTGCGCTCGGGCGGCCGCGAGAAGCAGGGGCGCGTCTACTCGATCTCGGCGTCCGGGGCCTACGTGGCGCTCGACCAACCGTGGATGGTGCGGTCGCGCGTGGAGGTGAGCCTCGCGGTCCCGGATCTGCGCGCGGTGACCGCCGAGGGGCGGGTGGTGATGACGAGCGTTCCGGGCAACGTCATGCGCCGCAGTCTGCCCTTCGGCATGGGGATCCAGTTCGAGCACCTCTCCGAGGCCGCGTCGGTCGCGCTGCTGGTCTACGCGGAGGAGCGCTTCCGGACGCTCTCGGTCTAGCTGAGCTGCAGCACGTCTGTTGACTTCGCTCGGCTTCGCCTCGCTGCGCGCGAATCGGCCTGCGGCCGATTGGGTTGCTGAGCTGCAGCACGTCCCGATCGACTTCGCTCGGCTTCGCCTCGCTGCGCGCGATCGCTTCGCGATCGCTTGCCGGGATGATCCAGACGGTCAGGTTGCCTAGGAGGGGGCGAGTCCTCGCGGTTGGAGGCCGGCGGCGCGGTAGATCGCGTCGATCACGCGCATGTTGGCGATCGCGTCGCGCGGGTCGGTGGGCACCGGCGTTCCGCGGCGCACGGCGTCGACGAAGGCGCGAAGCTGGTGGGTGTAGGTCGCGTCGCCCCGGACCCGCTCCGAGCGCGTGCCGCGCGCGTTCCGGACCCGCAGGCGGTTCCAGAAGTGCGGCGCGATCGGGTTTGCGACCCGCATCTCGCCGGCGTCGCCGCGCGCCAGGATCGAGGTCCAGAGCAGGGTGTGCGAGAGCATCGAGCAGCCGATCTTTCCGCTGCGGCCGTCGGCGAAGCGCAGCTCCGCCTCGGTGCGCCGGTCCACCTGCGGCGAGCGCAGCCACGAGCGCGCCGACACCACCTCGGGCTCGCTCTTTTCATCGGTTGCCTTCGCCAGGTGCCGCACCATCGAGACCGGGTAGCAGCCCGCGTCCATCAGCGCGCCGCCGGCCAGGTCGAGGCGCCAGCGGATGTCGCTCGGCGAGAGCATCGGGAAGCACAGCCACGCCTCGAGGTGCTGCACGCGTCCGATCTCGCCGCTCGCCAGGATCTCGCGCATGCGCGCGGCGAGCGGGTGGTATCGCCAGTGGAAGGCCTCGACGAGCACGCGCCCGCTCGCGCGCGCTGCCTCGGCCATGCGCTCCGCCTCGGCGGCGTTCGCCGCGATCGGCTTCTCGCAGAGCACGTGCTTGCCGGCCGCGAGCGCGCGGATCGTCCACTCGCAGTGGTGGGAGTTCGGCAGCGGGTTGTAGATCGCGTCGAGCTCGGGGTCGGCGATCAGCGCCTCGTAGCGCTCGGCGACGCGCGGGATCCCGTGCTTGGCGGCGAACGCGCGCGCCCGGGCGGGATCGCGGGCGGCCACCGCGGCGACCACTGCCTCCGGAACCTGGCGCGCGGGGCGGATGAGCGCCATCGGCGCGATGCGCGCGGCGCCGAGGATGCCGATGCGGAGCGGGTCGGTCATGCGGATAGCTTACCGATCCGGCTCACTCGGGCATCTGCTCGTGGATGAAGTGGGTCGCGCGCGGCGGGGCCGCGCCGCGGTGATAGGCGGTCGCGCGCGCCTGGACCGCGCGGTCGGCGGCCGTCGCCCGCCCGTGCTGGCGCAGGTGCTCGGCCCACGACTCGACCACGAACGACTCGAGGTAGCGCTCCGGCTGCGCTGCGTCCGTCCAGAGCCCCCACCGCAACGCGCCGTCGCGCAGCCGGATCTCGGAGACCTCCCGCATCGCGCGCGCGAAGGGCTCGGCGTCGCTCGGGTCGATCTGGTACTCGACGGTGACCAGCACCGGGCCGCGCCCGACGTCGACCGCCGCCACGATCTCCGGTGCGGGCCAGCGCGGCGCCGGGGTGAAGTCCGGACGCGGGCCGTCCACCAGGCGCCGGCGCCAGGTCGCGAGCCGCGCCAGCGCGATCGCTGCGCCCGCGACCTCGAAGCTTCGGGGCACGCCGACGGCACCCGCGAGCGCGCCGAACAGCGAGCTCCCGAGCGCCAGCGCGCCGAACAGCACGAGCATGTACACGGCCATCGCGCGCGCGCGCACCCACGCCGGGATCGCGATCTGCGCCGCGGCGTTGAGCGTCGAGAGCAGGCCGAGCCACATGCCGCCCGCGAACAGGAGCGCGATGCACGCGGCGGCCATCGCGGGGCCGAACGAGAGCTGGCGGGCGGGGCCGAGCGCGGCGTTGGCGACGGCGAACACGAGCGCAGAGGCGGTGGCGAGGCGTTCGATCCCGAGCCTGCGCCGCGCGCTCGGGAGGAGCACGCCCGCGATCACGGCGCCGACGCCGAAGGAGCCGAGCAGAAGGCCGTAGCCGCTCGGGCCGAGCCCCAGCTCCTGCCGAGCGTAGAGCGGCAGGAGCGCCCACACCGCGCTCGCCGGCAGCACGAAGCTGCCCGTGCGCACCATGATCGTCTGCAGCTCGGGGTTGTGCCGCACGTAGCGGATGCCCGTGCGCATCGCGCCGAGCAGGTCCTCGGGCGGAAGCCGTCCCTCGCGCGGCGCGCGCTGCCAGGCGGCCACCGCCGCGATCACCGCCAGGAACGAGAGCGCGTTCAGGACGAAGGTCGCCCCGGCGCCGGCCCAGCCGACGACGAGCCCTCCGAGCGCAGGGCCCGCCGCGCGCGCCAGGTTCATCGAGATGCCGTTCAGCGAGACGGCCGACTCGATCTCCTCGCGCGCGACCAGCTCGGGCACGATCGCCGCGAAGGCGGGCGCGGTGAAGGCGCTGCCGACGCCGATCGCGAACGTGCAGGCGAGCAGCGTGCCGGGACCCGCCACACCGCCGAGCGTCAGCGCACCGAGCAGCGCCGCCGACGCGAAGAGCCAGGCCTGCGCGGCCAGCATCAGCCGCCGCCGGTCGACCACGTCGGCGAGCGCACCCGCCGGCAGCGCGAGCAGGAAGAACGGGAGATTCGACGCCGCCTGCACCAGCGACACGAAGAGCGGCGTCGGCGCGAGCGAGGTCATGAGCCACGCCGCGCCGACGTTCTGCATCCAGGTGCCGACGTTCGAGGCGATGCTCGCGATCCAGATCGTGCGGAAGAGCGGCCTCCGCAGGGGAGCCCACGCCGAGGGCGGCGCGTCGGTCGCCGCCATCGCTCAGGCTTCCAGGCGGAAGCGCGCGGACAGGGGCAGGTCGCGCGACGAGCGGCCGACCGCGACCTCGTAGTCGCCGGGCTCGGCGCGCCAGGCGCGGCGCGCGACGTCCCAGTGCGCGAACGCGCGTGGATCGAGTGCGATGTGCAGGGTCCGCCGCCCGCCCGCATCGAGCTGCACCTTCGCGAACGCGCGCAGCTCGCGCTCGGGACGGGGCCGCTTCGGCTCGAGCTCGCGGACGTAGACCTGCACGACCTCGCTCCCGCCGCGCGAGCCGGCGTTGCGGAGCTCGACAGAGAGCCCGACCGACTCTCCGGCGCGGACCCGCTCGCGATCGAGCCGCAGTGCGCCGAGCTCGAAGCGCCCGTACGAGAGGCCGTGGCCGAAGGGGAAGCGCGGCTCGATGTGGTCGCGATCGTAGCCGCGATGGCCGACGAAGAGACCTTCGCCGTAGGTCATCACGCCGTCGCGCGGCGGATAGTGGTGGAACGCGGGCGTGTCCTCGAGCCGGCGCGGAATGGTGAGCGGAAGGCGGCCGCCGGGATCGGCGTCGCCGAACAGGACGTCGGCCAGCGCGTTTCCGCACTCCTGCCCCGGGTACCAGAGCTGCAGGATCGCGGGCACCTGCTCCGCCCAGTCCATCGCCACGGGAGAGCCCGCGTTGACGACCACCACCGTGCGCGGATTCGCCGCCGCGACGCGCGACACCAGCTCGTCCTGGCGTCCGGGAAGACCGAGGCCCTCGCGGTCGTGGCCCTCGGACTCCCAGTCCTCGTTCAGGCCGACCACGACGACGGCCGCGTCGGCGTCGCGGGCGGCGGCCACGGCGCGCTCCATCGCGTCGGGCGGCTCGGGCGCGAGGCAGCCGATCCGAAGCCCGGCGAGCCCGGGGCGCTCGCGCAGGAAATCGACCTCGAGCGCGACCGACTGGCCCGCGCGGAGCTCGACGTCGGCCGTCACTTCGCGGCTGCCGAAGCCGAAGAAGGCGCTGCCTCGCTCCTGCTTCGTCCAGTTGTCGATCGCCTCGCGGCCGTCGACGCGCAGGCGGCTGCGGCCGGCGCTCGCGAGCGAGAGCCGGTGCGGCCCCGCGACGGAGGCCGTGAAGTGCGCGCGTACCCGCGCGGAGAAGGGCCGGTCGACCGCGAGGGGCGGCGGCGGGGACAGCCAGAGCAGGTCGCCCGCGCGCGCGTGCTGCACGAGCGCGGGCGGCCCCGCCGGCTCCGCGCCGTCGAACAGCTCGACCTCGAGGCCGCCCGGCGGGGCGAGCGGTGGCACGCCGCGGTGGTTGCTGCAGCCGCGCTCGAAGACCACGTCGATCGACGCGCCGCAGCGGGCGCGGATGCCCTCGAGCGGCGTCACGGCGTAGTGTGGGCTCACGCGCGCACTGCCGCCGCCCTGGATCACGGCGACGCCGGCGTTGGGCCCGATCACCGCGAGCGATCGGAGCAGGGCCGCGTCGAAGGGCAGCACGCGGTCCTCGTTGCGCAGCAGCACGCAGCCTGCGGCGGCGGCCTCCCGCACCAGCGCACGGTGCTCGGGCCGGTCGACGGCGCGCTCGCCGGCCGGCTCGGTGTCGAACGCGCCGGTGCGCTGCATCAGGTGCAGCAGCCGGCGCACCGACTCGTCGACGGCGGCCTCGGGGACCCGGCCGCCGCGCACCGCCTCGGCGAGCTTCGGGCCGTAGTGGCGCGGGGGGCCCGGCATCTCGAGGTCCATGCCCGCGCACGCCGAGGCGGCCGTGCTCCGGGTGGCGAACCAATCCGACACGACGAGCCCGTCGAAGCCCCACTCGGCGCGCAGGATCTCGCCGAGCAGGCGCTCGTGCTCGGTGCAGTGCGTGCCGCCGAGGCGGTTGTAGGCGGCCATCACCGACCACGCGCCGGCCTCGCGCACGGCCGCCTCGAACGGGACCAGGTAGATCTCGCGCAGCGTGCGCTCGTCGACCTCCGAGCTCGCGGTGTGGCGCTCGCGCTCCGTGTCGTTGCAGGCGAAGTGCTTGACGCACGCGCCGACGCCCGCTCCCTGGAGCCCGCGCACGAGGGCGACGGCCATGCGCGCGGCCAGGTGCGGGTCCTCGGAATGGCACTCGAAGTCGCGCCCGCCGATCGGCGTGCGCTGGATGTTCACGGTCGGCGCGAGGAGCAGGTGCGCACCCTTGCTCTTCGCCTCCTCGGCGAGCGCCGCGCCGATCCGCTCGGCCAGCGCCGGATCGAAGCTCGCGGCCAGCGACGCCCCGCACGGGAAGCAGACCGAGGTCGGCCCGCCCCGCAGCTCGCGCCCGCGCGCGCCGTTCGGCCCGTCGCTCATGCGGAGCGCGGGGATGCCGAGGCGCGGCAGCGCGGGCGTGCTCCACAGGTCGCAGCCGGCGAGCAGGGAGGCCTTCTCGTCGAGCGTGAGCTCGGCCAGCAGCGCCGCGATGCGATCGGCCACGCGCGTCTCCTCGTCGCCGCGAGTCTAGGGCGCCTCGGAGGGGACGGGGCGGCTGCGGGGGACTGGGAGAGATGCTAAAGGTCGGGTCACCGAACACCGTTATAGGGATCGAACGACGTTCGATGACGGCCATCCAACCGGCAGAACGACGCCGGCTGCAGAGCCGGGCCGAGGCCCGCCGCGCCATCCTGGACGCGACGGAGGCGCTGCTCGTCGAGGACGGCGCCACGGCCTTCTCGATGCGGCGCCTGGCCGAGCGCTGCGGCTACACCCCGCCGACGATCTACCACTACTTCGGCGACAAGCAGCGGCTGCTCGACGAGCTCCTCGACGAGCGCTGCCGCACGCTGGTCCGGAGCCTGCGGCGCGTCGGCCTCGACGGAGACCCGGTGCGCGACCTGCGCGCGCTGTCGGTCGCCTTCGCTCGCTTCGGGCTCCGCAACCCGACCCACTACGCGCTGCTGGCCGCCCCGCGCGATCCCGAGCTCCCGCCGCCGCCCGCCGCCGAGGAGGCGCGCGTGCTGCTGTCGCAGCCGATCGACCAGCTCGCCGCCGAGTCGCGGCTCTGCGTCGACGTCGAGGCGGCGCGCCAGTCGTTCTGGGCGTTCCTGCACGGCCTCATCCTGCTCCGCACCACGCGGCCCGATCTGGAGTGGGCGAAGGACGTGCTCGAGGTCGGCCTCGACGCGCTGATCCGCGGCCTCGTCCGCGGCGGCGCGGGAGATCCGGCCTGATGCGCCGCGCGCTTCCGGCGCTCGCCGCGGCGCTGCTCGCCGCGGCGCTCGGCTGCGGACGCGACAAGGGCGCGGTCGCGATCGCGGCGCCGCCGGTGATGGTGGTGCCCGTCGAGTCGCAGCGGATCGAGGACCACATCGAGGCCACCGGTCAGCTCCTGGCCCGCGCCGAGGCGCAGGTGGCATCACAGGTGCAGGGCCAGGTGACGCGCATCGTCCAGGACGAGGGCGCCGCGGTGGCCGAGGGCCAGGTGGTGCTCGAGATCGATCCCGAGCGTCGCGAGCTCGAGCTCCGCAACGCGCAGGCCATGCTCGCCGAGTCCGAGGCGATGCTCGGCGCCAGCCAGCGCGAGCTCGAGCGCGCCCAGAAGCTGCACGACGAGGGCGTCGCCTCGAACGCCAAGCTCGACGCCGCCGAGACGGCCGTGCGCCAGGCGCGCTCGAGGCGCGAGTCGGCGGAGGCGCAGGCCGGCATGATGGAGCGCTCGCTGCGCGACGCCAGCGTGCGCGCGCCCTTCGCGGGGCTGGTCGCGCGGCGCTTCGTCTCGGCGGGCGAGTTCGTCGCGCCCGGCGCCAAGCTCTTCGACCTGGTGGCGCTCGACCCGATCGAGGTCGAGTTCCACCTGCCCGAGCGCGACTCGAGCCGGATCCAGATCGGCGCGCCCGTCGACGTGCGCGTGGCGCCGTATCCGGACGAGAGCTTCCGCGCCAGGGTGACGGTGATCTCGCCGACCATCGATCCCACGACCCGCACGCTGCGCGTCAAGGCGGAGCTCGGCAACGCCGACGGGCGCCTGCGTCCGGGCCTCTTCGCCAACGCCGACCTCGGCATCGCCGTGCGCGAGAACGTGGCGTTGATCCCCGCCGAGGCCGTGCTGCAACGCGCCGACGGCTCCGTCGCATTCCGGCTCGGGAGCGGCGGCCACGTCGAGCGCCGCCTGATCAAGCTCGGCGCCTTCCACGAGGGCCGGGTCGAGGTCGCGGACGGCCTCGCCGTCGGCGATCGGGTGGTGGTGCGCGGTCAAGACCAGCTCATCGACGGCGCCGCGGTGTCGGTCCGCGAGGCGGACGGAGCGCCCGCGAAGGTCTCCGAGTCGAGCGAGAAGACCGCCGAGCTCCGGCCGCCCGGATCGACGCCGCGGTGACGCTCTCCGACGTCTCGATCCAGCGCCCGATCCTGACGTGGATGATGACGCTCGCGCTCGTCGTGTTCGGCGTGATCGGCTTCACCCGCCTCGGCGTCGATCAGTATCCGAACCTCGAGTTCCCGGTGCTCACCGTGGTCGCGTCGCTCGAGGGCGCCACGCCCGAGGGCATGGAGGAGGACGTGACCGACGTCCTCGAGGAGCACCTCAACACCATCGGCGGCGTGCGCTCCATCCGCTCGACCTCGCAGCAGGGTGTCACGCAGATCACGGTCGAGTTCAACCTCGGGACCGACCTCGAGGTCGCCGCGCAGGAGGTGCGCGACAAGGTCGCGCTGGCGCGCATCGAGCTGCCGACGGCGCTCGATCCGCCGATCGTGAGCTCGTTCAATCCCAACGACCAGCCGGTGCTGTGGATCCCGGTCGACACCGAGCGCTCGGTGGTGGAGACCAGCGAGGCGGTGCGCCGCCAGATCAACCCGTTCCTCGAGACCATCCCGGGCGTGGCCGGAGTCGAGATGTTCGGCCGGCGCGACCGCAACATCCGCATCTGGCTCGACGGCGACCAGCTCCACGCGCGCGGGCTCTCCGCCACCGACGTGCTCGCGGCCCTCCAGCGCGAGCACGTCGAGATGCCGGGCGGCGCCGTCGAGGGCGAACGGGTCGACTGGTCCGTCAAGACCGACGCCGAGTTCCGCTCGGTCGCGGACCTCGAGACGCTGGTGGTGGCGCAGCCGCCTGGCGGCGCGGCGGTGACGCTGCGCGACGTCGCGCGCGTCGAGGACGGCGCCGAGGACCCGGGCAACATCGCCCGCTACAACGGCACACCCACGGTCGGCATGGGCATCCGCAAGCAGAGCGGAGGCAACACCGTCGCGATCGTCGACGAGGTGCACAAGCGCCTGGCCCAGATCGAGAAGGTGATGCCCGCCGGCATGCGGCTGCACGACCCGGCCGGCTACATCGACTTCTCGAAGGGCGTGCGCGAGGCGGTGGCGGAGACCGAGTTCGCGCTGGCCTTCGGCGCGCTGCTGGCCGTCTTCACCGTGTTCGTGTTCCTGCGCCGCACGCGGCCGACGATGATCATCGCCACCGCGATCCCGGTCTCGCTGATCGCCACCTTCGGGCTCACCTACCTGGCGGGCTTCACGCTCAACACGATGACGCTGCTCGGCATGGCGCTCGCGGTGGGCGTCGTGATCGACGACGCCATCGTCGTGCTCGAGAACATCGAGCGCCATCGCGAGGCGGGCGAGACGGCGCGCGACGCCGCCTCCAAGGGCACCCGCGAGATCGCCTTTGCCGCGACCGCGGCGACGCTCTCGGTGGCGGCCGTCTTCATCCCCGTGGTGTTCGTGCAGGGGCTGGTCGGGTCGTTCCTGCGCGACTTCGGCCTCACCGTCGCCGGCTCGGTCATGATCTCGCTGTTCGTCGCGCTGACGCTCACGCCCATGCTCGCGGCGCGCATGCCGCCGCCGACCGAGCGCGCGCACGGCAGCATCTACCACCGCCTCGAGACCGGCTTCGCGTGGCTCGAGTCCGGCTACCGCCGGCTGCTCGACTGGACGCTCGTGCACCGCGGCGCCACGATCGCCATCGCCGTCGGCGCCGTGGCGGTGGCGGTCTTCCTCGGCTCGAGGCTCAAGACCGAGTTCATGCCGCCCGCGGACGAGGGGATCCTGTTCGCGCTGGTCGAGGCGCCGCCCGGCACGGCCGTGGATGCGACGCTCGGCTACGTCGCACACGACGAGCGCTGGTTCCTCGATCAGCCCGAGCTGGTCGGACTCTTCTCCGCGGCGGGCACCGCGGGCGGCGGCGAAGGCTCGCGCGTGAAGCAGGCGAACCTGGGCCTCCTGTTCGGGACGCTCCGGCCGCGCGCCGAGCGCCATCGGAGCGTGATGGAGCTGATCGAGCTGGCGCGCCGCGACCTGCAGCAGATGCCCGGCCGCACCATCCGCGTCTTCAACCCGAGCGAGATGATGTCGGCCGGCGGCGGGAACGGCTCGTTCGAGGTCGAGCTCCGCGGCAACCTGCCGCTCCCGGAGCTCGACCGCATCGCCAACCAGTTCATCGACCGCCTCGAGAAGCTGGGCGGCTTCGTCGACCTGTCGTCGAGCCTGAAGCTGGGGCTCCCCGAGGTGCGCATCGTGCCCGACCGCGAGAAGGCGGCCGCGCTCGGCGTCGACGCGCGCACCGTCGCCCAGGCGGTCCAGGCGATGGTGGGCGGCATGAAGGTGGCCGTCTTCAAGGAGGCGGGGCGCCGCTACGACATCCGCATGCGGCTCGAGGAGAAGGACCGCCGCGATCCGGAGTCGATCGGCCGGCTCTACGTGCGCACCAAGACCGGGGACGTGGTCGAGCTGCGCAACCTGATCCGGATCGAGACCGGAGCGGCGCCCTCCGCCATCACCCGCAGCAACCGACAGCGCTCGGTGACGGTCGCCTCGAACCTCCAGGGCCGAACGCTCGGCCAGGCCGTCGAGGACGCGCAGCGCGTGGCCAGGGAGGTGCTGCCCCCGAACGTCACGATGGCGCTCTCCGGCCAGGCGCAGGCGATGCAGGAGGGCGCGGGCCAGTTCGGGCTGGCGCTCGGCCTCGGCGTGCTGGTGATCTACATGGTGCTCGCGGCGCAGTTCGAGAGCCTGATCCACCCGCTGACGGTGATGCTGGCGCTGCCGCTCGCCATGACCGGAGCGCTGGGCGGCCTCTGGGTGATGAGCTTCTTCCGCAGCGGCATGACGATCAACCTGTTCAGCATGATCGGCATCCTGCTGCTGTTCGGCCTCGTCACGAAGAACTCGATCCTGCTGGTCGACTACGCCAACCAGCTGCGCGCGCGCGGGCTGGACAAGGTCGAGGCGATCCGCACCGCCGCCCCGATCCGGATGCGGCCGGTGCTGATGACGGCGATCGCCATGATCTTCGGCGTGCTGCCGGCCGCCTTCGGCCTCGGGCCGGGCGCCGAGACGCGCGCGCCGATGGCGGTGGCGAGCGCCGCTGGCATGCTCTCCTCGACGATGCTCACGCTGATCGTGGTGCCGGTCTTCTACCTCACGCTCGACGATGCCGCCGAGTGGGTGAAGCGCCGGGTGCGGCGGCTCTTCGGCGGCGCGCGCGAGCCCGCGACGCCGTCGCGGGCGGCCGAGAAGGCCGACGGCGCCGCGGCGCGCTTCGTGGCGCCGGGACGCTAGTCGGCCCGCAGCCCAGCTAGCTCCGCACGAAGTCGCGGATCACCGCGAAGCCCCGCGTCGGGTCGTCGCGGAAGACGCCGTGGCCGCAGCCCGGGAAGCGCTCGAAGCGGACTCGCGACGCCGGCAGCGCGGCGGCGATGTCGGCCTGGTCGTCGATCGGGCAGATCGGATCGTCCTCTCCGCCGAGCACCAGCGTCGGGCAGCGCACCTTGCCGAGCTCCGGCAGCAGGTCGAAGGTGCGGTCCTCGCCGCCGCCGAAGGCGAACATCACGTCGAAGTTCCACGCCGTGCGCGCGTCGGCGGCGGGGTCGCGGGGCGTCTTGCTGTACAGCGGGAAACACAGGCGGGCGTAGTCCGGAAGCGTCCCCGCGCCCGGCTTCTCCCAGTAGCACCGCGCGGCCTCGCGCGCCTCCGCGCCGCCCAGTCGCTCGAAGGCCGCGAGCACGCGGTCGAGCCGATGGCGCGCGGTGGTGCTCGAGAGGATCAGCTTGCCCGGGTGGTCGGGATGCCGCACCGCGTACGCCATCGCGACCATCCCGCCGAACGACTGGCCGAGCACGACCGGCTTCTCGATGCCGAGCGCGTCGCACAGCGCCACCACGTCGTCGCCCCACTGCGCCAGGTTCCAGCGCTCCGCGCTGCTGCGGTCGCTCCTGCCATTGCCGCGGTGGTCGTAGTAGACGAGCTGCGCGGCGTCGGCGAGCACCGAGAACGACGGCTTGTAGGAGGAGTGGTCGAAGCCCGGCCCGCCGTGGAGCAGCAGGAGCGTCGGCTTCTCGCGCATCGCGGGCCCATCGGGCACGAGCTTGGCGCCTTCGACATCGACGAAGAGGCGGCAGTCGCCGATCGAGATTCGCATGGGGCGGCAGTATACTGGGCACCCATTCCCGTGCCGGAGGCGCCGAGCATGACTGATCGCTGGACCATCCGCGGGCTCGAGTACTCCAACTGCAACTGCGCGCCGGGCTGCCCCTGCCAGTTCAACTCGCGCAGCACCCACGGGCACTGCGAGGCCATTGGCGCCGGCGTCATCCAGGAGGGCCACTTCAACGAGACGCGGCTCGACGGGCTCGCATGGGCGATGCTTCTGCAGTGGCCGGGCGAGATCGCCGAGGGCAACGGCCGCATGCAGGCGATCATCGACGAGCGCGCCGGCGCCGCGCAGCGGGACGCGCTGCGCAAGATCCTCCACGGCGAGAGCACCCGGCCGGGCGCCACCCACTTCTTCGTGTTCCACAGCACCATGTCGCGGGTCTTCGACCCGCTGTACACGAGGATCGACCTGGAGATCGACGTCGCGGCGCGCCGCGCCCGCCTGCGCGTCCCGGACGTCGTCGATTCCCAGGGCTCGCCGATCGTCGATCCGCATAGCGGCAGCGAGCACCGCGCGCAGATCCATCTGCCGAACGGCTTCGAGTTCACGGTCGCCGAGGTGGGCACGGGGCGCACGCGCACCCACGGCGCGATCGAGCTCGACCTCGACGGGAGCCATGGCCACTTCAACGTGCTGCACATGAACCAGGACGGAGTGATCCGCTGATCCCATGCCCGGCCTCTCGCTCGCGACGCGCCAACGCCTCGCCGTCCTGGCCGGGCTCGCGGGTGTGACGCTGCTCGCCTGGGCGCAGCTTCTGCGCATCGGCTGGAGCATGGACGCTGCGATGCAGGCGGGCGCGAGCTGCGAGCTCCACCCGTGGAGCCGCGCCGACGCCGCGCTCACCTTCGCGATGTGGGCGGTGATGATGGTCGGAATGATGGTCCCGAGCGCGGCGCCGATGTCGCTCCTGTTCGCGTCGGTCGCCCGCCGGGCGCGCGCCCAGGGCGCGGCGGTGGCGCCCACCTTCGTCTTCGTCGCGGGCTACGTCGCGGTGTGGACGCTCTTCAGCGCGGCCGCCACGGCGGTGCAGTGGGGTCTCGAGCGGGCCGCGCTGCTCTCGCCGATGCTGGAGTCGACGAGCCCGGCCTTCGGCGGCGCGCTGCTCGCCGCGGCGGGCATCTATCAGTTCACGCCCTGGAAGGACGCCTGTCTCGAGCACTGCCGCGCGCCGGCGCTCTTCTTCGCGGCGCACTGGCGCGAGGGGGCGCTCGGGGCCTTCCGCATGGGCGCCGCGCACGGCGTCTACTGCCTCGGCTGCTGCTGGCTCCTGATGGGCCTGCTCTTCTTCGGCGGCGTCATGAACCTGCTCTGGGTCGCCGGCATCGCGCTGTTCGTGCTGCTCGAGAAGCTGGCTCCCCACGGCGCGCTCGCCGGTCGCGTCGCCGGCGCGGGCCTGCTCGCCGCCGGCGGAGCGATCTGGGCCCAGGCGCTCTGAGCGCTCGGGGGCGGCAGGGCGCCTCCCCCGATCATTGAGCGGCCGCGCGCTGGAAGAGCGCCCCGCCGGCGCGGATCACCCAGCGCCCGGCGCCGATCGCGGGCGCCTCGACGAAGCGCCACCCGAGCTCGCTCAGCGCGGTGGTGACGGCGAAGGTGAGCAGGGTCACGGCGATTCCCGTCGGCCAAGGAAGCGAGTAGGTCCTCGCGTGCATTACGAACGACAGCAGCACCGTGTAGTGGATCAGGTAGAAGCTGTACGAGGTGCGTCCGAAGAAGCGGCCGAGCGGTGACGAGAGCGCCTGCCGCAGCCGCGGCGCGTGCATCGCCGCGACGAGGAGCAATCCCGCGCCGCATGCGAGCTGCGCTACGGCCGCGGGGGTGTGTCCGTGCTCGAGGCCCGCGAAGCCGGTGTCCATCAGGCCGGCCACGTAGGGCAGCTGCAGGAGGGCGAGGCCGGCGACCGCGAGCAGCGCTGGCGCGACGGCGGGAAGGCGCCCCATGAGAGCGGCGACCCTCGCCCCCTCGAGCCGCAGGGACAGGCCGATCGCGAAGTCGATCATGAAGCGCAGGAAGACCCAGCTCGAGGGGAGGTCGCGGAGGAAGAGGACCGACAGGGCGATCGGAAGCCCCGAGTGGACGCGCCGGCCGAGCAGGAACAGCAACGGAAAGACCACCGACATCGCCATCTCGACGAAGAGCGACCAGCCGACCGGCAGCAGTCCGAAGGCCCGGCTCGGGAAGGCCAGCGCCACCGGTAGCGCCGCCGCCGGCAAGCGCAGCCAGGGTGCGTTGGGGTCGTGGAAGCCGGCCGGGATCACGACGCGCGTCGCGGCCCAGGCCAGCAGCACCGCCGCCATGTAGGGCGGCTGGATCCGGAAGACGCGCCGCACGTAGTAACGGGCGAGCCAGCCCGGCCGCCCGTCGCCCTGCAGCGTGAGGGCGAGCACGTAGCCCGAGAGCACGAAGAAGACGTGCACCGCGCCGGGGCCGTTGACCAGGGGACCGAGAGGGCTGACCGGGAGCAACGAGAGCAGCGCCGAGGGCATCGCGATGTGCGAGGTCGCGTGGAACAGCAGGACCGCGACGGCGGCCGCGCCGCGCAGGCCGTCGAGTGCGTAGAGGCGATCCGCCTTCGGGCGCGAGAGCTCGAGGGCGGCGGCTGCTGTGCTGGGACCGGATGCCATGCGGGATGGGAGGGTACGGTCGTGGCGCGACGTCGCAACGCGTTCCCGCGACCGACGCAGAATCGCGTTGCTTCAGGGCACGCGCTGCGCGGGAGCCAACCTCATCGCCGGGCTCGCCCGCCAGCCCGCGCGTCCGGGCGGCGGCAGCGTTCCGTCGCGCACCGCGGCGGCGAGCCACTCGGCGGCGAGCTGATTCACGCGGCCCGGCACGCCGTGCGACTCGCGATACAGCTTGACCAGCAGGGGACCGTCGAAGAAGCTCCGCACCTCGGGCGCGGCCGACGCCGTGGCCAGTGCGCCGCGCACGAGCTCCGCGGTCTCGCCGAAGCTCATCGCCGTGCGAAGCCAGATCGGCTCGGCGTCGCTCTCGAAGGCTCGGCGCAGGGCGTCGCTCGGCTGCGTCGCCTCCACGACCCAGCGCAGCCCGCCGTCGGCGGCGAGCGCGAGGCCTCCGAGCCGTCCGGCCGTCTCCGTCGACAGCTCGTCGGCGTCGTCGATCGCGATCACCAGCGCCGAGCCGCGCCGCCTCCAGTCCGCGGCCTGCATCGCGAGGGCCCCCTCCGGGTCTCCGCTGCGCGGGACGCGCAGCAGCTCGAGCGCCCACTCGCAGATCTGGTGCGCCGCCAATCGCAGGCCGGGCACCAGGGCCACCCGGTAGTCGCGTCGCAGGCGGTGCGCGAGCACGCGGAGCAGCAGCGACTTGCCCATGCCGGCCGGTCCGGCGATCACCGTCGCGAGGGCCCCCGCCCGCAGCGAGCGCTCGAGCTCCGCGAGCGCGGTCTCGCAGGCGGGCCGCGGCAGGTAGCGCCGCGGATCGCCGCTCTGGACGAACGGATTCTGCGAGGTGGCGGATGCCATCGGGTCCCGGTGGTAGGTGCCACGGCACCCCTCCCGGGTTGCGTCTCGTGCAAGAGCGCTTCACGGAGAGGCAAGATCGGGTCAATATGCGATGGACGGGAGCCAGGCGCCGCGAGGGGCGTTGTAGAGGCCGATCGACATCAGCGTCAGCGGCTCGACCACGCGCAGGCCGTGCCCGAGGCACCAGCGCAGGAGCTCGGCGTTGCGCGTCGGCACCAGGAAGCCAGGCCCCGGGAACTGGGGCGCCGCGGCGATCAGCGCGGCGAGGTCCTCGTTGGTCTCCGCGACCGCGTGCCCGAAGAACGCGATCGACGTCGCGTACGCGGTGATGCGCCCGGCGCGCCGCACCACCTGCGCCGTCTTCTGGCCGATCGCGTCGCGGAGCTCGCCCGCGCGGTCGTGTCCGTGTACGCCGCGGCAGAGCTGGACACACTCCGCGAGGTCCGCCTCGCTCGCGGGCGCCACCTCGCGGCCGGGCAGTGCCGCTCCGAGCGGCGGCCCCTGCACCACCGAGAGCGGCTCGCGCGCGTCGAAGCCGAGCTTGGTGTAGAGGCTCATCGAGCGATTGTGGTAGGCGGCCTGCACGAGCCGGATGCCGGCCATGCCGCGCGCCTCCTCCCGGGCGATCACGTGCTCCATCATGCGACGCCCGAGGCCCGCGTCCTGCACGGCGGGGTCGACCGTGATCGGTCCGACGCCGGCGATCGCCCCGCGCTCGTCGACCGCGTTGCTCCCCAGCACGCGACCGCCGCGCTCGGCGACCACGACGTGGAAGCCGGGATGCGCGATCAGCGACGTCAGCACCAGCACGCCCACCTCGCGCGACGGGACGTCGGGCGGGAAGGCGTGGCGCTCGGCGATCGCCCGGAAGGCCTCGTAGCAGATCGCGCCCGCCGCCTGGGCATCGCCCGGCTCGGCCGCTCGCAGGGTGATCTCCATGGAGCTCTCCTTCTTCCGGCGGGCCGGCGCTGCGTCCTGCGGCTCAGAGCCCGAGCGCGAAGGTCGCGACCGCCTCGGCCGCCTCCGCGAGATTGTGCGCGCGCGTGCGGCCGGAGCCCTTCCGCGGCGCGAACGAGTGGTCCCCGTCCGCGATCCAGTGCAGCCGGATCGCCGGCGAGAGCTCGTAGCCCGCGACCTCCTCGCGGCCGCCGAAGGCATCGCGCTCTCCCTGCACGATCAGGGTCGGCGTTCGCAGCGACTCGAGGTGCGCGGTGCGGAGCCGATCGGGCTTGCCGGGCGGATGGAAGGGATAGCCGAGGCAGACCAGGCCGCGCGCGCCGACCTCGTCGGCCACCAGGCTCGCCATCCGCCCGCCCATCGACTTGCCCCCGATCACCAGGCCCGCGCCTCCGCCGAGCGCCGCGACGGCGGCGCGCCAGGTGTCGAGCAGGACGGGCTGGCGATCGGGCGGCCTGCGCTTGGGCAGCCCGCTCTTGGTTCCCTCGAGCCCGAGCCGTCGCGCGGCCATGTAGGGGAATTCGAAGCGGGCGACGCGCGCGCCGCGCGCCGACAGATCGCGGGTGATCGCCTCGAGGAATGCATCGTCGACGGGAGCGCCGGCCCCGTGCGTCAGCACGAGCCGCAGCGCGGCCGCCTCGGGTCCGTCGAAGCGCAGCGCAGGCGCGTCGCTCATCGGGTCGATGATAGATAGACTCGGCCGCGGATGCGCTGCGCCTGCTTCGGTCTCGCGTGCCTCGCGCTGCTCGTCGCGGGCGCCGCCGCGCCGGCGGACGAGGTGCGCTTCGGGGTCTCCGCGCTGCACGCGGAGTCGGTGCCTCTCGCGGAGAGCGGCGCAGGCTGGTACCTCAACTGGACCGAGCGCCCCGCGCCCGGGGTCGCGCTCGAGTTCGTGCCGATGGCGTGCGCCCATCCCGACCGCGAGCCGGTGACGGCAGAGGCGATCGCGGCGCTCGCACGCGACGTGGCCGCGCAGCGCGAGCGCTACCCGGCCGGAACGCTCTGGGTGATCGGCGACGAGATCGGCTATCGCCCGCAGCGCGACAGCCGTCCGCCCGAGCGCTACGCGCGCGACTTCCGCGACTGTCGGGCCGCGCTGCTGGCCGTCGACCCGAGCTTTCGCATCGCGACCGGTCCGATCCTGCTGTCGCCGAGCCCGGACGTCGTGAGCGAGTACGCCGGCGCGCGCGGCGGGCTCGCGTACCTCGACGCCGTGCTCGCCGCCTATCGCCGGCTCTACGGCACCGAGCTGCCCTCCGACTACGTCGCGGCAACGGCGGACGTCGCGAGCGGCGACGGCACCAACCTCGCCGCCTTCCGCGAGCAGATCGTCGCGCTGCGCCGCTTCCTCGAGGAGCGCGGCCTCCAGCACCGCCGGGTGGTGATCACCGAGTTCGGCGCGGCGATCGGGCGTCCGGCTCCCGACGACGTGCTCCGCTTCCTGGTGGGCGCCACCGACTTCCTGGCGACCGCGCGCGACGACGCGCTCGGCTGCCCCGAGGACGAGGGGCGCCTGGTGCAGCGCTTCGCCTGGTTCACCGCGCATCCCGCCGGCCTGCTCGAGACCTTCCACCGGCTCGGGCTCGGCGCGCTCACCGTGCACCTGGCAGAGACCTCGCTCTTTGACCGCGAGGGAGCGCTGACGCCGCTCGGGCGCGCCTACGCCGCGGCGGTGGCGAAGACCGCGCCGTCGCGACCGAGCCAGGCCGACACCTCGCGCGCGGCGCGCAGCCCCGAGAGGTAGGCCGCCTCGACGCAGGCGGCGATCGGCGACGACTCGGTCGCCGAGCCCGCCCAGAAGAGCGGCGCGGTGTCTGCCGCCGCGAGCTGCGCGCGCGCGTCCGCGCCGCCTGGACGCAGGAACGTGTAGCCGCCGCGCGCCCACGGATCGCTCGACCAGTCGATGCGCCGGGCGTCGAGCAGCAGGCGGCGGGGATCGGCCTTGGGGAAGAGCCGGGCCAGGTCGGCGATGGCGATGTCGGTGGCCTCCTGCTCGCCGACCCGCGCGAGCAGCGCCGCGCGCGGCCCCGTCGCGTACGCCGTCAGCACCGGCGGCTTGCCGTCGTCGCCTTGGAACACCGGCCAGTAGAGCGTCACGGGACCGCGGCCGCAGCCGAGCGTGGCGAGCCAGCGCGGCCAGAAGCGATCCGCGAAGCGCAGCAGCACCTTCACCACCGGGCCCATCACGACGAGCTCGAGCGCGCGCCGCTTGGCCTCCGGGAGCTCGGGCGCGAAGCGGACGCCGCCCGCGCGCAGCACGCCGACGGGGAGCGTGCTGACCGCCGCGCGCGCGGCGATCGTGCGGCCTCCGGCGTCCGTCGCCACCACCCCGTCGGGCGCCCAGCGGATGCCTTCCACGGCGAAGCCGAGCCGCACGTCGAGGTCGCGGCCGATGAACTGGGGCACGCGGTCGTAGCCCTCCGCCACGCGGTGGTTGAGCCCGGTCTCGAGGCGCAGCACGCCGTCGCGGAGAAGGCCGAGCATGCCGATCTCGTCGAGGCTGCCCGGAAGGTGTCCGGTGAGCGTCATCTCGGCGAAGACGCGCGATCGGCCGCGGTAGCCGCGCTCGTCGATGTAGTCGCGCGCGGAGCGGTCGGGCGGGTCGAGGTGCCGGATCCCGCGCAGGAGGCCGAGGCCGTGCCAGGCGCTCGGGTGCAGGAGCGTCCACGGGAGCCAGTGCGTGCCGCCGCCGGCGTTGAACATGGTCTTGCTCACGAGCGGGCACGGCCGCACGGCGAGGCCGGCAGCGCGCACCTCGGGCCACGTCGCGGCGCCGCTGCCGTGGATGAACTCGGCGCCGCCCTCGATCGGCGCGTCGCAGAAGTCGCGGACCGAGTGCACGCGGCCGCCGACGCGGTCGCGCGCCTCGACCACCACCACCGAGAGGCCGGAGCGCGACAGCGCGCGCGCGGCGGTGACCCCCGCCATGCCGGCGCCGATCACGAGCACGTCGTTCATGGGCGTGCGCCCGCCTGCGCCGAGGTCGCGATCGGCGGCTGCCCCGAGACCCGCGTCGTGCGCTTGACCTGTGCGCGCAGGAACCCGGGGAGCAGCGCGCGGAAGGCGTAGGCGATCGCGATGTGGCGCGGGTAGGTGAGCTCGCGGGCGCCGCGCGCGAGCGCCCGCACGATCTCGTCGCAGAGCGGCTCGGCCTCCACCATGCCGCGCTTCGCGGCCGCCGGCATGCGCCCGAGCGCCTCGGCGTCGAAGAACGGCGTGCGGATCACGCCCGGGCAGACCGTGAGCACGTGGACGCCGGCGTCCTCGACCTCGAACGAGAGCGCCTCGGCCAGGCCGACCATGGCGAACTTGGACGCCGCGTAGGCCGCTTCCTCGGGCACGCCGAGCTTGCCGGCGACCGACGCCACGAAGACGAGCCAGCCGCGTCGATGCTCCACCATCTGCGGCAGCAGCGCCTTGGTGAAGTAGAGCGCGCCCAGGTAGTTGACGCGCATCACGCGCTCCATGTCGGCCAGGTCCCACTCGAGGAAGCGCCGGTGATGCCCGTAGCCGGCGTTGTTCACGAGGAGGTCGACGCCGCCCAGCGCATCGATCGCGGCGGCCGCCGTGCGGGCGACCTGATCGCGCTCCGCGACGTCGCAGGGCAGCACGCAGGCGACGGCTCCGGCCTCGCGGATCTCCGCCGCGACGCGCTCGAGCTCCTCGGCGCGGCGGGCGACCAGCGCCAGCGACGCGCCCTCGCGCGCGAGGCGCAGCGCGAGCGCGCGGCCGATGCCGCTCGAGGCGCCGGTCACCAGGGCGCGAACGCCGCGCAGCGAGCGGAGCTTCGTCATGTCGCCTTCGAGACCTCCGGCTCCGCGGCCGCGGCCTCGAGCGGCGGCTGCGGCGCCTCGGGGCCGGTCCCGACCAGCGCCAGGATGACGTCGCGGAGGTGTCGCTTGGCGCGCGCCCGAACCCGCGGATCGGTCACGTCGCGGCCGAAGAGCTGGCGGTAGTGCGCGGCGGACAGCACGTGGTTGGCGAGGATGCCCTCGATCGTGATCAGCAGGAGCCGCAGGTCGAGGTGGGCCGGTCCCACCTTCTGCGCGTGCATCGTCCGCTCGATGAAGGAGACCCAGCTCCGATCCTCGAGCTCGACCCGCGGCAGGCCCTCGCCGAGCGCGGCCCGCGAGGTCAGCGCCACCCAGTCGCGCTTGGAGAGGAAGAAGTCGAAGAGGTCGTCGACGACCGCCTCGACCACCTCGGCGAAGTCGCGCCGCGGCCCGAGCGCGCGCACCACGCGCTCGATCACCTCGGCGTCCCAGCGCATCAGCACGGCCTGGTAGAGGCCGAACTTCGAGCCGAAGTGGTGCTGGATCGTGAAGGGGGCAACCCCGCAGGCGCGGGCCAGCTCGCGCAGCGACATGCCGCGGTAGCCCTTGCGCGCGAACAGCCGCTCGGCCCGGTCGAGCAGGCGCGTGCGGGTCCGCGTCGATTCGGCCTGCGAGCGCCGCCCGGGGCGGGATTTATTGGTCACATGACCAGTAAACCACCGATTCCCCGTCGCTGTCAACCGCGGCCCGGGCGGCTTCGCAAGCCGTCCGCAACGCGGCTACCCTGCCGCCCGCGCGCATCCCCCCGAGGAGGACCCCCGTGTTCGAGCCCGGCATGCGCTTCGGGATCTTCGTCGCGCCCTTCCACCCCGTGGACGAGAACCCCGATCTCGCGCTGCGGCGCGACTTCGAGCTTGTCGAGTGGCTGG
This sequence comes from Myxococcota bacterium, assembly GCA_035506135.1. Taxonomy (GTDB): domain Bacteria; phylum Myxococcota_A; class UBA9160; order UBA9160; family PR03; genus DATJPY01. Next base: position 12,993 of record DATJPY010000088.1, on the reverse strand, counting down.
ACCAGCTCGGCTACGACGAGGCCTGGATCGGCGAGCACCACTCGGCGGGCTACGAGATCATCGCCTCCCCGGAGGTCTTCATCGCCGCCGCCGCCGAGCGCACCCGCCACATCCGGCTCGGCACCGGCGTCTCGTCGCTCCCCTACCACCACCCGCTGATGCTCGCGGACCGCATCAACCAGCTCGATCACCAGACGCGCGGGCGGGTGATGTTCGGCGTCGGCCCGGGCGCGCTCCCCTCCGACGCCTTCATGATGGGGATCGACGTGCAGCGCCAGCGCGACATGATGGACGAGGCGATCGGCGTCCTCGTGCCGCTCCTGCGCGGCGAGGTGGTCACGCACAAGAGCGACTGGTTCGAGCTGCGCGAGGCGCGCCTGCAGCTCGCGCCCTACACGCGGCCGCACATCGAGATCTGCGTGGCGTCGCAGATCTCGCCCGCGGGCGCGCGCGCGGCCGGCAAGCACGGCCTCGGCCTGCTCTCGATCGGCGCCACCACGACCGGAGGCTTCAACGCGCTGGCGATGAACTGGCAGATCTGCACCGACAAGGCCGCCGAGCACGGCCGGGAGGTCGAGCGCAGCGCGTGGCGCCTGGTCGGGCCGGTGCACATCGCCGAGACCCGCGAGAAGGCGCGCGAGAACGTGCGCTTCGGGCTGCAGAACTGGCTGCGCTACTTCCTCGAGGTCGCGGCCCTGCCGCTCGCGCCGCCGGGCTCGGTCGACAACGCGATCGACACCCTGATCGGCTCCGGCCTCGCGGTGATCGGCGATCCGAGCGACGCCATCGCGCAGCTCGAGCGCCTCGAGAAGCAGTCGGGGGGCTTCGGCTGCTTCCTGCACATGGCGCACAACTGGGCCGACTGGGCGGAGACCAAGCGAAGCTACGAGCTCTTCGCGCGCTACGTGATGCCGCGCTTCCAGCGCACGAACCAGAACCGCGAGCAGAGCATGTCGTGGGCCGCGCAGAACCGGCCCACCTTCATCGGCGCGATGGGCAACGCGATCAATGCCGAGATCCAGAAGCACGCCGCGGAGCAGCGGGAGAAGACGAAGAAGGCGGGGTGAGCGGCGCGATCCTGATCTCCGACTGGGTCGAGAAGTGGCGAGCCGCTGCGCAACGAGGTGGCGTGATGCGCCGCGCGCATCGGCTGGCCGGAGCGCTGGCGGCCGTTGCGTGGCTGCTGGCCGCCGCTCCTGCACGCGCCGACGAGACCGAGGGCCCGCGCGTCGCGATCGTGTCGGCCACGATCGGCGGCGAGCGCTTCGATCTCGAGGTCGCGCGCAATCCCATGGCGCAGTTCCGCGGCCTCGGGGGGCGCACCTCCATCGACCCCCACGGTGGCATGCTCTTCGTCTTCCCGGAGGCGGAGCCGCTCGCCTTCGTGATGCGCGACTGCCCGATCCCGATCGACGTCGCCTTCCTCGACGCCCAGGGCCGGGTGATCAACGTCCATCCGATGGTGCCCGAGCGACCGCGCGCGTCCGGCGAGTCCACCACCGACTACGAATCGCGCCTGCATCCCTATCGGAGTGCGCTCCCGGCGCGCTTCGCCGTCGAGGTGGCGGGCGGGCGCCTGGCGGAGCTCGGCGTGCACAGCGGCGACAAGATCGACCTCGACCTGAAGTCCCTCTCGCCCCACTAGAATCGTCTGGGGGCGCGAGCGGAGCGCGGCGGCTCGTCGCCCGAAGCGTGACGAGCGACCCCACGCCCCTTCGCGCCCACGTCGAACGGCGCTAGCGCAGCTCCGGCCGCTCCCGGTACTGCTCGAGCGCCTCGGGATTGGCCAGCGCCTCGCGGTTCTTCACCGGGCGACCCGCGACCACGTCCCGCACCGCCAGCTCCACGATCTTGCCGCTCTTGGTGCGCGGCACGTCGGACACCTGCGCGATCACCGCGGGCACGTGCCGTGGCGTCGTGTTGTCGCGGATCCGCCGGCGGATCCTCTCGCGCAGCGCGCCGTCGAGCACGAGGCCCTCGCGCAGCCGGACGAAGAGCACGATGCGCACGTCGCCCTGCCACGGCTGGCCGATCACCAGCGCCTCCTGCACCTCCTCGAGCTGCTCGACCTGGCGGTAGATCTCGGCGGTCCCGATGCGCACGCCGCCCGGGTTGAGCGTGGCATCGCTGCGGCCGTGGATGATCATCCCCCCGTGTCGGGTCCACTCGGCGAAGTCGCCGTGGTGCCAGACGCCGGGGAAGCGCTCGAAGTACGCGGCGCGGTAGCGGCTGCCGTCCGGGTCGTTCCAGAAGCCGACCGGCATCGAGGGGAAGGGACGCGTGCACGCCAGCTCGCCAGCGACTCCCGGTAGGACCGGGCGGCCCGCCTCGTCGAGCACGGCGACCGCCATGCCGAGGCCCGGCACTTGGCATTCGCCGCGCCAGACCGGCCCGGTCGGATCGCCGCACACGAAGCACGACACGATATCGGTGCCGCCCGAGATCGAGGCGAGCTGCACGTCGCGCGCCACGGAGCGGTAGACGAAGTCGAAGCCCTCCGGCGCGAGTGGCGAGCCCGTCGACAGGATCGCGCGCAGGCGCGACAGGTCGTGCGTCTCGCGCGGCCGGATCTCCTCCTTGCGCGCGGCGTCCAGGAACTTGGCCGAGACGCCGAACACCGACACGCCCTCGTCGCGCGCCAGGTCGAACAGCGCCGCGGCGCCGGGATGGAAGGGCGAGCCGTCGTAGAGCACGAGCGTCGCGCCGCTGGCGAGCCCCGAGACGAGCCAGTTCCACATCATCCAGCCGGTGGTGGTGTAGTAGAAGAGCACGTCGTCCGGGCGCAGGTCGACGTGCAGGCGGTGCTCCTTCAGGTGCTGGACCAGCGTGCCGCCGGCGCCGTGCGCGATGCACTTGGGCGGGCCCGTCGTGCCGGAGGAGTAGAGCACGTAGAGCGGGTGATCGAATGGAAGCCGCTCGTAGGCGATCTCGCGCGGGGCGAACGGCGCCGTGAGCTCCGCCCACGAAGTCACCAGCCGCTCGACCGACGGCAGGCTGCGCGCGACCTCCGCGACGCGCTCGCGCAGGTCGTGGCGTTTTCCGTTGTACGAGTACGCGCTCGCGGCGAAGAGAACGCGCGGCTCGATCTGCCCGAAGCGATCGACGACGCCCTGCACCCCGAAGTCGGGCGAGCACGACGACCAGACTGCGCCCAGGCTCGCCGCCGCGAGCATCGCCAGCACCGCCTCGGTGCCGTTCGGGAGGTAGCCGGCGACGCGGTCGCCGGCCCGCACCCCGGCCGCGTGCAGCGCCTGCGCACCGCGCGACACCTCCGCGCGCAGCGCGTCCCACGAGACGGTCGAGCGCGCGCCGGTCTCGTCGCGCGCGATCAGGGCCGGCGCCGCGCCGCGCCGCTGCAGCAGGTTCTCGGCGAAGTTGAGGCGCGCGTCCGGGAACCAGCGGGCGCCGGGCATGCGATCGCCGTCCACGAGCACGCGCGCCCCGCGCTCGCCCACGACGCCGCAGCGCTCCCAGATCGCAGCCCAGAGCGCCTCGGGGCTCTCGACCGACCAGCGGTGCAGCGCCGCATAGTCGGGCAGCGACACGCCTGCGCGACGCTCGATCTCGACGCGGAAGGCGTGGAGCTGCGTCGCGTGCGCCCGCTCGGGCGAAGGCTGCCAGAGCGGAGCCTCGCTCACGGGCGGAGGACGACCTTGCCGTAGCTCTTGCGCCCGCCGAGCGCGGCGAGGGCGTCGCGCACCCGCTCGAGCGGATAGGGGTCGAAGATCACCGGGCGGATCTTCTTCTCGTCGTACAGGCGGAACAGCGCGGCGAACGCCTCCGGCACCCGGGCGGGCTCGTATCTCGCATACGCGCCCCAGTGGAGGCCGACCACCGAGATGTTCTTGAGGAGGATCCGATTCGCCGCGACGCTCGGGATCTTCCCGCTCGCGAAGCCGATCACGAGGAGCCGCCCGTTCCAGGCGATGCACTTGAGCGAGCGCTCGAAGACGTCGCCCCCGACCGAGTCGTAGATCACGTCGGCGCCGCGCCCTCCGGTCGCCTCCTTCACGCGCTCGGCGAAGTCCTCCTCGTTGTAGTCGACGAGGACGTCGGCGCCGGCCTCGCGCGCCACCTCGAGCTTGTCGCGGCCGCCGGCGGTCGCGATCACGCGCGCGCCGAGCGCCTTGCCGATCTGCACCGCGGCCAGGCCTACGCCCCCGGCGGCGGCGTGCACCAGCAGGGTCTCGCCCGGCTGCAGCGCCGCCCGGTAGACCAGCGCGGCGTACGAGGTCGGATAGACGATGGGGAAGGCCGCTCCCTCGTCGAACCCCATCGCGTCCGGCATGCGGTGCGCGAGCGCCGCCGGAATCGACGCGCGCTCGGCGTAGCCGCCCATCGGGACACCGGCGAGCACCCGGTCGCCCGCGGCGAAGCCGCGTACGCCGCTCCCGACCTCGCGCACCAGGCCGGCGATCTCGCCGCCGGGTACGAACGGGAAGGGCGGCTTCACCTGGTAGCGCCCCTGCACCAGCAGGATGTCGAAGAAGTTGCAGCCCGCGGCCCGCACGTCGACGCCGAGCTGGCCCGGACCGACGGCGGGGTCCGGCACCTCCGACACGGCCAGCTCTCCGGGCTCCATCCAGCGGTCGACGACGACGGCGCGCATGGGACTCCTCCGCGCCCGCGGATGCTAGCGGATGCGCCCCGGCGGACTCAGGGCGACGCGGAGAAGAGCATCTCGACCGAAACGATCGCGGTGATGACGAGACCCAGCAGGAACACCGAGTAGCTGTAGCGCAGCATCCGATACTTCTTGTGCGCCAGCACCACGCCCTGCCCGTAGAGATCGCGGGCGACGGCGCGGTAGATCTCGCCCTCGTCGCGGGCCATCGCGTCGAGCATCGCCTCGAAGCGGTCGCGCGAGAGGTGCGAGAAGTGGCCGAAGAAGAGCAGATTGAAGCCGCTTGCGAGCGGGTCGGGCGCCCCGCTGGCGTCGCGCGGGTACCGGAGCGACGGGATCACAGCGAGGATCGCGAACAGGAGCGCCAGCAGCGTGCACGCGGTGAGGCCTACCAGCGGCCAGCGCAGGATCGGGTCCTGGAAGCGCGTGATGCCCACCGTGAGCACGATCGAGCAGACCGTGATCATGATGCTCGCCTTGGCGTCGGCCATCGCGCTGAACTGGACCTGGTTCTGCTGGATGGTGCGCAGGACGTCGCCGAGCAGCTCGCCGCCGACCGCGTTCTCGAAGAGCTGGGTCGGCACCGAGGCCAGCTTGACCTGTCCTTCCGGCCCCGGCTCCCGCATCGGCTCCACGGCTCCCCCCGGTTCTCGCACCGGCGTCCAGATGTCAGCACAGCGGCGCCGCCGCGTCGATATACTCCCGGCGCATGGCGCCCCGCGAGATCGACGTTGCGGCGATCGGCGAGGAGGTGCCGCTCCTCGAGGGCATCCGCACCACCCGCGCCATCCGCCGGCTGCGCCCCGACCCGGTGCCGCCCGCGCTGATCCGCAAGGTGTGCGAGGCGGGCACGTTCGCCCCGAGCGGCGGCAACCGCCAGCCGTGGATCTTCCTCGCCGTGACCGAGCCTGAGCGGCGCGCCTTCGTCGCCGAGCGCTATCGGCGCGCCTTCGCCGCCTACATCGCACCCGCGCTCGAGCAGATGCAGCGTCCGGGCCTCTCCGAGGCCACGCAGCGCAACGTGCGCGCCGCGCTGTACCTCTCCGAGCACATGCACGAGGTGCCCGTACACCTCTTCGTGGCGGGCTGGATGCGGCGCGGCGAGCCGCAGCTCCAGGCGCTCTTCCCGGCCGTGCAGAACGTCCTGCTGGCCTGCCGCGCGGTCGGCCTCGGCGCCTCGCTCACCACCGTGCACCGCGCCTTCGGAGAGGAGATCGACGCCTTCCTGGGCCTGCCGAAGGACCGGCCGAGCTGCGCGTTGCTGCCGATCGGCTGGCCCCTGGGGCGCTACGGCCGGCCGCCGCGGCGCTCGGTCGACGAGTGCCTGCACTGGGAGCGATTCGGCGGCGGCTGAGTCGTGCCGCGGCGTCTCGCTGGCGGTCGATCCCTCCATCGCGTAGCGTGGCCGAGCCGATGTCGTCTGCACCCCCGCCGCGCGCGGCGGACGACCGCCGCGCCTACGAGCTGGCGCGGCTCCGCATGGCGCGCATGCGGGTCGCGGGCGGCGATTCGCTCGCCGAGTTCTTCGCCCAGATCACGAAGGTCGCCGCAGACACGCTCTCGGTCGATCGCGTGGGCGTCTGGCTGTATGTGGAGGAGCGCCGCGGGCTGCGCTGCTTCCATCTCTACGAGCGAGCCAAGGACCAGCACTCGGAAGGCGTCGTCCTGCGCGCGTCCGACTTCCCGACCTACTTCAGCGCCCTCGAGGAGCGCCGCGACATCCCCGCCGATCGCGCCGAGAGCGACCCGCTGACCAGCGAGCTGCGGGAGGCGTACCTCGAGCCGCTGGGAATCGTCTCGATGCTCGACGCGCCGGTCTTCCGCGACGCGCAGGTGATCGGGGTCGTGTGTCACGAGCACCGAGCGGCGCGGGACTGGACGAACGAGGAGCGCGACTTCGCGGCCTCGGTCGCCGACCAGGTCGCGCTCCGGCTCGAGGCCGCCGCGCGCGAGGACGCCGAGGCGCGCCTGCGCGAGAACGAGGCGCACTGGCTCGAGTTCCACAAGATGGAGGCGCTCGGGCGCCTCGCGGCGGGGGTCGCGCACGACTTCCGGAACGTCCTCAGCGTGATCGTCGGCTACACCGCCGAGCTCAAGCGCGAGGAGAAGGGGAGCCCGCGCATCGCGACGGCCGCCCGCGAGATCGGCGCCGCCGCCGAGCGCGGGGTCGCCCTCGCCAAGGACCTGCTCGGCTTCGGCCGCGACGAGGTGCGCGCCACCCGCGTGGTCGACGTCGCGGAGGTGGTGGAGTCGCTGGCCGGGATGCTCCGCGCCGCCGTGGGCTCCACCCACCCGGTGGCGATCTTCGCGGCGCCGGCGCTGGGGCGGGTGTTCGTCGACCGCGCGCAGCTCGAGCGCGTGGTGCTGAACCTGGTGCTGAACGCGCGCGATGCGATGCCGGGCGGCGGGACCATCGAGGTGAGCGTGCTCGAGGCGGCGGTTGCGGACGGCGCGGGCCCTCCGGGCGTGTACGTCGTGCTCGAGGTCGCCGACACGGGCGTCGGCATGGACGCCGCGACCCGCGGCCGCATCTTCGAGCCGTTCTTCACCACCAAGCCGGCGGGGAAGGGGAGCGGCATCGGGCTCGCCGTCGTCTACCGAATCGCCGATCGCTGCGGCGGCTTCGTCCATGTCGACAGCGAGCCCGGCCGCGGGACGCGGATGCGCGTCTACCTGCCGCGGGTCGCCGCCGAGGGCTGACCCGGCTCGCCGCTCGGACCTCGCACGCGACTCACGGCGCGGAGGCCGACCCTCCAGAGGGGTCGCGGGCCGCAGGCGCCGCGAGCCCGCGGAACAGGAGCTCGACCGACGACGCGACGCCGGCCGCGCAGCCTTCCGCCGAGAGCAGCCCGTTCGCCCAGGCGATGCGCGCGCCGAGCGCCGCGTGGAACAGCGCCCGCGCGCCGAGCAACACGTCGGCGTCGCGGGCGAGGTCGCCCCGCGCGCGGCCGCTCTGGAGGATCTCGGCGAGGAGGCCGATGGTGCGGTCGTGCAGCGCGAGCACGCGCCGCGCGACGCGCGCCTCGGGGTGGGTCAGTGCGCGCAGCGCGATGGTGGTGAGGTCCGCGTCCTCGGAGAGCAGCTCGTGCTGGCGGGCGAAGAACGCGAGCAGGCGCTCGCGGACCGGGCGGCTGCGATCGTCGGCCGCGCGGAACCGCCGCCACGCCTCCTCCTGGCGCACCGCGAGCTCCTCGACCAGGAGCTCCTCCTTCGAGCGCACGTGGCGGTAGATCGAGCTCGCGCCCATGCCGGCGCGCGCGGCGATCGCACGCAGGGTGGCGCCGTCGAAGCCCTGCTCGCGGAACAGCTCGCGCGCCGCGGTGAGGATGCGCTCGCGGCTGCGCCGGCCGCGGACCAGACGTCCGTCGTCGACCCGGAGCATCGGTCAGCGCACGGCGCTGTGCGAGCCGTCGAGCTGGCGGAGGCGCGCCATCTCGCTCTGCACCTTGCCGTCCCTCGGCCGGCGCGCGAGCGCCTGCTGGAAATAGTCGCGGGCCTGCTCTCTCTCGCCCGCCGCGGCATAGATGCGGCCCGCGAGCGCGAGCGCGTCGGTGCGCAGGTCGACCGGACCGTACTCCGGTGCCACGACGGGGTGCTCCACGGCCAGCACGAGCTGGACGTGTCGCTTGGCCTCGTCGAGGCGCCCGAGCGCGAGCAGCCCGGAGGCGATGTCCTGCTCGCATACCAGACAGCCCGGGTTCGCGGCGGCGAACTCCATCATCTTCGCGGTCGCGCCCGCCACGTCGCCCGACGAGCGCAGCACCTCGTTCAGCCCGACCGCCGCCTGCTCGCAGTCCGGCTTGGCGGCGAGCGCGCGTGCGTACGCGTCGCGCGCCCCGACCAGGTTCCCCGCCTGGCTGTACTCCATCCCGAGCCGCACCAGGGTCAGCGGGAAGTCGGGGTGCCGCTCGGCCTGCCGCTCCCAATACTGGACGCCGGCTTCGGGCGTGCGTCGCGCCGCGTACGGCATGACCACGGCGCGCTCGATCACGAACGCCAGCAGCAAGAGACCCGGGAAGCCGATCACCGGCCGGATGCGCTCGCGCCAGCGCTCGCGCCCGTTCATTCGAGCAGCTTCCTGAACTCCGCGCGGCGCACCTGCCAGATGAACGAATCGTAGTAGTAGTGGAGGACGCCCGTGGTGCGGTTGACGATGAAGACGGGGAGGGGTGCGAGCGGGCCGAGGAACCACGCGAAGCTTCCGTAGGCGAAGATCGCTCCCACGTACGCCCAGAGGTGGTGCCCGGCGTGCACGAACTGGAAGAAGCGCCCGCGCCCAGCCACGAGGGAGGAGGCCTTGCGGCGGTTGTAGTGCCAGGCGAGGGCGTCGTACTGCATGCAGTGGAAGAGGCTCGAGATGCCGTAGCTCAGGAAGGGGTTCGAGAACACGACGTAGGCGTAGTACCAGACCCCGTAGGTGGTGAGCGTGACGGCGATCTTGAGCATCGAGACCGGCTCGCCCTCGCGCACGCGGCGAGCGACGTCGAGCGCGAAGAGCAGCAGCACGGCCGCGGCGATCGCGAACGAGACGTTGAGCAGCAGCGGCCCGAGCCACAGCGGAGGCGCGACCCCCGCGGCGAAGAGCTCGCTCGAGTAGACGTAGCTGTAGAAGTCGCCCTCCGCGACGATGTACACGAAGAGCGAGAAGCAGAGCCAGAGGTCGAGGTTGGGCCCCCCCGCCTTGGTCGTGCTGCCGTTCTTCGCGTCGTAGATCCGCATGAAGCCGTAGTGCTGCCGCACGAAGTGGTACTGGTCCCAGATGAAGACCAGGGCGAGCAGGTGGGAGTTGAGGACGGCGAGCAGCGCGACCAGGAGGACGACCAGGATCGGAACCACCGTCAGGCGATAGCGGTTGCGCGCGAACTCGTCGGGGTCGGCGTAGGCGCGCAGGAAGGTCGGCACGTGATGGCCGACCGCCATGAAGGAGAGGATGAGCCCGCCGAGCGTCGCCTCGCTGATGAAGCGCGTGGCGAAGTGGACGAGCCCTACGGCGAGCAGCGGGCTCCCGATGAAGAAGGTCCAGTCGAAGGCGGGCGAGACGATGTACTTGTCGCGCGCGAGCGAGTCGAGCACGCTCGGTCGACGGACACCCGCGCTGAGGGTTCCTGCGCTCACGCCGATCCCGCCTCGGGGGCAACCGGTGAAGTGTACCCGCAGGCCGCGCGGGACGCGATCTTCACCGGGTGGTGTCGGCAGCCACCCGGTCCATCAGCGCGACGAGCGTGGGTCGCGCGGCGAGCAGCGCCGGGCCGCCAGGGATCATCCCCGACTGCAGGCTGCGCAGGAAGGCGACCACGGTGAGGTCCGCGCGGCCGATGCGGTCGGCGTAGTAGTACGGGCGCTCGCCCAGGAACCCGGCGAGGTCGTCGAGGCGCCGCGCGAACTCGGGGCCCATTCCCCGCCCGCGCGAGTCGCGGGCCGGCCGGAGCTCGCCGACGTGGCCGAGGATGCCGAGGCGGGCCAGGTCGCCCCCGGGCGCGCTCGCATCCGGCGGCCGGCGGCGGCCCGACTCGATCTCCGCCCGCAGCCAGCGCACCCAGTAGTAGTAGAAGGTCTCACCGGTCCACACCTCGAGCATGCGCTGGGAGCGGGCTGTCCACGAGTCGCGCGCCGAGAGCGGAGGGTCGGGGAAGCGCTCGTCGAGCCAGTCGAGGATCGCGGAGGAGTCGGCCACCCGCTCGCCGTCGGCGTCCATCACCGGCAGCAGTCCGTTCTCGGGATTCCAGCGCCGGAAGTCATCCGGTCCCGCCGGCTCCACGCACTCGTGCGAGAGCCCCTTCAGCGCGAGCGCCAGCGTCACCTTCTCGATGAAGGGCGAGCGGACCGGTCCATAGACCACGATCTTCGGCTGCGCTCGCGGCACGGGAATCCCTTCAGAGCTTCTCGGGATGCTCGAGCCGATTGCGGACCAGCTCGAGCACGCTCGCGGCATAGAAGCCGTCGTCGATGCGCTCGTCGTAGCTCCACTTGATCTCGACCGACCGGCGCCCGTTGGCGTCGGGCGTGAACTTGCCGAGCACCCCGAAGACCGGGCAGGTGCCGTACTCCCAGAGGTGGTGATAGCCGGCCGCGAGACCCACCGAGCCGAGGTTCGCGATGAACACCGAGGTGAACAGGGGATCCGGCTCGATCATCGCGCGCGGGTAGAGGCCGAGGGCGTCGGCCTTGCGTGCGAACCACATCAGGATCCGGATCAGCGGAGGGGGGAGGCGCAGCAGGAGGTCCATCTCGCTGTCCGACTGCGTGCGCTTGCCCCCGCGCCCCGCGGACAGACGGTCCAGGATGTCGTCCACCATCTGGAGCAGGGAGACGTCGCCGTCGAAGCGGCGCTTCACCGTCAGGATCGGCGCGTCGTCCTCGAAGGCGCGCTTGGCGCTGAAGGTGATCCACATGCCGTCGCGTTGCCAGAGCCGCCCGCCGGCGGTGAAGCGGTTGAGCCGCGGGCGCTCGATGATCGAGATCGCCACTGCGCGGAGCAGCAGGTGGAAGTAGGTGACGCGACGCTCCAGCGGGCGCGACGCGTTGACCGACTCGAGGAACGCGAAGCCGGGCTCGGCGTCGATGGTCTGCGCGAAGAGGACGAGCGACTCGTTGCGCCGCGGCGACACGAACGGCATGAAGCGCCGCATCGGCGAGAGGTCGCGGACCAGGGTGGCGTCGGGACGTCGGCCGAACATGGCGGCTAGCTTAGCTCTCGCCGCCGCCGCTCGCGGCCCTCGGGAGGTCCGCGGCGTCGACGTTCGCCGCTCGATCCGATGAAGGACGCCGCGGGCACCAGAGCGCCAGCGCGAGCAGGGCTGCGAGCGCCACCAGCACCGGGCCGTCGCCGGCCCGCGCGTACGGCGGCAATGGGCCCGCAGGCCACACCGCCGCCACGAGCGTGCCCTCCTGGAAGGCCGGGATCTCCGCCACCACGCGGCCGGCGGGGTCGATGGCCGCCGAGATCCCGGTGTTCGCGCCGCGCACCACCCAGCTGCGCGTCTCGATCGCCCGGAAGATGGCGTGGGCGAGGTGCATCTGCGGGTAGCCCACCGGCCCGAACCACGCGTCGTTCGAGAGATTCACGAGCAGCTCCGCGCCGCCCGCGCGGAAGCGCGCCACCAGCGCCGGGTAGGTGATCTCGAAGCAGACGGGCGCGGAGAACGCGAGCGGACCGGAGCGGAACACGGTGGCCTGGTCTCCCGGCGTGTAGGGCACTCCCTCGGTCACCGGCCCGATCAGCGGCGCGAGCATCGCGCCGAGCTTCGGGTCGTACTCCGACCATGGCACGAGCACCTGCTTCGCGTACGACGCGACCAGGCCGCGGTCGGGATCGATCAGCACGACCGAGTTCGTGTGGCGCCCGCCCTCCGACCGGGGCGCGCCGGTGAGGAGTGGCACGCGCGTCTCGCGCGCGAGGTCCTCGAGCGAGGCGCGCAGCGCCGGCGTCTGGTCGAGGTCGGTGTCGACGGCCGTCTCGGACCAGACGACGAGATCGAGCGGCTGGCTGCGCACCAGCGCTCGCGTTGCCTCGATGTGTCGGGCCGTGTTGCGAGCGGCCGAGCCGGGCCGGAAGCGCTCGCGCTGCGGGACGGAGGCCTGCACGACGCCGATGTGCGCCGTGGGCGCCTGCGGCCCCAAGGTGGAGAGCCGCCACGCGCCGTAGGCGAGCGCGGCGGCCGCGAGCGCCAGCGGGAGGGCGAGCGGGCGCAGGCTGCGCCGCCGCGCGGCGATTCCGAGGCCTGCACCCAGGGCGGCCACGGGGAAGCCGACCGCGTAGCTGCCGCCGAGGTCGGCGGTCTGGATCGCGATCGGAACGCGCGCGAGCGTCTGCGCGGAGAGCAGCCACGGCACGCCGAGACAGGCGCCGCGCAGCCACTCCCCGAGCGTCCAGACGGCGGCGAAGGCAATCGGTGCCCGGGCCGACGAGAGACGCGGCGCGAGCCGCGCATACGCCGCGCCGGAGGCTCCGGGCACGAGCGCCAGCCCGCCGACCACGATCACGGCGAACGCGCCCGCGGGCAGCGCGCTCACCCGGTACTCGAACACCAGCGCGTACACCACCCACTGCACCGCGATCGTTGCCGCCGTGAGCGAGTAGATCCAGCTCGCGAAGAAGGCGCGTCGCGGTGCGAGCGCGTCGAGGGCGTAGGCGAGCGGCGCCAGCATCACGAGCCCGAGGCCGGGCACCGCGAAGGGGGGATAGGCGAGCGCCGTCGCGGCGGCGCCGACTGCGACGGCGAGCCACGTCGCGCGGCGGGCGCCCCGCGGTGCCGCCTCTCCGTCCGGGTCGCGGCCCGCCGCGCTCAGCCGACGCGCCGCAGCGCCGCGAGCGCCGCCACGGCCGCGAGGCCCAGGGCGGCGCTTCCCGGCTCCGGCACCAGGCGGAA
>DATJPY010000087.1:0-157671 GCA_035506135.1 Myxococcota bacterium | reverse complement strand
TCCGCCTGGCCAGATCGAGCTCGTGCGCGCCTTGAACGACCACGATCTCGTCCGCGCGCGCGCCGCGCTGCCCGACGACTTCGTGTTCCACGACCACCGCCGCACCGGCGTCGGGCGGATCGGCAACGCGGACGACTACGTCGCCTCGCTCGCCGCGGTGCTCGAGCTCTCGCCCGACCTGGCGACCGACGTCCTCTATCACGTCGCGCGGGGCCCGCACGGCTCGCTCGGCGTGGGCCGCATGTTCGGAACGCTCCTTGAGGGCGGCGAGTTCGAGTCGGTCTTCGTGCGGCTCAACGTCTATCGGGACGGCCGGGTCGTCGGAACGGAGCTCTTCGAGGTCGATGACCTCGAGCGCGCGAAGGCGCGCTTCGAGGAGCTGCGCGACGGGTCCCGCCAGCCCCCTCAAGCCGCGCCGCCGTCCCGCCGCTAAGCGCCGCGGGGGCGAGGCAATGGGCAAGCTCGCGGTCTTCCTGATCGTCTGCGCGTTGGCGGCCGTCTACTTCCTCTCCGGCCGGCTCTTCGCTCCGGCGGGCGCGCCGGAGCGCCCCGCCGCCGTGCCGGACGGCGCCGTCTGGGCCGTGCACAAGGCCGAGGTGGGGAACGTCGACGGGCAGGGTGAGTGGATCGCGTGCGCCGCGGGCACCCGAGCCGGAGCCTATAGCTGCACGATCTACGACGCCGACGGCACGCGAACCCACTACGGCACCTACCAGTGGACGGGCGCGCCTGCGGGCGAGCCCTCGATCCGCTACCGGGAGGGTCGCGTGATCCGCGGCGACGGCGGCGACCTGACGCCGGTCGGCCGCCACTTCGACGTGACGCCCGACGGCCGCGAGATGGCCGTCGAGTTCGGGATGCACGCGTCGCGCTGAAGCACGGACTCGCGCGGAGCGATCGCACAGAGTTTCCGGCTACCCGAACTCCGTCTGGAACCGGATCGTCCCCCTCTCGACCCCGCGCAGCACGACGTCGACGCCGCCCGTCTTCATCATCCACTCGAGCCGGTGGTCGCGGTACTGGCGAACGATCGGCATCGAGCCGGCCGAGCTGGCGGCGTCGCCGCCCAGGTTCTCGCGGATCCACGCCGCCACCTGCTCGCTGTCCTGCTTCACCGCGGGCTGCTCGGCGCAACGGGCGGCCCAGTCGGCCAGGCGCGGGTGCCGCTTCGCGTCGAGCGCGACGCCCCAGAAGGCGGAGCCCGCCACGTGCGGATGGACGGCGGCGTCGCCGCGGCCGAAGCGCTCGCCGTTCATCCAGCGATGTCCGTCGAGCTCGCGCTCGAGGCGGCTCCAGTAGCGATCGAGCTGCGCGCGCGCCCGGGCCAGCATCGCCTCCGCCTGTGCGCCTTCGGCGCGCTTGAAGAAGCGGATCTCCATCAGCCCCCAGTTGACCGCCTCGAGCTGGGTGTCGCAGAGCTCCTCGAGCATCCGCACGCGGGCTCGCTCGGCGGCGGTTTCGGGCAGCGCGGGCGGGCTCGGCCAGCGCTCCTCGACGTACTCGAGCATCACGGTCGAGTCGAAGATCGCGAGATCCCCGTGGACCAGGCAGGGAACCTCGCGCAGCGGGCTCGCCGCGGCGAACTCCCGGAAGGCCGGCGCCTCGAGGTCGAGCGGATTCACGTAGATCCGCTCGTACGGGATGCCCTTCAGGTTGAGCACGATCTTGACCTTGCGCACGTAGGGCGAGAGCGGATGCTCGAACAGGCGCAGCACGGCGTCCCTCCTCCGGTCGGTGTCCAGCGCGCCTCCGCGGCTGCGATACCCTCGGTGGCCTCCGGAGAGAGGTACCGCGATGAGCGCGCTCGGCAAGCTCGGCGTCTGGACGTGGCTCGATGGGATGAAGGCGCCGCTCGCGGCGGAGTTCGCGCAGCATCTCGAGACACTCGGCTACTCGGCGCTCTGGCTTCCGGAGGCCGTCGGCCGCGACCCGTTCGCGACGATCGCGTGGCTCGGCGCGCAGACCCGCCGGCTCACCTTCGCCACCGGCATCGCCAACCTCTACGCGCGCGACCCGATGGCGATGACCGCGCTGCGCAAGACGGTCGGCGAGCTCACCGGCGGCCGCTTCGTGCTCGGGATCGGCGTCTCGCACTCGCACCTGGTCGCGGGCGTGCGCGGCCACGAGTACAAGAGCCCGATCGCGACGATGCGCACCTACCTGGAGGCGATGGGCAAGGCGCTGTATCGCGGCGCCGAGAGCGAGAGCGAGACGCCGATCGTGCTGGCGGCGCTGCGCCCGCGCATGCTCGAGCTCGCGGCCGAGCTCGCAGACGGAGCGCACCCGTACTTCGTCCCGCCCGAGCACACCGCGCGCGCCCGCGCGATCCTGGGCAACGGCAAGATCCTGGCGCCGGAGCAGAAGGTGCTCCTGCAGACCGACCCGGCGAAGGCGCGGGCCGTCGGGCGCGTCGCCATGAAGATCTACACGTCGCTCCCGAACTACCAGAACAACCTGAAGTGGCTCGGCTTCGGCGAGGCCGACTTCGCGAACGGCGGCAGCGACCGCCTGGTCGACGCGATCGTCGCCTGGGGCGACGAGGACGCGATCCGGCGGCGCATCCAGGCGCACTTCGACGCCGGCGCCGACCACGTCTGCATCCAGCCGCTGCATCCCGACGGCCTGCCCGTCCCGCACCGCGAGGTGCTCGAGCTCCTGGCCCCGGGACGCTGAGCCGTGCCGGGACGCCGCAAGTTCTGGGGCTGGGGCACCGAGGACGGCGGGCCGAGCGCGGAGCAGGAGGCGGGCATCGTCCGCACCCTGTCGGAGCGCCTCGGCGTCCCGCTCGAGCTCGTGACACCACCGCGCGTCGAGGAGATCGAGCTGCCCGCGCCCCGCGTGGCGCCTCCGGCCGCGCTCGCGCCGCGCTTCTCGGCCGATCCCTACGATCGCCTCGCCCACAGCCAGGGCAAGAGCTACCGCGACGTGGTGCGGGCGCTGCGCCGCCGCATCGACCATCCGCCCGACTGGGTAGCTTTTCCGCGGGACGAGGCCGAGGTGGCAGCGGTGCTCGACTGGTGCAGCGGTGCCCGCGTCGCGTGCATCCCCTACGGCGGCGGGTCGAGCGTGGTGGGCGGCGTCGAGCCGGCCGTGGGAGGGGGCTACGCGGGTGCGGTGTCGCTCGACCTCGGCTGCCTCGACCGGGTGCTCGAGATCGACCGCACCTCGCGCGCGGCGCGCGTCCAGGCCGGCGTGCTCGGGCCCGCGCTCGAGGACCAGCTCCGCCCGCACGGGCTCACGCTGCGCCACTACCCGCAGAGCTTCGAGTTCTCCTCGCTCGGCGGCTGGGTGGCGACCCGCTCGGGCGGCCACTACGCCACGCTGTACACCCACGTCGACGACTTCGTGGAGTCGCTGCGCGTGCTGACGCCTTCGGGTGTCATCGAGACGCGCCGGCTGCCGGGCTCGGGCGCCGGCCCGGCACCGGACCGACTCTTCATCGGCTCGGAGGGCGCGCTCGGAGTGATCACCGAGGCATGGATGCGGCTGCAGGACCGGCCGCGCTTCCGCGCCTCGGCGGCGCTGCGCTTCCCCGGCGACGAGGGCTTCCCCCGCGGCGCCGAGGCGGCGCGCCGCCTGGCGCAGGCCGGCCTCTTCCCGGCCAACTGCCGGCTGCTCGACGCGCTCGAGGCCGCGAACTCGGGCGCCGGCTCGGGGGCCGAAGCCGTCCTGCTGGTCGCCTTCGAGTCGGCGGACCACCCGCTCGACACCTGGATGGCGCGGGCGCTCGAGATCGCCGAGGCGGCAGGCGGATTGCTTTCGGAGGAAGACCCGCGTCTCTCCGTCGAGGGCGAAGGGGCTCGCCGCAAGGGCGCGGCGGAGCCGCGCCCGCGCAGGGAGCCGCAGGCGAGCGAAGCTCATCGGAGTGGCGCCGCGGGCGCGTGGCGCAATGCCTTCGTGAATGCGCCGTATCTGCGCGATGTGCTGGCGCGCGCCTCGGTCGTGTCCGAGACCTTCGAGACCGCCGTCACCTGGGACCGCTTCCCCGAGTTCCACGAGGGCGTGATGGAGGCGGCGCGGGACGCCGTGAAGCGCGCCTGCGGCAGCGGCACCGTCGCGTGTCGCTTCACGCACGTCTACCCGGACGGCCCGGCGCCCTACTACACGATCCTGGCACCCGGCCGGCGCGGGAGCGAGCTCGAGCAGTGGGACGCGATCAAGGCCGCGGCGAGCGAGGCGCTCGCGCGCCTCGGCGGCACCATCACCCACCACCACGCGGTGGGACGCGATCACCGCGCGTGGTACGACCGCGAGATCCCAGCCGGCTTCGGCCGGGCGCTCGCAGCCGCCAAGCGCGCGCTCGATCCGGCGGGCGTTCTGAACCCCGGCGTGCTGCTCGATCCGCCACACTCCTGAGGGGGACCGATGGCCATAGCTCTTCGCAGACTCGTCTGGATGGTCCTGGTCGCCTGCATCGCGCTCGACGCCCGCGCCGTGCCGACGATCGACCAGCAGCAGCTCGACGACGCCGGCACCGGACTCGTGGTGAGCGACTTCCCTCCGGTCGGGGAGTTCGGCGCCAACGGCCTCGACGGCGCCCAGACCTTCACGGTGGGCGCGACCGGCTATCTGGTGCGAATCGACGTCCCGCTCTGGCTGTCCGGTGTATTCGGAGGTACGCCGGGCGCCCGGCTCGACTTCGACCTGCGGCCGGTCACGAGCGATGCCCCCGTCGACGACGACGGGCTGGCGCTGGCGACGGGCAGCATCGACGTGGAGCCCCTCTCGACGAGCCCGCCGACGGGGACCGGCGAGTGGACTTCCCTCCGCTTCTCCCCCGGGCTCGCAGTCACCCCCGGCGAGCAGCTCGCGCTCGCCCTGATCGCCAACGCCGGGACCCGCAGCACCGTGGATCTGGTCTGGGACTACTCGGCCACCGACGACCCGTACGCGGGCGGCTCGCTCTTCGTACGCGGCTCGAACGCGAGCAACGTCCCAGTGATCCTCTCGTGGTCGCCGGCCGAATCCAATCCGCTGCGCGACCACGGCTTCATCACCTACGTGGATCCCGCTCCGGAGCCGGGGGGTGCAACGGGTGAGCTCGCGGCCGCGCTGTGTCTGCTCGCGACCCGAGCTCGTTCGCGCGTGCGGAGCGGTGGCTGACGACTCGCTACGCTCCGCCCCATGGCGCGCATCAACGAGCACTACCGCAAGCTGTCGGCCGGCTACCTCTTTCCCGAGATCGCGCGCCGCGTGCGCGCATTCGCCGAGGCCAACCCGGGCGCCGCGCTGATCCGCCTCGGCATCGGCGACGTGACGCTGCCGCTCGCGCCCGCGGTGGTCGACGCCATGCGCCGCGCGGTCGACGAGATGGGTTCCCCGGACGGCTTCCGCGGCTACGGCCCCGAGCAGGGCTACGACTTCCTGGTCGACGCCATCCGCGAGCACGACTACGGGGGCGCGATCGCGCGCGACGAGATCTTCGTCTCCGACGGCAGCAAGCAGGACAGCGGGAACATCCAGGAGATCTTCGGCGCGGGCTGCCGGATCGCCGTCACCGACCCGGTCTACCCCGTCTACGTCGACACCAACGTGATGGCCGGCCGCACGGGCCCGGCCGACGCCGAGGGCCGCTACGCCGGCATCCTGTACCTGCCCGCGACCGAGGCGAACGGGTTCGTCCCCGAGCCGCCGGCCGAGCCGGTGGACGTCGCCTATCTGTGTACGCCGAACAACCCGACCGGCGCCGTGGCGACGCGCGCGCAGCTCGAGCGCTGGGTGGCCTGGGCGCGCGCGGCCGACGCCGTCGTGGTCTTCGACGCCGCCTACGACGCCTACATCCAGGACCCCGCGCTGCCGCGCTCGATCTACGAGATCGAGGGCGCCCGCCACTGCGCGATCGAGATGCGCAGCTACTCGAAGCGCGCGGGCTTCACCGGCCTGCGCTGCGCCTACACCGTGGTGCCGAAGGAGCTGACCGGGACCGCGCCGAGCGGCGAGCGCGTCGCGCTGAACGGGCTCTGGGCGCGGCGTCAGGCGACCAAGTTCAACGGCGTCCCCTACCCCGTCCAGCGTGCGGCGGAGGCGGTGCACACGCCCGAGGGCCGCAAGCAGACCGCCGAGCAGATCGCCTACTACATGGAGAACGCGCGACGGCTGCGCGAGGGGCTCGGCGCCGCGGGCTTGCGCGTCTTCGGCGGCGTGCACGCACCCTACATCTGGATGCGCGTGCCCGAAGGCCTCGGCTCCTGGACCTTCTTCGACGCGCTGCTCGCGCGCGCGCACGTGGTCGGCACGCCGGGCGCCGGCTTCGGCCCGCACGGCGAGGGCTACCTGCGGCTCTCGGCCTTCAACGCGCGCGAGAGGGTCGACGAGGCCATCGCGCGCATCCGCCGGGCCTTCCGCGCCTGAAGCGCCCACGCCAGCACGACGAGCTCTCCCCCCTGCCCGCAGCTCCGCGCGCGCGACTCGCTGGCCCAGCTGGCCTGATTCCCGCACTGCGGATCGGGCGCCGTGCGCAGCGCCGCCGGGATGCTGGCGAGGATCCCGCCGTCGAAGTCGATGAGTCCGTCGCCGTCGTCGTCCAGGCCGTTCGAGCACGCCGGGTAGGGAAGCATCGCGAAGCCGGTCACGATGAATGGAAGCGCGAGCGAGCGCTGCTCACCCGTCGTCGGATCGATCCGCACGAGCGCATCGGCGAAGACCTCGGCGACCCAGATCGCGCCGTCGCGATCGATCAGGATCCCGGTCGGCCCGTCGAGCAGCCCGCCCGAGGCGACCTCCGTCTGCTCGCCCGTGGCGGGGTCGACGCGCAGCACGGCGGGTGGGTCGTAGCGGGTGCCGAGGATGAAGCCCTGGGCATCGATGGCGATCCCGTGCGCGCGGTAGAAGCCAGCCCCGAGCTCCAGCCCATCGGCCACGAGCGCGACCGCTCCGCTCCCGGGATCGATTCGGTAGAGCGCGCCCGCCGCGGCGTCCGAGGCGTAGATCGTGCCGTCGCGCGCGACCGCGATTCCGTAGCTCACCCCGCCCGAGGGCGGGATGGAGGCGACGATCGTCACGGCGCCGGTCGCGAGGTCGACGCGGTGGAGGTCCGAGTTCGGCAGGAAGACCACCGTCCGGTTGCCCGGCTCGAGCGACATCGAGAAGGGGAAGGCCCACGGCGGATCGTGATCGAGCTTCACGACGTCGGTCTGGCTGCCGTCCGCCGGATCGACGCGGAACAGATGGGAGCCGCAGGCGGTCGGATCCGTGCTGCAGAGCGCGCTGAATCCGAGCACCAGGAGCTTCCCGCTCGGCTCGAACGCCATGCCGTAGACCGTGCTCATGATGCCGCCCTGCGAGATCAGGTCGAGGGCGCCGGTCGCGCGGTCGATGCGCTGGATCTGCCGCTCGGCCAGCACGGCGACCAGATCGCCGGGCGCGAGCGCGACCGCAGCGGCGGGCTGGGCGGCGAGGCAGAACGCGGCAGCCGTCCAGGGGAGCCTCGACATCGAGGGGCCTCGCTGGCGATCGATCGTATCCGGACAGCAAGCGAAGTGCCCATGGGGCTCGCAGGAACGGCCACGCCTGCCCTACCCACCCCTTCTTTGGCTTGACCTTGGTCTGGACTCACGTCTAGACTTCAGTCCAATGCGCTCCCGCCTCCAGCAGGGCCGCGACGAGCAGCGCCGGCGCATCCTCGACGCCGCCCGCGAGCTCTTCGGCGCGCGCAGCTTCGACGACGTGACGATGGCCGCCGTGGCGGAGCGCGCCGGCGTGGCGCGCGCCACGGTCTTCAACCACTTTCCCGGCAAGCACGCGCTGGTCGAGGCGATCACCGAGGAGGTGCTCTCCTACTGGGCCGGGATGCTCGAGCACGCCCTCGCCGACGAGGAGACCGCGACGCCGGCGCTGGTGCGCGCGCTCTTCGCCCACATGGGGGAGGGCATCGCGCACTACTACGGCTTCTACCGCGGCGTCTTCCGCGAGATCGCCAAGCTCCAGGTGGGCCTCGAGGAGGGGAGCGGCGCGGCGCGCGCGCGGGCGACGGCGTTCGAGCGGCTGATCCGCCTCCTCGCGCGCGGTCAGGCGCGCAGCGAGCTGCGCGCGGACGTCGAGGCCATCGACCTGGCGCGCGCCTTCGACAGCCTCTCGAACGGCACCATCAACCAGTGGCTCTTCGACGACACCTCGGGCGCGCTCGAGCAGCGCATGGAGCGCGCCGTCGACATCTACCTCGGCGCCGTCGCGCTCGGTGCGAGCGAGGCGCGAGCGGCGGCCGTCGTGAAGCTTCCCGCTCCGCCGCGCGCGCGCCCGCGGCGGGTCCCGCGGACGAGGAGGTCGCGATGACGATGACGCTCCACATCCCCGATGCCTCGCCGCGACAGCCGCTCCGCCTGCGGCGCGCGTGGCGATCGCTGCGCGCGCTGCTCACCGACTCGGACGACACCGCGAAGGCCATCGACTTCACCTACGCGATCGGACAGCGCGACTTCGAGCAGAGCTTCCAGCGCTTCGCAGCCACGGCCGACGGGCGCCGCCTCCTCGAGAGCCGCCCCTCGCTGGCCGACGCGCTCTCCGATCGCGCCGCGCTCGGGCGCATGCCGGACGAGAGCCTCGGGCGCGCCTATCTCGCGTACCTCGACCGCAACGGCTTCAGCCCCACGGGGCTCCTCGCGATCGAGCGCAGCGTGCGCGAGCGCTGGGAGCGCGAGGAGGGCCTTCCCGCGCCCGATCCCCTGCGCGCGTGGTTCCGCGATCGCTTCATGCTGGTCCACGACCTCTTCCACGTCGTGACCGACTACGGCACCGACGACGTGGGCGAGGCGACGATGCTGGTCTTCACGCTGGCGCAGACGGGGGGGCGCGCCAACGCGCTGCTCACCGCGGGCGCGATCGTCCAGGTGTGGCGCAGCCTGGGCGTGCGCTGGCTCGGCTACGTCGTGCAGGCGTGGCGCCGCGGGCGGCGCGCGGCGCTCATGGCGCTCCCCTGGGAGGAGCTGCTGCCGCTCCCCCTCGACACCGTGCGCCGAATGGGCCGCGTCGAGCCGAGCGCGCGAGCGCACCCGGGCGGGATCTGGCGCGCGAAGCTCGGCATTCCCGCGGAGGCGTAGCGCTCATCGATCGAGCGGAGGCGGAGGTTCGAGCGCGATCTCCGAGAAGCGCACCTCGATCGGCCCGCTCGCCCCTTCGATCGCGAGGAGACCGATCGCGGCGGGAGCGTCGAACGGCGGCGACCAGCCGCTCGTCGGCGGGACGCGCATCAGCAGCGGCCCGGAGAGGTTCGCGCGCACGAGCCGGCCGCGGCGCCCGTCGGCGATCGCCACGAGCGGGCGCGCGGGCTTGAACACCGCGAGCCGCAGCCGGTCGGCGAGCGAAGGGCTCTCGAAGAGCCGCGCCGTGACGATGTGGTCGTCCGCGATCGGCGCCGGGACGCGCACCGCCTCGCCCGGCCGGACGATCGCCGTCCCGATCTCGCGCTCGGGCCCGCAGCGATCGGGGCCGCGCGCGAGGACCTGGTAGCGATCCACGGCGACCAGCTCTCGGAATCGGCACAGGCGGGCCAGCGCATACTCGGGCGTCTCCCACAGGGGGCTGCGGTCGTCGATCGCGCCCTCCCGGACGCGCAGGATGCGCTCGGGTCCGCGCGGGTCGTCGAGCCGGCGGGCGTTGCGGCGGTCGAGCTCGGGCGTGTAGGCGCTGTACCCCTGGAACACGGGGACGGGCGCCCACGCGAGGTCGTAGGCCCAGACGATCGCGACACCCTGCGGATCGACGTGCACGCGGTGCCCCTCGAGGGCGGCGAGGATCGCCGGCGGCAGCGACACCGCCTCGCGGATCACGACACGAGACGCATCCTGCATGGCGGCGCTCGCCCGCGGGCTCGCGATCGTCGAGAGCTGCGACGCGAGCTCGCCGATCCGCAGCGTCGGGTCGAGCAGCGACGCCGCGGGGTTTCCGAGCACCGCGAGCAGCATGCCGGCGGCGACGCCTGCGAAGGCGGGGCCCAGGAACCCGACGCGCGCGCGCCACGGCACCATCAGCGGCGCGATCACGAGGAAGGAGTACGCGAGGGCGGGATGCCCCGGACCGCGATGGCGGACGAAGCCCGCCTTCCAGAACAGGAAGCCCGAAGCCGCGAGGATGCAGCCGACCGCGAGGAGCCGCCGCGGCCGGCGACGATCCGCGGCGCCGGCGAAGGCGAGCCCGAGCGCGATCGCGAAGGCCGCGAAGGCGCCGTACTCCCAGCGGCGCTCGACCTCCTCGATCGCCATCGCCTCGCTGTAGCCCGAGACGAGCGCGAGCTCGCCGCGCAGCCAGTCGGGGAGCGCGGCGAGCGACTGCCCCGTCGCGAGCCACGCCGCCGCGAGCACCGCGCAGAGCACAGCGGCCGCGGCGGCGCCGCGCCGGATCGCGCCGCCGGGCTCGGCCGCCACCGCGAACGGCAGCGCGGCGGCGAGCACGATCCCGCTGCTCGCCTTCACGAGCAGCAGCACGGCGGCCGCGGCCGCGAGCGGAAGCGGCGCGAGCCGCGCAGCACGCGGGCCGAACGCGTCGTCGAGCGCGAGCGCGAGCAGGAGAAGACTCGAGAGCGCAGCCGCCTCCGGAACCGGCGTCAGCAGGGAGGTGTCGACCAGCGCGACGAGCAGCCAGGCGACGACGGCCGCCAGCGGAAGCCAGAGCGAGCGCATACAGGCGAGCAGGACGGCGGCCGAGAGCGATCCGACCACGAGCGCGACGAAGGCGAGCCCGAGCGCGGAGGTCCAGCGCGAGACGAGAAGCGGGACCGAGAGGAAGCCGAGGGGACCGTAGGGAAAGAGCGCCTCGGGTCCCCATCGCACGCCGTGGATCGCGGCGAGGTGGAGGGCGACGCCCCACGAGAAGTCGATGCCCTTGTAGCCGGGGACCGGCTCGAACCACAAGAGCCGCGGCCAGGCGCAGATCGCGACGGCGATCGCGAGCAGGACCACCGCCGCTCGGCGCATGCGCTCGGCGGGCGTCGCTCCCCCCTACCCGTGCATCTTCTTGTACTTGATCCGGTGCGGCTGGTCGGCCTCGGCGCCGAGGCGCTTCTTCCGGTCGACCTCGTAGTCCTCGAAGTTGCCCTCGAACCACTCGACGTGGCTGTCGCCCTCGAAGGCGAGCATGTGCGTCGCGATGCGGTCCAGGAACCAGCGGTCGTGCGAGATCACGACGACGCACCCGGCGAAGCCGAGCAGCGCCTCCTCGAGCGCGCGCAGCGTGTCGACGTCGAGGTCGTTGCTCGGCTCGTCGAGCAGGAGCACGTTGCCGCCGCTGCGCAGCAGCCTCGCCAGGTGGACGCGGTTGCGCTCGCCGCCCGAGAGCGCGCCGACCGCCTTCTGCTGGTCGGCGCCCTTGAAGCCGAACGAGGAGACGTAGGCGCGCGAGGCGACCTCGCGGCGCCCGACCGAGATCATGTCCTCGCCGCCGCTGATCTCCTGCCACACCGTCTTGGCGGGATCGAGCGCGTCGCGCGACTGGTCGACGTAGGCGAGCTTCACGGTGTCGCCCACGCGCAGCGTGCCGGCGTCGGGCTTCTCCTCGCCGACGATCATGCGGAACAGGGTGGTCTTGCCGGCGCCATTGGCGCCGATCACGCCGACGATGCCCCCGGGCGGGAGCCGGAACGAGAGGTCGTCGATCAGCAGGAGCTCACCGAAGCCCTTGCGCAGCTTCTCCGCCTCGATCACCACGTCGCCGAGGCGCGGGCCCGGCGGGATCGAGATCTCGACCGTCTCGGGCAGTCGCTGCTCCTCCTCCGCGCGCAGCTCCTCGTAGGCGCGCAGCCGCGCCTTGCCCTTGGCCTGGCGCGCGCGCGGTGACATGCGCACCCACTCGAGCTCGCGCTCGAGCGTGCGCCGGCGCGCCGACACCTTCTTCTCGTCGACCTCGAGCCGTGCCTGCTTCTGCTCGAGCCACGACGAGTAGTTGCCCTTGAACGGGTAGTAGCCACCGCGATCGAGCTCGAGGATCCACTCGGCCACGTTGTCGAGGAAGTAGCGGTCGTGGGTCACGGCGATCACCGTGCCCGGGT
Source organism: Myxococcota bacterium (assembly GCA_035506135.1). GTDB lineage: Bacteria > Myxococcota_A > UBA9160 > UBA9160 > PR03 > DATJPY01. Next base: position 145,694 of record DATJPY010000087.1, on the reverse strand, counting down.
ACTCCTGCAGGTGGCGCTCGAGCCAGGCCACCGACTCGGCGTCGAGATGGTTGGTCGGCTCGTCGAGCAGCAAGAGGTCGGGCTGCGAGAGCAGCAGCTGGCAGAGCGCCACGCGCCGGCGCTCGCCGCCCGAGAGCGTCTCGACCTTCGCGTCCGCGGGCGGGCAGCGCAGCGCCTCCATGGCGATCTCGAGGCGCCGGTCGAGCTCCCAGCCCGAGGCGGCGTCGATGCGGTCCTGCAGCTTGCCCTGCTCCTCGAGCAGCGCGTTCATCGCGTCGTCGTCGAGCGGCTCGCCGAAGCGCGCCGACACCTCCTCGAAGCGGCGCAAGAGGTCGCGCAGCTCCGCCACGCCCTCCTCCACGTTGCCGAGCACGTCCTTCGCCGGGTCGAGCTGCGGCTCCTGCGGCAGGAAGCCGATGCGGATGCCCTCGGCGGGCCGCGCCTCGCCGAGGAAGTCGCGATCGACTCCGGCCAGGATCCGCAGCAGCGTGCTCTTGCCGGTGCCGTTCGGCCCAACCACGCCGATCTTGGCGCCCGGCAGGAAGGCGAGCGTCACGCCGTCGAGGATCACGCGGTCGTTGCCGACGACCTTGCGCAGCTCGTGCAGCGTGTAGATGAACTCGGCCAAGCGGATCTCCTCGCGGCGGGACGATACGGTATAGGAAAGCACCCGCCGCTCGTCGAGCAGAGGGAAGGACCCCGCCGCCAGTCAGAGCAGCGTGATGAGGCTCGAGGTGTCGAGGCGACCCTGCCCGCGCGCGGCGAGCTCTCCGTAGCGTTGGTCGACCAGCGTGGTCACGGGGAGCTCGGCGCCGATTCGGCGCGCCTCGGCGAGCGCGATGCCGAGGTCCTTGCGCATCCAGTCGACGGCGAAGCCGAAGTCGAAGCGGCGCTCGATCATGGTCGGCGCGCGGTTCGAGAGCTGCCACGAGCCCGCCGCACCGTGTGCGATCAGGTCCATCGCGGCGCGCGCGTCGAGCCCCGCCCGCTCGGCGAAGCGGATGCCTTCGGCCAGGGCCGCGAGGAGCCCACCGATGCAGATCTGGTTCACCATCTTGGCGAGCTGGCCGGAGCCTGCGGGTCCGAGCCGCACGGCTTTCCGCGCGTAGGCGGAGAGCAGCGGCTCGATGCGGAGGAAGGCCGCCTCGCTCCCGCCCGCCATGACGGTGAGCGTTCCGCGCTGCGCGCCCTCCTGGCCGCCCGAGACCGGCGCGTCGACGAACTCGAGCCCGCGCCGCGCCGCCTCGGCGGCGAGCTCCCGCGCCGCTTCCGCCGACGCCGTCGTGTGATCGACGAACACGGCGCCGGGCGCCATGCCCGAGAACGCGCCGTCCACACCGCTCGCGATCGCGCGGAGCGCCGCGTCGTCACCGGTGCAGGCGAAGACGACGGCGGCGCCGCGCGCCGCATCGGCCGGCGTCGCCGCCGCGCGGCCGCCGTGCGCCGCGACGAAGGCCTGCGCCTTCGATGCGGTGCGGTTCCACACCGAGATCGGGTGGCCGGCGCGCGCGAGGTGACCCGCCATCGGCCCGCCCATCGCGCCCAGACACAGGAAGGCGACCGGTGCGGGCATGACGCGCTCAGGCCCCGTCGCCATCGCGCAGCAGGTCGACGCCGCTCCGCGCGAAGCGGCGCGCGGACTCGGCCGCGCGCGCATCGCCCGCTCGATCCTTCGAGGCGCCGGCGTGGTCGACGAGCAGTGCCAGCGCGATCGTGCGCCCGAGCGTCAGCGCGAAGCGACGCGCGCCGGCCTCGTGCGCACGCGGGCCGCGCACCGCGGCGGCGCTCCACCACTGCTCGAGGTGGTCGGCGGCGCGGAGGGCGGCCTCGGCCGGCTCGCGCAGCGCAGCGTGCGCAGCTCCGCGCGCGCGACGGCGCAGCACCTGCAGGGTCGGAGCGAGCGCATCGCTCCGCTGGATCGCGCGATACGCCTCGAGCGCCAGCACGTTGGTGGTGCCCTCCCAGATCGCGAGCACCTGCGCGTCGCGCAGCAGCTCGGGAAGCCCCGTGTCCTCGACGTAGCCGGCGCCGCCGAACGCCTCGAGCACCTCGCTCGCGCCGGCCACGGCCTGGCGCGCGGTCGTGAGCTTGGCGATCGGCTGCAGGAGCCGCAGCGACGCCTCGCCCGCGTCGTCGAGCTCTCCCGCCTCCAGACGCCCGAGCTGCTCGACCGCGTGGAATGCCAGCAGGAACGCCGCCTCCTGCTCCGCCGCGAGGTCCGCGAGCGTCTCCTGGTGCAGCGGCTTCTCGGCGAGCGGGGCGCCGAAGGCGACGCGGCGCTGCGCGTAGTCGCGCGCCAGCGCCACCCCGCGGCGCAGGCTCGACGCCGCGCATACGGCGTTCCAGGTGCGCGTCAGGTTGAGCATCGTCCCCATGTCGCGCACGCCGTCGGAGAGGCCGGCCACCGGCTCGGCCGGCGTGCCCTCGAGCCGCAGCTCGGCGGTCGGCAGATTGCGCGTGCCGAGCTTCTCCTTGAGCCGCAGCACGGTGATGTTGCGGAGCCGGCCCTCGGCGTCGCGCAGCTCTACCAGGAACAGCGCGAGTCCCTTGCCGCCGGGACCATTGCCCTCGGGCCGGGCCAGCGCGAGCGCCACCTGCGAGGTCACGGCCGAGGTGAACCACTTGGTCCCGTAGAGGCGCCAGCCGGTGTCGTCGCGCCGCGCGACGGTCTCGGAGCGGCCCACGTCGGAGCCGCCGCTGCGCTCCGTCATCCACTGGCCGGAGGTCCACGCGCGCTCCGGATCGCGCGACACGAGGCGCGCGAGCACGCGCTCGCGCACCGTGTCGGAGCCGAGGAGCTCGAGCGTGCGCGCGCAGCCGTCGGTCATCGCGAGCGGGCACGTGTAGATCTGGCTCGACGCGTGGAACAGGTACGCGAGCGCGAACTGGTGCAGGCGGGAGAAGCGTCCGTGGGCTCGCTCGTAGCCGATCGCGACGAGGCCCTGCTCGGCCGCGACCCGCGCGTACTCGCGCCAGGCCGCGTTCACGCGGATCTCGTCGACGCGGTGCCCCCAGGCGTCGAACGGAACGTGCTCGGGCTCCTCGCGCCGGTGGGCGCGCGACAGCGCGAGCAGCCGGCCGGCGGCGGCCTCGCCCATCCCGTCGAGCGACGGCTCGATCTCGCGCAGCACCTCCGCGGGCAGCACGCGGCCGAGGAAGCTCCGCAGCAGGAGATCCTCCCGATATTGGTTGCCGAGCTGCGGCGCGTCCTGGAAGAAGCCGGCGTCGTCCATCGCACCGCGAATCTAGCAGCGTCACGCGCCGCGCAGCCCGTCGAGCGCGCCCTCGCCCGCGTACCAGCTCGAGAGCCGCTCGGGCGCGATGCGGAGCCACGTCGGCTCGCCGCGGAAGAGCGGCAGCTCGCCATACTGCGGGTACTTCGCACGCAGCTCACCCGCGGCGTGCTCGCCGCGCACCACCTCCGCGCGCCCGTCGATGCGGATCCACCAGAGCTCCCGCCAGTCGGCGCCGTAGCGGTCGAGCAGCAGCGCCACGCGCGGCTCGCGCTCGACGTGGCGCAGGCGGGCCAATCGGTCGGAGCGCTTGGGCTTGCCGTCGACCGGCGACCAGAGCGCCCCGTCGCGGCGCGCGAAGACGACGGGAACGAGGTGCGGCCGGCCGTCGGCGGCGACCGTTGCGAGCCTCGCGATCGGCCAGCGGGCGAGCAGGCTCTCGACGAGGGGCTCGGGAATCGGCGCCGGCATGCGGCGGAGGCTACCCTGCCCGCGATGCAGCGCATCCTCTCGCTGCTCCCGAGCACCACCGAGATCGCCGCGGCCCTCGGCCTCGCCGAGCAGCTCGTCGGGCGGTCGCACGAGTGCACGCTGCCGCCCGAGGTCGAGCGGCTTCCCATCGTGACGGAGCCGAAGCTCGACCTGCGCGCGCCGAGCCGCGCGATCGACGCTCGCGTGAAGGAGCTGGTGCGCGAGGGCCTGTCGATCTACCGCGTCGACGCCGAGCGCGTGCGCGCGCTCGAGCCCGACGTGATCCTCACCCAGACGCAGTGCGAGGTCTGCGCGGTAACGCCGCGTGACCTCGAGGAGGCCGCCTGCGCGTGGATCGGCGCGAGCCCGCGCCTCGTCGTGGTGGAGCCGAGCTCGCTCGTCGACGTGCTCGACGATCTCGTGCGGGTCGCGGAGGGCTGCGGCGTCGGCGCGCGCGGACGCGCGCTCCGCGAGGCGCGCTGGGAGCACATCGAGTCGATCACGGCGCGCGCTGCGCAGGCGTCCGGGCGTCCGCGCGTGGCCTGCCTCGAGTGGATCGATCCGCTGATGGGCGCCGGGAACTGGATCCCGGAGCTGGTCGAGCGCGCCGGCGGCCGCCCGGTGCTCGGCCGGCCGGACGGCGACGCCGCGTGGTCGTCGCTGGCGGAGCTCGCGGCCGCGGATCCCGACTGGATCGTGATCCAGCCCTGCGGCTTCGACCTCGCGCGCACCCGCACGGAGCTCGAGCCGCTCGTCGGCGCGCCGGGCTGGAGCGCGCTCCGCGCCGTGCGCGAGAGGCGCGTCGCGCTCGCCGACGGCTTCCTGCACCTGAACCGGCCGGGCCCGCGCATCGACGAGTCGCTCGAGATCCTGGCCGAGATCCTGCACCCCGAGCGCTTCGACTTCGGGTGGCGCGAGCGCGGGGGCTGGTCTCCGCTCGAGATCGAGACCTAGAGCGCTTCGACGCGCGCCTCGCTCGCGCGCGCGAGCAGCGCGTCGGCGTCCTCGCCGTCGTCCGGATACACGGCGTAGCCGATCCGCAGGTCGACGCCGGCAAGCGCGGCGTCGGCGGCCTCGCGGGCTCGGCGATACAGCGTGGTCAGCAGCAGCGACGTGTCGCCCTCGGGCTCGGGGACGAGCGCGAGGAAGAGGTCGCGCTCGGGGCGCGCCAGCACGTCGAACTCGCGCAGCCCGCCGCGCAGCGCGGATGCGAGGGCGGTGGCCACGCGGTCCAGCTCCGGGAGCTCGGCGACGCGCACCGCGAGGAGCGCCAGCCGGTGGCCGCGCACGCGCGAGCGCGCGATCTCCGCGACGAGCCGCTCGCGCAAGGGAGCCCGCCCGGGGAGCCCGGTCACGGCGTCGACGAGCGCGGGCTCCGGCGGCCGCAGGCCCGCGAGCGACGCCTGGACGTGCTGGACGAAGCGCTCGAGCAGCACCGCGTCGGCCGGACCGAAGCGCTCGCCGAGCAGCGGATCGTCCGGAACCTGGCCGAGCACCGAGAGGCTGCCGATCGGACGCCCGTCGCGGAGCAGTGGCGCGATCATCGCGCTGCGGATGCCGACGGCGTATCCCGACCAGGCCGGATCGCTCGCGAGGTCCGCCACGCGCAGCAGGCGGCGGCTCCGCATCGCCTCCGTCGCGAGCTTGCGCTCGAGCTCCGCCAGGGCCGCCTTGCGCCACTGTCCGATGCCGCTCCACGACGCGATGCGGTAGCGGCCCGACGACTCGTCGACGAGGCGCAGCACGGCGTCCTGCGCGTCGAGCAGCGAGAGCCCCGAGCGGGTCACCTCGTCGGCCAGCTCGCGCGCGTCGCGCGCGGCGCCCATCGCGGCGATCGCCTCACCGAGGCGCTCGGCGCGGCGCGACTCGCGCTCGAGCCGGGCCGCGCGCAGGGCGGCCGCGAGCTCCTCGGCGAGCGCGCCGCTTGCGGCGGCCAGGCGCTCGGCGAGGTCGCCCGCCGACGGGTCGCGCGCGCCGTGCAGTGCGATGACGCCGAGCAGCGCGTCGTCGCTCCCGACCGGCAGCGCGGCGTAGCAGAGGTCCGCGTCGGGTCCCTGGCCGGCGAGCCAGACCGCGCGACGGCTCTCGGCGGCGCGGCCGGGAACGCCCTCGCCAAAGCGCAGGCGCTCGCGCAGCGCCAGCGGATCCAGCCGCGTCGAGGCCGCCTGCAGCAGGAGCACGTCCGACTCCGCCTCGCGCAGCCAGAGCTGGCCGACACCGCCGCGCAGCGGCTCGGCGAGCAGCGCGCAGACCGCCGCGAGGCGGCCCGCGAGCGGCTCGGCGCGGGCCAGGATGCGACGCACCTGCGCCTCGATGCGCAGCGCCTGCGACTCGCGCAGCAGGCCGTGATATTCCTCCGCGCGCGCGATGATCCGCGCGTCGAGCCGGGCGAGCTGCTCGACGAAGTCGAGGTCCGCCTCGTTGAACTGGTTCTGGTTGCGCGCGTGCGAGAGGTTCAGCACGCCGATCACGCGGCCGCCGTGCGCCAGCGGCGCCGAGATGGCGGACTCGACGTCGTCGCGCTCGCGGACGATCTGCCAGCGGCTGCGGTCGGCCTTCCCGTGAACCAGGATCGCGCGCTCGGCGGCGAAGGCGCGGCCGGCGATCGCCTCGCCCGGCGCGACGCGGATCTTCGCGATCAGCTCGTCCTCGATGCCGAGCGCCACCTCGACGCGCAGCGCGCGCTCGCGCGCGTCCCACAGCATGAGCGAGCCGCGATCCGCGCCGGTCGCGGTGACGGCCACCTGCAGCACCAGGTCGAGCACGCTGCGGCGGTCGCGCGTGAGGTCGGCCGAGTCGAGGATCTCGCGCAGCGCCTGCAGCAGATCGGGCTTGTGGAAGGCGTCTGCGGGGCCGAAAGCGAAGAGCAGCCGCGCCAGCCCCGGCGTGGTCACCTGCACGCCGCGGGTGGCGAGCAGCCGCTCGCGCAGGCGAGCCGGGGCCTCGGCGTCGATCACGGCGCTCGGGCGGTGCGTGGCGAGGGCCGTCTCGACGTCCCCCGTGATGCGGCCCTCGAGCCGGCGCGCGGCGGTCGGGTCGACGCGCGCCAGCGCCGCGGCGGCCGCAGCCGGATCGTCGGTCACGAGCGCGCAGATCTCGACGGCGGGATTCGCCTCGAGCAGCGGGACGAGCTCGAGACCTTCGCGAGAGTGTCCGGCGATGAGAAGTCGTTTGCGCACGTGGGTCCAGCCCCGCCCGCTGCCTGGCGCCCGCAGCGTGCCAGAGGCCCGCGGGCTTCGCCGTTGGATCGGGGGAACTCGCGCTCGACTTGACCGCGCTCAGTGCGGTGCCGAGGCGGTGCGGTCGGGGTCCTGCACGGGGGGGCGGCGCAGCGCCCGGTCGAGGCGCGCCAGCGCGACCCGCTGCGACGCGAGCTCCTCGCCGTGTGCCGCCTCGCGCGCGGCGAGCCGCTCGCAGAGCTGGTGCGTGACCTCGCACCCGGCCTCGACCCGGGCGAGCCGCCGGTCGATTCCCTGCAGCATCGCGAGGAGGTCGGCCAGCAGCTCTCCCTCGGCGGGCCGCGGCACGGCCGCGGGCGCAGCGACCGGCGGTGCCGCCGCGATCTCGACCGGCGCAGGAGGTGCGACCTCGACCGGGGGAGCCACCGCGGCCGTCTCGGCGAGCGCGCGGGGCCGGCGCGCCGCGGAGCCCAGGATCCCGATCAGGGCACCGAGCGCCAGGCCCACCACGAGCGAGCGCGCATCCCATCCGACGGCCGGCCCCGGGACGGGCTCGCGCGCCGGCGGCGGCGCGGCGTGCGCGGGCTCCGCGGGCGCGACCCCGCCCGGCGGCGGCGAGCCGACAGGCGGTGGTGTCGCGGCCGACGGCTCCGGCGGGTGTGGCGACTCGGAGCCGCCCGGCGAGGCGACGGTCGCGGGCGACGGCGCCGGCGGAACCGCCTCGACGACAGGAGGCGCCGGGAGCGCGCCAGGCGGCGCCTCCGGCAATGCGGCGGGCGCCGGAGCCGGCTCCGGCTTCGACGCCTCCGCGGTGTCGGTCGCCGGCGGCGCCTCCGGTGCTTGTGGCTCGGGCTGCGGGGCGGCCGCGGGCGCGGGCGCCTCGTCGGGCGCGGGTGCGAGATCGAGCACGACGCGCGGCGGTCGGTCGAGCACCTGGGCCTCGATGCGCAGCGGGCCCGGCGCGCGCACCTCCGCCACGCATCCGCCGTCCGCGGCGGGCCCGACGCTCACGATCAGGTCGGGGGCATCGCGCGCGGCGACGCTGCGCGCCGTGCAGCTCGCATCGAGGCGGACGCGCACGGGCTCGCCGGTGCGAGGCGGCTCGACGTCGAAGGCAGCCGGCGCATCGCTCTCGAACACCACGCGCGCGAAGCCCGGATGCTGCGCCACGCGCACCGCCACCAGACGCGCGCCGCGGGCGGGCGCCGCGAGCAGGAGGGCGGCTCCTGCGAGGCCCAGGCCGAGCGCACACACCGGCGCGGCGAGCCATCGCCTCGAGGTCGGGCGGTCCATGTGAGGGAGGTGGCGCCCCGTGTGGCGCCGTGGCGAGAAGACGCCGGCCGGTGTCTCCGGGGTGCAACCGGCGCGCAGGGAAGGCGCAACGCGCGCGCAGCGCCGCTCCGATCCTCCTCAGCGCGGGACGCGGAGGTGCAGCTCGGCGGGCACGACCAGCTCGTCGGTCTGGGCCTCGGCCAGCGCGCGGCGGAGCGGCTCGGGCAGCTCCTCGAGGCTGACGCGCAGCTCCAGGATCAGCGCGCGCGGGGGGCTCTCGGCCCGGCCGAGCTCCTGGACCGAGCTCGCGCGCGACGAGCCGCGCGGCTGCACCGCCTCGAGCGGCTTGCTCTCGTCGCTCTCGGATTCGGCGGTGTCCTCGAGCTCGACGCTGTCGAGCAGCTCGAGCTCGCCCTCCTCCTGCGCCGGAGAGGCCTCGCGCGGCTCTGCCGACGGCGAGCGTTCGTCCGGGATCATCTGCATGGCGTCGGCCTGCAGCATCGTCATGAAGCGCGAGTCGACCTGCGGGCTCGCAGCGGCAGCCGGCTTCATCGCCCCCTCGATCGGCTGGCGATCGAGCACGAACGTGAGCTGGAAGCCCTCGATCTGGATGACGTCGTCCACCTCGAGGATCCGATGGTCGACGCGCTTGCCGTTCACGAGGGTTCCGTTCACCGAGCCGAGGTCGAGCACCTCGTAGCGATCGCCGGAGCGGCGGAACTGCGCGTGGCGGCGCGACACCTCGTCCTGTCCCAGCACCAGGTCGCACTCGTTGGAGCGACCGGCGGTGAGCAGCTCCTCGTTCCACGCCACCACGCGCTCGATCTTGCCGTCGCGCTGCACGATCAGCCCGGCGTAGAGGGGGATGCCCTCGGGCGGGCGCTCGATCTCCTGCTCCGCACCGACCTCGGGCTCTGCTCCGAGAAGACCTGGCCTCTCCGCCATGGCCGGGAGGGCGGCCTCGAGCGGGGCGCCGTCGTCCTCCTGGGTGAGCTCGACCGGCTCCTCCTCGTCCGGCTCGGCGGGATCGAAGAGCGAGTCACCCGCGCGCCCGATCTCGAAGGCGGGCCGCTCGGCCGCGGGCTCGCCGATCTCCTCGGACTGCACGGGAGGGCGCTCCTCGGAGCGCGGCGCCGGCGGGGCGCTCGCGGTGGGCGGAGCGACCTTGCTCGGTGTAGGCGAATCGGGCGGCGGCGGGACGTCGCCCAGGAGCTGCAGCCGCGTCTCGGGTCCCGCGAAATAGGTCTTCGCGCCGTCCCAGGGATCGCTGCGGCGCGCGGCGCCCGGCGCCGCGAGGGGCGCGTCGTCGCCGGCCAGCCGGCTGCGCACGCGGAGCTGGTGCTTGCCGATCGAGATGGTGTCGCCCGGATTGATCTCGACCCGGCCGTGCACGCGCACGCCGCCCACGAAGCTTCCGTTCTCGCTGCCGTTGTCGTCGAAGAACACGCGGCCGTCGACGAGCTGGAGGCGGCCGTGGAAGCGGCTCACCGCGAGGTTGTCGATCACGATCTCGTTCTCGCGCATCCGGCCGACGCGCAGGGTGGCCCCCTCGAAGGGCACCGTCTGGAGCACCTTGCCCTTGAAGAGGACCTCGACGATGAGCCCGCTCATCGCTCCGCCTCATCGGCGGAGCGGTCGGGGGGACTTGAACCTGCGGGCCTGGACCCCCATCCGCTGCGGCCCGCAGCGTCTCGACGAATCAGGCGCGCCCGAGCGCCTTCTTCGCGGCGGGGCGATCCGTGCAGGCGGCGAGCCAGCGCTGCACGTTCGGATACTTCGCGAGATCGATGCGCGCCATCGGCGCGATCACCAGGACCGAGGCGACGTTCAGGTCCGCCAGCGTGAAGCGGTCGCCGAGCAGGAAGCGGCGCTTCGCCAGCTCCTGGTCGAGGACCGCGAGCGGGCGCTGGATCTTCTGCTCGCCCGCATCCGCGACGGCCTGGTTGCGCTGGCCTTCCGGCGCCATCACGCGGTGGAAGAGGGCGTCGATCAGCCCCGGCTCGATCTCCGTCATGCCCCAGAAGCTCCACTGCACGACGTGTGCGCGCTCCTCGAGAGAGCGGGGCCGCAGGCCCTTGTCGTACTTCTCGGCGAGGTGGAGATTGATCGCCATCGACTCCCAGACCACGGTGCCGTCGTCGTCGAGGGTCGGGATCCGGCCGTTCGGGTTGAGCTTGCGGTAGTCAGGCTTCTGGGCGTCGCCGACGAAGCTGGTGGGCACGTTCTCGTAGGGCACTCCGAGCTCCTCGAGCATCCACAGGCAGCGGCTCGCCCTCGACATCGGGACTCCGTACAGCTTGATCATGGGATTCGTCTCCTCTCCCTCGTGGGAGCCTCTCCCTAGCAGATCCCCCAGGGGCCGCCTCCCCCGTGATCCGGTGGCGAGGAGGCGAATCAGGGGTGAGGCGGGTCACATGTCACGGGGGCTGGAAGCGGGCATCCTAGGGTGGCGGTAGGGGGTCGAGGAGGCAGACGATGCGTCGCTACGAGACCGATCGGTACGGGATGATCTCTTCGTTCGACATCGCGGACGCGCTGCGGCGCGCCGAGCGGAGGCGCCTCGACAGCGAGCGCCTGGAGCGCGAGCGGAAGATGCGGAAGGCGGCCCGAGCCGGCTGGCTCGCCCGGATGCGCGGGATCTTCGCCGCACCGCACCGCACCACGGCCTGACCCACGCCACTCGCCTGGCTCCCGCGCGGTAGACTCGCGGCCCCTCTGGCCGGAGCCGTCCATGTCCGAGACAGGCGCGCGGCCGCGCCATGTCGTGGTCGCCCTCCTGCCGGCCGCGCTCGCCCTCGCGATCGGCTGCGCGGCGCGGCCGAGGCCGGAGTTCCCGGGTGCGCCGCGCTCCACGCTCGGGCTCGCCGCGGGCGACGTCACCGACTCGCACGCCGTGATCTGGGCGCGCGCCGACGCGCCGGCGCTGATGCGGGTCGTCGCGGTCGAGGAGGAATCGAAGACGCCGCCGATCCAGGGCTCGGCGAGCGTCATGGCCGAGTCGGACCTGACCGGCCATGTCCTGCTCTCCGGGCTCCGCCCGGCGACCCGCTACAAGACGTGGGTGTGGTTCGAGGACGCCGAAGGGCGACCCGGCAAGCGCCACGCACTCCAGTTCGAGACCGCGCCGCCGCCCGACGTCGCGGCCCCCGTGCGCATCGCCTGGGGAGGCGACCTGGCGGGCCAGAACGTGTGCCGCGACCAGCGCGAGGGCTTCGCGATCTTTCGCGCCGTCCAGAACGAGCACCCCGATCTCTTCATCGGGCTCGGCAACATGATCCACGCCGACGACGGCTGTGAGGCGATCGGCCGCTTCGGGAACCGGCAGGTGCCCGGCGCCTTCGGCAAGTCGGCCGACCTCGAGAGCTTCCGCGCCCACTGGCGCTACACGCGCGACGACGACGCACTGCAGGACCTCCTGTCGCAGACGCCCTACGTCGCGGTCTGGGACGACCACGAGGTCGTCAACGACTTCGGGCCCCAGCAGGACACGCGCGACGAGCCCCCCTACCGCTCGGGCGTCCCGCTGATGCCGCTCGGGCGACGCGCCTTCCGCGAGTACAACCCGGTGGCGCCCGGCGCTCCCTTCCATCGGGCGCTGCGCTGGGGCCGCCACGTCGAGCTCTTCGTGCTCGACACCCGCCAGTACCGCGACCCCAACTCGCAGCCCGACAGCACCGCGGAGCCCAAGACGATGCTCGGACCGGAGCAGCGCCGCTGGCTCGAGGAGCGCGTCGCCGCCTCCGACGCGACCTGGAAGGTCGTCGTGTCGAGCGTTCCGATCTCGGTTCCCACCGGCTCGCCGCCGGAGCACGGGCGCGACGGGTGGGCGAACTTCGACCAGGACACCGGCTTCGAGCGCGAGCTGATCGGGATCCTGAAGTCGCTGCACGCAGCCGGCGTCCAGAACCTGCTCTGGATCACGGCCGACGTGCACTTCGCGGCCGCCTTCCGCTACGTCCCGTTTCGCGACGACCCCGGCTTCGGCTTCCACGAGATCGCGAGCGGCCCGCTCTCGGCCGGCCTCTCGGCGAACAAGCGCTTCGACCGCACGCTCGGCACGCAGCGCCTCTTCCTGTACGCCCCGCCGCATCCCTCGGCCGTGCGCTCGTTCGGCGAGGCGAAGCGGTGGCTCAACTTCGGCGTGCTCGACGTCGGCAGCGAGGGCCAGCTCGTGGCCCGCGTGGTGAACGCGTACGGCGAGACCGTCTCCTCGCTGACGCTGGATCCCGCTCCGCGGAGCGCGACTTGCGGCCCCACCTGCGCACCCATGCGGGTGCAGCTCGTCACCCTCCCGGCGCCGCCCGCCACCCACGCGTGGTAGAACCCGACCGCGAGGTAAGCAAGATGCACGACCACGAGATTCCGAGCGCCTTCCTGATCCGCGCCCTTGCCCGGCGCGACTCCGATCACTGCGAGCACTGCGGCGGCAGGATGTTCGTGCGCTCCGCCTCCGGCCTGTGCCCGTTCTGCGCGAGCGGCCGGCCGCGCAGCGTTGCCTGCCTCACGACGCCCGCGCGCCCGGGCGATCCGCTCGCACCGCGCCTGCGCGACGTGACCGGCCCGAGCGGTCGCTGGCAGCGGCTGCGGATGCGCGCGCGACGCCGCGCCGCGCCGGCCCTCGAGCCGCATCCCAGCACCGGCTGAGCCCGTGCGATACTGATCTCCCGGCATCGGGAGGTCCGGCCCCGTGAGCACGATTCCGGCGCGGGACGCCGCCGGCTGGCAGCGCCTCGACGCGGCGCACCACCTGCATGGCTTCGCCGACCCGCGCGCGGTGCGGGGCGAGGGCGCGCTGGTGGTGGCGCGCGCCGAGGGCATCTACGTCTGGGACGCCGACGGTCGCCGCCTGATCGATGGCCTCGCCGGCCTCTGGTGCGTCGCCCTCGGCTACGGGCGACCGGAGCTCGCCGACGCGGCGGCGCGACAGATGCGCGAGCTCTCCTACGCGAAGACCTTCTTCGGGCAGGCGGCGCCCGTCGCGATCGAGCTCGCGCGCACGCTCGCGGAGCTCGCACCGGGCGACCTCGACGTCGCCTTCTTCTCGAGCTCGGGCTCGGAGGCCAACGAGACCGCAGTGCGGCTCGTCCGCCGCTTCTGGCAGCTCGAGGGCCGGCCCGAGAAGGGGATCCTGCTCTCGCGGGAGTTCGCCTACCACGGCTCGACGGCGCTCACCGCCTCGCTCGGCGGCATGTCCGCGATGCACGCACAGGCCGGCGTGGATCCCTCGGTCGAGCACGTGCTGCCGCCCTACGCCTGGCGCCATGGCGCCGGCCTCTCGCCGGACGAGCTGGGACGGCGCGCGGCCGACGCGCTCGAGGAGCGCATCCTGGCGCTCGGCGCCGACCGGGTGGCCGCGTTCTTCGGCGAGCCGCTCCAGGGAGCCGGTGGCGTGATCGTGCCGCCCGAATCGTACTGGCCGCGCGTGCAGGAGGTCTGCCGGCGACACGACGTGCTGCTCGTCGCCGACGAGGTGATCACCGGCTTCGGCCGCACCGGCCGCTGGTTCGGCTGCGAGCGCTTCGGCATCGAGCCGGACCTGATGACGATCGCCAAGGCCGTGACCTCCGGGTACCTGCCGCTGTCCGCAACGCTCGTGGGCAGACGCGTGGCGCGCCGGCTCGAGGAGGGCGGCGTCCTGGCGCACGGCTACACCTACTCGGGTCATCCGGTCGCGTGCGCCGTGGCGCTCGAGAACCTGCGCATCCTCCGCGAGGAGGGCTGGATCGAGCGGGTCTCCGAGAAGACGGGGCCCCATCTCCAGCGGCGCCTGCGCGAGGCGTTCGCCGGCCATCCGCTGGTGGGCGAGGTGCGCGGCGCGGGGCTGATCGCGGCGGTCGAGCTCTCACCGGATCCGGCGCGGCGCGCGCGCTTCGAGCCGGAGGGCTCGATGGGCGCCCGCGTGCTGCGCTGCGCGCTCGACAACGGCCTCCTGTTCCGCGCGGTGCGCGACTCGCTGTGCGTGTGCCCGCCGCTCGTGATCGGCGAGGCGGAGATCGACGACCTCGTCGATCGGCTCGCGCGCAGCCTCGACCAGGCCGCGCGCAGCGGCGTCACGCCTTCTGCTTCGCGAGCGCCTCGAGATCGCCCTTGAGCTCGGCGACGTCGTGCTCCAGGCCCATGTAGCGGCGCACGATCCGGCCGTCCGCGTCGATCAGGAAGGTGATGACGAGGTGTGCGATCGTGCCCTCGGGCTCGCGCTGGCTGCCCACCCCGTAGGCGGACAGCACCTTCGCGATCTCGTCCGGCGGCCCGGTCAGGAACGACCAGTCCGACGTATCGGCGCCGCGCTTCGCGGCGTACTCGCGCAGCGCGGCCGGCGTGTCGCGCACCGGGTCGAGCGAGATCGAGACGAAGCGCACGCGCGCGCGCAGCGCCGGATCGAGCGCGCGCTGCAGGTCCGCGTGCACGCCGGTCAGGATCGGGCACGGTCCAGGACAGTGCGTGTAGATGAAGTCGAGCAGCACGAGCTTGCCGCGCAGGTCCTCGAGCGCGAGCGGGTTGCCATCCTGGTCGGTCAGGCGGAACGGCGGCGCGGGCTCGCGGTCCGCGGGGCCGCGGCCGAAGACGGGGCTCGCGCCCTGCGGCGCACCGCTCTCGAGGATCTTCGCGTCGATCACGCGGTACGCCTGGCCGGTGAACTCGAGCTTGAAGTCGATCACCTGGCCCGGGGCGAGGCGCGCGAGCAGCGCCGGGTCGGGGACGTCGAAGTTCATCGTCATGGCCGGCATCAGGCCCGGGATGTCCTGGTGCTCGATGATCACCTGGCCGTTCTCGCGCTGCACCTCCACCACCTTGCCGTGGCCGTCGTAGACGTGCGCTCGCTGGCACGCGGCGAGGAGCGCGAGGACGAGGCACAGGCCGTATGCGAGGCGCTGCATCGATCGCTAGCCCATCGGGTAGCGGATCTCGCGCGAGATCCGGTCGACGGCCGCGAGTGCCTCGGCCGGTAGCTTCGCCTCGGCGGCGGCCAGGAGCGCGTCGAGCTGATCCGGGTGAGTGGCGCCGAGGATCGTCGCGCCGACGAAGTCGCGCGTGAGCGTCCAGGCGACGGCGAAGGTTGGGAGCGAGAGGCCGCACTCGGCCGCGACCGCGCGGAGCTGCTCGGTCGCCGCGAGCGTGTCGCGGTTCACGAAGCGCTTCGTCATCGCCTGCGTGCGCGGGCTGTGGTCCCGGTACATCGTGAAGCGCGCGCCGGCGGGCCAGGCTCCGCCCGCGTATTTTCCGGTCAGCACGCCGCCCGCGAGCGGGCTGTAGGCGAGCAGGCTCACCGACTCGCGCCGACACACCTCGGCGAGCTCGTCCTCGAAGCGCCGGTTCAGCAGGCTGTAGTTGTTCTGGATCGTCTCGTAGCGCACGAAGCCGCCGCGGTCCGCGGCCCAGAGGCTCTTCACCAAGCCGTAGGCGCTCTCGTTGCTGCATCCCGCGTAGCGGATCTTGCCCTCCTCGACGAGCCGCGAGAGGCCGTCGAGCGTCTCCTCGCAGGGAAGACCCGGATCGGGCCAGTGCGTCTGATACAGGTCGATGTAGTCGGTGCCGAGCCTGCGCAGGCTGTCCTCGACGGCGCGCGCCAACGAGTGGCGATCGAGCGCGCCGAGCCCCGAACGGACGGGCGCCTGGAACCAGCCGCCGCTCGGACCCGCGATCTTGGTGGCGAGGATCAGCGCGTCGCGCGGCCGGCCGGCGAGCCACTTGCCGACGATCGCCTCGGTGCGGCCCGCCCACTTCGGATCGGGCGGCACCGGGTAGACCTCGGCGGCGTCGAGGAACACCAGTCCTGCATCGAAGGCCTTGTCGAGGGTCGCGAGGCTCGCAGCCTCGTCGGCCATGCTGCCGAAGGTCATCGTGCCGAGGCAGAGCTCGGGCACGCGCAGACCGGTGCGCCCGAGGCGTCGGGTTCTCATGCGGTCCCTCCGTCGGACGAGCCCAGCATATCGCCGGCTCCACGCTCGTGCTCCCCGCGGCGATCGCGCTCGGCTACGTTCCTCATCCGCGACGCTCTTCGGTCGCGGAGGTTCATCGTCCGGAGAGACGGGATCGAGGAGGGGTCGTGTCCGCGCTCACCCTGGTGATCGGCAACAAGAACTACTCGTCCTGGTCGCTGCGCCCCTGGTTCGCCCTGAAGCACGCCGGCATTCCCTTCGCGGAGGTGCGGATCCCGCTCAGCATGCCGCAGACGCGCGAGCGCATCCTCGAGTACTCGCCGTCGGCCAAGGTTCCCCTGCTCGTCGACGGCGCGGTCAAGGTCTGGGAGTCGCTGTCGATCCTCGAGTACCTCACCGAGACATTCCCCAGGCAGCTCGCCTGGCCGGGCGAGCCGGGCGCGCGCGCCTTCGCGCGCTCCGCGGCCGCCGAGATGCACGCCGGTTTCGCGGCGCTGCGCAACGAGCTCCCGATGAACTGCCGCGCGCGGCGCACCGGCGTCGTGCCCTCGTCCGCCGCGCGCGAGGACATCGACCGCATCGTGTCGCTGTGGCGGAGCGCGCGGGAGACCTTCGGCCGCGGGGGCGGATGGCTGTGCGGCGCCTTCAGCCCGATCGACGCGATGTTCGCGCCGGTGGCGCTGCGCTTCCTCACCTACGGAATCGGCGTGCCGGCGCCGGCGACGGAGTTCGTTGCGGCGGTGCGCGACGCGCCCGCGATCCGCGAGTGGGTCGAGGCCGCGGCGAAGGAGCCCGAGGTGATCGAGGAGGTCGAGCGGGGGACGCCGGCCTGAGCCGGACCATGGATGCCCCGCGCATCAGCGTCGTGGTGACGGCCTGTGCGGACTCGCGCGCGCTCCGGAGCTGTCTGGCCCGCGTGCGCAGCGAGGCCGACGCCCTCGGCGCCGAGGTGCTCCTGGTGGTGAACGCGCCGGAGTCGTCGCTCGGCGAGGCGCGCCTCGAGCTCGAGAAGACCTGCGACCGGCTGCTGTTCGAGCCGGCGATCGGGAAGTCCCACGCGCTGAACCTCGCGGTCGATGCAGCTCGCGGCGAGGTCGTCGCGTTCACCGACGACGACGCGGAGCCCGAGCCGGGCTGGCTCCGGCCGCTCACCGCGCCGCTCCTCGCCTCCGACCGGCCGCCGCGGCTCGCCGGCACCGGCGGCCGCGTGCTGCCCGTCTTTCCGGAAGGCGCGACCCCGGCCTGGTTCCGCGCGTGGCTGGAGTCGAGGGACACGGCCTTCCTGAGCCCGCGGCACGACCGCGGCCCACAGCCGCTCGAGTACAGCTACGGCGACCAGGACCGGACGGGGATCCCGATCGGCGCGAACTGCGCCTACCGGCGCGAGATCTTCGCGTCGTACCGCTACGACCCGCGCCTCGGACCGAACCGCGAGACGGGCCTGCGCGGCGGCGAGGACACGCTGCTCGCCATGGAGCTCATGCGGGACGGCTTCCGCCTGCTCTACACGCCCGACGCCAGGGTACTCCATCCGGTGTATGTCGAGAGGCTGCGCATCGACGCCATCCGGCGCGCCTTCGTCGCGCGCGGCGTCGAGTGGGTTCGCATCCGGCAGCTCCTGGGCGCGCCGCTGCCCTCCGCCGCGACCGCCCGCCGCAAGCTGCGCCGCCTGCGGCTGAAGCTCTGGCTGGCGCGCGCCGACCGGGTGCTCCGCGGCGGCGCGGAGCGCGACGACCAGTGCCGCCGGCTGCTCTTCAAGGCAGACCGCTGGAAGGGTCGCCTCGCCGAGCTGCAGGCACCCGGGGCCGCGCCGATCGGGGAGGCGCAGCGGCTCGGGCTCGGCGGCGCGCGCTAGGCCGACGGGGCGAGCGCGCCGCCGCTCAGGCGGCGAGCGGCGGGGTGCGCTCCAGCACGCGGAAGGCATCGTGCCGGACGTGGTTCTGGCGCATCTCGTCGCGCAGCAGCTCCTCGGAGATGATCCCCTTCTCGAGACACTCCTTGAGCATTCCGAAGAAGAAGCGCTCCTGGTTGGGATCCGGATGCGCGACGTAGCTGGGCGCCGCCGCGCGCCGAAGCGGCCGCAGCCACGTCGCGGGGTTGAGCGGCCGCAGGCGCTTGCGCGCGGGGGTGAAGTCGGCCGGGAGGCCGGTCTTCCAGGGCTGCGTCTGGCGCTTCGTGTTGTGGAGCAGCCGGGTGGCCGGCGTCAGCCGGTCGAAGTCGTTCCACTCGTCCTCGAAGCGGCCGATCGTCTCCCGCGGCTCGAGCTTGAGGCACACCCAGTCCATGTAGTCGCGCTCGAACGCGAAGAGCGAGGCGAAGTCCTGCTCGCAGCGCCAGTGCTGGAGGCGAGCGCAATCGAGCAGCATCACGCTGCTCGCCATGCCGCCCTCGAGCCCCTTGCTGCCGGAGCGGGGGCGGCAGACGATGGCCTTGCCGGCCATGTCGCGCGACAGGAGCTCCCAGAGATCGCCGACGGCGAAGACGTCGGGGTCGATCACCACCGCGCGTCCCGCGTAGCCCATCTCCTCGGGGGGCTTGAAGCGCAGCGGCGTGAACGACTGCAGATCCTCGTACCGCCACACGGCGGTCGTCCCGTCGCGCCGGAACGCCTGCCCCTCGCGCTCGCGCAGGAAGGGATGGTCCTGGGTATGGAGGATGCGGACGTCGAAGCGCTCGCTGTTGCGCGAGTTGCGCGCGATCGAGTAGCGCGACACCAGGGCGCCGACGAGCTGGCGATGGTTGGTGTGGATGAAGACGCAGGGCTTGGCAGCCACGCGACCGGACCCCCCGAGCCGGGCGCGAGAATAACACAGGGCGCCGGGCGCTCCTCCGCGGCGGCCGCTTGCGGCGGAGCCGCGAGGAGCACTAGGCTGCGCGCGAGCGGGGCAGGATGTCGCACGTGGGGGAGCAGGCGCAGCCGGACGGATTCCGCGCGGATTTCCATCCTGTCGCGATGCAGTGGACGTGTCTCCACTGTGGCGGAGAGGCAGGACGCGCCGCCGCCGAACGCTTCGACTGGGGCTTCTTGGACGGCATCTACTGCATCTCGCTGCGGCACCGCGAGGACCGCGCGCAGGACACGGCGCGCGAGCTCCACCGGATCGGGCTCTGCAAGCGCGCCGTGTTCTACCGCCCGTCGAAGGACCGCGTCGCGAAGCGCGGCTGCTGGGAGTCCCACCGTGCGGTGGCGGCCGATGCGCGCGCGCGCGGGCTGCAGCGCGTCCTGATCGTCGAGGACGACGTGGACTTCCCGGCAGCGACCACGCCGGCGACCGCGCGCCGGGTCGGCGCCGCCCTCGCCTCCCTGCCGAGCGACTGGATGGGCTTCTATCTCGGGCACTGGGCGCTGTGGGCGTATCCGGTGCGGCGCAACGTGCTGCGCTGCTCCTCGCTCTGCACGCACGCCTACGTCGCGAGCGAGCGGCTCCTCGACTGGCTCTGCGAGTCGCCCTTCGACCGGCGCGCGGAGATCGCGCGCCGCCGGATCGGCGGCAAGGGCATCGACACTGCATTCGCGGTGCTCCCCGCGATGTACGCCTACGCCCCGCTCCTGGCCACGCAGCGGCACGTCTCGAACGATCACCTCAAGGCCTCGCGCATCCGGCTGTGGCCGCCCCGCAAGCTGTTCCTCGACCTGTTCGTGCGCTCTCGCATTCGCGAGCACGCCATGGCCCACGCCATGGGTGCGAACGAGAAGCTCGTGACGGCGCTCACGTCGCTCGCCCTGCCCGGCGTCTGGGCCGCGCGGCGGCTCTCTCGACCGAGAGCGGACCGGAAGCGGGCAGCGATCCTGGCACCGGGCGTCTCCGACCCCTCGTGACCGAGCGCGCCGCAGGGCCTCCCCCGCGCGTCTGGCTGGTGGTCGGCGAGAAGCCGGGCGACAACGCACAGGTGCGGGTGATCGCCGACGCGCTCGGCTGGCCGTTCGAGGAGCGGCACGTCGCGATGCAGGCACCGTGGGTGCGCGGCAAGCCGCGCGTCCGGCCCTCGCTCGCTCACGTCGACGCAGAGCGCTCGGACCCGCTCCGGCCCCCGTGGCCCGACCTCGTGGTCACCATCGGCCGCCGGCTCTCGATGGTGGCGCTCTGGATCCGGCAGCAGTCGGGCGATCGCACGCGGCTCGTGCTGGTCGGAAAGCCGCGCCGTCTGGCGCGCCGGTTCGACCTGATCGTCGCGAGCGCGCAGTACCGCGCGGGGAACCGGCGCAACGTGCTGCGCCTTGGCCTGCCGCTGATGCGTGTCGACGAGGCGGCCGTCGACGCGGCCGCGGCGGCGTGGCGCGAGCGCCTCTCGCAGCTCGCGCGCCCGCTCGTGGCGGTGCTGGTCGGCGGGCCCACCAAGCCGGTGCGCTTCGACGCCGCGGTCGCGCGTCGACTCGGGGAACAGCTCGCGTCGCTCGCCGCCTCGTCGCGCGGGAGCCTCTACGCAACGACCAGCCGCCGCACGCCGCCCGAGGTGGTCGAGGCGCTCGCCGCGGCGCTGCCTGCGGGCACGCCGCTCTATCGCTGGCGACCCGACGCTCGCGACAACCCCTACCTCGCGCTCCTCGGCAGCGCCGACCGCTTCGTGGTGACCAGCGACAGCCCCACGATGATGCTCGAGGTCGCGCGCCTCGGCCGGCCGCTCGCGATCTTCGTGCTGCCGCAGTCGCGCGGGCGATTCTGGCGCGGGCTCGGCCGCGGCCGCGACCTCGAGGCGATCCCGCGCCTCCTGCTGGCGCGCGGATCCGCGGTGCGCCTCGGCGAGCCCTTTCTCGAGTCGGTCGCGCCGCCTTCCGATGAGCTCCCGCGGGTGATCGCGCGCATCCGCGCGCTGTTCGATCCCTCCGGGGCAGCACGCGACGCGCGCTGCCTGTCCGTTTGATAGATTGCGCGGGAGTCAGGCTTCGGGGGGTTCCCATGCTCGACCTCGCACGCGATGCGTTCGCTCAGCTGCCCGACCTCGTCGAGAAGGCGGGGCGGAAGCTGGCCGTGCTGCTGGCGACCCCGCTCGGCGCACGCCGCCGCCGCGAGCTCGAGCGCTGGCTGCGCGGGCGCGAGCAGGTCTCGAAGCTGCGCCGCGCGGATGTCGTGATCGTCTCCTACGGCAAGGCCGGCCGCACCTGGCTGCGCGTCATGCTCTCGGGGTTCTACCAACACGTGTACCGGCTCCCGGCGCGCAGCCTCCTCGGCTTCGACAACTTCCACCGCCGCCAGGCCGCCATCCCGCGCATCTTCTTCACCCACGACAACTACATCAAGGACTACACGGGACACCGCGACTCGAAGTGCGACTTCTACGACAAGAAGGTGGTGCTGATGGTCCGGAGCCCGCAGGACACCGCGGTGTCGCAGTTCTTCCAGTGGAAGCACCGCATGCGCCCGGGCAAGAAGCGGCTCAACGACTATCCCGGGCACGGCGCCGAGCTCTCGATGTTCGACTTCCTGATGTGGCCGGGCGCCGGCCTGCCGAAGATCATCGATTTCATGAACGCCTGGGCGGCGGACGCGCCGCGCATCCCCGCGTTCCTGCTGGTGCGATACGAGGACATGCGCAGCGACCCGGCCGCCCAGCTCGCGCGCGTCGTGCGCTTCCTCGGTGGGCCGGACGACGGCGAGGCCATCCGCGCCGCGGTCGACTTCGCATCGGTCGAGAACATGCGCTCGATGGAGCAGCGCAGGGTGTTCTGGCTGTCGGGCGGCCGCATGACGCCGCGCGACAAGTCGAACCCGGACTCGTACAAGGTGCGCCGCGCCAAGGTCGGCGGCTATCGCGACTACTTCGACGACGAGCAGGTCGCCCGGATCGACGCGATGGTGCGCGAGAAGCTCGCGCCGAGCTTCGGCTACGGCGACACCGAGCGGGGCGGGGCGTCGTGAAGCCCTGCGTGTTCATCCACACCAACGAGCGCCAGCTCCTCGGGGCGCTAGTGGCCGAGCACGCGCTGCGGCGCAACGCCGCTCGGCCCGATGCCTTCGACGTGCGCATCATCCGCCGCGAGGATTTCGCCTTCTTCGACGCGCGCGAGGGGCAGCTCTACCTGCGGGACGGCCACCGGCGCCCGTGGCACAACGCCGACCTGCAGTCGTTCACGCCGCTGCGCTTCCTGCCGCCGGAGCTGATGGGATACCAGGGGCGCGCGCTCGTGATCGATCCCGACATCTTCGCGGTGCGCGACGTCGGAGAGCTGCTCGCGCGCGACATGCAGGGCAAGGCGATCCTCTGCCGGCGGCGCTCCGGCTGGAAGCGGAGCAGCTGCTACGCGTCGAGCGTGATGCTGCTCGACTGCTCGCGGCTCGCGCACTGGCGCTGCGAGGCGGACTTCGCCGCGCTCTTCGAGGGCGGGCGCGACTACGCCGACTGGATCTGCCTCCGCCTCGAGCCACCCGACTCGATCGGCGCGTTCGAGGACGAGTGGAACGACTTCGACCGCCTGACCCAGTCCACGCGCCTGCTGCACAACACGCGGCGCTGGACGCAGCCATGGAAGACGGGGCTGCCGGTGGACTTCACCCCGGGCGAGAAGTTCTCGGGGATTCCCGCTCTCGGCTGGTTGATGCGCAAGCGGCGCGAGTGGCTCGGCGACCACGCGCTGCTCGGCCGCTACGTCCGGCACCCGGATCCGCGCCAGGAGCGCTTCTTCTTCGGGCTGCTGCGGGAGTGCCTCGACCGCGGGATCGTGACCGAGGCGATGCTGCGCGACGAGATGAGCCGCAACCACCTGCGGCACGACGCCATCGAGGTGCTGGCGCGCACCGAGCCGCTGCCGGCCTAGATCCCGCTTCGCCGCCCGAACGCGACCTGCGCGCCGTAGTCGTCCGCCTGCGGCCGCGGCGCACGAGCGACCGGCTCGAAGAGCCTGCGCACGCGCGTCACCGCCCGCTCGACGTCTTCGAGCGGAGGCGGCGCGCCGCGGGGCTCCCCGTCTCCGAGCCACGCCGCCCGCCCCGAGTCCACCAGGAGCTGCTGGATGATCCGGATGTCGCGCGTCCAGCGCGTCGGCCCGTAGACCATGGTCTGGCGGTAGACGAACGCCTTCACGTGCGCGCGGGTCAGGCGCGCCCGGAGCGGCTCGTGCCCGGCGGCGCCGCCGCCGCGCATCGAGGTCCGTCCCACTCCGGTGTCGAACAGATGGACCGGCCGGCCGGTGGCGCACGCTTCGGTCATCATCGAGATGCTGTCGGCCGTGACGATCAGACGCTCCGCGAGGCCGAGGAACGCGTAGTAGGGATTCTCCGGGTCGTCGGCGACCCAGCGGTAGCGGAAGGCCGGGCAGCCGATGCCCGTGAAGAGCGCCTCGGTGGTCTCGGCCAGCGTGCGCGCGCTGGTCGTGACCAGGAGCGAGCCGCCGCGCGCCGAGGCGAACGCGCTGGCCTCGCGCGCGAGGCGCTCGCCGGAGACGCGATCGAACGGATAGGGACCGCTGTTGCCGCCCGCCAGCAGCGCGATCAGCGGACGCGGAAGGTCGGCGACGCGCGGAGCCCACGCCGCCGCCTCGCGCGCCAGGCGCTGGCGGGTCACGCGGTGCAGCGGAGTCTCGTTGTGGAGCACGTTCGGCCGCCGGGGCAGGCGGTACTGCGGCGTGGTGACGACCAGATCCCAGCTCTCGATCGCCGCCCAGGGGCGCCCGACGTGGACGAGGCGCACCGCGCCGCGCGCCCGCCGCCGGATCCAGCGGGCGATCGGCTCGTTGCGCCGGCCGGCCGAGATCACGAGGTCCGGCCACGGCGGCTCGAGCCGGCTCGAGCGGTCCGCATCGACACCAGCGAGTGTCGATGAGATCGGCAGGTTGACGAGCCGCTCCCAGGGCGTGTAGATGAAGCGCTTGATCTCGAAGGGCCAGCCGAGCGCCTCGCCGAGCGCCAGGACCTGCGAGTTGTCTCCGGTGCGGTGCCCCATCAGGAGCCACACGCGGGGCGCGTCGGCGCTCCGCGGACGCGGAGTCTCGTCCAAGCTCTCTTGCAAGAAGCGCGGTCCCCCTGCCGCCGGCCCCGCTCTCCCCCCGCGGCGCTCGGACAGCCTGCGCAGTATCCCGACGCGGCGGGCGGCTGGCAAGCTACCGCCCCCGGCGCAGCCGCGCGCCGCCTGCGGCGAGGGCCGCCGCGAGCAGCAGCACGCCGATCGGACCCCAGGCCGCGACGACCGGGGAGACGGCGCCCCCGTAGCCGAGCGAGGCGCCCACCGCGGACAGCAGCAGATGGGCGACGCCCACGACCGCCGAGAGCACCAGGATCTGCGCGGGCCGCGGGAAGGGCGGCCCCCCGGTCGCGAACAGGAGCGCCAGTGCCGGCAGCACGACACAGGCGAGTGGCGCCGCGAGCTTCATGTTCAGATCGACGCGGTACGGCGTCGCCCGGTAGCCGCGCTGCTCGACCACGCGGATCTCGTCGCGCAGCTCGTCGATCGAGAACTCGGCGCCCTCCACGCGGGCGTTCAGGTCGTGCCCGAGCTCGGCGAAGGAGTCGGCGGGGACGAAGCGCGGGCCGTCGGCACCCACCTCGATGCGCTCGGGGTCGCGGAGCTGCCAGACGCCGCCGCCGATGTGGCGCGCCTCGACCGCATCGGTGCGGCTGTGCGGCAGCCCGTCGCTTCCCACCTCGTACAGCGTGAGGCCCTGCGCCACGCCGCGCAGCGGATCGAAGCGATCGATCTCGTAGAGGCGGTCTCCGATGCGGGTCCAGATCGACACCTGCTCGCTCGCCTGGTTCTTGATCTCGATCCGCTTGATCTGCCGCGCGCGCGCGGTGGCGTGCGGCACCACGCGATCGACGACCGCCTGATAGCCGAGCGCCACCACCCCGCACAGCGCGAGGATGGGCATCACGGTGCGCAGCGTCGGAACCCCGCACGCGCGCATGGCGAGCAGCTCACCGGTCACGCCGAGCAGGCTCACGGTGAGCGCCGCGCTCACCAGCAGCGCCATCGGCACCACGCGCGACACGAGCAGCGGCAGGCGCGCGGCGTAGAAGCGCAGCACCTCGTCGAGCGTCGAGCGGTACTTGGTGAACCACTGCAGGTTGTCGATCACATCGACCAGGACGAAGGCGACGAGCAGCGCCGCGAAGCAGAGCAGGGCGAGCTCCGCGAAGCGGAACCCCACGTAGCGGTCGAGGACGAAGCGGCGCGCGCGAAGCGGACGCTGGCGCGCGGCGCGGGGCGCGAGCCAGCGCGCGCGCAGCCGGCGGCGCCTCGCGGAGCCCGTGGCGCGCGTTCGCGCGAGCATCACGAGCGCGATGGCGGCGAGCACGAGGTCGGGCAGCCAGGCCGCGAGCGCCACGGGGAAGCCGGGAGCCCGCGCCAGCCCGTTCGAGAGCTGGAGCAGGCCGAAGTAGACCACGGCGGAGACCAGCCCGAGCAGCATGCCGCCGGCCCGCGACGGCTGTCCGCGCGCGAGGAAGAGCGGCACCGCCAGCGCGCCGAAGAGCAGCGCAGCGAGCGGAAGCGCGATGCGGCGGTGCAGCTCGGCCGATGCGTCGCGCCACTGATCGCCGCCCGCGCGCGCCGCCTCCGCGAGCTGGGAGAGCGGCGCGGCCGAGAGCCAGTCGGTCGGCTCGGCGGACTCGTCCGACTCGGGACTCATCAGCTCCTGCATGCGGTCGAAGCGCAGGTACGAGGGGCCGTCCGCGGCCTGGCGCAGCACCACCCCGTTCTCGATCAGCACACGCTTGCCGCCGCTCGCGTCGGGCTCGATCGACGCGTTCCGCGCGAACACGGTCTGACCCATCGACGGGACCCACAGCAGCACCCCACGCAGCCGGTCGCCGCTGCTCGAGACCTCCTCCGCCTGGATGCGCCAGGGGCCGAACGTGTTGACGACTCCACTGCGCAGCACCGTGCCCGAGCTCTGCTTGGCCGACGCTGCCATCGCCGCGTCGAGCGCCCGATTGGCCGCCGGCGCCGCGAAGCCCGTGATCCAGAACGCGCCGGCGGCGAAGAGCGCCGCGAGGCCCGCGACCGGCAGGGCGAGGCGCCGCGCCGAGACGCCGCTCGCCTCGAGCGCCAGGAGCTCGCGGTCGGCGCCGAGCCGCCCGAGCGCCACCAGCGAGCCGAGCAAAACCGAGAATGGGATGGCGCGCCCCAGCATGGGGGTGGCGCGGAAGACCGCGATCTCGGCGACCTGGCGCGCGCCCCAGCCGCGGTTGACGACGAGGTCCGCGAAGCCGACCAGGTCGGCCGCGATCGCGAGCAGGGTGAGCCCGCCGAGGGCGAAGAGCGTGGGGAAGGCGAGCTCGCGGAGGATGTAGCCGCTGAGCTTCGAGCCGAGCCGCCATCGCCTCGGCGCGGGCGGTTGGGCTGCGGACGGCTCCGCGTCGCGCGGCACTTCTGCTTGCATAGCGCTCGTCGGGTGGATCGCCTTTGGCGGCATCCGGGGGAGTCCCAGGCTACGTGACACCTCCGGCACTCGCCAGCGCGGCCTCGGGTCGCGCGGGTGGACGGGTGCGCGCGGGCGGCTAGGCTGCAGGCGCCGAGGGGAGCCGGAGGTAGCCGGCTATTCTCGACCTCGACGCGCTCGAGGCCGCTGCCCTTCGTTGCGATCCGTACGATCATCTGGTGGTGCCCGAGTTCATTTCGCGCGGCGCGCTCGCCGCGCTGAACCGAGACTTCCCCGCGCTGCCCGGCGCCGGCACCTTTCCGGTCGAAGGGCTGTCGGGTGGACCGTCGTTCGAGTCCTTCTGGAAGGAGATCCAGGGGACGCCGTTCCGCCTCGCGATCGAACACAAGTTCGGCGTCGATCTCGCCGGCCATCCCCTGATGGCGACCGTGCGCGACTACTGCGAGCCGAGCGACGGCGCCATCCATACCGACTCGAAGACGAAGGTGATCACGGTGCTCTTCTACTTCGAGGAGACGTGGCCCCACGAGGCCGCGCGGCTGCGCATCCTGCGCTCGGGCACCGATCTCGAGGACTACGCCGACGAGATCCTGCCGTGCCGCGGAACCATGCTGGCCTTCCGGCGGAGCGAGCGCTCCTTCCACGGCCACAAGCCCTTCGAGGGACGCCGCCGCATCATGCAGCTCCACTGGGTCGACCCGAAGCGCATCGAGCGCAACGAGCGCAAGCGGCGGACGCTCCGCTGGCGACTCAAGAAGGCACTTCGTCTGGGCTGATCCCCTAGGGGCCAGTCGCTCTGGCGGGTGACAGAGGCTTCACTAGCCTACCCCCGCTCTCCGCACCGACCGCACAGGGGGGAACGTCGATGCAGGCCGCTTCTCGCGCACCAGGCGAGGCTGCGGACGCTCCCGCGCGACCTCGCCGCGCGGTCGAGCTCTCCTCCGCGGCGCTGCGCATCCGCTTCGCGCGGGAGTTCTCGCCGCGCCCCTGGATCTATTGGACCGACCTCTCCCTGGCGGCGGGCATCGGCTGGGCCGCCTTCGCGCTCTCGGGAGCTCCGATCGGCCCCGCCCGGTACCTGGCGCTCGCGATCGCCACGCTGGCGCTCTACCGCGCGGTGCTCTTCATCCACGAGATCGCGCACCTCCGGCCCGGCGCGGTGCCGGGGTTCGAGACGGCCTGGAACCTCCTGATCGGCGGCCCGCTGTTGGCGCCGAGCCTCATGTACGTCGGGAGCCACGCGGACCACCACAAGCGCTCCACCTACGGCACCGACGGCGACCCGGAGTACGAGCCGATCGCACACTGGTCGCGTCTGCGGATCGCGCTCTCGACGTTGACCATGCCGCTCCTCCCCGCAGCCCTCGCTTTCCGCTTCGGGGTGCTCGGGCCGATCTCCTACGCAATTCCGCCGCTGCGCCGCCTGGTGGTGCAGTCGATGTCGACGCTGGTCATCAATCCCCGCTACCGCCGCCAGGCGCCGCGCGGCCGCAACGCGCGCCGCTGGCTCTTCGGCGAGGCGTGCGCGGCGTTCTTCCTCTGGTCGTTCGCCGTGGCGCTCGCGACCGGGAGGATCTCTCCCGCCTGGCTCGCGCGCTGGTACGCGGTCGCCTGCGGCATCCTGGTGATGAACCATCTCCGAACGCTCGCCGCGCACCGCTACGAGAACCGGGGCGAGCGCATGGACGTGACCGGCCAGCTCGTCGACACCGTGAACGTGCGCGGCATGCCGGGCCTCACGGCACTCGCCGCCCCCGTCGGCCTCCGCTACCACGGCCTGCACCACCTCCTGCCGGCCGTGCCGTATCACAACCTCGGCCGCCTGCACCGACGGCTGCTGGCCGAGCTTCCGCCCGGCTCGCCCTATCGCGCCACCGAAGAGCCGACGCTGGTCCGCGCGCTGCGCGATCTTTGGGAGAGGGCGCGGCGGAACGCGCGCGGTGCGCCGCTGCCGGTGCGCGTCAGCGCAGCACGCGCTGGCGCAGCGCCCGAAGCAGCACGGGCAACCCCCAGAGCATCGGACGCCGGCGCTGCCGCTCGGTAAGCTCGTAGTGCACGCCCGTGTGCCGCTCGAGCTTCCAGAGCGCGTAGGGAGCCCATCCGTCGAAGGTCGCGGGCGTCTTCAGCAGGCCTGCGATCGCGATGGTCTTCGCGAGCGGGCGGCGCCATCGCCAGGCGCGGCGCGCGCGGGCGCGCTCCGCGGGATCCGACTCGACCTCGAGACAGGGCTCGGCCCGCAGCACGCGCAGGCCGCCCGGGGCCTCGAGCGCGCGCAGCGCGAGCCGCGCCACCTGGTCGAAGCGCGCAGCGTGGCCCTCGTAGAGCGCGTCGATGGCCTCGGCGCGCTCGGCGCGCAGCTCCGCGCGGTAGGTCTCGCGGAACCCGTTGCGCCACAGCTCCGCCGGCTCGAACCGCTGCACGCGGTCCGCGCCCGGGAGCCAGCAGCGCATGCGGTCGACCGCCGTCGTGGTCGCCCGCCCGACCGCCTCGAGCGCCGCGCGTCGCGCCTCGGCGTCTCGCGCGTGCACGAGCCGCGCGGGCTGGCAGAACCGGGCCCAGATGCGCCCGTCGAGCGAGCGCGGGCCGGCAGCGCGCAGGAAATCTCGCGTCGAGATCACCGCGTACTTGACGCGCATCAGCTCCCCGCCGGCCGCGTGCTCGAGGTAGAACACGCTCGGCGGAAGCAACCGGTTCAGCGCCGCGAGCGCGGCCGAGCGATGCACCGGCCGGTAGCGGTCGACCAGGACGTAGAAGTCGAGCACGCCCTCGGCGACGCCGCGGCGCAGGCAGGAGCCGTAGAACAGGATCGCCGCGACCGCGTCGCCGTGCCGGCGCCGGACGGCGTCGGCCACCGCGGCGACCCCGGCCGGGACCGGGGACGCGAGCTCCGCGTCGAGGAAGGCCGCCAGCGACGCGGCCGCGCTCTCAGCCACGCAGGAAGCGGACGCCCTCGATCGCGGTGACGCGCACGACGCGGTCGGGCTGCGGATCGAAGAGCTCGCCGTCGAGGACCAGCCCCCCGTCGAGCTGGATCACGAGCTCGCTCACGTTGCGGCTCCGGTAGCCGTTCTCGGGAAGCACGCGCGCTGCGGGGCGGCCCCACAGGATCCCAGGCGCGGCCCGCCACATGGCGCGCGCGCGCGACTCGACGGCGGTCATGCGCACGGGGGCGTGCTCGCGGCCCCAGAACGGGCGCAGGCGCAGGAACAGGTGATCGAGCGTGGTCGCCATCACCAGCAGGTACTCGCGCGGCGGCTCGTCGGCGCCGTCGCACGCGATCCGCATCTTGTCCGGCGAGAGGACGCCGCGCACCCCGCCGAGCACCGCGCGCGCGAGGAGCGCTCCCGTGACGAGGCCGGCGCCGAACACGCCCTGTGCGCGGCCTTCCGGGAACGCGCGATGGGTCAAGTCGACCGCGCGGTGCAGCATGCCGTAGCCGACGAACATCGCGCAGCGGACGTTCCCCGGGAACTCGACGCGGAGCACCGACCGCGTGAGCTCGCACTCGCGCGCCCTGCCCTCGCGCAGCGCGGTCGTAAGCGCCTCCAGCCCCGCGACGGCGCCGCGCCGGACGCCGAGGTCGATGGCGGTCATGTTGGTGCGGCCCCCGCGGATCGGGGCGATGTAGGGCCGCCACGCGCGTCCGCCCTCGAAGAGGTGCGTCAGCGCGTGCTGGATGGTGCCGTCGCCGCCGTTCAGCACCAGCACCTCGACGCCCGCGCGCTCGAACTCGTCGAGCACCTCGGGCAGCGCCGCGTCGCGCTCGGTCTCGATGTGCAGCACGTCGGGGTGCGCGCGCAGGAACGCGAGCACGTGCTCGACGGCCGAGTCGCGCTTGCCCGCGCGCAGGTTGTTGAGGACGCCGATGCGCATGCTCACTCCCCTCCTCCGGCGAGCTGGGCAGCGTCGGTGCCGGGCTTCAGCGGATTCGTGTAGGTCACGCGCGCGACGCCCGTCCCGGCCGCGTGCCGCCCGTCGGCGAGCGTCAGATCGAAGCGCGAGGGGCCGGCCGAGAGCAGCGGCCGGGTGCGAAGCGAGACGGCCCACCGCAGGGGGCCGGAGAGGCGCTCGGTCGGATCGTACGTCATCGCCGGCGGCGCGATCTCGACCCGGCCCGAGAGCTTCGGTGCCGCGAGCTTCAGGCTCGCCGGCTGCGGATAGCCGCCGCCGCCCTCGCGCCAGCGCAGCTCGCCCGTCTGCGGCGGCCCCTGATACAGGACGTGTCCCGCAGCGGTCGCCGCCAGCCACTGCCGGCGCTTGCCCTCCGCGGTGACGACTTCGGTGAAGTAGAGGCCGAGGTCGGGCTCAAGCGCGAAGACCTCGACGCGGCGCACCAGGCAGTCGGCCTCGAGACCGCGCGGCGCGCGGTGCACGACGGCGATCTGTCCGTGCAGCGCGACCGGCGCCGACATTCCCTGGCGCCAGAGCGTCCCCGACGCAGGCGCGGAGGTCTCGAGCACGTCGAACGGGCACTGCGGCGCGAGCGCCTCTGCCGGCCGGACGGTGACGCCATCGCTCCGGATCGCGAGCTCGAGCTTCATCTCCTGCTTGTCGACTGCGAAGCGCCACACCGGCCCGCTGCGGTCGAGCACGATCGAGCGCATGTCGAGGCGGCGGCCGCCGTCCGAGAGGTGCTGCTTCCCATCGGGGTCCGTGCGCGAGAAGCGATGGACGCTGCCGTCCGGGTCGACGACGAAGCCGACCGCCGAGGCGTTCGTCTCGCCCCAGCCCATGTTCCCGACGCCGGCCATGGCGAAGAGCAGGTGGCCCGAGTCGAAGCGCGCGACCAGGTCCCAGTAGTCGCCGCCGGCGTCCTCGGCCGCTGCAGGCGAGGCGGCGGAGGCCGCCAGCAGGATGGCGAGCACGACCAACCGACGATGCGTGCCATCCCTCGACGGATCGAGGCTCGACGGATCGAGGCTCAACGGATCGCGGCTCCCGCGGCGCGAAGCTCGCGCCCTGCGTGCCCCTCGGGGCAAGGTGATTGCTTGCCGACCGAACCGTATCGTAACGCCGCCATGCCCGACCGCTCCTCGGACGTCCCCTCCGCGAACGCCGACGGCGCCGACGCGCGGCCGTTCACGCTCGCCCATCTCTCGGATCTCCACGCGACGGCCGTTCGCATCCACAGCCCTCTCGAGATCGCGAACAAGCGCGCGCTCGGCTGGCTCTCCTGGTGGAGGAGGCGCCGCAAGGAGCACCTGCCGCGCGTGCTCGAGGCGCTGATCGAGGACCTCCATGCGACCGGCACCGACCACGTGGGCGTCACCGGCGACCTCACGCACCTCGGGCTCGCGTCGGAGATCGCCGAGGCGACCAGCTGGATCCATCGCATCGGCCCGCCCTCGAGCGTCTCGGTCGTTCCGGGCAACCACGACGCCTACGCGGGCGACGGAGGCTCCGAGCGCTGGTCGCCGTGGGGGGCGTACATGACGTCGACCGGCTTCGCGACGACCCGGACGACCGTCGCAGCAAGCCCGGCCGCGGCGGACGGCGACGGCGAGGGCTTCCCGTACGTTCGGCGACTCGGATGCGTCGCCGTGGTCGGCGTGTCCTCCGCGCGGCCGACGGGTCCTCTGCTCGCGACCGGCCGTCTCGGTGCGGCGCAGCGCGAGCGGCTCGAGGCCGCGCTCGGGGAGCTCGGCCGCGCAGGGATCTTCCGCGCCGTCCTGATGCACCACCCGCCCGTGGCGGCGGGCCAGTCGCGGCGGCGCCAGCTCGAGGACGGAGCGGAGCTCCGCGCGCTCCTCGCTCGGACCGGCGCCGAGCTGGTGCTCCACGGGCACACCCACCGCACCCACTTTGCGACGCTGCCCGGCCCGCAGCGCGCGATCCCGGTGGTCGGCGTGCCCTCCTCGTCGTCGATCGGCCGGCGGCCCGGCCGCGGGGCGCGCTACCACATCTACCGGATCGTGCCGACGGGTGGCGCCGCGGGCCCTCCCGACTTCGCACTGTCGTTCTCGGCGCGGTCCTTCGATCCCGCGCGCGGCTCCTTCGTCGCCACCGAGGAGGGCTCGCTCTGACCTCGGCCCGCCGCGACCTCGCGCGCGGTCGCGAGGTCGGCGGGCGTGTCGACGTCGATGGCGCACTCGGCGAACGGCATCCGCACCGCGCCGACCCGCACGCCCATCGCGGCCGAGACGCGCGCGAGCGCCTGCTCGAGGTCGAGCCGGCCCAGCGCGAAGCGCAGCAGCGCGCCCGGACCGAAGAGGGACACGAGCCGCCAGGGCCGCTTCCGCATCGACTCCGTTCGCGTCCAGAAGCGCGCGGCGCCCGCGGCTTCGCGCGTCCGGAACCAGAAGAGGTTCGCCCCGGTGACGGCCCCGCCGCGCAGCGGCACGAAGGTGCGTCGCACGCGGGGAAAGCGGACGCGGAAGAGCGGCTCCTCCACGACCGCGGCCACCAGATCCGCCTGCGACGCGGCGGCCTCGGCCAGGAAGTGCTCGACCATGGGCGCCGTCAGGAGCGCGTGGTCGGCGGTGGTGACCAGGAACGGCCCCGCGCCGGTGGCGGTGCCCAGGAAGTCGGCGACGCTGGTGGCCGGTGAGAGGCCGCTCGCGTGCCGCCGCAGCGCACCCGCCTGCGACCAGGCGCGGAGCTCGGGCGTCGCCTCGAGCAGGGTCGGATCCTCGGTGCTCACGAACACGGGTACCGGACCGCAGGCGTCGCGCAGGCACTCGACGACGCGCTGGAGCACCGGCACGCCGTCGACGAGCGCGAGCGCCTTGTGGCGGGCGCCGGCGGCCTGCGCGACGGGGTCGACGCCGCGCCGGCGGCCGGCCAGGATCAGCACCTGCTCGGCGCCGGCCAGCGGCTCAGGCCTTCGCGCTGGGTCGCGCCGACACCGCCTCGTGCCACCGCGCGAGGTGCTTCTGGTCCGGCGAGATGCGGATCGCCACCACGCGCCCGAAGTCGACGGCGACGAGGGCCGTGATGTCCGCGATCGTGTAGCGCTCCCCGGCGACGAACGGCCGCCGCGCGAGCTCGGCGTCGAGCCACGCGAGGCGAGCCAGCGCGGCGCGCCTGCACACCTCGCCGTACACCGGCACCTGCTCGATCCGCTCCTTCATGAACTCGTGCGTGTTCTGGAAGCACCCGGTCACGTTGCGGAAGAGCTCGAGCTCGATCCGCCGCTGCCACATCTCGACCTGCGCGCGCTCCACGGCGCCCTCGCCGAAGAGCGGCGGGCGCGGGTGCGTCTCCTCGAAGTAGCGGCAGATGGCGACGCTCTCCGCGATCGCGGTTCCGTCGTCGAGCTCGAGGACGGGGACGGCGCCCAGGGGATTGCGCGCGAGGAAGGCCGCGCCGCGCGTCTCGCGCTTGGCGATGTCGACCTCGGCGGTCGGCACCTCGATGCCCTTCTCGGCGAGGAAGACGCGCACCCGGCGCGGATTCGGCGCGAGCTTGCTGTCGTAGAGCTTCACGGGGCCGGGCCTCCTCGAGCGAGGCCGCATGATACCCCGGGTCCCCGGGGCTGGCGCGATCAGATCAGGCCCATCGTGTAGAGCTTGAGCGCGATCTTCGCGGCCGTCTTCAGGAGCTGGCGCAGCTGCTCGCCGTAGCTCATGCCGTGGTACTCCGGACACAGCTCCCAGCGGCGCTCGGAGAGGCGGGCGATGTGATCGAGCGTGACGTTCTCCCACGGCTGGTCGCCGCGCTCGCGCGCGAGGTCGGCGACGTCGGCGAAGTGGGCGATCTGGCGGGTCAGGCGCTGGCATTCGGTGTGGGGCAGGCGCGGGCTGACCGGCGGGTCGTCCGCGCGAGCCGCGAGCGGCGCGAGCGCGAGCAGCACGGCGGCACAGAGCACGAGACGTCGCATGGTCGCCCTCGCGGTCCGGGAGAGACGCTCACGTGCTATCGGCGGAACCGGGCCGGAGATGAAGCCCGAGGCGGCGGATCCCCTGGGGAGGGCCTCGGCGCCCCCCTCTCAGATCCGATCGGTCAGCGTCCGTGCCGCGCGGTGGGCCAGCGCCATGCCGGTGAACATCGGGTTCACCGCAGGGCTCATCGGAAACACGCCGGTGTCGACCACGTAGAGGTTGTCTAGGTCGTGCGCGCGCAGGTCCTCGCCGACCACGCCCCGGCGCGGGTCGCCGTGCATGCGGGTGGTCCCGAAGACGTGGGTCGAGGCGCAGACCAGATCCTCGGCACCGGGCACCTTTCGGCGCAGCACCTCGGCCTCCTCCAGCGAGTGCAGCTCGTCGGGCAGACCCGCCACGCCGGGGAGGATCTTGCGAGCCCCGGCGGCGAAGAAGATCTCGGCCAGCATCCAGACGGCGCGGCCGAGGATCGCCGCATCGGCGGGATCGAAGCGCCAGGTCATCGCGGGCTGCAGCGTCCGGCCGCGCTCGCGCACGCGCCCGCGCGAGGCGCGGCAGCTCGCGATCGCGTCCCACACGGCTGCGTGCCGGATGTCGAGCAGGTGCCGCTTGAACTCGTGTCCGAAGCCCGGCATCCGCACGGCGAGCACCCCGGGCGGCGCCCACAGCGTCTCGAGCTTGAAGCCCTCGCGCAGGAAATGGAGCGACTGATAGCCCTGAGTGGCGCCGAAGACAGGCTCGACGGGCTCCGGAAAGACGCCCAGCACCGAGGTGCCCGGGTGGAACTGGAGATTCTCGCCCGCCTGCCGCGAGCGATTGGCGAGGTCGCCGCTGCGCCGGAGCAGGATCGGCGTGGCGAGCGCTCCCGCCGCCAGCACCACCGCCTTGGCCTCGACGACGAAGCGCGCGCCGGGCGAGCCGGAGAAGGGCGCGACCACCACCCCGGCGACGCCGGTCGCTCGCCGCCCCGAGACCTGGATCTCCTGGACCTGCACCGAGGTGAGCACGCGCGCTCCATGCCGCAGCGCCGCCGGCACGTAGGCGAGATCCATCGACTGCTTCGCCCGCACGCGGCAGCCCGTGAAGCACTCGCCGCTGCCGCGACAGCCGACCACGTTGCGCGGCGTCGGCTCGCTGCTGTAGCCGAGCGCCTTGCATCCGTCGCGGAAGAGCAGGTTGCGGCGGCCTTGGACATCGTCGGGAGTGGGCGCGATGCCGAGGAACTCCGCCACCGCGTCGTAGTGCGGCTCGAGATCCCTGCGGCGGGTGTGCTCGAGATCGGCGGCCGATGCCCACTCGTCGAAGCGGAACTCCGGGCAGCGCCCGCAGATGGCCGAGTTCACGAGCGAGCCGCCGCCGAGCGCGATGGCCTGCATGGTGGGCATCACGTAGCCCGACGTGAAGCGCAGGCCCCCCTCGCGCATGGTGCGCGACATCGAGATCGCGCCATCGATGCGAAAGTCGTCGGGCGTGAACGGCGGCCCCTCCTCGAGCAGCACCACGCGCTTGCCCGCGGCCGCGAGCTCGTAGGCGGCGACGGCGCCGCACGGCCCCGAGCCCACCACCACGACGTCGGCCTGCTCGCGGAAGTCGCGCCCGTAGTCGGCGAAGACGCGGAGCTCGCCTGCGACGGTGCTCGGCTCCGTCACCGCGGGGCTCCTCCGGCCGCGTAGGCGGGATGCAGCGGGCCGTGCGGGTCGAGCGGCGCCCGCGGCACGGGGCGGCCGAGGTCCTCGGGTCGCCAGCGGATCGTGTCGCGGGCGCACCCGATGCGCGGATAGAGGAGATCCGCCTCGACCACGGGCGTCTCGATCGCGAGCGGCGCGAGACCGGTGGCGCGCAGCACGGCGGGGCTGTCGAAGTAGCCCATCGTCAAGATCGTCCGGAGGCTCGTGAACACGATGCGCCGAACGCGCAGGGAGCTCTGGCTCCAGGCGTCGAGGACGGACACGCGCTGGGCGGGCGAGAGCGCGCTGAAGCGCCGGAAACCCGTGACGCCCGGAGCGGGGAAGAGCAGCGTCGCATGCTCGAAGAACGCGAGCAGGAGGCGCAGCAGGAGCCGGTTCCGAGGGCCCTGCCCGGCCAGGTAGAGATCGAGGTGCCGCGGGATGCCGGCCTCGCTTCCCGAGAGCGGGATCGCGCCTCCCGGCGGGAAGGCGGCATCCGCGGCGGCGGTCACGAAGGCCGCCTCGCGGGGCGAGAACGCGCGCAGCGAAGGATCGCGCGGCGGGTAGCCGCCGAGGACCCGCGCCGCCGCCCAGGCCGCGGCCCCGATCGCCAGCGCCGCGAGGAGGATCCCGGTGCCCATGCCTCGATCATACCGTGCGCGTCGCGCGGGTCTCGGCCGCAAGGCGCCCGGCGTCAACGCCCGCGGGTCCGGGATCAAGAGCGGCGGCGGGAGGGCCGAACCGGTCGGCATGGCGGTCGAGGTCCTGCTGGCGAGCGCGGCGGCGGTGGTGAGCGTCTACGCGGCGCTCTTCCACGGCTGGGTGTTCGTCCAGCACCGGGCCTCGCGCGACCACCTGTGGGTCGCGGTCACGGCCGCCGGTGTCGCCCTGATCTGCTTCGGCACGGCCCAGATGTACATCGGCCGCAGCGCCGCCGACGCGCTGCGGGCGCAGCGACTCCAGGTGCTCGGCGCGCCCGCCCTCACGGTCGGTCTGCTGCGCTTCACCGCCATCCGCTTCCACGTCTCGGCGGAGCGCTTCCTGCGCTCCGCCGACGCGTTCTTCGCGGGCATCGCGGCGCTCGTCCTGTTCGCCCCCGCATGGCTGTTCGAAGTCGACCAGCCGCCCCTGCGGATCTCCGGGCTCGGCGTCGCGTTCCTGCAGCTCCGGCTCACGCACCTCACCGACGTCCTCCTCGCGGTGTCGCTCGGCTACTTCTTCGCGCCGGTCGTCTTCTGCGTGGGTGCGCACCGGCGCGGGGAGCGCGGGGCGTCGTCGCTCCTGGTCGCGCTCGGCTTCTACTTCGTGGCGGCGCTCAACGACAGCGCCGTCGGGCTCGGCGTGTGGGGCTCACCCTACCTCATGCCGACGGGCGGCTACCTCGCGCTGGTGCTCGGAATCTCGTCGATCCTGCTCCGCGACTTCGTGCTCGCGACCGAGGAGTCGGAGCGCCTCGGCGCCCGGCTGAAGGATCTGGTGCTCGAGCGCGCGGACGCGCTGCGAGCCGTCGACCTCCAGCTTGCGCGCGGCGAGCCGTTGGCGGCGATCGGGATGCTGGCGGCCGGCGTCGCGCACGAGATCAACAACCCGCTCGCCTACGTCAACGCCAACCTGAACCAGCTCGAGGCGCTGTGGCGCGAGGAGCAGGATCCCGCCGAGCTGCAGGAGCTGCTCGGCGAGTGCCGCGAGGGGCTGGCGCGCGTGAGCGCGATCGCGACCGACCTGCTGCGCATGGCGCGCGACGGCGCGAGTGAGCAGAGCGCCTTCGACCTCTCCGAGGTCGTGCGCTCGGTCGTGCCGATGGTCGAGCGCGAGGCCGCCGCGCGGATCCGGCTCGCGACCGAGCTCGACGCGCCGCTCGTCGTGCGCGGCAGCCCGCGCCTGGTGGGACAGGTGGCGCTCAACCTCGTGCTGAACGCGATCCACGCGAGCAGCGGGCCGCGGCGCGAGGCGGAGAGCGAGCCGCGCATCGACGTCTGCACGCGGCTGGCGCGCGGCGGCGCGGAGCTCGTGGTCCGCGACAATGGGCCGGGCATCCCGGCCGAAGTGCTGGGGCGCGTGTTCGAGCCCTCCTTCACCACCAAGCCGATCGGCGTCGGCACCGGGCTCGGGCTCGCCCTGGTGCGCCTGATCGTCAACCGTCACGGTGGCGAGATCCGCGCCGAGAGCGGGCCGGCGGGCACGGCGATCACGGTGTGGCTCCCGACGGCCGGGCTGGGCGCGGCCAGCCCGGAGACCCCGGCCGCCGCCTAAAGGGCCCCCTCCGCCTCTCCGATCTGCCGTCCGATGGAGTGCGCCCTCCTGCTCGCCACCGCGGTGGTCCCCCTCTACACCGGGTTGTTGCACGGCTGGATCTACCTGCAGCGGCGGCGCGAGGCGCTGCACCTCTGGCTGGCCGTCGCCGCGGTCTCCGCCGCGGCCATCGCCACGGCGGTGATCGGGCGGGGGCACGCCGGGAGCTTCGCGGAGGCGCGCGTCTGGCAGCGGGTGCAGATGGGCGCGGGCTGCGCGCTCGCCATCGGCTTCGTGCGCTGGACGCTTGCCTTCCTCGAGCTGCAGCGCCCCCGCGTCGAGGCGGCGGTATGGGCGCTCTGCGGCGCCGTGCTCGCGGGCCTCGTCAGCGACGTCGTCTTCGCGCGCGACGGCGCGGTGCGACAGGTCGTGCTGGGAGGGCCGGCGGTGCCCGAGCCGGGCTTGACGGCCTTCGGCCAGGCGGTTCTCGCGATCTTCGTGTTCTTCGTCGGCTACGTCGGGGTCGAGCTCGCGTTGGCCTGTCGGAAGCGGCCGGACGCGCGCGCGGTCTTCCTGGCCTACGTCGTCTTCGCGGCGTCGCTGCTCCACGACGCGGCGCGCGGCTCGCGCTGGCTCTCAGGCCCCGAGCTCCTGCCGTTCGGCTACCTCGCGATGATCACCGGGATCTCCGCCGTGCTGATCCGCGGCTTCGTGCGCTCGATGCAGCAGTCGGAGCGCCTGGCCACGCACCTCCACGAGTTCGTCGAGGAGCGGAGCGCCGAGCTCCGACGCAAGGAGGTGTTGCTGATCCACGGCGAGCGGCTGGCGACGCTCGGCACGCTGGCGGCGGGGGTCGCCCACGAGCTGAACGATCCGATGGCCTTCGTCTCGTCGAGCCTGAACCGGGTCGAGGAGAGCTGGCGCGATCCGCGCGACCGCGCGGACGTCCCCGAGATCCTGGGCGAGTGCCGCGACGGGCTGGCGCGGCTGCGCGGCACCGTCGCCGAGCTGCTGCGCCTGGCGCGCGGCGGCGACGCCGAGCTCGGCGCCGTCGACCTCAGCCAGGTCGTGCGCTCCGTGCTTCCCGTGGTGCGCGCGGAGGCGCGCTACCGCGCGCGCCTCGTCGAGGAGCTGGAGCCGGTGCCCGGCGTGACGGGCAACCCGGGCCTGCTCGCACACGTGGCGCTCCATCTGCTCCTGAACGGCGTGCGCGCGGCGCCCGACACGGCGGGCGATCACGAGGTACGCGTCTCCACGCGCTGCGAGGGAGGCCGGGTGCGGCTTCGCGTTCGCGACGAAGGGCCGGCGATCCCGCGCGCGCTGCTCGCGGGTCTGTTCGACCCGTTCTCGTCGCTCGCGGCCGGCGCCGAGAGCGCGTCGCATCTGGGCTTCGCGGTCACGCACCAGATCGTGTCGAGCCACGGCGGCGAGATCGCCGTCGCCAGCGACGACGGCGGCACGGAGGTCACCGTGTGGCTCCCGGTGGCCGAGGCGCGCGGCGCCTAGAGACGGCCCTCCCAGAAGCGCCGCTCCTCGCCCATCGGATCGGCCTCGAGCGCGCACTCGCGGCCGAGCACCATCGTCGATCGCTTCGAGGGCTCGTAGGCCGGCCAGCCCGGATCGCCTGAGCGCGCGAACGCGAGCCACGCATCCTGCATCCGCAGCGCGAGCCGCTCCACCTCCGGCCCCTGCCCGACGAGCTGCGCAGTCGCCCCACCGGTCGTCCCGAACGCGAAGGGCACCTCGAGGCCGTGGCATGCCCCGAGCGCTCCGCCGAGCGCGGGCGACGGCCACGAGAACAGGTAGCTGTAGACGCGCGGCTGATGGCGCTGCTGCCGCTCGGCGAGCCGGATCGCGGGAATGCGGAAGACGCGGTCACTCTGCATCGCGAGCCAGAGATCGCGCGGCGCGACGCCTTCTCCGCGGCCCGCGCGCGCCGCGCGGTAGACCTCGATCGCCCGCCGTGCGACACCCTCGCTCTCCTCGCCGTCGCCCGCGGCCGGCGGATCGCGCAGCAGGCGCCGCAGCAGGGCGGCCTCGTCGAGACCTCGCAGCTTCGCGTCGGGTAGCGCGAACAGGTTCCACTCGTCCCGGTTGGTGCCGACGAGAAGCTCGACGTCGCGGGTGGCGCCGTCGGCGACGGCCGCGAGTGGCGGGCGCGGGATCGCGTCCCCCTCGACGACCGGCTGGAAGGCGAGCCCCCCCACGCTGCGCCAGCGGTCATCGACCACGCGCTGCTGGGCGTCGAGCACGGCATCGACCGGCATCGCGCGCAGCTCCTCGGGCGACGCAGCGCCCGCCGCGGCGCGAAAGGCCTCGCCGACCCGCCGTCCCCCGGCGAGCGGCGACGCGTTGTGCGCGGCGCCGCTCTGCAGGATCGCGCGCTGGAAGAGGCCCCTCGCGGCGGGCGCCCCGAGCAGGGCGCCGATCGACATCGCCCCCGCCGACTCGCCGAACACCGTCACGTTGTCGGGGTCGCCGCCGAAGCGCTCGGCGTGCTCGCGCACCCAGCCGAGCGCGGCGATCTGGTCGAGGAGGCCCGCATTGGCGGCGATCGACGGCTCCGGAAGGGCGAGGAAGCCGAGCGCGCCGAGGCGGTAGTTGACGGTGACGACCACGGCGTCGCCGCGCCGGGCGAGGTGCTGCCCGTCGTAGACCGGCAGCGATCCGGCCCCGGCGGTGAATCCCCCGCCGTGCAGCCACATCAACACCGGACGGAGTCGGCCGGTCGATGCGCGCGGCGCCCACACGTTGAGCGCGAGGCAGTCCTCGTCGCTCGCCGCGCCGTCCATTCCGAGCATCCGCATCATCACGCCGGGCCGCTGCGGCGCCATCGCGGCAAAGCGGCCCGCGTCGCGGACCCCGGGCCAGGGCGCTTCGCGCTCGGGCGGCCGCCAGCGCAGCGGCCCGATCGGCGCGCGCGCGTACGGGACGCCGCGGTAGACCGCGAGGTCCGACTCCGGCCGCCCCTCGACCACCCCGCTGCGCGTCTCGACCCGCGGTCGCTCGCCCTTCATCCGCCGGCTCCTGCAGAACAGATAGCGGAGGGGGCGCGGCGCGTCGTCGCGGCGACCCTAGGGCCCGGGCGCGATCGCCTCGAGCGCCTTGATCATCAGATGTCGGCCGTCGATTCCCGTGAGGCGGCGGTAGACCGGGTCGGTGCGGGTCTCGACGACGCGGAACCCCGCGCGCTCGTAGAGCCGGCGCGCGGGATTGTCGGTCGTCGTCGTGAGCGAGAGCTGCGGGCGCCTGCGCGCGCGCGCCTGCGCCTCGGCGTAGCGAAGCACGTCGCGTCCGATGCCGCGCCCGCGCAGATCGCGGGCCACGTGCAGCTCGTGGATGTGGAGCGCATCGCGAGGAGGTCGGATCGCGACGCGCGCGCGAGCCCGCGCCCGAAACAGCAGGCCCGGCACGCCGAGCAGGCCGAAGACGCGCAGTGCGATCGCCGCGGTCGACCGGGTGATGCGGACGTCGCCGACCCCGTCCGTCGTCTGCAGGACGGCGACGGGCCGGCCCTCGAGCTCGACGACGGTCGTGCGTACCTCACCCTCGAGCAGGCTCGCTCGTGCGAGCGCCATCCCGAACGCGCGCGCCCGCTCGCGGTCGCCGCAGACACCGATCGATTCCGGCGACGGATCGCCACCCACGATCTCTGCGACGCAGTCCGCGTCCGCTCGCGAGGCCTCGCGAAAGGAGAGCGGCCCACCGTCCATTCGCTCCTCCATCGCTCGACCGCTCGTAGCGTCCCCAAGCCCGGGGCGATCCGCTAGGCTCGCGGCGAATCCGTCGGAGGGGACCATGGCGTCGGCCAGCGAGACCATCGCGCGAGAGTCGCCCGCGCGGCGCCCCGCGTGGCGCAACTGGGCCGACGTGCTGCGCACGCAGAACCTCGCGCCCGGCGCCGAGATGGACCGCGTCTCGCGCTGGCTCCTGATCACGCGCGCGAGCGTCTTCCCGATGACGATCACGTCGGCGCTGATCGGCGGCCTGCTGGCGGTCGCAGGGCCGACCCCGGCCACCGCGCACTGGGGTCTCTTCGCCGAGGCGCTGGTCGGGCTGGTCCTCGCCCACGCCGCCAACAACATGATCAACGACTGGTTCGACCTCGAGGGCGGCGTCGACTCGGCGAGCTACGTCCGCGGCCAGTACGCGCCGCACCCGATCCTCTCCGGACTCATCTCGCGGCGCGGGCTCGTGCTCGCGATCGCCCTCGTCAACCTGGTCGATCTCGCGATCCTCGTGCACCTCGCGCGGGCGTGGGGATGGCCCGTGGTCGCCTTCGCGCTCTCCGGGCTCTTCATCAGCGTCTTCTACGTGGCGCCTCCGCTCCGCCTGAAGCACCGCGGGCTCGGCGAGCCGGGCGTCTTCCTGGTGTGGGGCCCCTTGATGATCGCCGGGACCTACTTCGTGACGACCGGTACCGCGCCCGCCTGGGTGTGGGCGGCGAGCCTGCCGTACGCGCTGCTCGTCACGACCGTGCTGTTCGGCAAGCACATCGACAAGATCGAGGCGGACACGGCGAAGGGAATCCGCACGCTGCCGGTGATCCTCGGCGAGGCGCAGGCGCGCTGGGTGGCGCAGGCGCTCCTCATCTCCTTCTTCGCGGTGTTGGCGCTGCTCGTCCTGACCGGGACGCTCGGCGTCTGGACGCTCGCCGCCTTCGCGGCCGTCCCTCGTCTCGTGCGCGTGCTGCGGGTCTTCGCGCAGCCGCGGCCCGCCGCAGCGCCTCCGAGCTTCCCGATCTGGCCGCTCTGGTACGTGGCCTGGGCCTTCCTGCTGACGCGCCTGGCCGGTGGACTCCTGGTGCTCGGCCTGGTCGCCAACGCGATCCGTCCGGTCTTCCTGTAGAGCCGTGCACGAGGGCAGCCAGCGGGCGGTCATCGCCGCGTTCCTCGCCAACCTCGGGATCGCCGCCGCGAAGTTCGCGGCCTTCCTGGCGACCGGCGCCGCCTCGATGCTGGCCGAGTCGGTGCACTCGCTCGCCGACACGGGCAACCAGGCGCTGCTCCTGCTCGGCGCGCGGCGCGCGCGCCGGGCGCCGAGCCTGCAGCATCCGTTCGGCTACGGCCGCGAGCGCTACTTCTGGGCCTTCGTCGTCGCGATGCTGCTCTTCAGCCTCGGCGCGATCTTCGCGGTCGCCGAAGGCGTCGAGAAGCTCCTGCATCCGCACGTGATCGACTCGCCGGCCTGGGCCTTCGCGGTGCTGCTCGCGGCGATCGCCCTCGAGAGCTTCTCGCTGCGCACCGCCGCGCGCGAGGCGAACGCGGTGCGCGGCACCGAGGGCTGGTGGAGCTTCGTGCGGCGCGCCAAGAGCCCCGAGCTGCCCGTGGTGCTGCTCGAGGACGTCGGCGCGCTGCTCGGCCTCGGCTTCGCCCTCGCGGGCGTCGCGCTCGCGGTCGCGACCGGCGAGGCGCGCTTCGACGCGGTCGGGAGCATCGCGATCGGGCTCCTGCTCGGCGCGATCGCGGCCGTGCTCGCCACCGAGATGAAGAGCCTGCTGATCGGCGAGGCCGCGTCGTCCGCTGTCGAGGCGCGCATCCGGGCCGCGATCGAGTCGGCCCCTTCGGTGCGCCGCCTGATCCACATGCGCACGCTGCACCTCGGACCCGACGAGCTGCTGCTCGGCGCCAAGCTCGAGTTTGCCGCCGACCTCGACGTCGCGGCGCTCGCGCGCAGCATCGACGGGGTGGAGGCGCGCGTGCGGGCCGAGGTCCCGGAGGCCCGCGTCATCTACCTCGAGCCCGACGTGACGCGACCCGCCGCATAGCCGATGCAGCCGGGCGAGTACGAGACGCTGTTCCGTGTCGAGGCGGCGCACTGGTGGTATCTCGCGCTGCGGCGGGTGCTGCGGTGGCATCTCGAGCGCTTCCAGCCGGGATGGCGCGAGGCGGCGATCCTCGACGCGGGCTGCGGCACCGGCGGCAACCTCGCGCACCTGCCCGGCCCCGGCGCCCGCGTCGGGCTCGACCGGGCCGACGCGGCGCTGGCGCACTGCCGGCGCCGTGGGCTGCGCGCGCTGGTGCGCGGCGACGTGAGCGCCCTCCCCTTCGCCGAGGGCTCCTTCGAGGTCGTGCTCTCGGCGTCGGTGATCTACCACCAGTGGGTGGCCGACCCGGCCGTCGCCCTCGGAGAGTGCCACCGCGTGCTCCGGCCCGGCGGGCTGCTGCTGCTCGACGTGCCGGCCTCGGACGCGCTGTGGAGCGCGCACGACCACGCCGTGATGACGGCGCGCCGCTTCCGCGCGCGCGATCTGCGCCGGCTCGTCGAGGCCAGCGGCTTCGAGGTGCTGCGGCTCACGCACTGGAACACGCTGCTCTTCCCGGCGGTGTGGGCGGCGCGGCGCCTCGGGCTCTCGCCCGAGGGCCGCGACTTCGACCCGGTCGCACCGCCCGGTGGCCCGCGCAACACGCTCCTCGACGCCGCCATGCGCATCGAGGCCGCGGGCTGGCGGCGGATGGCGCTGCCCTTCGGCGTGTCGATCCACTGTGCGGCGCGTCGGCACGGTCGCTACGGGTTGGAAGGATGAGGGAAGGAGGAGGGTCCATGCAGTCGAGCTGTCTGTGCGGAGGCATCACCTGGGAGATCGACGGCCCGCTCGACCGGATGTCGCACTGCCACTGCTCGCGGTGTCGCAAGGCGCACGGCGCGGCGTTCGCGACCTACGCGATGGCGCCGGCCGCGGGATTCCGACTGCGCGGCGGGCCGATCGGGAGGTGGGAGTCGTCGCCCGGCTTCTTCCGCGGCTTCTGCGCGCGCTGCGGCTCGGTGGTGCCCGGAGATCCGTTCGAGGGCACGGTGTTCCTGCCCGCCGGCAACCTCGACGGAGATCCCGGCGTCCGCCCGCAGGCCCACATCTTCGCCGCGTCGAAGGCGGGCTGGTACGACATCCCGGACGCCCTCCCGCGCTTCGATGCCTACCCGCCG
This sequence comes from Myxococcota bacterium, assembly GCA_035506135.1. Taxonomy (GTDB): domain Bacteria; phylum Myxococcota_A; class UBA9160; order UBA9160; family PR03; genus DATJPY01. Next base: position 100,704 of record DATJPY010000087.1, on the reverse strand, counting down.
GGCATCGACGCCCCGGTGCTGCCCGATCGGCCGCACGCGCACGCGGGCGCCGCGATCCACGGGAGCTGCAATTGCGGCGCCGTCGCCTTCGCGCTCGACGCGCCGCCCTTCTTCGCGCGCCACTGCCACTGCAGCCGCTGTCGCAAGGCACGCTCGGCGGCGCACGCCTCGAACATGGCGAACCGCGTCGCCGAGCTCCGCTTCGAGCGCGGCGCCGACCGGGTCGTCAAGTTCAAGCTGCCCGACGCGAAATTCTTCGCGCAGTGGTTCTGCGGGAGCTGCGGGTCCAAGGTCCCGCGCGTCGATGCGAGCCGCGACTACGTCGTCACGCCCATGGCCGCGCTCGACGACGACCCCGGCATCCGCCCGCGCGAGCACATCTTCGTCGGCAGCAAGGCACCGTGGTTCGAGATCGCCGACGCGCTCCCCCGGCATCCCGAGGGCGCGCCCGCGTGATCTACTCGGAGAAGGTGCGCTCCTTCTCCCACGGGAAGAAGGCCGGCATCTCGCTCGACACCTTCATCGCGAAGCGCGGCGGCCGCTTCTCGAGGAAGCTCTGCACGCCCTCGTAGGCGTCGGCCGAGCGCCCCATCGAGTAGATCGCCTTCGAGTCGACCCGGTGCGCCGCCATCGGGTGGTCGGCGCCGAGCATCTTCCAGAGCATCTGGCGCGCCAGCGCCACCGACACCGCGCTCGTGTTGTCGGCGATCTCGCGCGCCAGCGCGCGCGCCGCCGGGAGCAGCTCCGCCGGCGGCAGCACCCGCGAGACCAGCCGCCCGGCCAGCGCCTCGGCGGCGCCGAAGACGCGCCCGGTCGCGACCCACTCCATCGCCTGCGAGATCCCGACCACGCGCGGCAGGAACCAGGAGCTCGCGGCCTCGGGCACGATGCCGCGGCGCGCGAAGACGAAGCCGAAGCGCGCCTCCTCGCTCGCCAGCCGCACGTCCATGGGCAGCGTCATGGTGACGCCGACGCCCACCGCGGGCCCGTTGATCGCCGCAATGACGGGCTTCCGGCACTCGAAGAGCCGGAGCGTGACGCGCCCGCCCCCGTCGCGGTGCTCGTCGATGCGCGTCTCGCGGCTGGCATCGAAGGTCTCGCCGCCGCCGCCGAGGTCGGCGCCGGCACAGAAGCCGCGGCCGGCGCCGGTGACGATCACGGCGCGCACCTCGTCGTCGGCGTCGATCGCGTCGAGCAGATGGAGCCAGTCGAGCATCATCTGGGTGGTGAAGGCGTTGAGCCGCTCCGGGCGATTCAGCGTGACCGTCAGCACGCGGTCGCGGAGATCGGTCAGCAGGGTCTCGTAGGCCAAGGCTTCCTCCTAGACGTCGTCGTCGCGTTCGAGCGCGACGCCGGCACACACCTCGGGTCGATGCAGCGACGCGGCGCCGGCGGCGCGCAGCGCGGACTCGAGCGGCGCGGCGTCGCCGCGGGGCCAGAGCGCGACGATGGTGCCGCCCCCGCCGGCGCCCGCCAGCTTGGCGCCGAGCGCGCCGGCCCCGAGGGCCGCGCCGACGAGGCGCTCGTTCGCTTCGCCCGAGCCGCCGAGCCGGCGCTGGATCGCGTGATTCTCGTTCATGAGCGCGCCGAGGCGCTCCCAGTCGGCGCGCAGCAGCGCGGTCTTGCCCTCGCGAGCGATCTCGCCGACGCGCTCGTAGGCCTTCACCACCTCCGACTCGCCGCGCTCCCAGCGCGCGCGGATCGGGCCGTGCACCGAGCCCGACCGGTGCGACACCCCCGTGAAGGCGAGCACGAACGGCAGGTGCGGCACGAAGGCGGCGAGGTCCTCGACCGTCGCGAACGGCTCGCCCGGCGGGCGCCCCTCGTGCTGCTTGCCGCGCAGATCGACGTAGCGGAGGCCGCCGAAGCTGCACAGATAGTGGTCGACCCAGCCGCACGCGACGCCGAGCAGGTCGCGCTCCACCGACCGCGAGCGCTCGGCGGCGTCGTAGGGACCGGGCGAATCGCCGCGCCAGGCCGCGAGCGCGCGCAGGAGCGCGGCGAGGAGCGCCGTAGAGCCCGCGAGGCCGCTGCCGAAGGGAATCTCGCTCTCGTAGGCGACGCGCGCCGCCGGGAGGTCCGGCTCCGACGCGAGCGCCGCGCGCGCCACGTCGAAGACGTCGCCCCGGAGCGCGAGGTCGCCACGGCCGTCGACGCGCGCGACGTCGCCGCCGACCGCCAGCTCGAGGCGGGGGGCCGACGTCAGCGCGACCCGCGCGCGACAGGCCACCGAGCAGGCGAGCACGGCGCCGCCGTAGAGATCGGAGGGGTTCCCGATCAGGTTGGCCCGCGCGGGCGCGCTGGCGACGACCGTGCGCACCCGGCTCATCCCGCGTCGATCCGCAGGCGCGCCCAGCCGCTCGGGCCGAGCTCGAGGGCGAGCTCGAAGCGCTGCGCCGCGCCGTCCCACGAGAGGTCCGGCGAGAGCGCGCCGCGCGGCTCCCAGCCCGCCGCGCGCGCTGGGCGCCGCGCCGCCCAGCCTGCGACGCGCACGCGCTCACCGGGCGCGCCGGCGACGTCGAGCGCCGCGCCGCTCCCGGTCGACCGGATCCCCGCGATCCGCCGATCGCCGGCGGTCGCGTAGCGGGTCGGATCGCCGAGCACGGCGATCTCGCCGGCCAGCAGGGGACACAGCACCCGGTAATCCCAGTCGAGCGGCGCCAGCTCGAGGTCGAAGCCGCCGCCGGGATCGATGCGCGCGGCGCGACCGCTGCGCCAGTCGAACGCGACGACCGGAGCCGCGGGCGCTTGCGCTCCGAGATCGGCGAGCGCGACGCGGAACCGAAGCGGACCCTGGCCGCGCCACGCGTTCAGGCTCGCCACGTAGTGCCAGCGGCCCGCCGGATGCTCGGAGTGGGTCGCGCCGATCAGGGGGTTCGGCTCGAGCACCGCGTGTCCGCGGAACGAGCGATCGAGGGCCGCGATCGGCGCATCGGCCTTCACCAGCACGCCGTCCTCGCGGCAGGTGCGCAGGATCAGCGCGCGGTCGCTGCGACCGATGCGATCGCCGATCCCGACCGGACCCGCGGAGAGCGCGGCGAGCAGCGCCTCCACCTCGGCGTGCGGATCGCCGTCGAGCCCGGAACCGTCGCGGCTCGAGAGGAACACGTCCTTGTAGGGGAGGAGACCGAGCGCGCGCGCCAGCGCGTTCCCGTACAGGAACCACGCCCAGAGCGCCGCGGGGCCGATCAGGTACCGGTAGTCTCCGCTGGTGCGGATGGAGGTGACATTCTGGAGCGTCACCGTCTGGAGGAAATCGGCGGGCGACGCCATGCACCACTGAAGCGTCATGCCGCGCTCGCGCGCCGCGCGATCGAGCCCTTCCTGCCAGGCGCGCGCGCGGCCCGGCACCTCGCGCAGCCCACGCACGCCGAGGAAGCACTCGACGAGCCAGTCGTGCTCGAAGGTCTCGACTCCCCAGCCGGCAGCCTGGTCGAGCAGGCGCTCGTAGAGCGCGGGCCCGGTCGGGTGGGCGCGTTCGCCGTCGCGCCACGCCTCGAAGTGCTCGAAGTACGGCGAGGCGCTCGCGAAGTGGCGGCAGTGCGTCACCAGCGGCGGGTCGCCGAGCTCCGCGCGCAGCGCGGGGATGCCGCCCGGCAGGATGTCCGGGCGCGGCTCCCAGGTGAGGAGCCCCGTCGGCGGCACCGCGTACTCGTCGTCGAGGTCGAACGGCCGCAGCTTCTCGTGCGGGTAGAACCACGAATCGAGCTGGAAGGCGCCGAACGGGACACGAGCCGCGCGCAGCGACTCGGCCGCCGCCACCAGCGTGCCCTCGACGCCCTTCCCCGGCTCGCTCCGATACCAGTACGCGGCGCCGTTGTCGGTCCAGTAGGAGAGGCGCGCGCCGAGCGCGTCCGCGTAGCGGCCGGGCCTCACCGTCCGGTGTCGCTCGCGGAGGAAGCCACCCCAGGCGTCGAGGCTGGCGCGCGGACCGCTGCCCGCCCAGACGGCCAGCTCGGTGGCGAAGCCCGCCGGGACGCGGTCGAGGTCGCCGTGCCAGCCGCAGCGCACGCCTGCCGCGGCCGCCTCGCCCGACCGGGGCACCGCGATCACCTGCTCGTGGAAGCCATCGATCGGAGCGAGCAGCAGCGCGCGTCCGTCGGGAGCCAGCAGCCAGAGCGGCTCCACGACCGCAGGGCGGAAGGGCAGCAGGAAGAAGCCGGCGAGCGAGGGATCCGACTGCGTCGGCATCGCGAACTCGGTGTACTGGTGGCCGAAGGCGCGGGTGCCGTCGGGGACTCCACCCGCCGCGCGCTGCGCCGGGCGAAGCCACGGCCACGCCACGGCCGGCTCGTCGAAGGCGCGCGTCGCCAGATCGACCAGCTCCGCCGACGCCTCGAGCCGCAGCACCAGGACCGGTCGCTCGCGATACGCGCGCGCCTCGGTGCGGACGGCGAGCGGCGGAGCCGGGTCCCAGACCAGATCGAGGGCCTCGAACACGCCGAGGTCGTCCGCACCTTCGAAGTGTCTCGCGCCGGCGATCCGGGGCGACGCGCCGCCCCCATCCGCGCGGATGCAGAGCCCGAGGGGCCCGAGCCAGTCGGGCTCGCGCCAGCCGATGCGCGCCGCGCCGCCCGCGATCTCGAGCGCGAGACCGCCCGCCGCCTCGATCCGTTGCGCTCCCGCCAACGACGCTACGCCACCGTCAGGTACTGCACGCTGAAGAGCGCCTCGGCGTCGGTCCACACCCTGCGCACCGCCAGCCCGGCCTGAGCGGCCAGTGCCGCGAAGTGGGCGAGCTCGTACTTGTACGAGTTCTCCGTGTGGATCGCCTCGCCGGCCTCGAAGTGGAAGCGGGAGCCCACGAGCCCGACCGACTGCTCGATCTCGCTGACGAGGTGCATCTCGACGCGGCCGGCCGGCGCGTTCCAGTACGCGCGGTGGCGGAAGCGGTCGACGTCGAAGTCGGCGCCGAGCTCGCGGTTGATGCGCTCGAGCAGGTTCTTGTTGAAGGCGGCGGTCACGCCGAGCGCGTCGTCGTAGGCGGGCTCGAGGCGCCCGCGGTCCTTCCGCAGGTCGACGCCGATCAGCAGGCCGCCGCGCGGACCGGCGACCCGCGCCATGCGCCCGAGGAAGCGCTGGGCCTCCGGGGGCGTGAAGTTCCCGATCGTCGAGCCCGGGAAGAAGACGCCGCGGCGCGCCGCGGAACGCGCCGGCCGCGGCAGCTCGAGCGCCTCGGTGTAGTCGGCGCACACCGGCAGCACCTCGAGCGACGGATACGCGGCGGCGAGGGAGCGCGCCGAGGCGCCGAGCGCGTCGCTCGAGATGTCGATCGGCACGTACGCGACCGGATCGCGTAGGCGATCGAGGAGCAGCCGCGTCTTGCGGCTGCTGCCACTCCCGTACTCGACGAGGAGGCACTGCGCGCCGAGTCGCTCCGCCATCTCTCCCGCGTGGGCCTCCAGGATCGCCAGCTCCGTGCGCGTCGGATAGTACTCGTCGAGCTCGCAGATGCGCTCGAAGAGCGCCGAGCCGCGCTCGTCGTAGAGGTACTTGCAGGGCAGCGTCTTGCGCGGCCGAGAGAGCCCCGCGAGCACGTCGCGCCGGAAGCGTTCGCGCGCGACGTCGCGCAGCGCGGGCTCGGCACCGCGGCGCGCCGTCCATCCGAGCGGCGGTGCGTTCACGAGGCGTCCCGCGCCAGCCGCACGCCGCTCATCTGCCAACGCGCGGCCGGAGGGAAGAAGTTCCGATAGCTGGCGCGCGCGTGCCCGCCCGGCGTCAGACACGAGCCACCGCGCAGCACGAGCTGGCCGCACATGAACTTGCCGTTGTACTCGCCGAGCGCGCCCGCCGGCGGGCGATAGCCCGGATACGCGACGTACGGGCTCGCGGTCCACTCCCACACGTCACCGAAGAGCTGCGCCGGACCGTCGCCCCCCCCGGCGGACGGAGCCGGGTGCAGTCCACCGCGGTCGGCGAAGTTCCCGTCGACGGCGCGTCCCGCGGCGGCGACCTCCCACTCGGCCTCGGTGGGCAGCCGCGCGCCTGCCCAGCGGGCGTAGGCGTCGGCCTCGTAGTAGCTGAGATGACACACAGGTGCGTCGAGCGCCAGGGGACGCAGGCCGCCGAGGGTGAACTCGAGCCACGCGCCCTCGCGCTGCTCCCAGTAGCCGGGCGCCCGCCAGCCCTGGGCGTGGACGGCGTCCCAGCCCTCCGCGAGCCAGAGCTCCGGGCGCGCGTAGCCGCCGTCCGCCATGAACGCGAGGTACTCCCGCTGCGTCACCGGCCGCGAGGCGAGCTCGAAGGCCCCGAGCCAGACGCGATGCCGGGGCGCCTCGTTGTCGAAGTGGAAGGCGGTCTCGGCCGGCTCCGCGCCGATCCCGCGGATGCCCGCCGCGTGGTGGTGCCAGCGCAGCGGGCTCGTTCCGCACTCGGATGCGACGGGCAGGTCGTCGCGATAGGCCGGACGCAGGGGACTCTGCGCCAGCAGGTGCTTCACGTCGGTCAGGATCAGCTCCTGGTGCTGCTGCTCGTGGTGCAGGCCGAGCTCGACCACCGCGGCCCGCTCCCCGTCGACCCCGCGCCCGAGGACCTCGCTCAGATGCCGGTCGACGTGTGCGCGATACGCGCGTACCTCGTCGAGGTCGGGGCGGGTGAGCAGTCCGCGCCGCGGCCGGGCGAACGGCTCTCCGACGGCCTGGTAGTACGAGTTGAAGAGCGCTCGGAACGCCGGGTCGAAGGACCGATACCCGGGCAGCGCCGGCTCGAGGACGAAGGTCTCGAAGAACCAGCTCGTGTGCGCGAGGTGCCACTTGACGGGGCTCGCGTCCGGCATCGACTGGGCGGCGCAGTCCTCGGCCGAGAGCGGCGCCGCCAGGCGCTCGGTCGCCGAGCGCACGGCGCGAAAGCGCTCCGCGAGGGTCGCGAAATGCGAGCGCACGCCGATCGCCGCGGGCGAGGGATCCATGCCCCCTCCACGAGCGTCCTTCCTCCGGCCCCCCGCGCGGCTCATCCATCGCAGGACGCTCCGCGTCTGGGCAGCCTAGCACCGATCGGATGCGTGTCCGCCAGCCGTTACGAGGTGATGAAGGGCGTCGCGATCTCGAGGAAGCGCGCCTGCTGCTCGAGCGGGAGCATGTGCCCGCAGTTGCGCACCACCTCGAGGCGCGCCCGAGGGATCCGCTTCGCGAAGGTCTCGCCGTACTCGAGCGGCACCACGCGGTCGTTCGCGCCCCAGATCACCAGCGTGTCGGCGGTAATCCGCGGCAGGAGCGCGTCGAGCCGCGGGTCGTGCAGCAGCGGGTTCCAGCCGATCTTCGCGGTGGCCGCCATCGCGTTCATGAAGTTGGCCACGACCTCGTCGGGCAGGCCCGAAAGCTCGACGCCCAGCGCCTGCGCGAACGGCGAGCTCTGGTCGTGGAAGAGGAGCTCGCGCAGCCTCTCGGGGTGGCGGCCGTCGATGGCGAAGAGGTCCGCGATCGGCTTCTCCCGCAGCCAGATCCCTACGGACGACACCAGCACGAGCTTCGAGACCCGCTCGGGATAGCGGGCCGCCAGCTCCGCCGCGATCCAGCCGCCGAGCGACACGCCCATCACCGCCACGGAGTCCCAGCGCTTCGCGTCGAGGTACGCGAGGTAGTGGTAGACCAGGTCCTCGACGTCGCGGATCTCGTCGAGGCCCTCCGAGGTGAGGAAGCCGGGATGCGCCGGCGCGAACAGCTCGACCCGTTCGGCCAGCGCGTTCAGATGCGGCGTCAGCCAGGTCGCCTCGCCCATCGCGCTGTGGAGATACAGGAGCTTCGGCGCACCGCGAGGACCCGAGGGCGTCGCGTGGATCTCGTGGATGCGGCGCCCGAGCACCTCGATCTGGCCGGTGGTCTTCTCGCTCATCGCGCGCCCGCCTCGTCCGGGAAGGGAATCGCCGCGGGCATCGGCTCGGCCGGGTTCCCGATCTCCTTGTTCACCAGCGGCATCACGGCGTCGGCGTAGCGTCGGGCGTTCTCGCGGGCCTTGGCGTGCGGCATGTTGCCGAGCTGCAGCAGCGCCAGCATGTTGCCGCAGCCGATCTGCCTGGCGTGCTCGACGATCTTCTGCGCCACCGTCTGCGGACTGCCGACGATCGCGAAGCAGCCCCGCTCCACGTCGTCCCAGCTCTCGCAGCTGTTGATCCAGGTCTTGCCGTCGCGCATCGCGCGCAGCACGCGCAGCGCCGACTTCACCGAGGTGTAGCCCGGCGGCGAGAGCGTGAGCCCGGGGATCAGCTTGTTGCGGAAGTACCAGAAGTGCTCCTCGAACTCCTCCCGGGCCTTGGCGTCGGTCTCGGCGACGTAGACCGGCATCAGGAGGCCCATCTGCTCCGGGTGGGCGCGATAGCCGCACTCGCTCTCGCAGATCTCGCGGAACATGGCGTAGTTGCGCTTGAAGAAATCGATGTGGAAGTACGGGATCCCCATGTACGCGTAGCGACGCTTCGCCACGAATTGCATGGTCTCGACCGACCCGGCGCCCGGGATCCAGATGGGCGGGTGCGGCTTCTGCAGCGGCTTCGGCCAGGTGTTGACGTAGCGGAGCTTGTAGTGCTCGCCGTAGAACTCGAAGGGCCCCGGCTGCGTCCAGGCGCGCATGATGATCTCGTGCGCCTCGGCGAAGCGGGTGCGCGCCTCGGCGGGGTTGATCGAGAACGAGAAGTACTCGGGGCCGCCGCCGATCACCTGCCCCGAGATGATGCGGCCGCCCGAGATGCAGTCGAGCATCGCGATCTCCTCGGCGACCCGGGTGGGCGGGTCGTAGAGCGGGAGCGCGTTGCCGACCACCGCGATCTTGATGCGGCGCGTCCTCATCACCAGCATCGCGGCGATCAGGTTCGGCGAGGGCATCAGACCGTAGGCGTTCTGGTGGTGCTCGTTGATGCAGACGCCGTCGAAGCCGAGCGTCTCGGCCTCGGCCAGCTCGTCGAGGTAGTCGTTGTAGTAGCGGTGCCCACGCTCGGGATCGAAGAGCTCGTTGGGGATCCAGACCCACGCCGAGTCGTGCTTCTTCTCGAAGTCGGCCGGCAGGTCCCGGTAGGGCATCAGGTGGAACAAGAAGTGCTTCACGGCGCTCTCCTCGGCGGGCGATCGGGGCGGCGGCGAAGCTCGGCCGCCCGGCGCCCGCTGTCAACCGAGGGCCGGCGGGCCGCCGGGGCTGGCTCAGGCCGCATCGCCGAGCCGCGCGCGCAGGGCGTCGGCGGCGTCGAGCAGGTGGGTGGCGGCGTCGGGCCCGAAGGTCGACATCAGCACCTCGTACGCGTGCTCGGCGTCGGGCTCGGCGAAGTTCCGCGGGTGCGGCAGGTAGCGGAGCCAGCCGTTGGCGATGCTCACCACCGCGCCGGGCGCCCCGCCGAGGCGCCGCTTCCAGTCGAGGCCGACGTCGACGGTCGCCTCGAGAGGGAGGCACAGCAGCCAAGCGTCGCCGAGCCGCGCCACCTGCACCGACACCGCGGGCGCGAGCCCTCCCGCGAAGCGCGGCGCGGTGCGGTCGCGCAGGTAGGCGCGGGCCGCGGCGATGCGCGGGCGCGCCTCTCCGGGCGCGAGGCCCGCCGTCCGCTCACCGATCAGGCCGAACCACTCGGGCACGCCCGGGTCGACGTCCGCGCCGAGCCCGAGCGCCGCCTGCGCGCGGGCGCGCGAGGGCGCGAGCGCCGCCTCGCGCGCGCGCGGATCGGCGCCGCCGTGCACCGGGAGTCGACACCACACGGTGTCCGTCGCGATGGGAGCATCCGGCCGCGTCGCGATCGAGTCCGCCGCCGCTGCGACCGCCGTGCCGAGCTCGCGCCCGAGCTCCTCCACCGACGCGAACGAGCCGCCGGCGCTCTGCCCGCTCACCGCGAGATCGTGGAGCCCGCGCGTGCGCGGGTCGATGTCGGCGTGGGCGCCGAGCGCGAAGAGCGCGATCGCGCCCGGGAGCGCCGCCTCGATCGCGCGCGACGCCGCCCCCGGCCAGTCCGCCGAGTACTCGAGGTTGTCGTGGCCGAGCACGGTGGGGTGACACCCGTGGACGTAGAGCACCGCGAGCGGGCGCCGGTCGGCGCGCTCCACCCGCACGACCAGCACCTCGGGGTCGAGCGGTCCGCCCGCGACCCGGCGGTTGCGCCCGATCCGCGCCTCTGCGCGCCCCACGCCGAGGCGCGCCGGCTCCGCGCCGGCGCGCGCGCTCGCGGCGGCCCGCAGCGCGGCCGCGAGCCACGGCGCGTCGTCGGGCGGCCCGGCGCCCGCGAGCGCCGCGAACAGGCCGGTCTCCGGACCCGAGTGGGTATGGATGCAGCCGATGCCGACTCGCGCCTCCGCGACCCCGGTCCGCTCGGCGATCCGCGCGCGCAGCGCTTCGGCGTGCGCGGGCGCGAGCAGGCACAAGTCGAGCTCCACGAGCAGGAGCTCACCCGACTCCGTCGCGCCCGAGCGCTCGAGATACACCGCGCGCGCGAACAGCGGATCGTGTCGGGCCCGCGCGCCTCCCCGCCGCGCCCCGTAGCCCATCATCGCGCCGCCGAGCGCGGCCTCGAACTCCACCCGCGCTACGCCGGCGCGCAGCGCGCCGCTCACGACGTCTCCAGCGCGGGCGGTGGCGCGCTCTCGCCCGCCCAGGCGACGGCTCCGACCCCGAGCACGATCAGCACGGCACCGCCGATCGCCCCGAGGCCGATCGACTCGCGCAGCACGAGCGTGCCAATCGCGAGCCCGACCAGCGGCTGCACGAAGATGAAGGTGGCCATCGTCGCCGCCGAGACCTCGCGAAGCGCTCGGTTCCACGCGACGCTTCCGAGGCCGGAGGCCAGGAGCGCGAGCAGGACGACCCACCCGAGCGCGGGGAGAGCCCGCTCCGCGGAGAGGGGCTCGGCCAGGGCGAACGGGAGCAGCGGGAGCGCCGAGAGCAGCCCCGCGCGGATGGCGATCCGCAGCGGATCGTGGCGCGCGACGAGCGGCTTGGCGGCGAGCGTGTAGATGGCCCAGCAGAGATGGCCGGCCGCCATCACGAGGTCGCCGCGCAGGTCGCCGCCGCGCGCCGGAAGCGCGTCGCCGGTGGGCCAGACGATCAGCACCGTTCCGGCGAGCCCGAGGCCGAACGCGATCGCGTGCGCGAGCCCGAGCGGCTCGCCCAGCACGAGCGCGGCGCCGAGCAGGATCCCGATCGGCTCGAGCGGCGAGAGCAGCGCGCCGTGCGTCGCCGTCGAGAGCGTGAGCCCGAGCGCACCGAGGAGCTGCGGCAAGGCGAAGCCCGCCCACGAGAGCGTGAGGAGGAGCGCCCAATCCCGCCGCGTCCACGGCCGCTCGGGAGGAGCGCTCCCTCCGCCGCGCGCCGCGCCGCCGAGCCGCGCCAGTCCGATCAGGAAGCACGCGCCGAGGAGCTGGCGAACGACGACCAGCGCGAACGGGTCGAGTCCCGCCAGCGCGAGCTTGGTGATCGCAGGGGTCGAGCCGCCGATTCCCTGCGCGATCCAGATCCAGGCGAGCGTCGAGGCGCGCATCTCGGTGCGGCGACTCCTGCAGCGCTCCGACGGTAGCAGGCCAACGTGCCTGCTCGAGGCGAGGTCTCTACCTAGTCGTCGTCGCCGTGGAGCTGCTCGGCGAGGTAGCGCTCCTTGCCGATCTCACCCACCACGTGGAGCTGCCCCTCGAGCCAGTCGACCGACTCCTCCTCGCCGCGGAGGATGCCCTCGAGCAGCGCGCGGGTCCCGTTGTCGGCCTTGTCCCGCGCGAGCGCGATGGCGCGGTTCAGCCGCTTCACCGCGTCGAGCTCCATCTCGAGGTCGAGCCGGTGCTGCTCGACGGCGTCCTCGCCGACGCGCACCGGGGAGAGGCGCTGCATGTTGGGCACACCCTCGAGGAACAGGATGCGCTCGATCACCGAGTCGGCGTCCTTCATCTCGTCGATCGACTCGTCGCGCTTCTTCTTGGCGAGCCGCCGGTAGCCCCAGTTCTCACACATCTTGGCGTGCAGGAAGTATTGGTTGATCGCCGTCAGCTCGGCGGTCAACACGTCGTTCAGGACCTCGATGATCTGAGGATCGCCGCGCATGGTCGCTTCCCCCGGGTGGAAGCGGCGAATCTAGCGCGCGGTGGCCAGATCGAGGTCGGGCGCGCGCGTGGCTCGCGCGCCGAGCTCGCCCGAGACGATCTCGAGCACGGTCTCCACGCAGCCACCGCAGCCGCTGGCCGCGCCGCACGCGCGGCTCACCTCGCGCAGGGTCGTCGCACCGTTGCGTACCGCCCGCCGGATCTCGCGATCGGTGATGGCGTTGCAGTGGCAGACGATCACGGGCGTCCTCGGGCGCTTCGGCATGCTCGCGGCCTGGGTGGCGCGAAGGCCCTCTTTGTAGCTTCGTTGAAAATGAAAGTCAATGTCGAATCAGTTTCCGCAGCCGATTGGAGATGCCACCGTGAGTTGCATATCTAGCTCCAGAGAGCCTTCTCAGGATGCGGGGTGCATCCATCCGATGCAGGTAAATCGGACTCATGTTGGCCCTGGAGCGCGCCGAGAAGGCGCGGGACGCGATTTCCGCGTCGCTCGGGCCGCTTTCCCCCGTGGCACGGCCCTTGCTCTAGCGCGAACTCGTCGCATCCGAGTCGCGACCAGGAGGTCTCGAAAACATGTTGCGCTTCACCACGGCGACCGCACTGGCCCTGGCGATCAGCCTGCCCCTCTCGGCGCTCGCGGCCGAGACGGCGATCGACTCGAAGGCGCCGCCGCAGGCAGCGGTCGTGGCGGCGGCTGCGAGCGGGGACGCCCTTCCGGTGGCGGGCACCGAGCGGAAGGCGGAGCCCAGCGAGCAGAGCGCTCCGAAGCGGCTGGTGCCGCACGGCTCGAGCCAGAGCTCGGGCGGCTATCGGTTCACCACGCCGTACGCCGCTCCGCCGCAGACGCTGCCCGTCGGCATCCCGTCGCTGTCGGCCTTCCACTTCTAGTCCGCGCGAGATCGCGCGTCGATCGCAGCCGACCCGCCGCTTCGCTTCGCGTCGAGTTCCACGATCCGACCGGGGTCGAGGAACCAGAGCTCGAAACGGGGCGGCGGGTCGGCCTGCATCGCCTCCTCGATCGCCTTGCAGTAGGCGCGACCCTGCGCCCGATACCGCTCGGCGTGCTCCGCGAGCGTCGACTCGTCCTCGATCTCGTCGGTCTTGAAGTCGGCGACGACGAGCGCACTCGTCTTCGGGTCGCGGTAGAGCAGATCGATGGCACCGGCGGAGTAGGCGACCGGCCCGCTCGACTCCCCGTCGCGACCGATCAGCACAGCGAGCTCGCGCCCGACCACGTGCGGCGAGATCTCCTGCAGGCGCTCCCAGAGCGGACTCGCGACGAGCCGCCCGAGGACGCGGTCGGCACGCCGGCGCGCGCGGGCTAGAAGGAACGGAGCGAGCCTTCGCTCCAGCATCTCGCTGACCCGGGCGCGCTGTCGAGCGAGCTCGGCACCGCGCTCCGCCTCCCAGTCGAAGCGCTCGAGGAGCGCGTGGAGGGCCGTGCCGACCGCCGCGGCGATCTCCGCGTCCTCCGGGATCGCGAGCCCATGCGGGGTCTCGCCCCGCTCCAGCTCCGCCACCGACTCGCGGAGCTCCTCGGCGACCGCGTCCGAGGCGGGTCCACCGAAGGGACGCGCCGCGCGCAGATCGGCCTCGCGGCGCTCTTCGAGGAGCGCGTCGAGGTCCGCGCGGATCCGGTCGGCATCGATCCCCACCGATGCGCGGCGCGCCCGGATCGCGCCCTCGGCGGGCGGCACGAGCGCGGGGAAGACCCAGCGCGCGCCGTCCGCGTCGACGACCGCGCTCTCCGCCTCGAGCGCGCGCTTCAAGGCCTCGGCGGCGCCGTCGGGGCGCGCCTGCTCGAGCAGCTCGGCGTGCGCCCCCCCCCGGACGGACGTCCAGCTCCCGGCGAGCACCAGGCGGCGGCGTGCGCGCGTCATCGCGACGTAGAGCGTCCGCACGCGCTCGGCCTCCTCCACGCGCTGCCGTTGGGTCTCGACCTCGTCGAAGCCGAGCGTCGACGCAGTCACCCGCCCCGCCTCGAGCCGCCACTCGCCCGCGAGCGCGTCGCGCCCGCGGCAGAAGGGGCCCGGACCAGACCCGGCGGAGCCCTTGTGGAGCTGGAGCAGATAGACGTGGTCGAACTGGAGGCCCTTGGCCGCGTGCACGGTCATCACGCGCACCGCGTCCTCGCTCGGGTGCTGCGCCCGCCCCTCGTCCCAGTCGGTCTCGCGCGCCGCGTCGCGGCGCAGCGCGCGCAGCACCGGCGCAGGATCTCCGCGGCTCTGCTCCAGCGAGGCGCCGAGCTCGCGGAAGAAGCGGTCGAGGTTGGCGACGCGCCAGGGGCCGAGGAAGCGGGCACCCTCGACGGCGTCGAGGAGTGGGAGCGTGCGCAGCCTCTCGACGAGGCGCTCCGCGGGATCGCGCTCGAAGCAGCGCCGCAGCGCGACGAGGACGTCGAGCGCGTGGAGCAGGCTCGCGTCCCAGCCTTCCAATCGCTCGAGACCGGGGATCTCGAGGCCGCGGACCTCGCCCGCCGCCGCCGACACCGCCCGGACGAGCGGCTCGCGCGCCCCCGGCGAGCCGTCGAGGGCAGCCCGCACGGCGTCGGGGAAGGCGGCCGCCCAGAGCGGCCGCCACGCAGCGTCGGGCACGCCCACCCACGCGGAGCGCAGCGTCGCGACGAGCGCGATCTGGTCGCTCGGGTCGAGCACCGCGCGCACCAGCGCGGACGCCTCGATCACCTCGCGCCGCTGCGCGTAGCTGCGGTCGCGCCCGACGGTGTAGGGAATCTCGGCGCGGCGGAGCGCCTCGAGATAGACGTCGGCATCAGCCATGCCGCGCAGCAGGATACCGACGTCGTCCCAGCGCCAGGCGTCACCACCCTCCTCCGCAAGGCGCAGCAGATCTCCGGCGAGCTGGACCGCCTCGCGCCCGGTGGCCGCGCGGGAGAGCGTCTTGGTGAGGGCGCCCGCGGACGCGTCGACGTCCGACGAGACCCAGTACTCGACCGCGGGCGCGGCGGTCCCTTGACCGTTCGCGAGCTCGGGATCGGCGAGCAGGTCCTCGAACGCGGGCTGGAGCCCCCGTTCCTCCCGCATCGCGCCCGTCATCACCCGAGCCACCTCGTCGAGCAGGGCCTTCGACGAGCGGTGGTTGACGCAGAGCCGGCGCAGCGCGCCGCCCGCCTTCTCGATGCGATCGCGGAACGCCTGGTACGCCGCCAGGTCCGCGTTGCGCCATCCATAGATCGACTGCTTCGGATCGCCAACCAGGAAGAGTCCCGGCCCCTCCTCGCCACCGTGCTCATCGAGCGCGAGCTGCTCCACGACGGCGCACTGCGCCGGGTCGGTGTCCTGGAACTCGTCGACGACGAGCTGGTCGATGCCGGCGCGGATGTGCGCCGTCACATCGGGGTGTCGCTCCAGGAGCGCCTGCGTGCGGCGCAGCAGCGCCTCGAAGCTCTCGGAGCCCTCGCGGCGCAGCCGCTCCTGCGCGCGGGCCAGGAGGGGGCTCAGGACGCCGTGGATGCGCGCGAGGCGGCCCGGCTCGAGGGAGGGCAGCTGGCGGAGCATCGGCTCGAGCTCGGCGGCGGCCTCCGAGATCGCCGCCCTGTGCTCCGCCGCCGCGTCGCGCTCCCCTACAGCCTTCCACGTGCCGCGCGCATACGCCTGCAGGCGATCGAGTGCACCCTCCCAGAGATCTCCGATCTCGTGGAGGAGCTCGGCGAGCGACGCCACATCCCGCGGCGCGGCGGCCTGGAGCCGATCGCGCGTGCGCCCCGCCGCGACCGCGACGTCGCGGCCCTTCGCCGCGCCTGCGAGCCCCGCCAGTCGGCCCCCCTCAGCGAGCATGAAGCGCTGGACGGCGGCTCGCAGGCGCCCCACGAAGGCCGCGATGCGCTCGGGAGCCAGGGGATCCGCGCCGAACTCGGAGGCGGGCACCGCCTCCGCGAGCAGCGAGACCAGCATCTGCTCGAGCTCGGGCGCGGCCACGCCGCTCGCGAGGAGCTCGACGAGCTCCGGATCCTCGCGGCCGCCCGCCTCGACGAGCCACGCCTCGACCGCCTCCCGCGCCGCGACCGCGCGCTCGAGGCCCGCGGCGTCGACGACGAAGGCGGGGTGCACGCCGGCCTCGATCGGATGCTCGGCGAGCAGGCGGCGGCACCAGGCGTGGATGGTCGACACGTGCAGCCGGTCGAAGCTCCCGAGCAGCGCGCGCGCCCGCGGTCGCCAGAGCGCCGGCGCGGGCAACGCGTCGCCCTCGATGCCGCGCGGGAGCGCGGCCTCGCTCGCGAGCGCGTGGAACGCCACCCCGATGCGCTCCTCCATCTCCGCGGCCGCGGCCTCCGTGAAGGTGATGGCCGTGATGCGCTCGAGCACGCGCGCGGCGATGCGATCTCCGTCTGCGGCCGCGCCCCTCCCGCGCAGCGCGCCCTCCGCGCGATCCCAGCCGAGCCCGAGCGACCAGGCGACGACCCGCGCCACCAGCACGCTGGTCTTGCCCGTGCCCGCGCCCGCCTCGAGGACCAGCGGGCGGTCGAAGATCGTCTGGGCGGCGAGGCGCGCCTCGCGGTCCGCGTCGCGGCGCGCGGCCTCGCCCGGCGTCACGGCGACCCCTCCTCGTCGCCGATCCGCTGGAGCGCGAGGAGCGCGCGCTCGGCGGGCGTGGCGAGCGGGATCTCGCCGGCTGCGGCCGCGCGCTCCCAGTCGCGCAGCCGCGCGCGATGGACGCTCTCGCCGCGCAGGCACGCCGCCGAGACCTCGCACCAACGGCAAGCGGACGGCTCGTCGCCGCTCCGCCCGGCGAGCCGGGGCCCGAGCGCGCCGCGGTCCCACGCCTCGAGCACGACGCGCGCCGCCGCCTCGAAGCTCGCGGCGATCCCGCCTTCGCTCGCGCCGACGCGGAGGACGCGCGCGTCGTCGGCCAGCCCGTCGCCCAGGAAGAGGAAGCGGCCCTCGGCGATCGGGGCGAGCTCGCTGGCCGCGAGCCAGTACATGGGCGCCTGCAGGAAGCTCCCGGACGCCACCTTCTTCTCGAAGGCCTCGGCTCGCTTCTCGAGCCTCACCGCCCTGCTGATCGGTGCGCCCGTCTTGTAGTCGGTGAGGCGCAGCACGCCGCGCGCGTCGAGGTCGGCGCGGTCGGCGCGGAAGTGGAGACGCCGCTCCCGATCGGCGCCATCGCGAAGGAGGACCTCGCCCGTCACCTCGACGCCGAGGACCGCCAGGCCCTCGGGATCGCGCCAGTCGACCGCGCGTGCGGCGTCGAGCCACGGCGCGACGTTCCTCGCCAGCGCCGCGGCGAAGCCGGGGAGCCACACGCCGTCGTCGCGCGCCACCTCGCGCGCTGCGTCGCGCAGGAGCGCCGCGAGCTCGGCGTCGTCCGGCCACGGCACGCGGATCGGACCCCGCGCGACCGCCTCGGCCAGCGTCGTCGGCGCGGCCTCGCCGAACACGGCGCGCGCGATCCGCTCGAGCGCGAGGTGCGCGACCCGTCCGCGCGCGAGCGCATCCGGCGCCGGCAGCGCATCGAGGGCGTCGGGCACCGGCTCGAGACCGAGCTCGCGCCGCAGGAACGCCTGCCAGCCGCAGCGCGCCAGATCCTGGAGCCGGGTCGCCGAGAGCACCGCGTCGCCGTCGATCGGGTTGCCCGCGAACCCGAACCAGGGCCCGAGCCGGGGGGCATCCGACCGCCGCGGATCGAGCTCGTCCAACACCGACAGGTGAAAGCGCGCGATCGCCTCGGGCTCCGGCGGGTCCGGGGCCGCCGGAAGCTCCGATCTCACCTCGCGCAGCGCCAGCTCGCGCGGGAGCTCGAGCGACGACCGGGCGCCCGCGAGGCCCGCGAGCGCGGCGTGCTCGTGCGCGGGGCGCGGCGCCTCCCCCCAGACGGGATCCTCCGACGGCGCCTCGAAGAGCATCGGCGCGGTGACGCGAGGCAGATCCGATCGGAGCAGCCCGAGCCGCACGATGTACGGCGACTCGGGACGCTCGCGCCCTTCGTCGCTGACGTGCTGCCACGCCAGCGCGACGCGTGGGCTCGAGGAGACGAGCTCGGCGAACAGGTGGCGCTCCTCGTCGCGCGCGCGCTCCTTGATCGGCATCTCGGGAAGCACGTCGCGCAGCCGGCGCCGGAGCGCGTCGGGCACGAGCGCGTCCTCGACCACCCCGCGCGGGAAGCCGTTCCGATTCATCCCGAGCACGAAGAGGTGCTCGAAGGTGCAGCCGCGCGCGTGCGTCGCCGAGAGCACGCGGACGCCCGCACCCGCGCCGCCGAGGGACGGCTCGGCGCTCGCCTGCAGCGCGCGCTCGAGGAGCAGGGCCATCTCGTCGCGGTCGAGCGGAAGCGCCTCGGGCAGGCCGGCGCGGAGCTGGTGAGTGGCATCGAGGACGCGGACGCAGGCCTCCGCGTCGCGCCGCAAGCCGAGATCCTCCTCGAGGAGCGACGCGAAGACGCGGAGGTGCTCTCCGACCGGCGCGCGCGCGGGCCAGCCGTCGAGCCTCGCGACGACTCGGCGCGCGCGCGCCTGCGCGGCCTCGAGCGCGCGGCGCTCGATGGCGCGGCGCCGGTTCACGCGCCGCGTCGCGCGCGAGCCCTCCTCCTTCGCGTCGCTCGCGCCGTCCTCCTCGAGCAGGCCGCGGCGCACCGGGAGCGCGAGGGAGCTGCCGCTGAACGCGCTCGCGAGATCGAGCGCGACCACGTCGCGGAGGCGGCCCGCACCGAGCGCGTGCAGGGCGACGCGCAGATCGCCATCCTCCCGAGCGCCCGACACCGTACCGGCGTCGGCCGAGAGCCAGCAGTCCGTCGACGCGCGCTCGCAGTCGGCGAGCAGGCGGACGAGCGCGGCAGCACGGCGGCTCCCCGCGTCGGCGCCCGCGCGCGCGCCGATCACCGAGAACGGGATCGCGAGGCGTCCGAGCTGCGCGTCGAGCGCCGCGCGGTAGGGCTCGAGGCGTCGCGCGACGATGCCGATCGACTCGGGGCGGGCGTGCTGGTCGAGCAGCGCGCGCACGCGCGCCGCGACGGCGCGCACCTCGGACGTCGTTCCGGGCGCGCGCAGGAGCTCGAGCGAGGGACCTGGATCCGGCGCAGCCACCTCCTCGCGCGCCGCGAGGAGATCCATCCGCTCGACGAAGGGCCTCGGGAACTCGTCCTCGAACCGCTCCGCGACGGCCGGATCGGGGGGGGCGTCCACGACGACGCATCCCGCGAAGCTGCGCACCAGCGCCTCGATCCACTCCGCCACGAGGCCGGTCGCGTCGGCGAACCCGTGCACCCAGAGCGCCGCCGTGGGGAGCGCGTCGCTCCCGCACTCCGCGACGATCTCGCGCGCCCGCGCGAGCAGCGAAGAGCGGTGTCCGAGGCCCAGCGCGTCGAGTCCGCGCAGAGTGCCGAGCGCCACGCGCACCACCGCGCGCGCGCGCTCCTGCGCGACCGGGCCGACCTCCGGCGCGTCGGCGAGCGCGTCGAGGGCCGCCTCGTAGCTCGACGCCGAGAAGCCGGCATCGAGCAGGTCGCGCACCGCCGCCTCGACGATGCGCAGCCCCTCGTCGAGCTGCTCGACCAGCGGCTCGAGCGCTCCCTCATCGCACGCGCATCGACGCACCAGCACCGGGAGGAGGGCATCGCCCGCGGGAGGCACCTCGCCCGCGCGCTCGAGCACGGCGTGGGCGAGCGCGCGCTGTGTCTGCACCAGCACTCCGGCCAGCGAGCGGCCGGCGCGCCGCACCAGCGCCGCGGACAGGTGCTCGCGCAGGCTGCGAGACGGGACGACGATGCGGAGCGGCCGTGCGAGCGCGTCGCCGCGGCCCGCGCGGAACGCCGCGAGGCGCTCCTCGTGCGCTGCGAGCACTTCGTCGACGAGGCGGCCCTCGGCCGCGCGCGCGCCGCGCGCGATGACGAGGCGGCTCGACGATCCGAGCGGCTCCGAAGCGGACTCCATCGACGGGATTCTACGCGGCGCGCGTGTCGGATCCGGTCACGCGTGCACGCCTCCGAGCGCAGCCGAGCGCGAGCGCGGCGATCGCCGCGGCGCCGAGGGCGCTGGTCTCCGGCTCCGGCACGACCGCGTACAGGAGGAGCGGCTCGGGCGCGGGAGCTGCACCCCCGGGCGGCATCAGCACGATCGGGACGCCGATCCGCCCGCCGGCGGCGCGCGAGAGCTCCGGGTCCGCCAGGTGGAGGACGCCGCCCGCGAAGCCGTCGAACGCGCCGGTCGCCACCGCGACCGTGTACTCGGCGCCCGACTCCCAGACCCAGCGGCCCAGCGAGCCTCCATTGGGGTCGTCCTGGAGAGGTGTCGTCGCGAGGCCGAGTAGCGACTGGACGCTGGCGCAGAACTGGGGCTGCGACCACGAGCACTGGCCGGGTGCCGTCGAGAAGGGATGATGGAAGTCGAACGTGCTCGGATCGCCGTCCCATTCCAAGACGTCGCCGGGCGGAGGGCTCTGCGAAAGGGCGGCGACGAGGATCTGGAAGTTGTGCGAGAGGGCTGCCAGCTCGGCCGCCTTGCAAGACGCGTCGTCGGGCGAGCAGTTGGGGACTGGGAGCGGTAGCGGGGGCGGTGGGACCGGAGCAGGGCTCGGCGGCGGAAGGAACACGAACGACTGCAGGACGACGCTCTCCTCGGCGTCGAGCAGGTCGACCCCGTCGCTCGCGCAGTCGGTCCCCCAGAACGGCCCGCAGCCGATGAGCGCCTGCTGTGCCGCGCTGAGTGCATCGGGCGACGTGTCCCCTCCGTCGGTGGCCCCATCACCGCCGTCCTGTGGATCGGTCGTGATGGGGACTGCCGGTGGAGACAGGGAGCCCGAGACGGAGGGGCTCTGGGGAGGTGGGATCGAGCAGCCGCCACCAGGGGACCGCAGCGCGCACAGCGCGTCGGCTGCGGCGCGGTCGCCCGGGATCGCATCGCCCGGTTGCCAGCAGTCGGGCTCGGCGCCGGTCGGACACGCACCGTCGGTTGCCGCGTCGGCGCGGAGCGGCCGGCCGCTGGCCGGATCGAAGCGCCAGGCGCCGTAGAGGTGTGTCGGCGTTGCGCCGATCGCGATCAGGAGCGAGTCCGGCGCCGCGACGAGGATCTGCCCCGGCGCCGTGCGGAGGTCGCCGCCCTCCCAGCCGTCCAGGGTGAAGCTCCCGACGACGTTGCCCGGTTTCGAGAAGAGGGCCGGTGGCGCAACCGCGCGAACCTCCCCATCGAGGTGCGCCAGGGGCGCCGCGTGCGCGGGAGGCGGGCCGATGCCGAGCGCCGACGCGATCCCCGCCGCGCAGGCGATCCGAGACGCGACCCTCGACATGCGGGCCTTATACGCCCCCATCGGCCGCCCTGTAAAGGCTAGGAGGTCCGGATCGGGAGCGACTCGAGGCCCCGCAGGAGCCAGCCCGGGCGCCACGCGAGTTCCGCCTCGTCGCAGGCCAGCTCGAGGCGCGGGAGCCGCGCGGCGAGCGCGCCGATCGCGAGCTGCGCCTCGAGGCGGGCGAGGCCTGCGCCCAGGCAGAAGTGGATGCCGAAGCCGAACGACACGTGTCGGTTGTCGGCGCGGCCGATGTCGAGGCGGTCGGGAGCCGCGAAGGCCTCGGGATCGCGGTTGGCGGCACCGAGCAGGAGCCCGACCTCCTCGCGCGCTGGAATGCGTCGCCCGTGGATCTCGACCGGCTCGATGAAGATCCGGGAGGTCGCCTGCACGGGCGAGTCGAAGCGCAGGAGCTCCTCGACGGCGGAGCCGGCGAGCGCCGGCTCGCCGCGCAATCGCTGCCACTCGCCGGGGCTCCGCAGCAGCGCCAGCACGCCGTTCCCGATCAGGTTGGTGGTGGTCTCGTGGCCCGCGCCCATCACGAGCAGCGCGGTGCCGAGGATCTCGTCGTCGACGAGCGACTCGTCGCGCTCCGTGGCGGCCAGCATGGCGGAGAGCAGATCCTCGCGCGGAGCGGCGCGGCGCTCGTCGAGGTGATCGCGGAGATAGGCGATCACCTCGGACGCGCTCTGCACCGCGCGCCCCATGTGCTGCATCGCGATCGAGCCGTCGAGCATCACCGCGAGGTCGTCCGACCAGCGCTTCAGCTCCTTGCGGTCCTCGACCGGCAGGCCGAGCAGCTCCGCGATCACGAGGATCGGGAGCGGCTCGGCTAGATCCCTCACGAGGTCGAAGCGCCCGCCGTCCCGCAGCGGCTCGAGGAGCTGCCCCACGAGCGCCTCGATGCGCGGCCGCAGCGCCTCGACCATGCGCGGGGTGAACGCCTTGTTGACGAGCCCCCGGAGCCGCGTGTGATCGGGCGGGTCGCGGAACAGCATGATGCGCGACATCGCGCGCATCGCGCGCGCCAGCGGGTGCAGCGCCGACGGATCGACGGCGGCCGCGACCGCCGGCGGCTTCGGCTGGAAGGCGCGGTCGACCGAGGTGCGCGGATCGCGCAGCACGGCGATCACGTCAGCGTGACGCGTCAGCACCCAGAACCGGAAGCTCCCGCCCTCGATGCAGTGGAGCGGCGCCGCCTCGCGCAGCCGCTGGTAGGTCGAGTACGGATCGCGGCGGAACTCGGGCCGCGTGAAGTCGAACGCGTCGCCGGGGAACGGCGCGCCGGGATCGGCCGGGACGGCGGGATGCGTGCTCATGACGGCCTCGCGGCGGCGCGCTCGGAGCCCGTATCATACCGTCGCATCCGGAGGACGCCCGATGACCCGACCCGTGCGCTTCGGCGCGACCCTGCCCCAGATCAAGCGCTCCTGGGCCGAGGCGCGCGACACCGCGCTGGAGCTCGACCGGCTCGGCTTCGACCATCTCTGGGTGTGCGACCACGTCTACGGCGTGCCGCTGCCGACGCTCCCGATCTTCGAGGCGTGGACGGAGCTCGCCGCGGTGGCGGCGCTGACGAGCCGAGCCGGCCTCGGGACGCTCGTCACCCCGCCCTTCTTCCGCAACCCGGCGATCCTCGCCAAGCAGATCGCGACGCTCGACCACGTCTCCGGCGGGCGCGCCATGGTGGGGCTCGGTGCGGGCTGGTTCGAGGCGGAGTTCACCGGCACCGGCTGCGCGTTCCCCAAGCTCGGCGAGCGCATGCGCGCGCTCGAGGAGTGCGTCGAGATCCTGAAGCGGCTCTGGAGCGAGCCGAAGGCGACCTTCGAGGGGCGACACTTCTCCGTGCGCGAGGCGATCTGCGAGCCCAAGCCGCTGCCGCGGGCCGACGGCGTCCCGGCGCGGCCTCCGATCCTGATCGGCGGCGGCGGCGAGCGCGTGCTGATGGGCATCGCCGCCCGGCACGCCGACATCTGGAACAACCTCGCCGTCTTCCAGCCGCAGCTCGGCGCCAAGGTGGAGGCGCTGCGGCGCCGCTGCGGCGAGGTCGGCCGCGACTTCGACACGCTCGAGGTCTCGCAGCAGTGCGTGGTGGTGATCGCGGAAGACGAGGCGAGCGCCCGCGCCGCGCTCGAGAAGGCGGGAAGGGTCTACGGCGGGCACATGGGCGGCGCAATCGCCGAGCACGGCATCTGGGGCACGCCCGAGCGCGTGATCGAGCGCATCGAGCGGCACGTCGAGCTCGGCTGCACCACGTTCCTGATCGAGTTCTTCGGCCGCGACACGCGCGAGCCGGCGCGGCTCTTCGCCGAGTCGGTGATCCCGGCCTTCCGGCGCTGAGCCCGCGTCAGGAGGCGCTGCGTCCGCCCGGAGCGGCGCGCACCGCCGGCGCCGGCCGCGCCTCCGGCGGAAACGCGGGGCTCACGATCCCGGCCCGCTCGAGGGCGTCGTGCACGGCGAGCGCGAGCTCGCTCTTGACCTCGAGGTGCCCGCTCGCGCGCGAGGTGAAGGCGCGCAGCTCGAAGCCGTAGGCGGCGTCCGTGAAGCGCGTCAGCAGCGCCACCGGCGCCGGCTCCTGCAGCACGTCCGGATGGCTCACCGCCACCTCGTGCAGCAGCGCCAGCACGCGCTGCGGGTCACCCTGCGGCGGCAGGCTCACCGCCAGCTCGATCAGCCGCTGCGGGTCGGAGAGCGTCCAGTTCACCACCTTGTCCGAGAGCAGGTTGCCGTTCGGGACGATCACCTCGGCGCCCTGCGCGGTGCGGAGCGTGCTGGACCGGATGCCGATGCGGCGCACCTCGCCGACCAGCTCGCCGAGCTGCACGGTGTCGCCCACCTGGATCGGGCGCTCGTAGAGCAGGATCAGCCCCGAGACGAAGTTGTTGACGACGGCCTGGAGCCCGAAGCCGACGCCGACGCCGAAGGCGCCCGCGAGCAGCGACATGCGCGTCCAGTCGAGGCCCGCGGCGCCGACCGCCAGCATGAAGCCGAACAGCAGCACGGTGTAGCGCGCGGTGGTCGCGATCGCGTACGGAACGCCGCGTTCGAGGTGGGTGCGCGGAAACACCTCCTCCTCGAGCACCAGCGCCACGCCGCGCGAGACCCACACCGACGCGGCGATCGTGAGCGCGAAGGTGAGCACCGCGCCGAGCGAGAATGCCGCCGAGCCGATCTGGATCGGCGTCCCCAGCGCCCACGCGGCGGCGGCGTAGATCGGGTCGTAGACCTGGAACAGCCGCGCGACCACCAGCGCCCACAGCGCCACGCCGAGCCAGGCCACGACGCGCTCGGCGCCGCTCTGGATCGCCGCTCCGTGCGCGCGGACCAGCTCGAGCCGCTGGAGGGGAGCGCCGTGCAGGACGCCTGCGACGGCGAGCCGGAGCACGCTCGCACCCGCGAACAGGATCAGCGTGAGATAGCCGGTGTGGAGCACGCCCTCGCCGAGCACGTGGGCGAGGGTCACGTAGCCGAGGGCGTTGGCCGCGAGGCTCGCGACCAGGAGCAGCGCGGCGGTGCGCCAGGCCAGCGCGAACAGAACGCCATGGTGCTGCAGGACCGCGAGCCGGCGCAGTCTCCGCGAACGGGCGAGCCAGAGCACGCCGACGAGCGCCAGCGCGATCTCGGCGGCGAAGAGCGACCGCTCGACCAGCGCCACGGCCTCGAGCAGGTCGCGCATGCGATCGAGCAGGTAGAAGCCCGCGAGCGCGAAGGGCACCGGCCGCAGGTCGGGCGCGACGAGCCGCGGCAGCAGGAAGAGCGGCGGCAGCATCAGCGCGAAGCCGAACAGGCTGCGCACGGACCGCGGCGACGGCGGGACGAGCGCGGGGAAGACGCCCGTCCGGGCGAGCAGCAGCGCGATCAGCAGCGCGGCGAGCAGCGCGAGCGCGATGGGGCTCTCGAGCACGACCTCGGACGCGCCGAGCGTCCGCGCCTCGGCGCGCCGCTGGCGCGAGTGCCGGCGCAGCGTGAAGGTGACCGGGAGGAGCGCCGCGAAGAGCAGGAGGTTCGCCGCGAGCGGAGCGACGTGCTCCGCCTCGTACTCGCGGATCTCCCCCGCGTGCCGCACCAGCGACTCTCCCATCGTCGCGGCGATCGAGCCGACCGGCGCCGCCTCGCGCAGGGCGCGCCAGAACGGCGGCTGGTCGGCCTCGAACAGGCGCCCGCGCAGCGTCCCGCGCGCCGCACGGATGTCGTCGATCTCCTCGTCGATGCGCCCGCCGAGTCGTGCGACCTGGTCCTGCAGCGTCAGCACGACGGCGCGGCGGGCCTGCACCTGCCCCTGCGCGGCGCGCACGTCGGCGAGCACCGAGCGCGCGCGCTCCACCAGCGCGTCGGGCGCGTGCTCGGCGCGCGCCTGGTCGAGCGTGAGGCGCCAGGTCTTCTCGAGGTCTCCGAGCTGCGCGATGCGCGCCTCGAGGGCGGTGGCGCGCTCGGTGAGCGTCTTGCTCCAGGCCCCGAGCGACTGCCCGTCGGCGCTCCAGGCGACCTCGAGGTCGGCGAGCGCGCGCAGCGAGGGGCCGGCGTCGAGCAGTGCCGCGGCCTCCTTGGCCTTGCGCTCGAGGCCCGCCTTGCGGTCCGGGATCGCGTCCTCGATCGCGACGATCGCCGGCTCCGGCGCGAGGTCCGCGCCGAGCTCGCGCAGCATCCGCGCCGCGTCCTCGGCGCGCGCCGCGACGTCGGGCAGCGGGATCGCCGCCGGCGCTGCCGGCGCCGGGCTCGGAGTCGGCGACGCGGGTGCGGTCGCCGGGGCCGGCGCCGGGGCGGCGGGAAGCTGGGCGCGCGCCAGGGGTGCCGCCGCGAGCCCGAGCGCGGCGAGGACGGCGAGCCGGCGCCCGCCTCGGGCGAGGCCCGCCCGCACCCCCCTTCCCGCGCGCCGGCTCATGGCGCCGCCGGCATCTGCATCAGTCGAAGCTCACCACGGTGCGGATCGACTCGCCCTCGTGCATCAGCTCGAAGGCCTCGTTGATGCGGTCGAGAGGGCGCCGGTGCGTGATCAGCTCGTCGACCTGGATGCGCCCTTCCATGTACCAGTCGACGAGCTTCGGGACGTCGGTGCGCCCGCGCGCGCCGCCGAAGGCGCTGCCGCGCCAGACGCGTCCCGTCACGAGCTGGAACGGGCGCGTCGCGATCTCCTGCCCGGCCCCGGCGACGCCGATGATCACGCTCTGGCCCCAGCCCTTGTGACAGCACTCGAGCGCCTGGCGCATCGTGCCGACGTTGCCGATGCACTCGAAGCTGAAGTCGGCGCCGCCCTCGGTCAGCTCGACCAGGTGCGCAACCAGCTCGCCCTCGACCTCGGCGGGATTCACGAAGTGGGTGGCGCCCATGCGCTCGGCGAGCGCCCTCTTCTTCGGGTTGGTGTCGACCCCGATGATCCGGCCGGCGCCCGCCAGCCGCGCGCCCTGCACGGCGGAGAGCCCGACGCCGCCGAGCCCGAACACCACGACGTTGTCGCCGGGGCGCACCTTCGCCGTGAAGAGCACGGCGCCGATCCCGGTGGTGACGCCGCAGCCGAGCAGGCAGGCGCTCTCGAAGGGGGCGTCCTCGCGGATCTTCGCCACCGCGATCTCGGGCAGCACCGTGTAGTTGGAGAAGGTCGAGGTGCCCATGTAGTGGAGCAGCGTCTCCCCGCGCGCATCGCGGAAGCGGCTGGTCCCGTCGGGCATCACGCCGCGGCCCTGGGTGGCGCGGATCGCCTGGCACAGGTTGGTCTTGCCGGAGAGGCAGAACTTGCAGCTTCGACATTCTGGGGTGTAGAGCGGGATCACGTGGTCGCCCGGGCGGACCGAGGTGACGCCGGCGCCCACCTCGACCACCACGCCGGCCCCCTCGTGGCCGAGCACCGCCGGGAAGGCGCCCTCCGGGTCGGCCCCGGACAGCGTGTAGGCGTCGGTGTGGCAGACGCCGGTGGCCTTGATCTCGACGAGCACCTCGCCGGCGCGCGGGCCCTCGAGCTCGATCGTCTCGATCGCGAGCGGCTTGCCGGCGGCGCGGGCGACGGCGGCACGCACCTGCATGAAGGACCTCCGGGAGCAGGGGAGCGCGCGATCGTAGCACTCGGGCCGCGGCCGGACGCGGCGCGCCGCTCAGCGCCCCCGCGTGAGGCGCCCCACGTCGATGTAGCGGCGGATGCGGGCCTTGTTGCCGATGGAGGTGCCGCCGGCGTCCCAGAACTCGATGCGGTTGCCCGTCCCGGTCTGCACGTTGATGATCGTGTCGCTCACCACGGCGAGCACGCGCGGATCGGGAACGCCGTCCCAGCTCTCGAACCACTTGCCCGTCAGCGACTCGTCCTGGCTCCAGCGCTTGTTGTGGTAGATGAGCTTCCACAGCTCCTGCTTCTGGTCGTAGGCCATCGAGTAGAGCGGCTGCATCGTCTGCTTGTCGATGTAGATGTCCTTGTGGTGGTACGGGTGGTCGGCGTTCTTCGGCTTCATGCGCACGACCACGGCGTGCCGCAGCTCCCAGCGATCGCTCGCGAACGAGAGCCCGTACGGCCCGAAGTTCTGGCCCTTCACGTACGGGTAGCCCTTCACCTTGGTGTTCATCGGCGCGATGACGTCCTGCTCGCCGAGGCAGGTCCAGGTGTACTGGGGCACGATCCCGTTGAAGCTGAACAGGTCGTCGAGCGTGAAGTCGGTGCCCGAGATGGCGTCGGTCCGCTGCGCGGTCGAGATCCGGCGCACCCGGCGGAGGGTCGGGACGTAGACCCAGGTGTCGTCGTTGCGCGCCTGCGCGAGCGGCTTGTCCGAGTCCTTGTAGCGGTAGTTGAGCAGCATGATGCCGCGCGCGTCGAAGGGCGCGGTCACCTCGGCGCCGCCGACGCTCGCGCGGTTCTCGCCGCGGAACAGGTCGCCGCCGTCGGCGAGCGACTCGGGCTCGGGCCGGTGCGCCATCTGCACGCCGCCGCCGGTGCCCTCGTAGTAGAGCGGGAGCTCCTCGCCGCGGTCCCAGTAGGAGTAGTAGAAGCTCGAGACCCCGCTCACCGGCGCCCAGCGGTAGTGGAAGTCCCACATGATCTTCGTGCCCGCGTCCGGATCGCCCTTGCAATCGATCGAGTCGATCGGGAAGGGCTGGCCGGCCGTGTAGTTGTCGAGGCTACCGTCCGGCCCGATCTTCGGCTGACCCTTGAACTTGTCGGTTGCATCCTTGTAGACCGGCGCCGGCGAGTAGTCGCGGAACGACGGACCGATCTCGAGCGCCATGCCCTCGTAGAAGAAGAAGTCGCGGTTGTCCCAGACCTCCTTGGGCAGGTAGGGCTTCAGCTTCTCGACGTCGTTCATCGTGAGGACGTCGCCTTCCTTGAAAGCGGGCCCCGCGGTCGACGTGTCGCCGGCGGGGCGCGCGAGTCGGGGGGCGACGAGCGCAACCGCGAGGACGAGCGAGAGCGCGAGGGTGCGTCGCATGCAGGACCTCCGGGGATGCGGAACGCGGGATCTTCTCAAAGATCCTCCCTCTCCGCATCCCCAGAGACGCGCGGATCCCACGTCCGGATTCACTTCCGCGCCCGGATCGCGCGCGTCGATCCGCGCGCGTCTCGAAAGACGGCGCCCCCGGCGCCGCGGCTCGCCTAGACTCGCCCGGTCATGCCCGCCGACGACGAGGACCGCGCGCGCTGGTTGCCGCTCCTGCCCGCGGCGCCGATCCGCATCGCGCCGCCCGCGGCCCGGCCCGCGGGATCGCCGCCCCTGCCCGGCGGCTCGTCCGGGGCCGGCGAGGGGTTCGCGTGGGGCGTGGCGTCGTCGGCGTTCCAGGCCGAGGGCGGCGACGTGCCGAACGACTGGGTCGCGGCGGCGCGCGCCGGCCGCGTGCCGGCGAATCCCGGCAACGGCTTCTGGGAGCGGGCGGAGGACGACTTCCGGCTGGTCGCCGGGCTCGGCATCGGACACTACCGGCTCTCGATCGAGTGGAGCCGCGTCGAGCCCGAGTCGGGTCGCTTCGACGAGCGCGCGATCGACCGCTACCGCGCCGTCTGCGACGGCGCCCGCGCGGCCGGCCTGGTGCCGTGGGTGAACCTCTTCCACTTCACGCATCCGCTCTGGTTCGCCGAGCGCGGCGGCTTCCTCGACACGCGCAACCACCCGGCCTTCCTGCGCTACGTCGAGCGCCTCGGCCGCGCGCTGGTCCCCCACGCCGCGCACTTCCACGTGTCGAACGAGTCGATGGTCTACGTGCTGGCGAGCTACTTCCTGGGCGAGAACCCGCCGTTCCTGCGCGACCCGGCCGCCGCCTTCGCCATGACCCGTCACGTTCTGGTGTTGCACGCCGACGCCTACCGCATCCTGAAGGGCCTGGAGCCGCAGCCCACGGTCGCCACCATCGAGGTCTACCTCGATCCGCGCGCCGAGGATCCGGCCGACGAGGGCCAGCGCGCCGCCGCCGCGCGCTTCGACGCCTGGTACCACGGCACGCTGCTCGAGGCGCTCGCGACCGGCTGGATCCGGGCGCCACAGCGCGAGCCCGAGGAGGTGCCGCACCTGCGCGGCGCGCTCGACCTGTACGGCCTCAACTTCTACTCCTCGACGAGCTTCGGGGCCGCCGGGCCCGGCACCTTCTCGGACCGCCCCGACGCCCCGCGCGACGCGCTCGGCCGCGCCGTCCACCCGGGCGGGCTCGAGGCGGGGCTGCTGCGCGTCGCGCGCGCGCTCCCCGGCGTCCCGCTCCTCGTCACCGAGAACGGCTGCCCGACCGGCGACGAGACCTTCCGCATCCGCTACATCGCCGCGCACCTGGCTGCGCTCGACCGGGCGCGCCGCCAGGGCGCGCCCGTGGGCGGCTACTTCCACTGGACCGCCGTCGACAACTACGAGTGGCGGCACGGATTCGGCCCCGCGCGCTTCGGCCTCGTCGGCTTCGACCCGCACACCGGAGCGCGGGCGGTGAAGGCGTCCGGGCGCTGGCTCGCCGAGGTGATCCGCGATGGCGTCCTCGACCCTGCCCGCGTCCCGTAGCGATCGGGAGCGCTTCGACCCGCCGCTCATCCGACACCGATGGGTGACGGAGGAGGCACTCGCGCGGACGGCCTTCCTCGCGGACGCGCGCGCCCGCTGCGAGCTCGACGCCGACGCCTTCGAGCGCCTGCTCTGGCACGGCGGGCTGCACCTCGACGGGCGCCCGCACGCCGGGGACGAGCTGCCCCACCGCATCGAGGCCGGGATCCGCGTCGACGCGTACGCCTTCGCCGCCGAGCCCGAGCCGGTTCCGTTCGGCGCGGAGGGGATCCTCGCCGAGGGCGCCGACTGGCTCGCCGCCGACAAGCCTGCGTGGCTGCCGACGCAGGGAACCCGCGCGAGCCGGCGCCTCTCGCTCGAGGCCGTGCTGCGCGCGCGCAGCGGGTACGAGGCCCTCGTCGCCGTGCACCGGCTCGACCGCGAGACGAGCGGCGTGGTGCTGTTCGCGAAGACGGCGGAGGCGGCGGCGCGCCTCGGCCGCGCCTTCGCCGCGGGTTGCGCGCGCAAGCGCTACGTCGCGGTGGTCTCGCCCCCTCCCGAGCTCGACCGCTTCGAGGTGAGTGGCTTCCTCGGCCGCGCGCTCGACCCGCGGCGCTACCGCTTCGCGCTGCGCGCCGCCGAGGAGCCCGGCTTCCGTTGGAGCCACACGCGCTTCCAGCGACTCGCCCGACGCGGCGCCTGCGCCTGGGTGGCGGCGGACCCTTCGACCGGACGCACCCACCAGATCCGGGTACACCTCGCCGCGTCGGGAGCGCCGATCGCGGGCGATCGCGTCTACGGCGGCGCGCCCGCGCCGCGCCTGCTGCTGCACGCGGCCCGCCTCGAGATCGAGGGCGAGCCGATTGCGGTCGAGGCGCCGACGCCCCGTGATCTCGCGGCCGACGGGTCGCAGTGAGCGGAGTCAGAGCCGATCGAGGAGCTGGAGCACCACCTTGGCGAGCTGCTTCCGGGCGCCGAGCGTGACGCCGTGGAAGACGAGGCCGAGGCTCCCGCCCTGCTCGTAGGCGGCCACCGCGGGCGTCGCGATCTTCACGCCCCACGGAAGGTCGATCTCGAGCTCGAGCTTCGTCTCGATCGAGGGCAGCTCCGCACCCGTGACGAGGCAGCCGCTCTCGGAGAGCGACTTCACGACGAGATCCCAGTGCAGGTCCTCGTGGCTCCCGCGCGCGATGAGCGAGCACGGCGCGCGCGGCACCGAGCGCGGCTGCTCCTCGAGCGCCGCCTGGATCAGCCGGTAGAGCTCGTGGAGGCCGGCCGGCCGCTTCACCGACCCGAGCACGCGCGGATCGCGGGCCTTCCGGCCGCGCCCCTGCGTCAGCAGGATGATCGGCTCCCCGAGCGGCGCGGGAACCTCCGAGAGACGGTCGTCGCGCACCACGCGCAGTGCAGGGGCCTCCGCCTCCTCCGGCGGCACCAGCGCATAGCCGAGCTTCCAGAGCAGGTTGCGGGAGGTAGGTGCGTAGTCGCCCTCGGAGGCGTGGGACGCGATGCAGGTACGCGCTTCCAGCATGACCCGTAGGAATCGGTCGGGCAGGCGTCCGGGTTGAGTCCGCCCCAGCGGCGGCCCGGAGCGCCTCGCAGGTCCACGCGCGCGGGCTCCTCGCTCCGATCTCAGAGCGTGCACATCATGCGTGCAATGCCCGGGCAGCCGAGGGCCGCCTCGAAGGCGGGGTCGCGCTTCTCGGCCGCGATCGCGAAGCCGAAGCGCTCGTAGACGCGCTGGGCGCGCGCGTTGCCGATCAGCAGGCTGAGCTGCGCAGTGCGATGCCTGCGCCGCCGGCCCTCGTCGAGGACGAGCCCAACCAGCTCGTGCGCGAGGCCGAGCCCGCGCGCCTCGGGCCGCGTCGCCACCGACTCGACCATCCACGCGCCGGGCTCCGGCTGATGCACGCAGCGGAAGAAGGGCTCGCCCCGCACGAGCGCCGCCTGTGTGCGCGACGCGCTCCATCCGCTCGCCGCCAGCGCCGCCATCACGGCGTCGTCGGGCTTGGCGAAGCGGGGGTCGGCCGGATCGAAGCCGGACAGCGCGGCGACCGGACCCCCGTCGCGCTCCGCCACGAGGAAGAGGCTCCAGTGCCACCACGAGGGCGGCTCGGCGAGCGCCATCCGCTCGAGGAAGGCGAGGCGCTCGTCCTCGCCCTCCGGGATCAGCAGGTCCCAGAAGCCCCGCTCCACGTGCGAGCGCGCCGACGCGAGCGCGACCCAGGCCAGGAAGCGGGCGTCCTCGGGACGGGCGGCGCGCGGCATGGCGCGAGGAGACCACCGAAGCGCCGGCCGGGCAAGGGGTTGACCCACGGCGCTCCGATCGCCGACCCTTCCCGCGTGCCGCCGAAGCCCGACGCGACGGAGCTCCATCCGCTGGAGCTCCATCCCTTGAATCGGGACTTCGCGTGGGCGGCGCCGAAGGGCCCCTTCCGGCGCCTGACGCCCGAGCAGGCTCGCGCCTTCGACGAGCGCGGCTTCTTCGTGCTCGAGGACGCGCTCGACGCAGCGACGCTGCGCGCGCTCGTCGACGCGATCGACCCGTGGGAGGCGAAGGTCGAGTCGCTGCTCGCCGCGCTGCCGGAGCGGCGGCTCTTCATCGCGCGCGCCGGCGAGATCACCTTCTCGACCCATCTGGTGCTGCGCGCGGAGCGCGCGCGCGCCTTCTGCGCCTCGCCGCTCTTCCAGGACCTGGTCCACGACCTCGTCGGACCCGACGTGCGGCTCTACTGGGACCAGGCGGTGTACAAGAAGCCCGCCGCCGAGAAGGACTTCCCGTGGCACCAGGACAACGGCTACAACTTCGTCGAGCCCCAGCAGTACCTGACCTGCTGGGTGGCGCTCTCGGACGCGACGCCGGAGAACGGCTGCCCGTGGATGGCGCCGGGCCTGCACCGGCTCGGCACGCTGCGCCACTGGATGACCGACACCGGATGGCGTTGCCTCGAGGAGGTGCCGGACGCGGTCGCGGTGCCGCTGCGCGCCGGCAGCATCGCGGTCTTCTCCAGCCTGACCCCGCATCGCACCGGACCCAACCGCACCGAGCGCGTTCGCAAGTCGTACATCGTGCAGTTCGCGCCCGACGGCGCGCGGATGGTGCGGCCGGCCGCCGACGGGCGCGCGCAGCCGGAGGGGCGCTGCGACGATCCCGAGCGCCAGTTCCCGGTGCTGTCGCGCGGTGCGCCGGTCGCCGCGCCGCCGCTGCGCGCCCGGCCGGAGCCGGGGCGGCCCGCGGCGTGAGCGCGCCCGACCTCGCGCGCCTCGGCCGCCACTGGAACTGCCGGCTCACGACGGTGGGCCGCAGGTCCGGCGAGCCCCGCACCGTCACGATCTGGTTCGCGCCGGGCCCCGACTGCATCTACCTGACCGGCGGCCCCGAGGGCCCCCAGTGGTCGCGCAACGCGCGCGCACAGCCCGAGGTCCAGCTCCAGATCGGGAGCACCCGCCTGCGCGGGCGCGCGCGCGTGGTCGACGACGAGAGCGAGGCCGCCGCGATCCGCCGGCGCTTCACCGAGCGCTACCTGCTGGCCCGCCTCTCGCGCTGGTTCGGCGGCTACTCGCGCTCCGTCGCAGTGGTGGTCGATCGGCTCGCGCCCGACTGAGCCAGCGCCGCCACGAAGATCCGCCGCACCGACTCGATCTGCGCGTCGAGCGCCGCCAGGCTCCAGCCCTCCGTCGACACCGGAGGATGTACGACGACGCGCACCGTCGCCGGCATCATCACGCGGGCGCCGCGCGGAAGCACGTCGCGCGCGTTCAGGATCGCGATCGGTACGATCGGCACGCCGGCGGCGAGCGCGATCCGGAACGCGCCCTTCTTGAAGGCGCCCACCTCCGCGCCGGGGCTGCGCGTGCCCTCGGGCGCGATCGCGATCGCCACGCCCGAGCGCAGCGTGTCGACGGCCGGGGCGAGCGCGCGCAGCGCCTGCTCGCGGTCGGCACGGTCGACGAAGACCACGCCCGCGAAGGCGAACGCGGGGCCCAGGATCGGGTTGCTCCGGATCTCGTGCTTGGCCACGCCGACGAAGTCGCGCCGCAGGAGCGCGCACAGCAGGATCGGATCGATGCCGCTCTGGTGGTTGAAGACGAAGACCGCCGGACGCAGGCGCAGGTGCTCGGCACCGGCGACCTCGAGGCGGATCCCGGCGGCCCGCGTCCCGAGGTCGCCCCAGACCTCGATCATGCGGTTCACGGCGCGGCGGCGGTCGCGCGTCGCCAGGAGCACGGCGACGCCGACCGCGAGGCCCGGCAGGATGGCGAGCAGCGCGGCCACCGTGCGGAGCAGGTCGGCCGCGCCGGGCCGTCGCGCGCGAGAGCCGGACGCCACACCGGCAGGCTACACTGCGCCCGCGCGGTGCACCGCGACCGCGACGAACGGAGACCCCATGAGCGCGACCGCCCCCCTCGACCCCCGACCCCACCCCGACGTCCCGGAGATCGCGGGCCGCCTGCGCGCCGGCTTCGCCAGCGGCCGCACGCGGCCCGCCGAATGGCGCCTCGCGCAGCTCGACCGCCTCGCCGCGATGCTGCGCGAGAACGCCGACGCGCTGTCCGAGGCGCTGCAGACCGACCTGCGCAAGCCCGATGTCGAGGCATGGGCGACCGACATCGGCTTCGTGCTCGCGGAGGTCGAGCTGGTCCGCAAGAAGCTGCGCTCGTGGATGAAGCCCGAGCGCATCCACACGCCGCTCAAGCTGCGCCCCGGCTCCTCGTGGATCGTGCGCGAGCCGCTCGGCGTGGTGCTCGTGATCGCGCCCTGGAACTACCCGATCCAGCTCGCGCTGGCGCCGCTCACGGCGGCCATCGCGGCGGGCAACTGCGCCGTGCTGAAGCCGTCCGAGGTCACGCCGCACGTGTCGGCCGCGCTCGCGCGCCTGGTGCCGCGCTACCTCGACCCCGAGTGCGTCGCGGTCGTCGAGGGCGGCGTGCCGGAGACGACCGCGCTCCTCGCCGAGCGCTGGGACCACATCTTCTACACCGGCAACAGCCGCGTCGGCCGCATCGTGATGGAGGCCGCGGCGCGGCACCTGACGCCGGTCACGCTCGAGCTCGGCGGCAAGAGCCCCTGCATCATCGACGCCGACGTGGACCTCGAGATCGCCGCGCGGCGCATCACGTGGGGCAAGTTCCTGAACGCCGGGCAGACCTGCGTGGCGCCCGACTACCTGCTGGTGCACGAGTCGCGCGAGGCCGAGCTGCTGGAGCTCCTCGCGAAGAACCTGCGCGCGTTCTACGGGGACGACCCGCAGCGCAGCCCCGACCTCGCGCGCATCGTCTCGGACGCCCACCTCGACCGCCTCGCCAAGCTGCTCGAGAGCGGCGAGACCGTGGTCGGCGGCCGCGTCGACCGGGCCGACCGCTACGTGGCGCCCACCGTGCTGCGCAACGTCTCGCCGGACTCGCCGGCGATGCAGGAGGAGATCTTCGGGCCGATCCTGCCCGTGCTGACCGTGCCGGACGTCGACACCGCGATCGGTTTCGTGAACGCGCGGCCGAAGCCGCTCGCGCTCTACGTCTTCACCAACCGCCAGGAGGTCGAGGACGCGGTGCTCTCGCGCACCAGCGCCGGAGGCGTCTGCGTGAACGCCGTGCTCTGGCACCTCGGCAATCCGAGCCTGCCGTTCGGAGGCGTCGGCGAGAGCGGCATGGGCGCATACCACGGGCGCCACGGCTTCGAGGCCATGAGCCATCACAAGGGCGTGGTGAAGAAGAGCACGAAGGCGGATCCAAAGATCGGCTACCCGCCCTACACGCGGCTCAAGAAGGCGCTGATCAAGCGCTTCGTCTAGGCCTGCGGTGTCGGCGCGCCGGGCTCCCACGTCGCGCGTCGCGCTCCGCTACCTGCGCTTCCACCTCCCGGGGCTCGCGATCGCTGCGGTCGTCCTCGCGGCGTTGGCGTACTGGGATGTCCTCTCGCGCGGGCTCGCGCTCGCCCTCGCGGCGCTCTGGGTGCTGAAGGACGTCGCGCTCTTTCCGGTGCTGCGCGCGGCGTACGAGCCCGACGACAGCGCCGCGCCGAGGCGCCCGCTCGGCGAACTCGGCGTCGCGGTCGACGCCGACTGGGTGCGCGTCGGCCCCGAGCTCTGGCGCGTGCGGCGCGCGGGCGGCGCGCCGGCGCTCGCGCCCGGCGCGCTCGTGCGCGTGGTCGCGCTGCACGACCTCGAGGTCGACGTCGAAGTGGTGGCGGACCCGCAGGAGCGATGACTCGATCGCTAGCCTCGCGCTCGCGCGCGAGCGCGCACGAGCTCCGTCGCCGCGAGCGCGATGAGTGCGGCCACGAGCGGCTCGATCGCGACGCGGAAGCGGTTGTTCTCGCCGAGCTCGACGGCATTCGCCGCGATGGTGACGAAGGCGATGTTGAAGAGGCAGAAGGCAAGGACGGTGGCGGTCGCCCTCATCCTGGGCCTGCGGATGGCTGCCCGCGCGCAGGTCGCGCAGGCCAGGAGCCCGGCGCCGAACCAGAGCCAGCACAGCTCCCCCGCTTCGACCGGAGCTTCCTGCTCTTCGTAGGGCCCATAGACGTCGGTTCGCGGCGGCATGCCCAGCCACGCGCGAGGCACCCCGTAGATCACGGCATCGTAGAGCCGATCGAGGCCGCCGAGGCTCTGGCGATTCGAGCTGACGAGGTGATAGTCCGAGGGCGGCAGCATGAATCTCGCAACGGCGCCTTGGAGACAGAGCGCATAGCGCGCGGGCTCGGCTCGGATCAGCGCGATGGCGTCGCGCGCATACTGGCGCGAGAGCTCGACGTAGGCGATGTGGTTGAGATTGCGATCGCCGCCCTTCTTGACGGGCTCGCGCAGAGCTAGCACGTCCGCACCCACCGGACGGCCGACCTTCCCCGCGTAGCGCTCGAGCGGAGAGAAGGGCGGAATCAGGATCAGGGGCGACACCTCGCCGCGCGCGACGAGCGCTCTCAGATCACCCGCCGGCCAGCATCGGAGCTCGAAGCGCGCCAGGCTCATGCCGAACCAGCTGCTGCCGGAAGGCGCACCGAATACCCAGGCATTCTTCGCGTAGAGCCCTCCGACGCCGAGAGCGGCCAGCAGGAAGCTGATGACGATCCCCCCCCGCAGTGGGCGGCTGGCGGCGAGCGCCAGGCCCGAGCACGCAAGGAACCACACCGCATGAAACAGGCTCCGCGTGAGGGCGAGCGCCGCGATGCAGGAGAAGAAGAGCGCCGCGTCGAGCGTGCGGCGGCGCTCTGCCAGCCGGTGCAGGAACAGGGCCGCCCCGACCAGCAGCGCCGCCTCGAGCTCGGTGTAGAAGAGGAGGTTCTCGTAGATCACGGCGGTGGGGCTCAGGTCGTAGAGGAGCGCCGTCGCGAACGCCACGCCGCGTCCCACGCCCAGGCGTCGCATGAGGGTGTAGAGGGCGAGGACGAGAGCCAGCCCGAGGGCGAAGAAGATTCCCTGGAACATCCAGGCGGCCCCGTCGAGCTTGAGAACGATCCCGAGAAGGGCGTTGAAGAGCGGCGGCTGGGCGTGGAGGTACCAGAGGCTGCGGAGCAGGTCGGTGCGCAGCCACGCAGGATCGAGGAACTGCCAGAACCACGGCAACGTCGAGGCGTCGAAACGCACGCCGTCGATCCAGAAGGCGAGCCGGCTCGCGACGTGCACGCCCGCGAGCAGAAGCAGCGCCCCGTCGACACGGGGATGGCGGCGCCCGGTGAGCGCCGAGTCATCCGCCCCAGCGCCGCGGCCGTGGGAGCTCACGGCGCGCGACGCAGCGCTAGCCCGCGTTCGCGGTGGGAGCCGGCTGCCGGTTCGCCAGGATCTGCAGCAGGAGCTGCACCAGCTCCTGCGGCGGGGCGGTCTCCGGCTCCTCGACCGAGTCCTTCAGGTTCTCGAAGCGCAGCAGGTCGAGCTTCTCGTAGGCGGCGCGCACGCGCGGGGTCAGGAGCCCCAGTCGCTTCAGGTTCGGCACGATCTTCGAGAAGAGCATCTGCCGGAAGCCGCGCATGAAGGGCGTCTCGATCGCCCACGGCAGCCAGACCTTGACGTCCCAGCCGAGGCGCTCGAAGACCGGCTGCATCAGCAGGCGCTCGCGCATCAGGTGCGTCGCCTCGATCACGAACTCCTCGCGCTGGCGCAGCTCGGTCTCCGACATGTTGCGGTAGATCTCCTCGAGCGAGATCACGCCGAAGGCGACGTGGCGCGACTCGTCGCCCATGATGCGGCCGGTGATGTCCACGATCAGCGGCTCCTCGGCCATCATCATGCGCTGCAGCCCGAACGCCGCCAGCGCCAGGCCCTCGACCATGATCTGCATGCCGAGGTAGGTCAGGTCCCAGCGCGCGTCGGCCAGGATGTCGTCGAGGAGCTGGCCGAGGCTCGGGTGGATCCCGTACGAGATGCCGAGCTTCTCGGTGAGGTAGCGGTGGTACACCTCCACGTGTCGCGCCTCGTCGGCCACCTGGTTGGCGGCGTAGAACTTGGCCTCCGCCCAGGGCACCGTCTCGACGATCTTCGCCGTCGCCAGCAGCGCGCCCTGCTCGCCGTGCAGGAACTGCGAGAGCATGAAGGCGTTCATGTGGAGATTGAGCAAGGCGGCGTCGCTGTCGGAGAGCGGCCGCGGCGGGCTCAGGAACTGGTTCATGGCGTTTCCGCCGCCCATCTGCTGGCGCTCCGCCACCATCCGCTCGAGGTCGACGTCGATCGACCAGTCGAGATCGCTGGCGTTCCAGGTGGCCGCCTTCCCCTTCTCGTAGAGCTCGAGCAGCTTCTGGCGGCGCAGCTCGTACTGCCAGTCGAATACGGCGTCGATCGTCGCGCTGACGTTCTGGAACGGACCGGACGCCGGGATCGGGAGCGGGTTGTGCTGCGTGTACTTCATCGTTTCCTCCGTGTGACGTCGCGGACGTCGAGATAGCCGAGGAAGTTGCGGGCGAGCTCGTCGGCCGCCTCCTCGTCGCTGAGCTGCGCGAACGCGTGCGTGGTGTCGCCGAAGAGCACGCCCGCGATCATCGAGCCGAAGACGATGCCGACCGCGAGCTCGACGGCGCGCTCGGGCCGCGGATGGCCGATCGCGCCGGGCCGCGTGAGGAGCAGCGCGCCGATCTTGTCGGCGACCTCGCGCTCGAAGCGAAGCGCCTCGCCGCGGAACTCGACGTCGACCACGGCGCGCGCCACGAAGGCGTGGATCAGGGCGCGGCGCAGGCGGAACACGTCGACCAGCTCGCGCATGCAGGCGCGCACGATCGAGGGCAGCGAGGCGTCGCCCCAGGTCTCGGGCTTCGTGAGGCGCTCGAGGCGCACGCGCTGCTCGCGGAAGAAGCGCTCCTCGAGCGCGCGGAGCAGCTCGTTCTTGTCGCGGAAGCGCGCGTAGAAGCCGCCCACCGAGGAGCGCGCGCTGCGGGCGATCTCGGGCACCGAGACCTCCGCGAGCCCGTTCTCCTCGATCAGCGCCTCGGCCGCGTCGAGCAGCCTTTGCAGGGTCCGCGCGCTGCGCGCCTGCTTGGGGCGCGCCACCGTCTCGAGTCGGGCCGGGACGTCGAGGTCGTCCAGCCTGTCCAATGGGATCCTCCGGGCGGTCCTCACCAGAAGAGAATCGGAATCCGAATTGCTTTCTCAAATAGCCCAACCCGAGCCGGCGTCAAGCGAGCCGGCGTCAAGCGAGGCGGGCGTCGAGCGGCCGGTAGACTGGCCGCCGATGTCGCGACCGCTCAGCGCCTGGCCCTCCCTTTGGGCCGTTGCCGCCTTGGGGGTGGCGCTTCTCGCGGGCGCGTGGCGGTTCGAGACGCTGGATCGCCGCCCGCTCTGGCTCGACGAGCGATCCACCGCGGAGCAGGTGGCGAAGGCCGGAAGCCTGGGCGCGCTCTGGCGCGCAGCCGCCGGCGACGACTACCAGCACCCTCCCCTCGCCTACGCGCCCGCCTGGCTCGCGGCGCACGGTGCCGAGACCCCCTGGCGGCTGCGGCTCCCGTCTGCGCTGGCGGGCCTCGCCTCGATCGCGCTGCTGGCCGCCCTCGGAACGCTGCTCTTCGACCGCGGGACGGGGCTCCTCGCCGCCTTCCTGATGTCGATCTCGATCTACCACGTCGACTTCTCGCAGGAGGCGCGCCCCTACATGACGGGGCTCGCGCTCACGCTCGCGCAGTACGGCGCGCAGCTCGCTCATCTCCGGACGGGGCGCCGCGGGCTGCTCGTCGCCTTCGCGCTCTGCGCGGCTGCAGCGGTCTACACCTACCACCTCGCGATCGTGCACCTGGCGGTGGCCGTCGTCGTCGCGGCCGCGGCCGCCCTGAGCCCGCGCCGCGAGCTCCGCGCTCGCGCGGGCACGCAGGGCCTCTGCTTCGTCGGGATCGCGGTCGCGCTGCTCCCGGACCTCGCCAACCTGCATGGCTTCGCGGCTGCGCGAGGCCTCGCCGCGGATCACGTGCTCGCGGTGGGGCCGCGGTTCCTCGACGCGCTGGTCGCGCGCTGGGGGAGCGGGAGCGGCTGGGTGACGACCCTCTACGAGGCGGCCTTCGTCCTCGGCGCGCTCCGCATCGCGCGGCGCCGCGACGTGGTCGCGCTGGCCCTCTTCGGCTGGGCGGCCGCGCCGTTCGCCGTCTTCGCGCTGATTCCCTTCTCGAAGTACTTCGACATCCGCTTCCTGATCTCCGCCCTCCCGGTCTTCTTCCTGGCCACCGCCGCGGGCGCCGGGGCCGCCGCGAGCGGCGCCGCCCGGCTCTCCCGCCGTGCCGGCCCGCGCGTTCCGCCGGCCGCGCTCGAGGGCGCCGTGCTCGCCGCCTTCGGGCTCGCGTTCGCGGTGCCCGCCGTCCAGCTCTACGGGCGCTTCCGCGACACCGCAACCCGCTGCGGCGAGTTCGTGCTCCGCCCGGACGTGATCGAGGCCGACGACCGCTTCTGCGCCGAGCACCTGGTGCTGAGCACGATCTACGCGCCGCAGCAGTTCATCGTGAGGAACCTGCGCCCCTCCATCGCGCTCGATCCGAGCCGGCTCGACGCGTTCGTCGGCCGCTACCGCTTCGAGAACGGCCCGCCGATCGAGATCCGCCGCAGCGGCGACCACCTGACGGCGCAGGTCGAGGGACGCGCCGAGTACGAGCTGGTCCCCGAGTCCGAGACGCGCTTCTTCTACCGCGTGCTCGGGCAGCAGACGCTCGCCTTCGAGCCGGGCCCGGCGGGAGGGTTCGACGCCCTCCTGCTCGAAGGAGCCGCGGGCAGCGCCCGCGCGCACCGCGAGCGCTGAGCGGGCTCGGTCAGCCGAGCGCCGAGCCCATCAGCTCGACGAAGTTGTCGCAGTAGAAGCGCTGCTTCGCGCGCTCCGAGAGCGCGGCCGTGGAGGCCTCGAAGCGCTTCAGCGGATTGCGGCCGCCCTCGACGTGCGGATAGTCGGACGAGAACAGGCAGACCTCCTCGCCAGCGTTCTCGACGATCCAGCCCACGTCCTCGGTCGGATAAGGCGTCACGCGGACCTGTCGGCGCACGTACTCCGAAGGCTTCATCGAGAGCTTCTGGAGGCGCTGCTCGTGGCGCGCGAACGCCTCGAAGGCGGAGTCGAGCGTGCGCATCCAGCCCGGCACCCAGCCCGCGCCCTGCTCGATCACGCCGATCATGAGGCGCGGGAAGCGCTCGAGCACGCCGTCGAGGATCCAGGTGGCGAGCGTCTGCATGGGGGGATGCGGGATCGCCATGTAGTCGACGGAGCGGAAGTTCTCTTCGCCGCCGTGGAAGTCCTTCTCGGGCGGCAGCCCGTTCGCGAAGTAGTCGGGCGAGAGCAGCGGACCGCCGCCGCCCACGTGCAGCACCACCGGGACGCCGGCCTCCTGCGCCTGCGCCCAGACGGGATCCAGCGCGACGTGGCTCGGCGAGTGCCCGCGCGGGCAGCGCGAGGGGACCAGCAGCGCCGCGGCGCCCATGGCGAGCGCCTCGGCGGCCATCGCCCGCGCGCGCTCGAAGTCGGCGAGCGGCACATAGCAGGTGGCGAGCAGCCGCGCGTCGACCGCGCAGAAGTCGATCATCGCGCGGTTGTGGGCGCGCGCGGCACCGTAGATCAGCTCGAGATCGCCGCCGTGCTCGAGGCGCGCGAAGTATCCCGAGAGGAAGGTGTTGAAGACGAGCTGGCTGGCGAAGCCCAGGAGATCGAGCGCCCTCGGGCGGTCCTCCTTCAGGAAGGAGCCGGTCGCGCTCCAGTTCTTGCGCAGCATGATCTCGGCCTCGTCGAGCGCGCGATAGCTCGGATCGGCGTGCTTCTGCCGGAAGCGCTCGATCATGCGGTCCTCGCCCGGGCGCGTGGTGGCGAGGTGCAGCGCGGGCACGCGCTCGCGCACGCCGGGATCCGACCAGCGCTCCAGCCAGTCGGAGGTCTCCATCACGTGGGAGTCGGCATCGTGGATCCGGCGACCCTCGGCGTAGGGCATGACGGTCCTCCCTGCTCTATCGAACCCGGCGGGCTGCGCTCAATGCGCCTTGAAGGAAGCCACGAAGCGCTCGGCGTCGGCGTCGGAGATCGGATCGACCAACGGGTAGTTGACGGCGGTGGTGCACACCCGCCGGCCGAGCAGGATGACGCGCGAGCGCACCGAGCGCTTCCCGTCCGAGACGGCGAAATCGAGCGCGGGGTGGCCGTCGACGCTCACGCGCCGCTTCCAGCGCAGGTTCCCGTTGGCCTCGTGCTCGATCGTCGCATCCGAGAACGCCCAGTCTTCCGTCGGCACGCGCGCGAGGTAGTCGACGCAGACGGCCTGCCAGGTCTGGACGGTGCCGAAGGCGGCTGGGACGATCGCCTCCAGGCCGTTGATCGTGACCGCCTCGCCATCCTTCT
Organism: Myxococcota bacterium; assembly: GCA_035506135.1. GTDB lineage: Bacteria > Myxococcota_A > UBA9160 > UBA9160 > PR03 > DATJPY01. The sequence continues at coordinate 57,777 of DATJPY010000087.1, read as the reverse complement.
CGCCGCCGGTGCGGTTGAAGTCGTTGAAGGGCGCGGGCATCTGCACCGAGAAGCCGCCGGAGCCCGAGCGCGCCTCGCGCCAGCCCTCGGAGCCGGCGGCAGGCGGCTCGTCGGGTGCGGCGGGCGCAGCGGCAGCGGCGAGGGCCGGCGCGGCCCAGAGCCAGAGCGCCGCGGCGGTCGCGAGAAGGGGGGCGCGGTTCACGAGCGCAGCGTACCGGTGTCCGCGGCGCCCGTCAGCCTCCGGGGCCGAGCGGGGCGACCCAGCGCAGGCCGAGGCCGCGGGGGAGCAGGCAGCCGAGGCTCCGCGGGACGGCGTGTGCGTGGACGACGACGGCGTGCAGCTCGCGATCCGCGAAGCGAACGCGAATCCTCTGGCCGCTCGGGGGGCGGGCCTCGGTGCGCACGTAGAGACCCCCGCGCGACATCTCGACGATCGTGCCGTCGTGGCGGTTCGCGCCGACGACCAGCTCGCACGGCTGGGTCGGACGCAGTCGCCGGTGCTGTCGGCGCTCAAGCTCGGGAACCAGGCTCTGCATCGGTCCACTCCTCGATGTCGGTCGGCCCCGGCGCGGACGCCGGCACCCCGCTGCTCGTGGGTGGCCTCTCGCTGCGTCGGGGTAACGCGGCCTTGCGCCCGCCGGCGGCGCGCCCCAACCTGCGCCGTTCCGGGAGGAATCGTGCGAGACGACGGGCCGCTCCGTTCGCGAACTGCCGGCGGCTTGCGCACCCGCCGCAGGCGGCGCGGCGCCAACCTGGCGCAGCGGGCCGACAGGTACGAGCTCTACGAGCGCGCGGTCCAGGATCCCGAGGGCGACGTGGTCCGCGTGCGGCGCATGTTCGAGCGCGTCTACGGGCGGCGGCCGCACACGCTGCGCGAGGACTTCTGCGGGACCGCGGTGTTCGCCGCGGCCTGGGTCGCCGCGCACGGGGAGAGCCGCGCCGTCGGCATCGATCTCGACCCGGAGCCGCTCGCGTGGGGACGCCGCACCCACGTCGAGAAGCTGCGGCCCGACCAGGCCGCGCGGCTCCGGCTGGTGCTGGGCGACGTGCGCACGGCGCGGACCGCGAAGGTCGACGTGGCGGTCGCCTTCAACTTCTCGTTCTTCCTGTTCAAGACGCGTCCCGAGCTGCTCGCCTACTTCCGCCACGTGCGGGCCGGCCTCTCCGCCGAGGGGCTCTTCGTGCTCGACGCCTACGGCGGCCCCGAATCGTACGAGCGGCGCGAGGAGCGCCGGCGCTGCGGCGGCTTCACCTACGTATGGGACCAGCACCGCTTCGATCCGATCACGCACCACGCCGTCTGCCACATCCACTTCGAGTTCCGCGACGGCAGCCGGATGCGGCGCGCCTTCAGCTACGACTGGCGGCTCTGGACGATCCCCGAGCTGCGCGAGATCCTCGCCGAGGCGGGCTTCTCCGAGACCACCGTGTACTGGGAAGGCACCGAGCGCGCGACGAACGAGCCGAACGGCATCTTCCGCCCGCGCGAGCACGCCGACGCGGATCTCGCCTGGATCGCGTACCTGGTCGCGAGGTGCTGAGCGGGGACCGCGCCTTCCAGCCGATCTGGATCCGCGAGCCGGCCGGGGGCCTCGAGGCCGCCGTGATCCCGTACGGTGCGACGCTGGTGCGCCTGCGCGCGCCCGATCGGGCCGGCCGCCACGGCGACGTGTTGCTCGGGCACGCGAACCTCGCCGCGTACGACGGCGCGCCGAGCCACCTCGGCGCGACGGTCGGCCGCTACGCGAACCGCATCGGCGGCGCGCGCTTCGCGCTGGACGGGCGAACGTACCGGCTCGAGGCCAACGACGGGCCGAACCACATCCACGGCGGGAGCACGGGCCTCTCGCGCGTCGTGTGGGAGGCCGAGGCGGAGCCGACCGAGGTGCGCCTCCGCTATCGCAGCCCGGACGGCGAGGAGGGCTACCCGGGCAACCTCGAGGTCTCCGTTCGCTACGCGCTCGGCAACGGCGCGCTGCGCATCGAGTACCGGGCGACCAGCGACGCGCCGACCGTCCTCTCGCTCACCAACCACGGATACTGGAACCTCGCCGACGCCGGCGCCAGCGCGGTGCTCGAGCACGAGCTCGAGCTCGCGGCCAGCCGCTACACGCCGGTCGACGCGCGCGGCCTGCCGACGGGCGCGCTCGCGGAGGTCGCCGGAACGCCGCTCGATTTCCGCTCGCCGCGGCGCCTCGGCGAGCGCATTGCCGAGCTGGTGGCCGCGCGCGGCGGCTACGACCACAACTACGCGCTCGACCGGCCGGGGCTCGACGCGCTCGCCGCCCGCGTGCGCGCGCCGGCGAGCGGCCGCGTGCTCGAGGTGCGCACCACGATGCCCGGCCTCCAGCTCTACACCGCGAACTCGCTCGACGGGCGCTTCGAGTGCGCGGGCGGCGTGCGGCCGGGGCGCTGGTCCGCGGTCTGCCTCGAGACGCAGCAGTTCCCGGACGCGCCGAACCAGCCCGCCTTCCCGAGCGCCCGACTCGATCCGGGGCAGGTCTATGCCCACACCACGGTGTACTCGGTCAGCTGTTGACTTCGCTCGCTTCGCTCGATGCGCGCATCGGCCTGCGGCCGATTGGGTTGCTGAGCTGCAGCACGTCTGTTGACTTCGCTCGCCTCCGGCTCGCTGCGCGCATCGGCCTGCGGCCGATTGGGTTGCTGAGCTGCAGCACGTCTGTTGACTTCGCTCGCCTCCGGCTCGCTGCGCGCGCCCGCTCCGCGGGCGCTTGCGGGATGATCCAGACGATTGCCTTGCCTCGGAGGTGACGAGGGTGGGGGAGCGATCGGCGGGGGCGCCGACCACGGCCGGCTCCCCGGGCCGGCGTCCTTCACGCGGTAGAGCACGCGATCGCCGGCGGCGTCGACGCGCTCGAGCCGGGGCGAGGCGTCGAGGCGCGCCGCACGCGCCGGGTCGGCGATCAGGTATCCCGGCACGCGCTCGCCGAGGTAGCGGGCCAGCCACGTCTCGTCGTCGAGATCGAGCGGCAGCACCCAGCCGGCGTTCCCGCAGACCAGATACACGCTCCAGGGATCCGGCGACGCCACCAGCGCGTCGCGATCCATCGCCGCGCAGAAGTGCGCCGACGCGCTGCCTTCGAGCCCGGTGCGGGTGCCCAGGCGGCGGTAGGCGGTCCACGCGCGGGCCGACTCGCGCAGCATGCCGGTCGCGCTCGGCGAGAGCGCGAAGAGCGCGAGCGGGACCAGCGCGGGCGCTGCGCCGGCCCAGCGGGGGGCGCCGCCGCGCATCCGGCCCGCGGCGAGGTCGGCGAGCCAGTCGGCCGCGAGCAGCCAGAGGCAGGCGACGGCCGGCAGCGCCAGCCGGCGCGGGTCGATCGCGCCCCAGCCGATGGCCACGAAGGCGAGGAGCAGGAGCGCGGCCAGCGCGAGCAGGATCCGCTGGAAGCGCTTCTCGTCGCGACGCCGGAATGCGTGCGCGAGCGCGGCCGGGGCCAGCCATCCGACGTAGTGGAAGTCGGGCGCGAGGAAGAGGAGCCGCAGCAGCTCGCGCGCGTTCAACGCGAGCGCGGCGGCGACCCGCGTCCGGTTCGCTTCGAGGTAGCGGAGCCAGCCGACGTACGTCTTCTGGTAGTAGGCCGCGTCGACCGCGCCGGTCGTCTCGAGCAACACCTTGTAGTGCTCGTACGGCGCGAAGCCGGTGATCTGGACGACGGCCCGCGAGAAGCACTGCTGGAGCGCGGCGAAGGTGACCAGCGCGATCCACAGCGGCGCGCAGCGCAGCGCCCGGCGCGGACCGAGCACCAGCGCCGCCGCGCCGGCGAAGGCGGGCGCGACGAGCGCCAGGTTCGGGCGGGTCAGCCAGGCGGCGAAGAGCAGCGCGCCGAACGCGGCGCCCGCGCGCTTCGAGCGGAGCGCCGCGGGCGCCAGCGCCGCGAGCGCGAGCAGCGCGGCGACTGCGGCCGCCTCCGTGATCAGATTCTCGACGGCGACGATCCAGCCGAAGGACCAAGCGAAGCCGATGCCGAACGCGAGGCCCGCCGCCGGCGCGAGCCGGCGCGCCAGGCCGACGCCCGCGGCGCCCACCGCCGCGGCGAGGAGCGTGTGCGCGACCAGGACGCCGTGGGCGCCGACGCCGAGGGCGAGCGGCCCCGCCAGGAGGAGCGGCAGCACCGGCGCGCGCATCGCGAGCGCGGGCACCGGCGGCGTACCCGGTAGGTAGTATGAGTACGCGACGGGATCGACGAAGCCGCGCCCGTGCACCCAGCTCCAGGCGATCCCCATGTACTCGACGGCGTCGGGGAGCATCCCCCACCGCGCCAGCACGCGCGGCAGCGCCAGCACCAGCGTGCCGGCGAACACGAGCAGCGCGGCGGCCCAGCCGCCTCGACCTCGATCGCTCGCGCCCAAGATGGCCGCGGAGAGTAGGACCGAACGCAGGGGCGGGCTACGCTCGGCCTCCATGCGAGTGGTCCGCTGGCTCGGCCTCGCCGCCCTCCTCGCGCTCCTCGGCCTCGGCGTCTTCGCGGTTCCCACGATCTGGGGCAAGCCCTGGTCGATCGAGCACTTCTACACGCGGGTGTTCCTGGAGTTCCTGCTCGAGCACCCGATGCTGCTGTCCGAGCTCCGCGTGCTCGAGCCGTACGGCATCCGCGCGCACAACGCGAAGCTCGACGACTTCTCCCCCGCGTTCGAGCTGTCGCAGGCGGAGCGCGTGCGGCGCGAGCTGGACGTGCTGCACCGCTACACGCCCGAGGAGCAGACGCCGAGCGAGCGCTTCTCGACCGAGGTGCTCGACTGGTACCTGCAGATCCAGGCGGACGGAGAGCCCTTCCTGTTCCACGACTACCCGCTGAACCAGTTCGAGGGCGCGCAGAACGAGCTGCCGGACTTCATGATCAACGTGCACCAGGTCAACGACGCCCGCGACGCGCGGGACTACGTCGCGCGGCTGGCGAAGCTCGGCCCGGCGATCGACCAGGTGACGGACTCGGTTCGCTACCGCGCGGCGCGCGGCGTCGTCCCGCCGCGCTTCGTCGTCGAGCGCGTGCGCGCCGACGTCGACCGCTTCCAGGAGGGCGGCGCGGACCAGAACGTCCTGGTCCGCGAGTTCGACGCCAAGCTCGCCAAGCTGACGGCGCTCCCCCCGGCGGAGCGCGAGGCGCTGTCGGCCGCCGCGCGCGGAGAGGTCGAGCGCGGCGTGCTGCCCGCCTACGCGCGCCTGGCCGCCTACCTGCCGGAGCTCTCCGCACAGGCCAGCGACGACGCGGGCGTGTGGCGGCTGCCCGAGGGATCGCTCTACTACGGCTGGGCGCTCCGCTACCACACCACCTCCGACCTCGGCGCCGACGCCATCCACGAGCTCGGCCTGGCGGAGGTCGCGCGCATCCAGGCCGAGATCCGCGGCATCCTGGCGGGCGAGAACGTGGCGATCGCGACCCGGCCGGACGGCTCCGAGGATCTCGGCGCCACGCTGCGCGGGCTGCACGCCGACGAGCGGTTCCACTACCCCGACACCGACGAGGGACGAGCTCGGATCCTCGCCGACTACCAGGCGATCATCGACGACGCGGGGCCGCGCCTGCCCGCCCTCTTCGGCCGCCTGCCGCGCGCGCCGGTGCGCGTCGAGCGGGTGCCGGAGTTCAAGGAGGCGGGCGCGGCCGGCGCCTACTACATGCCGCCGCCCCTCGACGGCTCGCGGCCGGGCATCTTCTACGCGAACCTGCGCAAGGTCCACGACGTCGCGCGCTACGAGATGCGCACCCTCGCCTACCACGAGTCGATCCCCGGACACCACCTGCAGATCGCGATCGCCGAGGAGCTGCCCGGCCTCCCGCTGTTCCGCCGCGTCGTGCCCTTCACGGCGTTCCAGGAGGGCTGGGCGCTCTACGCCGAGCGGCTGGCCGCAGAGTCGGGCTTCCACCCGACGCCCCTCGACCACCTCGGCCAGCTCGACGCCGAGCTGTTCCGCGCCGCGCGCCTCGTCGTCGACACGGGGATCCACGCGAAGCGCTGGACCCGCGAGGAGGCGATCGACTACATGCTGCGCAACACCGGCCTCGCCGAGACCGAGGCGACCGCCGAGGTCGAGCGCTACATCGTGATGCCGGGACAGGCGTGCGCGTACAAGGTCGGGCAGCTCAAGATCCTCGAGCTGCGCGAGCGCGCCCGGCAGGCGCTGGGCCCGCGCTTCGACCTCCGCGCCTTCCACGACCGGGTGCTCGGCAACGGCGCCCTGCCGCTGGTGCTGCTCGAGAAGGACATCGACGCGTGGATCGCGGGCCAGCGCTGATTGCTGAGCGGCAGCACGTCTGGTGACTTCGCTCGCCTTCGGCTCGCTGCGCGCGCCCTTCGGGCGCTTGCGGGATTCTCCGAGCAACCTGATCGCCCCGGAGGCAACGGACCCTGGTCAGCGTCGAGAGCCCGGCTTCTTGCCTTCCTGCTCGGCGGCGAAGTGGAGCGCCGCCTCGAACGCGGCGCGCGTGAAGTCGAGCACGCGCTCGAAGCCCTCGTCCGAGAGGCGCCGCGCCACGTCGTGGCCGCGGAACACGTTCACGAAGCGGCGCTCGCGCTCGAGCTGCAGCGGGATGCGCCCGATCCCCCAGTCCTCGAGCGCCCTCCACAGCATCGGGTTGTAGCTGCGCGCCATGCGCGCGATGAACGGCACCGGGTCGTTGCGCGCGAGGAGCGCCGAGAGCCGCAGGATCAGCTCGAAGGAGAGCGTGGCGGTGCCGTTCTCGACCGCCTCGAGCAGCGAGTGGTCGGAGAGCTCGATCGCATCCGAGAGCTCGTCGAGGGTCAGGCCTGCGATCTGGCGCAGCTCGCGCAGGTAGCGGCCCGCCTCGGCCCGCATGCGCGCGGCCTCCGGCGAGAGCCAGAAGGCACGGCCGGCGAGCGCGCCGAGGCCGCGCACCAGCGCGGCGGGAAGCCCGGCGCCCCCGCGCCGCGCCGCCTCGGCGGGCACCCGTTTCCGCGCGCCGCCGCGTCCCCCGCTCCTCCTCGCCGCCACGGCGGGCGAGCTTACCCCGGGCGCGTGCGGATCACCCCTCCGGGACGCTCGTCGAGAGCCGGTCGATGGCGTGCACCGGGGGCGCGTCGCCGGTCAGCAGCGGCGCCAGTGCGGCATACACCATCCGGTGCTGATGCACCCGGTCGCGGCCGCGGAAGGCCTCCGCGGCCACGCTCACCTCGAAGTGGCCGGGCCCGCGCGGCGCCACCTCGACCGCGGCGCCGGGAAGGGCCGCGCGGATCGCCTCCGCCATGCGCTCCGCCACGCCGTCCGCGGCGCTCGCGATCCGGAGCGCCACGCTAGGAGGCCGACTCGAGAGTCGGTCGACGCGCAGCGAGCCGCAGGCGAGCGAAGGTCATCAGCTAGTAGCGCGGCACCGAGGGATCGACCTGCTGCGACCAGGCGTCGATGCCGCCGACCAGGTTATGGACGTTGCGGAAGCCGAGGCCGCGGAAGTGCTCGGCCGCCTGCTGGCTGCGCCCGCCGTGATGGCAGTGGAAGACCAGCATCGCGTCGCGGGGCAGGCGCTCGATCTCGGCGGCCACCTCCGCGTCGACGAGCCGGGCGCCGGGGATGCGCGCGATCGCCGCCTCCTCGGCGGTGCGGACGTCGAAGAAGTGGAGCGAGACGCGCTCGTCGAGCAGCCGCTGGAGCTCCTTCGGGTCGAGCTGCCGCACCGGTACCGGCGCGTTCGGGTTCTCGATCGCGAGGTCGTGGCCGTGCTCGGTCTCGACGTAGTCGATGCGCACGCCCTCGGCGCGCTGCGCGGTGGCGAGGTCGACGCGGAAGGTGACGCCCAGGGCAGTCGCCTCGATCTCGCCGGGCTCCGGCGGCCCGAGGTAGGCGCGGTTCTGGAAGCCCCGGTCGATCCGCAGGTGCAGCGCCTGGCCGCCGGACTTCGCGATCGCCTCGCGCAGGAAGCCTGCGGCGGCCGGGGTCACGTGGAGGGTCGGCGCACGCAGCTCGGGGACGGCGACGCCCAGCTTCTCGTGCAGCTCGCCGTTCCCGTACAGCTCGCGCACGATGTCGCAGCCGCCCACGAACTCGCCGCCCACGTAGAGCTGCGGGATGGTCGGCCACGAGGAGTAGGCCTTGATGCCCTCCCGGATGGCGGGGTCGGCCAGCACGTCCACCGTGGTGTAGTCGGGAACGAGCTCGTCGAGGATCTGCACCACCGTCGCGGAGAAGCCGCACTGCGGGCTCTGGCGGTTGCCCTTCATGAAGAGCACGACGCGATCGGAGGTGATGGTGCGATCGATGCGCTGGCGGGTCGCTTCGTCGAGCATGGCTTCCTCCTGGGCGCCGTCCGGCGGAGGATAACGAAGATCCGCAGGGTCCGTTGACAGCAGCGGCCGCCCGGAGAACCCTACGCCGCGCGCCCTTCGATCGGAGGAGACATGTCGCGCACCGCCGCGTTCGGCCTCGCAGCCGTCCTGCTGCTCGCGGGCTGCGCCGCCATGGAGGCCCGCCAGGCGGCGCGCACCGAGGACCTGCTCTCGGCGGCGGGCTTCCACCAGGTCGCGGCCGACAAGCCCGAGCGCGTCAATGCGCTCGCCTCGATGAAGCCGAACATCATCAGCACCGTGGTCCGGAACAAGAAGACGTACTACGTCTATCCGGACCCCACCAACTGCAACTGCCTCTACGTCGGCCAGGAGCCGCAGTACCAGGCCTACAAGCGCCTCGAGATCGAGAAGCAGATGGCGGACGAGAACATGATGGCGGCCGAGGCCAACCGCGACGCCGCGATGGACTGGGGGATCTGGGGACCCTGGTGATCGGCGGCGGCTGGCGGCGTCCCGCCCGTCCCGGTCACGACGGCCAGCGCCACGCGTCGATCTCGGGCTTGTCGACGCCGTACTCGTAGGCGTACTTCTGGCAGTCGATCTGCGCGTTGCGCAGCGCCTCCTTGGCGTGCGCCCCCGCGACGTGCAGCCCGGGCACGCGGTCGATCACGTCGATCGCCAGGCTGAAGCGGTCGATCTGGTTCTGGATCGCCAGGTCGAGCGGCGTGTTGATGCTGCCCCTCTCCTTGTAGCCGCGCACGTGGAGGTTCGCGTGGTTCGTGCGCCGGTACGCGAGCCGGTGGATCAGCCAGGGATAGCCGTGGAAGTTGAAGATGATCGGCTTGTCGACGGTGAACAGGCTGTCGAAGTCGCGGTCCGAAAGCCCGTGCGGGTGCTCGCTGGCCGGCGTCAGCTTGAAGAGATCCACCACGTTGATGAAGCGGATCTTGAGCGTGGGGAAGTGCTCGCGGAGCAGCACCACCGCGGCGAGCGCCTCCTTGGTGGGGATGTCGCCCGCGCACGCCATCACGACGTCGGGCTCGGACCCCTGATCGGTGCTCGCCTGGCCCCAGATGCTGATGCCCTTGGTGCAGTGCACGATCGCCTGGTCCATGGTCATGTACTGCAGGTGCTTCTGCTTGTCGGCGACGATCACGTTGATGAGATCGGTGCTGCGCAGGCAGTGGTCGGCGACCGAGAGGAGCGTGTTCACGTCGGGCGGCAGGTAGATGCGGCAGACGTCGGGGCTCTTGTTGACCACGACGTCGAGGAACCCGGGATCCTGGTGCGTGAAGCCGTTGTGGTCCTGGCGCCAGACCGTCGACGTGATCAAGAGATTCAGCGACGACACCGGAGCGCGCCAGGACTGGAGGCGCGCCATCGCGAGCCACTTGGCGTGCTGGTTGAACATCGAGTCGATTACGTGGGCGAAGGCTTCGTACGTCGAGAAGAAGCCGTGGCGCCCGCTGAGCAGGTAGCCTTCCAGCCAGCCCTCGAGCGTGTGCTCGGACAGCATCTCCAGCACGCGTCCGTCGGGTGCGAGCTCGCCGCCGTCGGCGTCCTCGGGGAGGCGGTCGGCCAGCCAGAGCTTCTTGCTCACTTCGTAGATCGCGTCGAGGCGGTTCGAGGTGTTCTCGTCGGGGCCGAAGACGCGGAAGCGGCTCGGGTTCTCCCGCATGATGTCGCGCAGGAAGCGGCCGAGCGGCCGGGTGTTCTCGGCCACCTGCTTGCCCGCCGCCTCGACCTCGATGGCGTAGCCGCGGAAGTCCGGCATCCGCAGCGCCTTGCGGACGAGCCCGCCGTTGGCGTGCGGATTGGAGCTCATGCGCCGCCGGCCGCGCGGGGCCAGCTCGCGCAGCTCCGCGACGAGGCGGCCGCTCGCGTCGAAGAGCTCCTCGGGCCGATAGCTGCGCAGCCACTCCTCGAGCTGCTTCAGGTGGGCGGGGCTCTCGTGCACGCCCGCGAGCGGCACCTGGTGGGCGCGCCAGGACCCCTCGACCTTGTGGCCGTCGACCTCCTTCGGCCCGGTCCAGCCCTTGGGCGCCCGCAGCACGATCATCGGCCAGCGCGGCCGGCTCGGCGTGCCGCTCGCGCGCGCGGCCTCCTGCACGCGCCGGATCTCGAGCACGCACTCTTCGAGGACCGCGGCCATCTGCTGGTGCATCACCGCCGGCTCGTGGCCCTCGACGAAGCGCGGGCTCCAGCCGTAGCCCTGGAGCAGCCGCTCGAGCTCGTCGTGCGAGATGCGCGCGAGCAGCGTCGGGTTGTTGATCTTGTACCCGTTCAGGTGGAGGACCGGCAGCACGGCGCCGTCGCGGATCGGGTTCAGGAACTTGTTCGAGTGCCACGAGGTCGCGAGCGGGCCGGTCTCCGCCTCGCCGTCTCCGACGGCGACCGCGACCAGGAGATGGGGATTGTCGAAGGCGGCGCCGAAGGCGTGCGACAGGCTGTAGCCGAGCTCGCCGCCCTCGTGGATCGAGCCGGGCGTCTCCGGGGTACAGTGGCTCCCGATGCCGCCGGGGAAGGAGAACTCCTTGAAGAACTCGCGCATCCCCTCCTCGTCCTCCCCCTTGTTCGGGAAGATCTCGGAGTAGGTGCCCTCGAGATACACGGGCGCGAGTACGCCCGGCGCGCCGTGTCCCGGGCCGGCCACGAAGATCGCATCGAGGTCGTACTTCCGGATCAGGCGGTTCAGGTGCACGTACAGGAAGGCGAGACCGGGGCTCGTTCCCCAGTGCCCGAGCAGCCGCTGCTTCACGTGCTCGGACTTCAGGGGCTCGCGCAGCAGCGGGTTGTCGCGCAGGTAGATCATGCCGGCGGCGAGGTAGTTGCAGGCGCGCCAGTAGGCATCCGTCCTGCGCAGCTCGTCGGTGGAGAGGGGCGCTTCGCTCATGACTGGGGCTCCTCGCGGCTCAGGTCCGTGCGGTCTGGGCGCGCAGCCACTCCTCGCGGCTCGCGCGGATCCGCTCGATCGTCTGGTCGATGTCCTTCGCGCAGTGGGGAATGGAGAAGTCCACCTCGTTCGCGAGCTCGAGGCCGTCCCGCAGCATGCTGCGGCGGGCCCACTCGACGAGATCCTTCCACATCTCCCCCACCAGGATGAGCGGCGTGTTGTAGAGCTTGCGCACCTGCAGGAGCTGCCACGCGAGCGACATCTCGAGCAACGTGCCGATCCCGCCCGGAACGACCACGAAGGCGTCGGACACGATCATGAAGTGATGGAGTCGCGAGAAGAAGGTGCGGTGCTCGTACACCTCGCCCACGAACGGGTTGATCTCCTGCTCGAACGGGAGCTCCACCCGGATCCCGACCGATCGCTCGCGCGCCGTCGACTCCACCGAAGCCGCGCCCTCGTTAGCGGCCTGCATGAGCCCGGGACCGCCGCCCGTCACGATGTCGCAGCCCATGCGCGCGAGCTCCGCGGCGAGATGCTTGACGCCGTCGTAGGCCTCCGTACCGGGCCGGAGCCGGGCGGATCCGAAGATGGTGACGCGATAGTTCTCGCGCCGCGTGCGCCGCAGGCGGGTCAGCTGGTTGACGACCTCCCACAGCCCCTGCACGGCGCCCACGACCAGGTTCACGACGGCGTCCTCGTCGCTCAGGCGGACGACGTCGGACTGTCCGAAGTGCGGCTTCCCCTCACTCATCGCGCGCCACCACCGCTCAGAACGTCTCGGGCACGAACTTGAACGGGAAGTTGGGCTCCTGGTAGCCCTTGGCCTTCTGACGCTTCGGCAGCTCGACCTTCTCGCGCGCCACCTTCTTGTAGGGGATCTGACCGAGCAGGTGGCTGATCAGGTTGAGGCGCGCCCGCTTCTTGTCGTCCGAGCGGACCACGAACCAGGGCGCCCAGGCCGTATCGGTGGCGCGGAACATGTCGTCGCGCGCGCGCGAGTAGTCGTACCAGCGCGAGTAGGACTCGACGTCCATCGGCGAGAGCTTCCAGATCTTGCGGCCGTCGTCGATGCGGGACTCGAGGCGGCGCGTCTGCTCCTCCGGGCTCACCTCGAGCCAGTACTTGAGGAGGACGATTCCGGACGACACGATCGCCTTCTCCACGAGAGGGGTCAGCTCGAGGAAGCGGTCGACCGCGTCCTCGCTGCAGAATTCCATCACCCGCTCCACCCCGGCGCGGTTGTACCAGCTCCGATCGAAGATCACGATCTCGCCGGCCGCAGGAAGATGCGGGATGTAGCGCTGCAGGTACATCTGGCTCTTCTCGCGCTCCGTCGGAGCCGGAAGCGCCACGACGCGGAACACGCGCGGGCTCACGCGCTCGGTAATCGCCTTGATGGTCCCACCCTTGCCGGCACCGTCGCGTCCCTCGAAGAGGATGCAGACCTTGATCCCCTCCTGCTTGACCCACTCCTGGAGCTTCACCAGCTCGACGTGAAGCTTCCGCAGCTCCTTGTCGTACGTCTTGCGCTTGAGCTTCCCGTCGGACTTCTCGCCCGGCTTGCTCGCGGCCTTGGGCGCCTTCGCGCTCGTCTTCGCAGCTCCGGTGGCCTTCATCGCTGCATCCTCCGATCGGAGAAGCGTAGCCGGTCCGATGCTCGCTGCTCGGGACGCGTCGTCATCGGCGCTCGCGCGATGGCGCGGCGCCGGCACGGCGGCGATGATGCCGCCCGAAGGGGGACAAGATGTCACAGCCGGCTCAGCCGAGGGTCCAGGGGCGTGCGCTGCTTCGGGCGCTCTGGCGGCTCGTTCGGATCTACTGGACCTCCCCCGATGCGAAATGGGGCGCCCTGCTGCTGGCCGGCGCGATCGCGCTGCAGCTCGGCGGCGTCTACTCGAACGTGCTGGTCTCCGTGGCACAGCGCGACGTCGTCGACTCGCTGGGCGCCCGCGACGCCGCCGCCTTCGGTCGGGGCATCGCGCGGATGATCGCCTTCATGCTGTTCGCCGTCGTCGTGCCGGCCTACGCAGACTGGGTGCAGCAGCGGCTGCGGGTGCGCTGGCGCCGCGGACTCACCGCGCACTACCTCGAGCGCTGGATCGGCCCGCAGGCGTACTGCCAGGCGGATCTGCATCGCCAGGAGCTCGACAACCCGGACGTGCGCATCACCGAGGACGTCCGCGACTTCACCGCCAGCTCGTGCGGGCTCGCGCTCTCGCTGCTGTCCGCGCTGGTGACGCTCGCCTCGTTCGCGGCCATGCTCTGGAACATCTCGGCGGAGTGGGCGATCCCGATCGCGGGGCGAATGCGCCAGATCCCGGGGCTCCTGCTCTGGGTGGCGGTGGGCTTCGCGATCTTCTCGATGTGGCTCACCAACGCGGTGGGGCGTCGACTGGTGCCGCTCAACTTCGACCGGATCCGACTCGAGGCCGACTTCCGCTACGGGCTGGTCCGCTACCGCGACCACGTCGAGGCGGTCGCCCTCTCGCGCGGCGAGGCCGTCGAGCGGGTCGGCGCCGTCGGCCGCTTCCTCCGGGTCTACGACAACTTCTGCCAGCTCGTCGGAGCGCAGCGGAACCTCGCCCTCCTCACGCAGGGGATCGGCGTAGCCAACACGCTCGTGCCGCTCGTCGCGGCCGGCCTCGCGTACTTCGCGGGCTTGCTCTCGCTCGGGGTGATCGCACAGACGCGCTTCGCGTACGGGCAGGTCTCGGGCGCGCTCACGTGGTTCGTGAACGCCTATCAGGAGATCGCACGATGGCGCGCGAACATCGAGCGCCTCAGCGGCTTCTCGGAGGCCATCGACGCGACGCAGGGCGAGTTCGAGGGCGGGGGAATCCGCCTCGAGCGCGCGGAGGGCAGCCCGATCCGGCTCGATGGCGTCCACGTGGAGGCGCCGCGCGGCCGCGTGCTCCTCGACGGCGCGAACGCGGTCGTCGCCGCCGGAGACCGCGTCGCCGTCGAGGGTCGGCCGGGCACGGGCCGCACCACGCTGATGCGCGCACTGGCGGGGATCTGGCCGTTCGGGTCCGGGCGCATCGAGGAGCCGCCGCGCGAGCGCATGCTCTTCCTCGCGCAGCGGCCGTACTGGCCGATCGGCACGCTGCGCGCCGCGGTGTCGTATCCCTCGCCGCCGGACTCGTTCCCGGACGAGCGGATCCGCGACGCGCTGCGCGTGCTCGGGCTCGACGAGCTGGCCGCGCAGCTCGACGAGGAGGAGCCGTGGGAGCAGAAGCTCTCGGCCCACCAGCAGCAGCGGCTCGCGCTGGCTCGCGTGCTGCTGCACGAGCCCGACTGGATCCTGCTCGACGAGGCCACCTCGAACCTCGACGCGGCCACCGAAGCGAAGGCCTACGAGCTGCTGACGCAGCGGCTGCCGCGCGCCGGCGTGATCGCCGTCGCCGATCGGCCGGGCGTCCTTCCCCATCTGACGCGGCGCTGGACCCTCGCCGCAACCGCCCAGGGCCGGGTCGCGCTCGATGCCGCATGACGCCCGTGGGACGTCGGGCTTCGCCGCGCGGATCGCGCGCATCGCTCCCGGCCTGCCGAAGCTCCTCGCCTACGACCCGAAGGATCTCCCGCGCGATCTCGTAGCGGGGCTCTCGGTCGCGGCCGTCGCGCTGCCCGTCGGCGTCGCCTACGCGGAGCTCGCGGGTCTCGATCCGGCCGTCGGCCTCTACTCGAGCATCCTCCCGCTCGCCGCCTACGCGTTGTTCGGGACCTCGCGCCAGCTCATCGTCGGTCCCGACGCGGCGACCTGCGCGCTCGTCGCGGCCTCCGTCGCGCCGCTCGCCGGCGGCGACGAGGCGCTCTACCGCTCGCTCTCCGTGGCGCTCGCCGCGCTCGCGGGCCTGCTCTGCGTCGCGGGCAGCTTCCTGCGCCTCGGTGCGCTCGCCGACTTCCTCTCGAAGCCGATCCTGGTCGGCTTCCTGCACGGCGTCGCGCTCTCGATCGGGCTCGGCCAGATCGGCAAGATCCTCGGCTTCCCGGTCGAGGCCGGCGGCATCGTGCCGCGGCTCGTCGAGATCGCTTCGAAGATCGGCGAGACGCACGCGCCGACGCTCGTCGTGGGCGTCGCGAGCTTCGCCGTCCTCCGGCTCACGCCGCGCCTCCTCCCGCGCGTCCCCGCGGCGCTCGTCGCGATGGCGCTCGCGGCCGCCGCGGCGGCTCTCTTCCACCTCGACCGGCTCGGCGTTCACACGGTCGGCGCGGTGCCCGCGGGCCTTCCCGCGCTCGCGCTCCCCTCCTTCCCGCCCGCGATGCTGCCGGATCTCCTCGCCGATGCGGCCGGCCTCGCGCTGGTGTCGTTCACCAGCATGATGCTCACCGCGCGCAGCTTCGCGGCCCGCAACCGCTACGACGTCGACCCGGACCGCGAGTTCGCGGCGCTCGGCGCCGCGAACCTCGCCGCCGCGCTCTCGCAGGGCTTCGCGATCAGCGGCGCCGACTCGCGCACGGCGATGGCCGACATCAGCGGCGGGCGCACGCAGGTGACGGGGCTCGCCGCCGCCGCCGCCATCGCCCTGGTGCTGCTCTTCCTGACGCGCCCGCTCGCCTACGTCCCGATCCCGGCGCTCGGCGCGGTGCTGGTCGGAGCCGCGCTCTCGCTGGTCGACCTTCCGACGCTGCGCCTCCTCTATCGCATCGACCGGCGCGAGTTCGCGCTCTCGCTGCTCGCGACGCTCGGCGTCGTGGCCGTCGGCGCCATCCGGGCGATCCTCGTCGCCGTGATCCTCGCGCTCCTGCGCTTCATCCACCTGGTCGCGCGGCCGAGCGCGGAGGTGCTCGGCGAGGTCGAAGGCCATCCGGGCTTCCACGCGCTCGCGCGGCATCCGGAGGCCGCCACGCATCCGGGCCTCGTGCTGTTCCGCTTCAACGGGCCGATCGTGTTCTTCAACGCGTCGCACTTCAAGCGCAGCGCCCTGGCCGCGGCCGACGCGGCCGGGCCGGAGCTCCGGTGGTTCGTGCTCGACATGCTGCCCGTGACGATGATGGACGCGACGGGGCTCGAGACCGTGCGCGAGACCTTCGACGCGCTGCGCGAGCGCGACGTCGTGGTCGCAACGGCCGGCCGCAAGGCCGAATGGACCGAGTGGGGACGGCGGCGCGGATTCTCCGAGGAGGACGTCCGCGCGCTCCTCTTCCCGACGCTGCGGCGCGCGGTGCGCGCGTTCCTGAGAGCCTCGCAGCCCGCTCCGTCGGCGGAGGCGCCGCGCTAGATCTCCGTCCGGCTCACTGTGCGGGCACCGTGACGACCGTCTTGCTCCCCTTGACGCCCGTGTCCGAGATCGAGAACAGGAGCATCACGAAGCCGAAGGTGTACTTGGATCGGATCTCCGTGCCGGGAATCCAGAACGAACGGCCGCCGTACTGCACGGAGACATAGGCATCCTTCGGAGCCTCCGCGCCGCTCAGGATCTCGATCGCCACGGGGCTCTGCGCCGCGCTCGCCGGCGTCTCCACCATGCCGGGGGCCGCCCGGCCCTGTGCGACGTCGGACTCCGGCACCCTCACGATCGCGGACAGCTCCAGCATGATCTGGAGCATCGATCGCGTCGCCATGTCGATCTCGCTGTCCCGGCCGGAGTAGCCGCCGTAGTAGACGACGAGTTCCCTGGCGTCCGGCCGGAGCCCGAGGAGGCTTCGGATCTCCGCGCCCTTGGCGGCGACCTGCGGATCCTGGCTCGGTCCGAAGAGGATCACCGCGGTCTCGGGGCCGGTCTTGGGACGCTCGATCCGGAACTGGAGCGCGCCGCTGAGCTGGCCCTCGCGCATCAGCGCCGTCAGCCGCGTGAAGCGCGGGTCGGCGGGTCGCTGCACGCCGCGCTTCGACTCGTTGGCGAGGCCGTTGATCGAGTCGAGCACCATCGGCATCACGAGCTCCGCGGAGTATCCCGACTGGAGCAGGAACAGCACGGCGCTCGGCGGGATCGGCGTCATGAGCGCCTTCAGGAAGTCGACTCCCATCAACGGCGAGTACATCACCGTCGGCCGATCCGTATAGGTGTCGGTCGCCGCCGCCGTGCCGCTGATCGAGAAGGGCGAGAGGAGCCCCGCGGTGGAGGGGAACTTCCCCGCCGTGACCCCGGCGCCCACCGTGCTCTGGAGCTGGTAGCCCGCGATGACCTGCGTGACCTCGAGGAAGATGGGAACGTCGCCGTAGCGGAGCTTCACGATGTTGAGCAGGGTCTGCTGCTTCCAGGAGTCTCCGATCGAGGTCACGTAGTCGATCCGGTCGCGCGGAACGGTCGACGGACCGATGCTCCGGCACGAGACGGCGAGCGCGGCCAGGAGAGCCAGCCAGGCTCCCGCGTCGCTCCCGTGGGCTCGCCGACACGGCATCGCGCTCCTCGCTCTCTCGAACGCGGACTCGCTGCGGCCGCGATCGGCGCTAGCGAGCCGGGGCCGGCTTCGCGCGCAGCTTCTCGCCGATGGCGTCGAGGACGGCCGCCTCCTCGTCGCCGACGCCGGTGCCCAGGCCGAGGAGCTTGGCGAGGGTGCCGCCCGACGCCTCGGCGACGCGCCGGCAGCCGGCGACGATCTCACGGATCCGCCGGTCCCGCTCGTCCTGGGGGAACACGGCGAGCCCTGCCTTCATCACCTCGAGCGCCGTCTCGAACAGCGCGTCCGACGGGCGATGCGAGAGCCACGCCTCGAGCTGCGCGCGCGGCGGCGATCCCGCCTCGATGCCGCGCGCGGCCGCGATCTCGAGGACCACCTCGCGCTCGCGGTGTGTCACCTCGCCTTCGGCCCAGGCGACCTGGACCAGGGGCGCGAGCAGGATGGCCGGCCCCGTCTCGCGCGTCAGCCCGAGCGCCGCGACGCGGTTCAGCAGCTCCGCGTCGTCCACGCGGAGCTTGTCGGCCAGGGCCTGCGCCACCTCCTGCAGGCGAGCCCGCTCCCGCATCTTTGCGAGGAGCTCCTCATCCTGCTTGCGGAAGTAGTCGGCCTCGAAGCCGCGCTCGCGCTCCTTGAGAAGATCCTTCATCGCGCGACGGCATGGTGGCGGAGCGCATCGCTCGCTTCAAGCGCTCGACGGTGACACCTCGCTTGCCACGGTCCCCGCCCCGCCTATGATCCGCTCCAGTCGGTGCAGGCCGAGGAGGAGTCGTGCCGCTCGAGCTGTCACCCGATCCGCATCGCGCCGGCGCGGTCGTGCTCCTGCTGGCGGCGCTCGGGGGCTGCGGCCGCTCGGCGGCCCCGGAGGCGCCTCCGCCCGAGGTGCTGGTGGTCGAGGTCGCGACGCGCGACGTCCCCGTGGTCTCCGAGTGGCTCGGCACCACCGAGGGATTCGTCGACGCCGAGGTGCGCGCCCAGGTCACCGGCTACCTGATCTCGCGGAACTACGAGGAGGGTCAGATCGTCAAGACGGGAGAGCTGCTCTTCCGCATCGACCCAAGACCGTTCCAGGCGGCGCTCGACCAGGCCCGGGGCCAGCTCGCCCTCATGCAAGCCGATCTCCAGCGCAATCATCTCGACGTGGTCCGCTACACGCCGCTCGTCAAGCAAGGCGCCGTCAGCCAGCAGGAGTACGACAACGCCGTCCAGCGCGAGCTCGGGGCACGCGGCTCGGTGCAGGCGGCGCAGGCGGCGGTCGAGAAGGCGAAGATCGATCTCGGCTTCACGGAGATCCGCTCGCCCGTCGACGGGATCGTGGGGCTCGCGCAGGCACAGCTCGGAGACATGGTCGGCCCGAACGACTCGAAGCCGCTGACCGACGTCTCGCAGCTCGACCCGATGAAGGTGTCGTTCCCGCTCTCCGAGCAGGACTACCTGCGCTTCGCGCCGCAGATCCTAGAGGCCGTGCGCAGCGGGAGCTTCCGCAAGGATTCGCTCCAGCTCGTGCTCGCCGACGGCAGCATCTACCCGCACCGCGGCACCGGCTATCCCGCCGGGCGCGCGGTCGACCCGCGCACCGGGACGATCACGGTGAAGGGCGTGTTCCCGAACCCCGACGCGTATCTGCGTCCCGGCCAGTTCGCGCGCATCCGCGTCGAGACGGAGCTCCGCCGGGGCGCGCTCGTCGTCCCGCAGCGCGCGGTCAGCGACCTGCAGGGCACCAAGCAGCTCGCGGTGGTGGGCGCCGAGGACAAGGTCGACGTCCGCAGCGTCCGCGCCGGCCCCATCTGGGGAACGCTGCAGGTGATCGATCAGGGCGTCGCGGCCGGCGACCGGGTGATCGTCGAGGGATTGCAGAAGGTGCGGCAGGGCATGGTGGTGGCGCCGAAGCCCGCGCCGCCCGAGCTCGCGGGCGCGCCGCCCGCGCAGACCGCGGCCACGACGCCGCCCGAGGCCCCGGCGGCGCCCGTTCCGCGAGGCGACGCGGAGCGGCGCGAGCCCGCCGACAGGCCGCCCGCGAACAAGGCCGCCTCCGCCGAGAAGGCCGGGACCTAGCTCGATGTCCGCGTTCTTCGTCCGCCGGCCGATCGTGGCGATCGTGATCGCCATCCTGATGACGCTGGTGGGCACCGTCTCGCTGCTCGGGCTCCCGGTCGCTCAGTTCCCGGACATCGCGCCGCCCGCGATCCAGCTCTCGGCGACCTACGTCGGAGCCGACGCGCTCACCACCGAGGCCGCCGTCGCCACCCCGATCGAGCAGCAGATGAGCGGCGTCGACGGCTCGATCTACATGTACTCGGTCAACACCAATGCGGGCGCCACCACGCTCTACGTGAACTTCGATGTCGGCACCAACGCCAACATCGACCAGGTGCTGACGCAGATGCGCTACATGCAGGCGGAGTCCCAGCTTCCCGCCGAGGTGCGCGACTACGGCGTCACCACCAAGACGTCGACGACGAGCCCGCTCGCGCTGTTCTCGCTCTACTCGCCGAACGGCACCTACGACGCGCAGTTCCTGGCGAACTACGGCTTCATCAACATCAACGATCCGATGACGCGGGTCCCGGGCGTCGGGCAGGTCTCGATCTTCGGCGCCGGCCAGTACGCCATGCGCATGTGGGTGCGTCCCGACGTGCTCGCCCAGCGCGGCATCACCGTCCCCGAGATCGTCTCGGCGATCAAGCAGCAGAACACGGTGAACCCCGCTGGCCAGGTCGGCAGCGAGCCGGCTCCGCCGGGCCAGGAGTTCACCTATACGGTCCGCGCCCAGGGCCGGCTGGTCACGCAGGAGCAGTTCGAGAACATCGTGGTGCGGGCGACGCCAGACGGCTCGGTAATCCGGCTCCGGGACGTCGCGCGCGTCGAGCTCGGCGCGCAGACCTACAACGTGCGGGGCCGGCTCAGCGGCAAGCCCTCGGCGATCATCGCGATCTACCAGACGCCCGGCTCGAATGCGCTCGACACGATGCACAAGGCGACGGCGCTGATGGAGGACCTGAAGAAGCGCTTCCCGAAGGACCTCGACTACGTCACCTCGCTCGACACGACGCTCGCGGTGAGCGAGGGCATCCAGGACATCGTGAAGACGCTCTTCGAGGCGATCGTGCTGGTGATCCTCGTCGTCTTCGTGTTCCTGCAGGGCTGGCGCGCCACGCTGATCCCACTGCTCGCGGTGCCGGTGTCGCTGGTCGGCACCTTCGCGCTCTTCCCATTGTTCGGCTTCTCGGTGAACACGCTCTCGCTGTTCGGCCTGGTGCTGGCGATCGGCCTCGTGGTCGACGACGCGATCGTCGTCGTGGAGGCGGTGGAGCACCACATCGAGAAGGGGCTCTCGCCGCGCGACGCCACGCTGAAGGCGATGTCCGAGGTGTCGGCGCCGGTGATCGCGATCGCCCTGATCCTCTCGGCCGTCTTCATTCCGACCGCCTTCATCCCGGGAATCACGGGCCGCCTGTACCAGCAGTTCGCCGTGACGATCGCCGTGTCGGTGATCCTCTCGGCGTTCAACGCGCTCACGCTCTCGCCCGCCCTGGCGGCGCTGCTGCTGCGCCCGAAGAAGGAGTCGCGCGGCCCGCTCGGCGCCTTCTTCCGCTGGTTCAACCGCGTCTTCGGCCGTGCCACCGACGGCTACGTCGACTGGTGCCACGTGCTGATCCGCAAGTCGGTGCGCGCCATGCTGCTGCTCGGCATCTTCACGGTGCTCGCCGGCCTGATCGGCTCACGCCTGCCCGGCGGCTTCCTCCCCGACGAGGACCAGGGCTACCTGTACCTCGGCGTACAGCTCCCGAATGCCGCGTCGCTCCAGCGGACCGACGCGGTGTGCCGGCAGGTGGAGGACCTCCTCGCGCACACGCCGGGCGTGCAGAGCTACAACACGGTCGTCGGGTTCAGCCTGCTCTCGCAGGTCTACAACACCTACAGCGCCTTCTTCTTCGTCACCTTCAAGCCCTGGTCCGAGCGCAAGAAGCCCGAGGAGCAGTACCCCGCGATCATGCGGCACATCAACGGCGAGCTGGCGAAGCTGCCCGAAGCCGTCGCCTTCGCGTTCCCGCCGCCGGCGATCCCGGGGGTCGGCACCTCGGGCGGCGTCACCTTCATGCTGGAGGACAAGGGCGGCCACGACATCGCCTACCTGGCGGAGAACACCCGTCGCTTCCTGCAGCTCGCGAGCGAGCGGCCCGAGATCGCGCGGGCCACCACCACGCTGATCCCGAGCGTGCAGCAGGTCTTCGCCGACGTGGATCGCGACAAGGTGCTGAAGCAGGGCGTCAAGCTCGCCGACGTCTACCAGACGCTCCAGGCCTTCATGGGCGGTGCCTTCATCAACTACTTCAACCGCTTCGGCCGCACCTGGCAGGTCTACATCCAGGCCGAGGGCGAGTTCCGCACGCGCGCCGAGAACATGGGCCAGTTCTACGTGTTGAACGGGCAGAAGCAGTCGGTTCCGCTCGCGGCCCTCGTCTCGATGAAGGACGCCTCGGGCCCCGAGTTCACCATTCGGTTCAATGAGCACCGCTCGGCACAGATCAACGTCGCAGCGCGCCCCGGCTTCAGCTCGGCGCAGGTGATGCGGGCGCTCGAGCAGGTCTTCGCGCAGAACATGCCCTCCGACATGGGCTACGAGTACAGCGGCATGTCGTTCCAGGAGAAGGTCGCCCAGCAAGGCGTCCCGGCGAGCGCGATCTTCGCCCTCTCCCTGCTCGTCGTGTTCCTGATCCTCGCGGCCCAGTACGAGAGCTGGTCGCTCCCCTTCAGCGTGCTGCTCGGGGTGCCGATCGCGGTGTTCGGCGCCTTCGCGGCGCTCTGGTATCGCCGCTTCGAGAGCGACACGTTCGCGCAGATCGGGCTGGTCATGCTGATCGGGCTCGCCGCCAAGAACGCGATCCTGATCGTCGAGTTCTGCAAGCTCGAGCTCGAGGGCGGAAAGAGCCTCGTCGACGCCGCGCTCGCCGGCGCGCGGCTCCGCCTGCGGCCGATCCTGATGACCGCCTTCGCCTTCATCCTGGGCGTCGTGCCCCTCGTCACCGCGACGGGCGCGGGCGCGCAGTCGCGGCGCATCATGGGAACCGCGGTGTTCGGCGGGATGCTCGCCGCATCGCTGATCGCGATCTTCCTGATCCCCGTGTCCTTCTACGTGGTCGAGCGCCTCGCGAGCCGCGGGCAGGAGCACCCGACCCCCCCGCCGGCGCCGGCGCCGGAGAGCGTGCCGGTGGCCGGAGGCCGGGAGTGATCCTGCGGTCCGCGGTTTGCGCCGTGCTGGCGTTCTCGCTCGGCTGTGCCGTCGGTCCCAACTACCGGCGCCCGGAGCTCCCGACCACGCCAACCTTCCGCGACACGCCCGAGCAGCAGGCGTCGATGGCCGATCTCCCGTGGTGGGAGGTCTTCAAGGACGACGTGCTCCAGGGGCTGATCCGCGAGGCGCTCGCGAACAACCACGACCTGCAGACGGCGGTCGCCAACGTCGAGCAGGCGCGCGACGCGGCGGCGGTGCAGCGGGGCGAGCTCTTCCCGCAGGCCGGCTACGAGGCCGACGCCGCGCGCGGCAAGAACAGCATCCTCGGCACGCCGACGACCTTCCCGATTCCGACCGGAAGCTCCTATCTGGCGCTCTTGAACGTCGCGTGGGAGGTCGACGTCTGGGGCCGCATCCGGCGCGCCACCGAGGCGGCCCGCGCGCAGATGCTGGCGACCGACGCGGTGCGGCGCGGTGTCGTTCTGTCGCTGGTGACCGGCGTCGCGCAGGCGTACCTGGAGCTGCGCGAGCTCGACCTCGCGCTCGAGATCTCGAACCGCAACGTGAAGTCGTTCCAGGAGACCTACGAGCTCTTCACGCGCCAATATCAGGGCGGCGTCGCCTCGCTCCTGGATCCGCTCCGCGGCGAAGCTGCTCTGGCCCAGGTGGCCGCGACGGTTCCGCTCACCGAGGAGCGCATCGTCGCCAAGGAGAACCAGCTCGCCGTGTTGCTCGGCCGGCCGCCGGGCCCGATCCCGCGCGGCGCCGCCCTCTCGGACCAGGCGCTCCCGCCCGATGTCCCGGCCGGCATCCCCTCGCAGCTCCTCGAGCGGCGCCCCGACCTGATCGAGGCCGAGCAGAACCTGGTCGCCGCGAACGCCGAGATCGGCGCCGCCTTCGCCGACTTCTTCCCGCGCATCGGCCTCACCACCGCCTTCCGCGGCGGCGTGAGCACCGACCTCTCGCAGATCCTGAAGTCCGGCGCCGAGACCTGGGCGCTGGCCGGGCAGGCGGTCGGGCCGATCTTCACCTTCGGGCAGACCTGGTACACCTGGGAGGCGGCCAAGGCCGCCGATCAGGCGTCGGTGTTCCAGTACCAGCAGACGGTGTTGACGGCGCTCTCGGACGTGTCCGACGCGCTCACCGCCCGCGAGAAGGTCGCGCTCCAGCGCGAGCAGCTCGAGCGCGAGGTGAAGGCGCTCACCGAGTCCGTGCGCATCGCGAAGGTCCGGTACGTCGGCGGCCTCTCGACCTACGTCGAGGTGCTCGACGCCGAGCAGCAGCTCTTTCCGGCCGAGATCGCGCTCGCCGAGGCCGAGCGCGACCAGCTCCTCGCCGTGGTACAGCTCTACAAGGCGCTCGGCGGGGGCTGGAACCAGGAAGGACCGCAGCCGGGCGTTCCGACGCCGCTCCGACCGTGATGGGAGGCGCCCTTGTCGCTGGAGAAGCGCGCTCGCTCGTTCTCGCGGCGCTATCGCATCGACCGCCCGCGCCACTTCCGCCTCGCCGACGTCGACCCAGGCGACACCGGCGGCATCGAGTCGGAGGAGACGCAGCGGGCGAAGGAGATGCTCGCCCGCGGGGTCGCTCTGCTGGCCGAGATGCAGGAGAAGCTCTGGGCGGCCGACCGCTGGGCGCTGCTCCTGATCTTCCAGGCGATGGACGCGGCGGGCAAGGACAGCACGATCAAGCACGTGATGTCGGGCGTGAATCCGCAGGGCGTGGAGGTGCACAGCTTCAAGGCGCCCTCCGCCGAGGAGCTCGACCACGACTACCTGTGGCGGTGCGCGACCCGGGTGCCCGAGCGCGGCCGCATCGGGATCTTCAACCGCTCGTACTACGAGGAGGTGCTCGTGACGCGCGTGCACCCCGAGATCCTGGAGCGCCAGAAGATCCCCACCGAGCTGGTCGACAAGCACGTCTGGCGGCGGCGCTTCGATCAGATCAACGCGTTCGAGCGCTACCTGGTGCACAACGGGATCGCAGTGCGCAAGTTCTTCCTGCACGTCTCGAAGGCGGAGCAGAAGCGCCGCTTCCTGGCCCGCCTCGAGGAGCAGGCGAAGAACTGGAAGTTCTCGCTCTCCGACATGCGGGAGCGCGAGCACTGGAAGGAGTACCAGCGCGCCTACGAGGACACGATCCGGCATACCAGCACCGAGCATGCGCCCTGGTACGTGGTGCCCGCCGACCACAAGTGGTTCACGCGCCTGGTGGTCGCCGCCGCGGTGGTCGACGCGCTCGACGAGCTCGACCCGCGCTACCCCGAGGTCGACGACGCCATGCGCAAGGAGCTGCGCGCTGCCCGCCGGATGCTCGAAGGCGACGGCGGCCGCGGCCGGAGGAGCTGAGCGATGGATGCCCCCCGTTCCGACGCATTCGTGTTCTTCGGCGCCACCGGCGACCTCGCCTACAAGAAGATCTTCCCGGCCCTGCAGTCGATGATCCAGCGCGGGCACCTCGACGTCCCGGTGATCGGCGTCGCCAAGGCCGGCTGGGGGCTCGACCAGCTCCGCGAGCGAGCGCGCGCGAGCCTGACCGAGCACGGCGGTGGCGTCGACGCGGCCGCCTTCGCGAAGCTCTCGGCGCAGCTCCGGTACATCGACGGCGACTACGGCGACGCCGCCACCTTCGCGGCGCTCAAGAAGGCGCTCGGGAGCGCGACGTCGCCCGCGCACTACCTCGCCATCCCGCCGAGCCTCTTCGCGACCGCGGTGCAGGGTCTCGGCCGCTCGGGCTGCGCCCCGAAGGCGACGGGATCGTCCGCCGGCGCGCGCGTGATCCTCGAGAAGCCGTTCGGCCGCGACCTCGCCTCGGCGCGGGCGCTCAACCAGACGCTCCACAGCGTGTTCGACGAGTCGGCGGTGTTCCGCATCGACCACTACCTCGGCAAGGAGCCGGTGCAGAACCTGCTCTTCTTCCGGTTCGGCAACTCCTTCCTCGAGCCGATCTGGAACCGAAACTACGTGCGCAGCGTCCAGATCACGATGGCGGAGAGCTTCGGCGTCGCCGGGCGCGGGAAGTTCTACGAGGAGGCCGGCGCGATCCGCGACGTCGTGCAGAACCACATGCTCCAGGTGGTGGGCTTCCTGGCGATGGAGCCGCCGGCGAGCACCTACCACGAGGCGGTGCGCGACGAGCAGGTCAAGGTGTTCCGCACCATCAAGCCGCTCGATCCGGCAGACCTCGTGCGCGGGCAGTTCAAGGGCTACCGCAAGGAGCCGGGCGTGGCGCCCGACTCCAAGGTGGAGACCTTCGCCGCGGTGTGCCTCGAGGTCGACTCCTGGCGATGGGAGGGCGTCCCGTTCTTCATCCGCGCCGGCAAGTGCCTGCCGGTGACGACCACCGAGGTGCGCGTCGCGCTGCGCCGCCCACCGCTGGCGCGGCCGCTTCCGCATCAGGGGAACTACTTTCGCTTCCGCCTGAGCCCGGAGGTGGTGATCGCGCTCGGCGCTCGCGTGAAGCAGCCGGGCGAGAAGATGGTCGGCGAGCCGGTGGAGCTCTCCCTCGTGCATCATCCGGAGGGTGACGAGATGGACGCCTACGAGCGCCTGCTCGGCGACGCGATGGCCGGCGACGCGACGCTCTTCACGCGCCAGGATGCCGTCGAGACCGCCTGGTCGATCGTCGAGCCGATCCTCGGCGAGGAGACGCCGCTGCACGAGTACGAGCCGGGAACCTGGGGTCCCTCGGAGGCCAACCGGCTGACCGCGAAGGTTGGGGGCTGGCACGCACCGGAGGCTTCGAAGTGAGGATCCTCGCGGTCGACGTCGGCGGCACGCACGTGAAGGTGCTTCTCAGCGGAACGCGCGTGCCGCGCAAGATCGAGTCGGGGCCCGCGATGACGGCGCGCGGCATGGTGGCCGCGGTGAAGAAGCTCACCGCCGACTGGCGCTACGACGCGGTGTCGCTCGGCTATCCCGGACCCGTGCTTCACGGCAAGCCCGTCGTGAATCCCAAGAACCTCGGCGGCGGCTGGGTCGGCTTCGCCTTCGACAAGGCCTTCGGCAAGCCGGTGCGGATCGTCAACGACGCCGCCATGCAGGCCCTCGGCAGCTACCAGGGCGGCCGCATGCTGTTCCTCGGCCTCGGCACGGGGCTCGGCTCGGCCATGATCGTCGACGGCCGGCTCGAGCCGCTCGAGCTCGCGCACCTCCCGTACAAGAAGGGGAGGACCTACGAGGACTACGTCGGGCTGCGCGGCCTCCGGCGCCTCGGCAAGAAGCGCTGGCGGCAGGCGGTGGGCGACGTGGTGGAACGCCTCCAGGCCGCCGTCGAGGCCGACTACGTCGTGCTCGGCGGCGGCAACGCCAAGCTGCTCAAGCGCGCGCCGAAGGGCGCGCGCCTCGGCGACAACGACAACGCGTTCCGCGGCGGCTTCCTGCTCTGGAAGGACGAAGCGCGTCGCGGCCGTTCGCGCCCTCCGCGCGGCTCGGCTACGACTCTCTCGTGAGCCCGCGCCGAGCCACCCCTCGCCCGGTTCGATACGCAGCGCTCGGGTTCGTCACCGCCTCGCTCGCCGCCTCCGCGGCGGCGGCCGATCGGCTGAGCGTCTTCTCGCCGGTATCGGCCCCCGCCGACGCCTCGCTGCGCGTCGCGACGCTGGTGCTGCTCGTCACCGCCGGGATCTTCGCGGTCGTGACGGCGCTCCTGGTGTACGGCGTCGTCCGCTTCCGCCGCCGTCCCGACGACGACGGCAGCGAGCCGCCGCAGGTCTACGGCAGCGATCAGATCGAGCTGGCGTGGACGGTGGTCCCGGTTCTCATCGTCGTCGTGCTGTGCCTCGTGACCGCGCGCACGATCTACGACGTGCAGGCCGCCGTGATGCCAGCGGGCGCCATCGAGGCGACGGTGGTCGGGCATCAGTGGTGGTGGGAGATCCGCTACCCGGAGCTCGGCATCGCGACCGCCAACGAGCTGCATGTGCCGGTGAGCGACAGGGCCGGCGCCGGAGCCGTCGCGCTCTCCCTCGAGTCGGCGGACGTCGCCCACAGCTTCTGGGTCCCGCGGCTGGCCGGCAAGACCGACCTCATCCCGAACCGACACAACCGCATGTGGATCGCGCCGCGCGAGCCCGGCGTGTACCTCGGCCAGTGCGCGGAGTACTGCGGCACCCAGCACGCGCATATGCTGCTCCGCGTGGTGGCCGAGTCGCCCGAGGACTACGCGCGGTGGGTGGCGGCACAGCAGAAGCCCGCCGCGGCCGACCCCGGCGCGTCGGCCGGGCGCCGGGTGTTCGAGACGACCGCGTGCATCAACTGCCACAGCGTGCGGGGAACCGTCGCGACGGGCCGCTTCGGCCCGGACCTCACGCACCTGATGAGCCGCAGCACGCTGGCCGCGAGCGACGTCGCGCTGGACCGGGCGTCGCTGCGCGCGTGGATCGCCGATCCCGATCACGTGAAGCCGGGCGCGCGGATGCCGGCGATGAAGCTCGACGACCGGGACGTGGATCTTCTCGTGGACTATCTGGTGACGCTGCGGTAGCGAGGGCGACGATGGCGACAGTCGATCCGACGTTCGCAGCTGCGGGATCCGCCGCCGGGCGCTCCTCGCTGCCGTCGCGGCTGCACGAGTGGGCCGTCAGCGTCGACCACAAGCGCCTCGGCTTGATGTACATCGCGTCGGGCCTCCTGTTCTTCGTCGTCGCCGGGCTCGAGGCGACGGCCATGCGCATCCAGCTCGCGGTCCCCGAGAACGACTTCGTCTCGCCGCAGACCTTCAACCGCCTGATGACGCTGCACGGCACGACCATGGTGTTCTTCGTGGGCATGCCGATCATCCTGGGGTTCGCCAACTACCTCGTGCCTCTCATGATCGGCGCGCGCGACATGGCGTTTCCGCGGCTCAACGCCTTCTCGTTCTGGATGTCGCTCTTCGGCGGGCTCCTGCTCTACTCGAGCTTCCTCGCCGCGGAGGGGCTCTTCGGCGGCAGCGCCGCGCCGGACGTCGGCTGGTTCGCGTACGCCCCCCTCACCGAGCGGGCCTTCTCTCCCGGCAACAGCACCGACTACTGGAACCTCGCGATCCTGGTGAGCGGCATCGGCTCGATCGGGACGGCGATCAACCTCATCGCGACCACGCTGTGCATGCGCTGCCGCGGGATGACGCTCGGCAAGATGCCGCTCCTCGTGTGGCTCAACTTCGTGGTGGCCGGCTTGATCCTGATCGCGATCGGGCCGCTCACGGCGGCGCAGATCATGCTCCTGCTCGACCGCTTCCTGGGCGCCCACTTCTTCGACAGCCAGGCCGGCGGGTCGGCGGTGCTCTGGCAGCACTTCTTCTGGATCTTCGGACACCCCGAGGTGTACATCCTGATCATGCCGGGCTTCGCGTTCGCCTCGGAGATCATCCCGGTCTTCTCGCGCAAGGTGATCTTCGGCTACCCGATCATGGTCGCGGCGAGCGTGGCGATCGGCTTCATCAGCCTCTCCGTCTGGGCGCACCACATGTTCGCGGTCGGGATGACGCCGGCCGCCAACACCTTCTTCGCGGTCTCGACCATGCTCGTCGCGGTGCCGACCGGCATCAAGATCTTCAACTGGATCGCCACCATGTGGGGAGGCAAGATCCGCTTCGCCACGCCGATGCTGTTCTGCATCGCGTTCCTGTTCCAGTTCCTGTGCGCGGGGCTCACGGGCGTCATGCTCGCCTGCGCGCCCTTCGACTGGCAGCTCACCGACTCCTACTTCGTCGTCGCCCACTTCCACTACGTGCTGATCGGCGGGCTGCTCTTCACGATCTTCGCCGCGATCTACTACTGGTTCCCGAAGGCGACCGGGCGCATGCTCGACGAGACGCTCGGGCGCTGGCACTTCTGGCTGCTCGTGATCGGCTTCAACATGACCTTCCTGCCGCAGCATTTCGCCGGGCTCGCCGGCATGCCGCGCCGCATCTACACCTACGAGCCGGGGCGCGGCTTCGAGATCTGGAACCAGATCTCCTCGGCCGGCGTGATCTTCCAGGGGGCCGCGATCGCGTTCTTCCTGGTGAACGTGGTCTATTCGCTGGCCCGCGGCGCCGAGGCCGGCGACGATCCGTGGGACGCCTGGACGCTCGAGTGGTCGACCTCGTCGCCGCCTCCCGCCTACAACTTCGAGGTCCTGCCCGAGGTGCGGAGCCGGCGGCCGCTGTGGGATCTGAAGCACCCGGACGATCCCGACTGGAGATACGAGTGAGCGTCGCGACCGACACCGCCGCGCTCGAGTGGCGCCTGCCGGATCGCGGCCGGGTGGCGATCCTGGCCCTGATCACGGCCGAGACGGCGGTCTTCACCATCTTCGTCGCCGCCTATCTCTACTACCTCGGCAAGAGCCTCGGCGGGCCCACGCCGCGCGAGGTGCTGCGGCTCCCCGTCGCGGTCTCGATCCTGCTCTGGTCGAGCAGCGTGACGATCCACCTCGCGGTGCGGGCGCTGCGCGGCGCCCGTCTCCAGACCTTCTCGCTCTGGTGGTTCCTGACGATCGTGCTCGGGGCGCTCTTCCTCGCCGGGACCGGCCGGGAGTGGTACCGGCTGATCTACCAGGAAGGCCTCACGATCCGCACCAACCTCTTCGGAACGACCTTCTACGCCCTGGTCGGACTGCACGCCTCGCACGTGATCGTCGGCCTCACGATGCTCACCACCGTCTTCGTCCTGTCGCTCGGAGGCCACGTCAAGGCCGAGCACGCGGGCCGCGCCGAGGTGCTCTCGCTCTACTGGCACTTCGTCGACGCGGTCTGGGTCGTGGTGTTCCTGGTCGTCTACGTGGTGGGCCGCTGATGGACGCAGAGCGCCGGCGATCGCAGGGCCGCATCGACGTGCCCGCGTCCACGCCGGCGCCGCTCCTGCTGGCGGTCGGCCTGACGCTGGTCCTCGCCGGGCTCGTGACGAGCGCCGTGACGAGCGCCGTCGGCGCGATCCTCGTGGTGGCGGGGGCGGTCGGCTGGTTCCGCGAGGTGCTCCCGCACGAACGGCACGTGCCCGCGGCGCTCGAGCGGGCTCCGCGCCCGGTCGCGCCGTCGGCGCGCGCGGTCGGGCGCCGCTCCCCCCTCGCTGCGCCGAACCGCGCGCGGCTACCCGTCGCCGTGTATCCCCTCTCGGCGGGGATCCGCGGCGGCATCGCGGGCGGCGTCGCGATGGCGGCGCTGGCGGTGCTCCACGGGCTCATCAATCACGGGAGCCTCTGGTACACGATCAACCTGCTCGCGGCCGCCGGCTCGGCCACGCTCAGCAACGCGAGCCCCGAGGCGCTCCGGGCGTTCAACGCCGAGGGGCTCGTCCTCGCGCTCGTGATCCACGCGGTGCTCTCGCTGCTGGTCGGGCTGCTCTACGGCGCGCTCCTCCCGATGTTCCCCTGGCATCCGGCGTGGTGGGGAGGTCTGGTGGCGCCGCTTCTGTGGACGGGGCTGCTCGCCGCCACGCTCGACCTGATCAATCCGGCGCTCAACCAGCGGATCGAGTGGCCGTGGTTCCTCGCCTCGCAGATCGCCTTCGGGATGGTCGCGGGGCTGGTGGTCGCCCGCTCCCACCGCATCGCCACCTTCCAGCACGAGCCCCTCGCGCAGCGCGCGGGCCTCGACACGCAGGATCCGCGATGATCCCGCGCGCGCTCGCCGTGGCCCTCGCCGTCCTGCTCGCCGCGGGATGCGACCGGCTTCCGGGCCGCCCGCAGCCAGGGTCGCGTCCGCTGCGGCCGTCGCAGGTGGCGGACTTCGCCACGCTCTACGCAGCGAACTGCGCCGGCTGCCACGGCGACGAGAGGCGCCCGGGGGCGGCCGTGGCGCTGGCGGACCCCGTCTACCTGGCGTTCGCCGACGACGCGACGCTACGCGCCGTGACGTCGGGCGGCGTGCCGGGCACGGCGATGCCGGCCTTCGCGAGGAGCGCGGGCGGCAGCCTCACCGACGCGCAGATCGGCATCCTGGTCGACGGTATGCGGACGCGCTGGGGACGCCCCGAGGCGCTCGGCGGCGTCCGCCCGCCTCCCTACTCGACACAGTCCGGCGACGCGATCTCCGGCGCCCGGTCGTACGCGACCCATTGCGCGTCCTGCCACGGCCCGACGGGCTCGGGAGGCGCGCGCGGCGGCTCGGTCGTCGACGGCTCCTACCTCGGGCTGGTCAGCGACCAGTCTCTCCGGACGGCGGTCGTCGTGGGCCGGCCCGCCCTCGGCATGCCCGATTGGCGCGGCGACGGCGCGCGCGCGCCGATGTCCGACGCCGACATCGCCGACGTGGTCGCCTGGCTGGCCGCGCAGCGTCCGGAGTTTCCGGGGCAGCCCTACCCGGCGCGGACGGTGAAGAGAGGTCGCGACGATGGCTGATCCCAGACGGCCGAACGGGGCGGTGCCGCCCGTCTCGCGGCGCGGCTTCCTGCTGACGCTCGGCGTGACGCTCTCCAGCGTCGCCGCGGCGCTCTTCGCGATCCCGGTGGTCGGCTTCCTGTTCTCTCCGGTCCGGCGGCTCGCGCGGCAGGCATGGATCCCGCTCGGCTCGCTCGCCGACTTTCCCGAGAGCGAGACGCGGCTCGCCGTCTACCGGAACCCGTTCGTGCAGCCGTGGGACGGCGAGACGGCCAACGTCCCGTGCTGGGTCCGCCGCATCGCGGGCGACAGCTTCCAGGTGTTCGCCATCAACTGCGCGCACCTCGGCTGCCCGGTGCGCTGGTTCCCGGAGTCGGGCCTGTTCATGTGCCCCTGCCACGGCGGGGTCTACTACGCGGACGGCTCGCGTGCCTCGGGTCCGCCGCCGCGCGGCCTCTTCGAGTACCAACACAAGGTCGAGCGCGGACAGCTCTGGGTGCGCGGCGGCGAGCTGCCGACGCTCTCGGAGCCGGTGTGAGCCGGTCGCCCGCGAGCTCGGCGGGCCGGGCGCTGCGCGCCGTCGGCGCATGGCTCGAGGAGCGCACGGGGCTCGGCGCGCAGGTCGGCGCCGTCGCCACGCACGCCGTCCCTCGCAACACGGCGAGCTGGTGGTACGTGTTCGGCAGCGCGTCGCTCGTCGTCTTCGTCCTGCAGGTGGTGACCGGGATCTGCCTGGCGACGGTCTACACGCCGTCGGCGAACGACGCCTGGACGAGCCTGGTCCAGCTCGACACCGAGGTCCCGCTCGGCTGGTTCCTGCGCGCGCTGCACGGCTGGGGCTCGAACTTCATGGTCGCGCTGGTGCTGGTGCACATGGTGCAGGTGTTCCTGTTCGGCGCCTTCAAGTATCCGCGCGAGCTCACCTGGACGGTCGGCGTGTTCCTGCTGCTCATGACGCTCGGGATGGCGTTCACCGGCCAGGTGCTGCGCTTCGACCAGGACGCCTACTGGGGCCTCGGCATCGGCGCGTCGATCGCGGGACGCATGCCGCTCGTCGGATCGCGCGTCGTCCACATGCTGCTCGGCGGCCCGATCATCGCGGGCGCCACGCTGTCGCGCTTCTTCGCGCTGCACGTCTTCGTGATCCCGGGCGCGCTCCTGGCGCTGGTCGGCCTGCACCTGCTCCTGGTGCTCCGGCTCGGGATCAACGAGTGGCCGATGCCGGGCAGGCTGGTGGATCGCGTGACGTACCGGCAACGCTACGAGGAGCAGGTGCACGCGGACGGCGTGCGCTTCTTCCCGGACGCCGCCCAGCGCGACGTGGTCTTCGCGGGGATCGTGATCCTGGCGCTCGTCGCCTGCGCTGCGGTGTTCGGTCCGATCGGCCCCGGCGGCCAGCCCGACCCGGCGATCATCGACACGGTACCTGCGCCCGACTTCTTCTTCCTCTGGATCTACTCGCTCTTCGCCCTGCTCCCGCCGAGCGTCGAGACGCCGCTCATCCTGATCGGCCCGGTGGTGGCGATCGGGCTGCTGTTCGCCCTCCCCTTCCTCTCGGGAACCGGGGAGAAGAGCTGGCGCCGCCGGCCGTTCGCCGTGATCACCGTGGTGCTGCTGGCGCTCACGATGGGCACCCTCACCTACCTCGGCACCTTCGCGCCGTGGTCGCCGGTGATGGAGGCGTGGAGCGCGCTCCCGACCCCGGCGCCCTACCTGGAGGACCGCTCCCCGCTCCAGATCCAGGGCGCGCTGATCGTGCAGGCCAAGCAGTGCCGCAACTGTCACGCCCTCGGCGGCGAGGGCGGGCGGCGCGGACCCGCGCTCGACAGCGTCGCCACGCGCCTCACGCGCGATCAGCTCATCCGCCAGGTACTCCAGGGCGGTGGCAACATGCCGGCGTACGGCAAGAACCTGAGCCCGTCCGAGGTGACGGCGCTCGTCGCGTTCCTCGAGACGCTGCATCCGCCCGGGCAGGTGCCGGCGCGAAACGCGAGCGCCACGCCCGTCGGGAACTAGCCGTGTCGCTGGCCGCCGAGCTCTGGAGCGGCCCCTGGGAGATCAGCCCGGCGCTCGCGACCGCGCTGCCACTCGCCGCATGGATCTACGCGCGCGGCTGGCGAGCCCTCCACGCGCGGATCCCGGCGCGCCTCCCGCGCTGGCGCCTCGCCGCCTTCGGCGGCGGGCTCGCGGTGCTCTTCGTCGCGCTCGCCTCCCCGCTCGACACGCTCGGGCCGCTCGTGCTCTGCGTGCACATGGCGCAGCACATGCTGCTGATGGTGCTGGCGCCGCCGCTCCTGCTGCTCGGCGCCCCGAAGCTGCCGCTCCTGCGCGGGCTGCCGACCGCCGCGGCGCGGTCGGCCGCTGGCCAGATCGTCCGCTGGCCGCCGGTGCGCCGCCTCGGCGCTCTGCTCGCGCATCCCGCCTTGGGGTGGTCGGCCATGGCGGTGGCGACCTGGGGCTGGCACACGCCTGCCGCCTTCCAGCTCGCGCTCCGCGTCGAGGCCTGGCACGTGGTCGAGCATGCGAGCTTCCTCGCCGCCGGCCTCCTCTTCTGGTGGCCCGTGGTCGAGCCGTGGCCGTCGCGCCGCCGCTGGCCGCGCTGGGCGATGGTGCCCTACCTGCTCCTCGCCGATCTGCAGAACACGGGGCTGGCCGCGCTCCTCACCTTCTCGGACCGCGTGATCTACCCGTTCTACGAGGGCGTCCCGCGCATCGCCGGCCTCTCGCCGCTCGACGACCAGACCGCGGCGGGCGTGCTGATGTGGGTGCCGATGTCGATCGCCTACCTGGTGCCCGCTTGCGCGATCACCTTCCGCCTGCTCTCGCCGGGCCGGGGCGCCCGTCCTGCGGCTTCCCGACGAGCTCTCGCGCCAGCTCGATCACGCGGTCGGGCTCGAAGCCGAACTTCTCCTGCAGCTCCTTGAGGGGCGCCGAGGCGCCGAAGGTGTGCATCCCGACGACGCGGCCCTCGGCACCGACGTAGCGCTCCCAGCCGAACGTCGACGCCTGCTCGATCGCGATGCGCGCACGGATCGCCGGAGGCAGCACGCTGTCTCGATAGGCCTGCACCTGCGCCTCGAAGAGGTCCCAGGACGGCATCGACACGACCCGCGAGCGGATGCCATCGGCGAGCAGCTTCTGGTGCGCCTCCACGGCGAGGCTGAGCTCGCTTCCGGAGGCGATCAGGATGACCGCGGGCGCGCCGCCGGGCGCATCCGCGAGCACGTACGCACCGCGGGCCACGCCCGAGGCCGGCGCGTAGGTGCGACGGTCGAGGGTGGGCAGGGGCTGCCGCGACAGCGCGAGCACGGCGGGCCGGTGCGCGAGCTGCAGGACCGTGCGGTAGGCCTCGACCACCTCGTTGGCGTCGCCCGGCCGCAGCGTGACGAGCCCGGGGATGGCGCGCAGCGACGCGAGCTGCTCGACGGGCTGGTGGGTCGGACCGTCCTCGCCGTCACCCATCGCGTCGTGGGTGAAGACGAAGAGGCTCGGCAGCTCCATCAGCGCGGCGAGGCGGATCGCAGGCCTCGCGTAGTCGCTGAAGATGAAGAAGCTCGCACCGAAGGGACGCAGCTTCGAGAGCGCGAGGCCGTTCACGATGGCGCCCATCGCGTGCTCGCGAATCCCGAAGTGAAGGTTCTTGCCGCCGCGGTTGTCGGCCTGGAAGTCGCCGGCTCCGGGATACTTGAGCGTCGTCTTGTTCGAGGGCCCGAGGTCCGCGGAGCCTCCCAGGAGCCACGGCACGTTCTGCGCGAGCACGTTCAGCACCTGGCCCGACGCGTCGCGCCCCGCGATGCCCTTCGGGTCGGCCGGGAAGACGGGCAGGCCGCGGTCCCAGCCGGCGGGAAGCTCGCGGCGCTGCATCTGGTCGATCTCGCTCGCGAGCTCCGGATGCGCGGCGCGATACGCCGCGAAGCGCTCCGTCCAGGCGCGGCGCAGCGCGGCGCCGCGCGCGCCGATGCCCGCGGCGAAGTGCTCGCGCACGCCGTCGGGAACCAGGAACTTCGCGTCCTCGGGCCAGCCGTAGGCGCGCTTGGCGAGTCGGACCTCCTCCTCGCCGAGCGGCTCGCCGTGTGCGGCGGCGGTGTCCTGCCTGTGCGGGGAGCCGTAGCCGATGTGGCTGTCCAGGATGATGACCGTCGGACGCCCCCGCGTCTCCCGGAAGATCCCCAGCGCGTGCTCGATGCGGTCGACGTCGTTGGCGTCGCCGACGCGCAGCACGTTCCAGCCGTACGCGAGGAAGCGCGCCGCCACGTCCTCGGTGAAGGCGAGGCGCGTGTTGCCCTCGATCGTGATGTGGTTGTTGTCGTAGATCCAGCAGAGGCTGTCGAGGCCGAGATGTCCCGCCAGCGACGCGGCCTCCGAGCCGACCCCCTCCATCAGGCAGCCGTCGCCGCAGACGGCGTAGACGTCGTAGTCGAAGACGGCGAAGTCCGGCCGGTTGTAGCGGCTGGCGAGCCACTTCTGCGCGATCGCCATCCCGACGCTGGTGGCAATCCCCTGCCCGAGCGGGCCGGTGGTGGTCTCCACGCCCGAGACCCAGTGGT
This sequence comes from Myxococcota bacterium, assembly GCA_035506135.1. Classification (GTDB taxonomy): domain Bacteria; phylum Myxococcota_A; class UBA9160; order UBA9160; family PR03; genus DATJPY01. The sequence continues at coordinate 21,222 of DATJPY010000087.1, read as the reverse complement.
ACTCGGGATGGCCCGGCGCCTTGCTCCCGAGCTGGCGGAAGCGGCGGATGTCGTCGAGCGTGACGGACGGCTCGCCGAGCCGCTCGTAGTCCGCGTTCACGGCGCGCGTCCCGGTCAGGTGGAGCATCGACCAGAGCAGCATCGAGGCGTGCCCGTTCGAGAGCACGAAGCGATCGCGGTCGGGCCAGATGGGATCCTGCGGGTCGAAGCGCAGGACCCGGTTCCAGAGCGTGTAGACGAGCGGCGCCAGCGCCATCGGCGTCCCCGGATGGCCCGACTGTGCGGCCTGCACCGCGTCGATCGACAGCGTGCGGATGGTGTTGATGCAGAGCAGGTCCGCATCGGGGGGCGTCATCTCACCTCCTGCGTCGGCGCGCGCTCGACCCTGACCGGCGGGCCGCTCGGCGGCGCTTCGGGCTCGGACACAGTGGGCGAGCGGAGGGTCGGGAGCTGCACGATGTCCTTCGAGAAGAAGAGATCGAGCGTCCAGTCGATCACGACGCGGACCTTCTTCTGGAAGCCGGGGAGCTTCCCGATGTAGATGCCGCGCCACAGCCACCACGCGACGATCCCCGAGAAGCGGAAGCCCAGGATCTCGGCCACGCCGGTCCGCCGCCCGATCGTGGCGAGCAGCCCGAGGATCTTGAAGCGGAACGGCTGCAGGGGCCTGCCGTGGAGGGTGGCCGCGACGTTGCGGGCCAGCACGGCCGCCTGGCGGACGGCGTGCTGGGCGGTGGGCGGGCAGAACTTGCCCGGCTTCGACGCGTCGGGTACCAGCGCGCAGTCGCCGAGCGCCCAGACCCCCGGCCAGCCCGGCACCTGGAGCAGCTCGTTGGCGACGACCCGACCGCGCTCGGCCCGGCACGGAAGGGTCGACAGCAGCGGCGCGGGTGTGATCCCCGCCGTCCAGATCAGCATCCGGCTCTCGATCGTCTGGCCGTCGGCCAGTGTCACCCGCTCGCCGTCGAAGCCGGCGATGCGCGCGCCGAGCCGAACCTCGACGCCGCGCTCCTGCAGCCGCTTCGCGGCGTAGCGTCCCAGGCTCTCGCCGAGCTCGGGCAGGATGTGGTCGCCGGGGTCGGCGAGGACGACGCGCAGCATCGACGGATCGAGGCGCGGATAGAACTTCATCGCCTCGCGCAGGAGATCGTTCACGGCGCCGGCGGTCTCGGTGCCCGCGAAGCCGCCGCCCGCGACGACCACGGTGAGGGTGATTCGGCGCTGGGCCTCGTCGATCTGGTTGTCCGCGAGGCCGAGCGCGTCGATCGCGCGGTTGCGGACCAGGATCGCGTCCCCGAGCGTCTTCATCGTGAGCGCGTGCTCTTCCAGCCCGGGGATGCGGTAGAAGTTGGTGACCGCGCCCAGCGCCAGCACGAGCTGGTCGTACGGCACGTCGTACACGTGCGGGAGGCCCTCGTGCGCGATGCGCACCTGGCGCTTCTCGATGTCGATCGCCTGGACGTCCGCGACCAGGATGCGCGTCTTGCGCAGCATCACGCGCAGCGGCTGGACGATGTCGGTGACCGAGACGTCGGCGCCGGCGATCTCGTGCAGCATCGGCGTGAAGAGCACGAAGTTCTCGCGGGCGACGAGCGCGACCTCGACGCCGGAGCCGGCGAGCTCGCGCTCCAGGTGCAGCGCGGCGTAGGCGCCGGCAAAGCCGCCGCCCAGGATCAGGACACGCTTCGTCTTGCCCGATTCGTCTTCGATGGCGCCCTCCGCGCCCGCGCTGCGCCGCTCCGGCGCGCGCGTCACCGGCTCGCCGGCTTCTCCAGGTGGCCGCCGAACTCGTAGCGCATCGCCGACAGCAGCTTGTTCTGGAACTCCGCCTCGCCGCGCGAGCTGAATCGCTCGTAGAGAGCCGTCGTCAGGACCGGCGCCGGCACGGCCTCGTCGATGGCGGCCTTGATCGTCCAGCGCCCCTCGCCGGAGTCGGAGACCTGGCCCGCGAACTTCGAGAGCTCGGGGTCCTCGGTGAGCGCCGCCGCGGTGAGGTCGAGCAGCCAGGACGCGATCACGCTGCCGCGGCGCCACACCTCCGCGATGTCGCGCAGGTCGAGGTCGTACTGGTAGTGCTCGGGATCGCGCAGCGGCGTCGTCTCGGCGTCGATCTCGCGCTTCTGCTTGCCCACGTTCGCCGCGCGCAGCACGCCGAGGCCCTCGGCGTAGGCCGCCATCACGCCGTACTCGATGCCGTTGTGCACCATCTTCACGAAGTGCCCCGCGCCGTTCGGGCCGCAGTGCAGGTAGCCCTGCTCCGCGGTGCCGCCGACCTTCTCGCGGCCCGGCGTGCGCGGGATGTCGCCGGCTCCCGGCGCGAGCGTCGCGAAGATCGGGTCGAGACGCCGCACCACCGCCGGCTCCCCGCCGATCATCATGCAGTAGCCGCGCTCGAGGCCCCACACGCCGCCGCTCGTCCCGACGTCGACGTAGTGGATCTGCTTCGCGCGCAGCTCCTTGGCGCGGCGGATGTCGTCGACGTAGTACGAGTTGCCGCCGTCGATCAGGACGTCGCCGGGCTCGAGCGAGGGCAGCAGGTCGCCGATCGTCTCGTCCACCACCGCCGCGGGCACCATCAGCCAGACCGCGCGCGGCTTGGCCAGCTTCTTCACCAGGTCGGCGAGCGAGGACGACGGCGTCGCCTTCTCCTGCGCCAGCTCACCGACCGTCTTGGGCGAGCGGTCGAACACCACGCACTGGTGGCCGCCCTTCAGCAGCCGCCGCACCATGTTCGCGCCCATGCGGCCGAGTCCGATCATTCCGAGCTGCATCCCGTTCTCCTCCCGTCCGGGTCGCGCAGCGACCCGGTCTCACGACGGTGCGCGCTTCTGCTTCCGATAGCGGCGGATCAGGGCGTTGGTCGAGCTGTCGTGCCGGAGCTCCGGCTCGCGCGCCCCCTCGAGCTCGGGGATGATGCGCTGCGCCAGCACCTTCCCGAGCTCGACGCCCCATTGGTCGAACGAGTCGATGTTCCAGATCGCGCCCTGCGTGAAGACCGAGTGCTCGTAGAGCGCGACGAGCTTGCCGAGCGCTTCGGGCGTGAGGCGCTCGGCGAGGATCGTGTTCGATGGGCGATTTCCCTCGAAGACGCGGTGCGGCACCAGCGCGTCCGGCGTGCCCTCGGCCTTCACCTGCTCCGCCGTCTTGCCGAACGCCAGCGCCTCGGTCTGGGCGAAGACGTTCGCGAGCAGCATGTCGTGGTGCCGGCCGAGCGGGTTCAGCGGCTGGACGAACGCCAGGAAGTCGCACGGGATGAGCCGCGTGCCCTGGTGGATGAGCTGGTAGAACGAGTGCTGGCCGTTGGTCCCCGGCTCGCCCCAGTAGATGGCGCCCGTGTCGCAGCCGACCGGCTCGCCCTGGAGCGTCACGTGCTTGCCGTTGCTCTCCATCGTGAGCTGCTGGAGGTAGGCCGGGAAGCGCTTCAGGTACTGCTCGTAGGGGAGCACCGCGACGGTCTGGGCGCCGAAGAAGCTCCCGTACCAGACGGCCAGCAAGCCCATCAGCACCGGCAGGTTGCGGTCGAAGGGCGCCGTGCGGAAGTGCTCGTCCATCTGCCGGAAGCCCGCGAGCATCGCGCGGAACCCCTCGGGCCCGACCGCGAGCATGGTCGAGAGCCCGATCGCCGAGTCCATCGAGTAGCGGCCGCCCACCCAGTCCCAGAACCCGAACATGTTGGCGGGATCGATGCCGAACTCGGACACCTTCGCGGAATTGGTCGACACCGCGACGAAGTGCCGGGCGACGGCCTTCGCGTCGCCGCCGAGCCCCGCCAGCGACCAGTCGCGGGCGGTGTGCGCGTTGGTCATCGTCTCGAGCGTGGTGAACGTCTTCGAGGAGACGACGAAGAGCGTCTCCGCGGGATCGAGGTCGCGGGTGGCCTCGGCGAAGTCGGTGCCGTCGACGTTGGAGACGAAGCGGAAGGCCATCGAGCGCTCGCTGTAGTGCCGCAGCGCCTCGTACGCCATCACCGGGCCGAGGTCGGAGCCGCCGATGCCGATGTTCACGACGTTGCGGATCCGCTTCCCGGTGTGGCCCTTCCACGCACCGCTCCGGACGCGGTCGCAGAAGGCCGCCATCCGGTCCAGCACCTCGTGCACCTGCGGCACCACGTCGATGCCGTCGACCGGGATCGACACGCCCCGCGGCGCGCGCAGCGCCACGTGCAGCACGGCCCGATTCTCCGTGAAGTTGATCTTCTCGCCGCGGAACATCGCATCGATCCGCGCGCGCAGGCCGCACTCCTCCGCGAGGCGGAGCAGCAGCTCGAGCGTCTCGTCGGTGATGCGGTTCTTGGAGTAGTCGAGGTAGAGGCCGGCGGCCTCCAGCGCCATGCGCTCGCCGCGCTTCGGGTCGTCCGCGAAGAGCTTTCGCAGGTGCACGTCGCGCACCGCGCGGTGGTGGGTCTCGAGCGCCTTCCAGGCGGGACGCTGCACGAGCGGTCGCACGCTCGTCATCGGGGGGTTCCTCTCTTCACGCCGCCGGGTCCCGCGCGCGGCGCCGATTCGAGATCATCGCCGCCACCAGTGCGGTCCAGCCGGTCTGGTGCGAGGCGCCCAGCCCCTCGCCGGTGTCGCCGTGGAAGTACTCGTAGAAGAGGAGGGCGTCGCGCCAGGCCGGGTCGCTCTGGAATGGCTCCGCCGCGCCGAACACCGGCCGGCGGCCGTCGGGCCCGGGCAGGAACAGGCGCACCAGCCGCCGCTCGAGCTCGTCGGCGACCTCGCGCAGGCTGGCGAGCTTCCCGGAGCCGGTGGGCAGCTCGACGGTGAATCCCCCCCCCAGCGACTCGTGCAGGTTCCGCAGCGACTCCAGCGCCAGGAAGTTGAAGGGGAGCCAGATGGGACCCCGCCAGTTCGAGTTGCCGCCGAAGAGCGCGCACTGCGACTCGCCCGGCTCGTAGTCGAGGCGCGCCTCGCTGTCGCCGAAACGGATCACCAGCGGGTGCTCGAGGTGGTGGCGCGACAGCGAGCGCAGACCGTACGGCGAGAGGAATTCCGATTCGTCGAGCACGCGCGCCAGCACGCGGCGCAGGCGCGACTCGTCGACCAGCGTGATCAGCTCCGGGCGCTCGTCGCCGCTGGCGAAGTGGCGCCAGAAGCCCGCGAGCTCGGGCTTGTTGCCGATGAACCAGCGCACGCGCCGCTGGAAGTCGGTGAGCTTCTCCCAGAGCGGCTTGCGCAGCGCGACCGCCGCGAAGAGCGGCACCAGCCCCACGATCGAGCGCGCGCGCAGCGGCTGCGTGCTGCCGTCGGGGTGGCGCAGCCGGTCGTAGTAGAAGCCGTCGGTCTCGTCCCACAGCTCCTGCATCGCCGACGCGATCGAGGCGAAGTGCTCGAAGAACTTGAGCGCCACGTCCTCGTAGCTGCGGTCGCGCTGCGCGAGCCGCAGCGCGATCTCGAGCATGTTGAGGCAGAACTTGGCCATCCAGGCGGTGCCGTCCGACTGCTCGAGCACGGTCCCGCAGGGCAGCGCCGAGGAGCGGTCGAACGGGCCGACGTTGTCGAGCCCGAGGAAGCCGCCCTCGAAGACGTTGTCGCCGAGCGCGTCCTTGCGGTTCACCCACCAGGTGAAGTTGATCAGCAGCTTGTGGAAGGCGCGCGCCAGGAACTCGTAGTCGCGGCCTCCATCGATCGCGAAGACGGCGAGCGCTGCCCACGCGTGAACGGGGGGATTCACGTCGCCGAAGTTCCACTCGTAGGCCGGGAGCTGGCCGCTCGGGTGCATGTACCACTCGCGGCACAGCAGCAGCAGCTGGTGCTTGGCCGCCGCGGGGTCGAGGTGGGCCAGCACGACGCAGTGGAAGCCCAGGTCCCACGCCGCGAACCACGGGTACTCCCACTTGTCGGGCATCGCCAGGATGTCGCGATTGTCGAGATGACACCATTCAGCGTTGCGACCGCGGCGGCGCGACGCCGGCGGCGGGGGCTGGCCGGGATCGCCGTCGAGCCAGCGCGCGACGTCGTAGTGATAGTACTGCTGGCTCCAGACCATGCCGGCGAAGGCCTGGCGCATCACGGCGGCCTCGGCGTCGCTCGCGCCCGGCGGGCGCAGGGTCGCGTGGAACTCGTCCGCCTCGAGCTCGCGGCACGACAACACGCCTTCGAAGTCCGCTCCGAGGTCGAGGTGAGAGGCCGCGGCGGCATCGGCGCGCGCCAGGCGCAGGCGCAGCTCGACGCTGGCTCCCGGCGCGACCCGCAGGCGGTACCAGCAGGCGAGCTTGGTGCCGCGCAGGCCCGGATTCACCGTCGGAGCTCCGTGCACGACGTGGTCGTTCACCCCGTCCTTCGGATACGCGGTCTGCTGGGGACCGCCGAAGACGCGCGTCACGTTGGTCTCGTTGTCGCAGAAGAGCAGCTCGGGCGCGCGGCCCGCCGGATCGCACCCCGCGGCCAGGAGCCAGCGCCGCAGCCGCGGATCCTCGGCGACCGCGACGGCGCCGGCTGGATCGCCCGCCGTCGCCGCGCGCAGCGACGGCCTCGGGCTCCCCGGGCTCCACGACCAGGTGTTGCGGAACCAGAGCGTCGGGAGAACGTGAAGCTCGGCGGGCTCAGGGCCGGCGTTGCGCACGCGGAGCCGCAGGCACAGATCGCGCGGCGCCGCCTTCGCGTAGTGCGCCTCGATCTGCCAATAGCGATCGCCCTCGAAGACGCCCGTGTCGAGCAGCTCGAACTCGCGGTCGCCGCGGCCGCGCCGGCGGCTCTCCTCGCGCAGCCTCGCATACGGGAACTCCGCCTGCGGATAGTGGTAGCGCCAGCGCAGCCACGAGCTGCTCGGCACGGCGTCGAGGTACCACCAGTACTCCTTGGCGTCCTCGCCGTGATTGCCCTCGTCGCCCGTGAGCCCGAAGATGCGCTCCTTCAAGATCGGGTCGCGACCGTTCCAGAACGCGAGCGCGAGGCACAGGCGCTGCGCGATGTCGCAGATCCCCGCGAGCCCGTCCTCGCTCCAGCGATAGGCGCGCGAGCGGGCATGCTCGTGCGGGAAGTACGACCACGCCTCTCCGTCGGGGCTGTAGTCCTCGCGCACCGTGCCCCAGGCGCGCTCGCTCAGATAGGGTCCGAGCGCCTTCCAGGGTCCGGGGCGCCCGTGGCCGGCCTCAGCGAGCCGCGCGTGCTCCGCGGTCCTGGCTCGTCCGTCGCTGTCGTCCATCTCGAGGGTATTGTGGCGCACTCCGAGCCCTCGCGTTACAAGGGCGACGTGAGCGCCGAGCTCTGGCTGATCCGCCACGGCGAGACCGATTGGAGCGCGTCGGGTCGGCATACCGGCCGCACCGACGTGCCGCTGAACGAGGCGGGCGAGCAGCAGGCCAGGGGGCTCGGCAAGCGTCTCGCGGGGCGCCCGTTCGCGGCCGTCTTCGCGAGCCCGCTCTCGCGCGCCCGCGACACCTGCCGGCTCGCCGGCTACGGCGACGCGGCCCAGATCGAGCCGGACCTGCGCGAGTGGGACTACGGCGAGTGCGAGGGACTCACCACGGCCGAGCTGCGCAAGCGCGATCCGGGCTGGTCGGTGTGGAGCCGGCGGCTGCCCGGCGGGGAGACCGCGGACGAGGTCGGGCGCCGCGCCGATCGCGTGATCGCGCGCGCCGTCGCAGCCGGCGGCGACGTCGCGCTCTTCGCGCACGCCCACGTGCTGCGCGTCCTGACCGCGCGCTGGCTCGAGCTCCCGGCCGACGGAGGGCGCCTGTTCGCGCTGCGCACCGCCTCGATCAGCGTGCTCTCGTACGAGCGCGAGGCGCGCGTGATCGACCGCTGGAACCTGTCGCCGTGATCCGCGCGCGCCGGCCCGCGGCCGCGGCGGCGCTGCTGGTGTTCGCGGCCGCCTGCTCGACACCGGTCGGCGTCGAGCGGGCGAACTCGAAGGGCGTGCAGCGCTCGCTGACGCGCAGCGTCCTCTCGAGCGGCGAGCTCTCCCGCACGACGGTGAACGAGCTCTATCGCTGGGGCGTCGCGGCTCGCTTCGACGGCGACCCGGAGGGCGCGATCGCCGCCATGCGCGACGCCTTCGTGCACGGCATCGCGGGCCGCGGCACGCTCTGCGCGCTCGCCGAGCTCTCGTTCCGCCACGCCGACCAGAGCGGCAAGCGCTCCTATTACCTCGCCGCCGTCGTCTACGCCTATGCGTTCCTCTTCCCCGGGGACGCGGCCGACCTGCCGGACCCGCTCGATCCGCGCCTGCGCATGGCGGCGGATCTCTACAATCTCGGGCTCGCCAAGAGCTTCCAGTCCGCAGATGGACGCGAGGTGGAGCTGCGCGGCGGGAGCTTCGACCTGCCCTTCGGCGCGCTGCACGTCTCGTTCGATCCCGCCAGCCTGACGTGGGGCAGCCGCACGCTCTCGCACTTCGTGGCGGTGGCCGACCTGCAGGTGCACGGGCTCCCGACCCGCTACCGCCACCCCGGCATCGGCGCGCCGCTCGCCGCGAGCACCGAGCCGCTCGTCGTCGAGAAGGGCTTCGACGACTTCGTCGAGCCGTGGGTGAAGGTCCCCGTGACCGCGCTGCTGCGCTTCGACGGCGTCCAGCGACAGATCGTCGAGGGCCAGGTGAGCGGCACGCTCACGCTCGAGCCGGCGACCGAGGACATCGCGCGCGTGTCCGGACGCGACGTCCCGCTCGAGGAGGAGACCACCGCATCGCTCGCCTACACGCTCGCCGAGTCGCCGCTCTGGGCGCAGGAGGTCCGGGGGTTCCTGAGCGGCGTCGGCGTGGTCGACGAGAAGAGCCGGCTCGCCGCGCTCTCGCCCTACAAGCCCGGACGCATCCCGGTGGTCTTCGTACACGGAACGGCGTCGAGCGCCGCGCGCTGGGCGCAGATGATCAACGAGCTCTCGAACGACCGCGACCTGCGCGGGCACTTCCAGTTCTGGCTGTTCAGCTACGACACCGGCAACCCGATCGCCTACTCGGCGATGCTGCTGCGCGAGTCGCTGCGCGCGGCGGTGGCGAAGCTCGATCCCCGCGGAGAGGATCCCGCCCTGCAGCGCATGGTGGTGATCGGCCACAGCCAGGGCGGCCTCCTCACCAAGATGACCGCGATCGAGAGCGGCGACCGCTTCTGGCAGACGCTCAGCAAGACCCCCTTCGAGCAGGTCGACCTCCCGCCGAAGACCCGCGATCTCCTGAAGCGCATGGTGTTCGTCCATCCGCTGCCGTTCGTACAGCGCGTCGTCTTCGTATCCACCCCGCAGCACGGCAGCTACTTCGCCGGCAACCGCGCCTCGCACTGGATCGCGCGCTTCATCACCTTCCCGGTCGACATGGTCCACATGGCCAACGACCTGGTGCTGCGCAACCAGAAGGCGATGGCGTTCGTGTCGCTGAAGCGCCTGCCGACCGCGGTCGACAACATGACCCCGGGCAATCGCTTCATCGTGGCGCTCGCATCGATGCCGGTGGCGCCGGGCGTGCACGCGCACTCGATCATCGCCGTGCGGGGCGATGGCCCTTTCGAGGACGGAAGCGACGGGATCGTGGAGTACCGGAGCGCCCACATCGAGCCGGTCGACTCGGAGTTCGTGGTGCGCTCGGGCCACTCGTGCCAGGACAATCCGCACACCATCGAGGAGGTGAGGCGCATCCTGCGCGAGCACCTGGAGGCGCCCTGATGGCGGTGGTCCGCGGGCTCGTGCGCATCGCGCTCGCGCTGGCGCTCGCCTGGGGATCCGCGGCGCTCTTCTACACGCTTCCCGGACCGCCGGCGGTGCGCGGCGCGCTCGCGCTGCTCGTCCTCGCCGCGGGCCTCGGTGCGGTCCTGCTCGCCCGCTTCGGCCGCGCGCTCGCGGTCTCGGCGGCGCTGCTCCTCGCGGTGTCGCTGTGGTGGATGCACCTGCGGCCGAGCAACGACGCGGACTGGGCGCCCGAGAACGCGCGCACGCCCTACGGCGAGGTGGAGGGCGACCAGCTCGTGCTGCACGACGTGCGCAACTTCGACTATCGCACCGAGACCGACTTCACCGAGCACTGGGAGACGCGGCGCTACGACCTCTCGAAGCTCCGCGGCCTCGATCTCTTCCTGTCGCACTGGGGCTCGCCCTCCATCGCGCACACGATCTTGAGCTGGGATTTCGAGGGCGAGAAGCCGCTCGCCATCTCGATCGAGACGCGCAAGGACAAGCACCAGCAGTACTCGGCGATCGCGGGCTTCTTCCGCAACTATCCGATCCTCTACGTGCCCGCCGACGAGCGGGACCTGGTGCGGCTGCGCACCAACTACCGGGGAGAGGACGTCTGGCTCTATCGGCTGCGCATGCCGGTCCCGCGCGCGCGGGCGCTGCTGCTCGACTACGTCGCGAGCATGAACCGGCTGGTCGACCGCCCGGAGTGGTACAACGCGCTCACCGAGAACTGCACGACCGCGATCCGCACCCACGTGAAGGCCGTCGGCGGCGCGGTTCCGCTCGACTGGCGGCTCTTCGCCAACGGTCATCTCGACGAGCTGCTCTACGAGCGCGGCGCCGTGAACAACGCCATCCCCTTCGAAGAGCTGAAGCAGCGCGGGCACATCGACGAGCGGGCCAAGGCCGCGGACCAGGACCCGGACTTCTCGCTACGGATCCGCGAGGAGCTTCCCGATCGGTAGATGAACAGATCGTGCTGGACTCCCGTCGAGGGAGGGGCTAGGCACTGCGGGCGGGAGGCGCGATGGGGGACTGGAAGGCGGTGGCGCTCGCGCTCGGGACCGCCCTGTCCCTTGCCGGCTGCGGGGGGCTCACGCCGGCCGCGCCGCGCTCCGAGAAGCCCAAGCGCACCACGGTGCTCGCCACCGCGGAGGACGACCGGCGTGCCGGCGAGGAGGCGACGCGCGACGTGGTGGGCGAGTTCGGCCTGCTCGCCAGCCCCGCCGTCCAGGCCTATGTCCAGGCGGTCGGCGAGCGCCTCGCCCGCCACGCGCCGGTGCGCACCTTCGACTACCGCTTCCAGGTGATCCAGCCGTGGATCCCGAACGCGCTCGCCCTGCCGGGCGGCGCCATCTTCATCTCGCGCGGCGTCGTCGCGCTGGCGAGCTCCGAGGACGAGCTGGCGTGCGTGCTCGGGCACGAGATGACGCACGTGGCGCGGCGCCACGCGTCGGCGCAGCAGCAGGTCGTCTCGATGACGCCCTTCGCCTTCGGCATCTACGGCATGGCGCAGATCGCGGCCTACGCGCGCGAGCAGGAGCGCGAGGCGGACCGCGGCGGACAGCAGATCGCGGCCGCCGCGGGCTACGACCCGCGCGCGATGGGCGAGATCCTTCGCAAGCTCGATCAGGTCGAGCGCCTGCAGCTCGGCGTCCCGCAGCTCCCGAACTTCCTCGAGACGCACCCGTCCCCGACCGAGCGCACGGCAGCCGCCTTCACGCTCGGCGAGGAGCTCCTCTTCACCCGCCAGCGGGGCATCGCCCAGGGCCCCGAGGACTACCTGCACCGCATCGAGGGCATGGTCGCGGGCGCGGATCCGAGCGAGGGGGTGTTCCAGGGCAACCGCTTCCTCGACCCCGATCTCGACTTCGGCATGACCTTCCCGGACGGTTGGACGCTGGTGAACAGCCCGCAGATGGTGGCCGGCTTCCCGCCCGGGCGGGTGGCTCGGCTCGGGCTCGAGTCGGCCGGACCCGGCGACGACCCGAAGGTGGCCGCGGGCCGCTTCCTCGCGGTCGAGGCCCCCGAGGCGCACGCCCACATCCTCGACGCGCGCTCGGTGGAGGTCAACGGGAAGCCCGCCTTCCAGGTGGAGACCTGGGGACCGGCGCCGGGGGGTGCGATGGCGGGCCAGCTCACCTGGATCGCGCACGGCGGCAGCATCTACCGGATCTCGGCCGTCGCGCCGAGCGCGCTGTCGGAGCGCTTCTTCGGCCGCGCGCGCACCATGGCCCGAACCTTCCGCCCGCTCACCACCGAGGAGCGCGACTCGATCCTGGTGCAGCGGCTGGCGACCGCGCGCGCGCGCGGCGGCGAGACGCTGGCCGCCTTCTCGAAGCGGGTCGGCAACGCCTGGGACGTCGAGCAGACCGCCGTCTTCAACGGGATCCTGCCGGACACCCTCCTCGCGTCCGACCAGCTCGTGAAGATCGCGCGGTCGGAGCACTACCGGGCGAGCCCGACCGAGCCCGCCAAGGACGCGGTGCCCGCCGTCCTCCCCGCCCCCAGCGCGGGAAGCGGCTCTCAGCCTTCCCGGTAGGTCGTGTGCCGCGGGCGGCCGGCGAGCACGTTGGCAAGGCCCCAGCTCGTCACCTTCTTGAAGGCGTCGGACCGGATGAAGGTCTGGAAGGCGGGCTCGTCGCTCCAGCGCGACACGATCAGATAGACGCTCGGCCCGCCGCCATCGATGCGCCGATAAATCTCCGAGCTGTCGTGGCCCTCGGCGCCCTGCATCACCTCGAGCACCTTGCGGCAGGCGCCCTCGAAGACCTCTTCCTTGCCCTGCAGCACCTCGTAGTTCATCCCGATGGTGACCATGGCGCGCCAGCATAGCGCGGGACGCCGCTGCGTTAGCGTATCGCGATGCGGCGGACGCGGCGGACCGCGCTCACCATCGCCGGCTCGGACTCGGGCGGAGGCGCCGGGATCCAGGCCGATCTCAAGACCTTCCACCACTTCGGCGTGTATGGGACGAGCGCCCTCACCCTGGTGACGGCCCAGAACACGCTCGGGGTGCGACGCGTCGAGCCGCTCGCGCCGTCGCTCGTGTCGGCGCAGATCGACGCCGTCGCGGAGGACCTGCGGCCGGACGCGGTCAAGACCGGCGCGCTCGGCTCCGCGGCGATCGTCGAGGCGGTCGCGGCGGCGGTGGCCCGGCACCGCCTCGGGCCGCTCGTGGTCGATCCGGTGATCCTCTCCAAGAACGGGCGGGATCTCCTCGACGCCGATGCCCTCGACGCGCTGCGCCGCCTGCTCGTGCCCGCCGCCGCGCTCGTGACCCCGAACCTCCCCGAGGCAGCGGCGCTGCTCGGCGCGGGCGTCGCGCCCGGCGAGCGCGGGCTCGCCGAGGCGGCGCGGGCCCTTCTCGGGCTCGGCGCGCGCGCCGTCCTCGTGAAGGGGGGCCACCTCCCGGGCGCCGAGGTCGTCGACGTGCTCGCCGACCGCGACCGCGTGCTGACCCTTCGCGCGGCCCGCATCGACACGCCGCACACGCACGGAACGGGATGCACCTACTCGGCGGCGATCGCGGCGCGCCTCGCGCGGGGAGACGACCTGGCGGACGCCGTCCGCACGGCGCACGCCTGGGTGCAGCGCGCGATCGCCACCGCGCCCGGCCTCGGGCGCGGCCATGGCCCGCTGAACCACTGGGCCCGTTCATGAGGCCGACCGGAGCGTGATCTCGGTGATCTCCGCGGGCGCACCGAGGCGCATCGGCGGACCCCAGAAGCCGGTGCCACGGCTCACGTAGAGGGCGCTGGCGCCCACGCGGTGCAGGCCCTCGACCCACGGCACGACGGCGCGCACGAACCAGCGGAACGGCCAGATCTGACCGCCGTGCGTGTGCCCCGAGAGCTGCAGGTCGACCCCGAGGCGCGACGCGTCCTTGAAGGTGGTCGGGTCGTGGGCGAGCAGCACCACGGCGCGAGACGGGTCGCGGCCGGCGAGCGCGCGCTCGAGGTCCTCGCCGCCGTCCGGGTCGACCAGGTTGCCGTGTCGGTCGTCGACGCCGGCCAGGTCGAAGCCTCCGTCGATCGCCAACCGCTCGTTGCGCAGCGCGCGCCAGCCGAGCTCGGCCATGCGGGCGACCCACCCGTCGGCGCCCGAGTAGTAGTCGTGGTTGCCGGTCACGAAGTAGACGCCGCAGCGGGCGCGCAGCGCTGCCAGCGGCTCGACCTCGGCGCCGACGCGCGCAACCGAGCCGTCGACCAGGTCCCCGGTCACCGCGACGAGGTCGGCGCCGAGCGCGTTGACCCGCTCCGCGACCGTTCGCGCGAAGCGCCGGTCGAGCAGCGGGCCGATGTGCAGGTCCGAGATCTGCGCGATGCGGAAGCCGTCGAGCGCGCGCGGCCAGCGCGCGAGCGGGACCTCGACGCGGCGCAGTCGCGGCGGCGCGAGCCCCTGCCCGAGCGCCACCGCGCCCGCCGCCAGGCCCACCGTCGCGACGAGGAGCGCGCGCCCGCGCGCCAGCACCGGGACGGTGCCCTCCGGCAGCGCCGCGCCCACCAGCGCGAGCACGACGTCGCTCGCGAGCGTCGTCATCACCAGCAGGAAGGCGAGGCCGAGCCAGCCGTACGCCGCCCACGCCAGCGCGTTGGAGAGCGATCCGCGCCGGCGGCGCAGGAAGGCCTGCGCCACCACGGCGGCGAAGGCCAGCGCGAGCGCACCGAGCGCCGCGTGGCGGACCGATGCGGGCCACGCGGGCGCCAGAACCAGACGCTCGGCGAGGTAGACGTGCATCCCGACCCCGACCGACAGGAACAAAGTCAGGAACGCGATGCCGGCGAGCCAGCGGCGGGTCAATGCGAGCCTCTCGTTCGGCGGGCGGCGCGCCGCGCAGGCTAGCATGCGAGGGCGTGGCCGACGCCGACCTCCTGATCCCGCTCCGCGACTTCGCCATCGCGCTGGCGATCGGCGCCCTGGTCGGGATCGAGCGCGAGAAGAAGAAGGAGGAGGAGGCCGAGCGCGGCACCGCGGGCCTGCGCACCTTCATCCTGCTGGCCGAGGCCGGGGCGATCGCAGCCTGGCTCTCGGTGCGGCTCTCGTCGCCCTCGATCTTCGTCGCCGGCGGCGTCCTGGCGATCGCCGTCGTGCTGGCCGGCTATGCAGTCCACGCGCGCGCCCAGGGCTCCGGGCTCACCACCGAGGTCGCCGCGCTCGTGGTCTACCTGCTGGGCGGCGCCGTGGTGTTCGGCTTCCCAGCGCTGTCGGTGGCGCTCGCCATCGCAACCTCGGCGCTGCTCGCCTTCAAGGAGCCGCTGCACGGGCTCGTGGATCGGATCGGTCGGGACGACCTCTACGCCGGTCTCCAGCTCTTGATCGCCACCTTCATCGTGCTGCCCGTGCTGCCGCGCGAGCCGATCGACCCGTGGCACGCGCTGGTCCCGTACCGGATGGGGTGGCTGGTGATCCTGATCTCGGGGCTCTCGCTCGTCGGGTACATCGCGACCCGCGCGCTCGGACCCGGGCGCGGGATCCCGCTCACGGGCCTCTTCGGCGGCCTGGCCTCCTCGACGGCAGTCTCGCTCGACTTCGCCCGCAAGAGCCGCGAGGACGCGCGCGACACCGCGCTCGCCGACGCACTGGCGGCGGGGCTCCTGCTCTCGTGGAGCGTGATGTTCGCGCGCGTGCTCGCCCTGGTGGCCGCGGTCCACGCGCCGCTGCTACGGCCGCTCCTCCTGCCCGGCCTCGGGCTCGCGCTGCTCTCGGCCGTGATCGCGTGGGCGTGCTACCTGCGCGGTGCGGGCGCTGCGGCCGGCGCAGCCTCCGAGGTGCCCCTGCGCAATCCCTTCAGCCTGCTCCCCGCGATCCGCTTCGCCGCGCTGTTCGCCGTCGTGCTGCTCTTTGTGAAGCTGGTGCAGACGTATCTGCCCGGACGCGGGCTCTACGCGGTCGCCGCGCTGGCCGGCCTGACCGACGTCGATGCCATCACGCTCTCGATGGCGGGCTTCGCACGCGACGGAGGCGATGCCCTGGTCGCCTCGCGCTCGATCGTGATCGCGGCGCTCTCCAACACGCTCCTCAAGCTCGGCTTCGTGGTCGCGCTCGGCAGCGCCGCGCTGAAGCGCCGCGTCGGCCTCGCCACCGGGCTCCTGGTGGCGGGCGCCGCGATCGCGCTCCTGCTCCAGGGGTGAGGCGGATCACCAGCCGCGCAGGTCGACCGGCCAGCTCTCGAGCACGTCCTCGCCGTCCACGAGGTGCAGGCGCTCGTGGTAGGCGACGGTCGGGTCGATGTGCGCCGGCCAGACGCGCACGCGCGCACCGACCCGCAGCGCACGCTCCGACTTGAAGGTGATGTGCTCGTCGGAGCAGAACCAGACCTGCGCGCCGTCGATCGAGGGATTGCCGTGATCCATGCCGAGCGCCTTGAGCCCGCAGTCCGCGACGGCGAAGCCGGGGCTCGCCGAGATGACCGTGGACCACACGAAGCAGGCGGGACGGAACGGGAGGCCGAGCTTCGCGTAGGCGGTGTCCATCAACGAGTAGGAGCCCGCCTGGATCTCGGTCGCCGTCTCGTTCAGGTCGAACGTCCCGGTGCCGCCCGCCGAGATCACCTCCCCGCCCACGAGCGCGTGCGCCGCCACGAGCCTCGCCATCGCGACCTCGCAGGCCTCCTTGCGCTTGTCGCGCTCCGGGATCCCCACTGCGTGGCCCTCGTAGCCCATCACGCCGCGCACCGAGAGGCCGCGCCGGCGCGCGAGATCGGCGATGCGGCCGGCCTGCTCCGGAGCGCAGCCGCAGCGGGGCAGCCCCACGTTGACGTCGACCAGGACCTCGGCCACGCCGGCGGCCGCGGCGACCGCGACGGTCTCCTCCGAATCGACGGCGACGGTGACGCGCGCGTCGAGCGCGCCGAGCCGGCGCGCGTCGACGACCTCGTTGGCGAGCAGCAGGTCCTCCCCGAGCCCCGCGGCCGCCATCCCCTCCATCTCGCGCAGGGTGGCGCAGCAGAAGGCGCGGTGGCCGACTGCGGCCTGCCGTCGGGCCAGCGCCGTGCACTTGGTCGCCTTCACGTGCGGGCGCAGCCGCGCGCCCGGCAGCGCCTTCGCCATCGCCGCGAGGTTGTGCTCGAGCGCGGCCGCGTCGGCGACGAGCGACGGCGTCGGGAGATCGCGGAGCTTCAAGCCCGGAGACCCTTCGCCTCGTCGAGCCCGAGCATGCGGTTCAGGTTCTGGATCGCGGCGCCCGCTGCTCCCTTGCCGAGGTTGTCGAGGATCGCGACCAGCAGCACGTGGCCGGAGGGATGCGGCAGCACGAAGAGGTCCACCCGGTTGGTGTCGTTCGCGGCCTGCGGATCGAGGCTGCGCTCGCTGACGGCGGCCGGCTCGGCATAGGGCGCCACGCGGACGAAGCGCTCGCCGCGGTAGCGCTCGGCGATCGCCTCCCAGATCGCCTTGCCCGTCGCGCCGCGCGCGAGGAGCTCGGCGTGCAGCGGCACCTCGACCCGCATGCCGCAGCGGAAGGGCCCCACGGCCGGCACGAACTGCGGCTCGCGCGCGAGGCCTGAGAAGCGCTGCATCTCCGGGACGTGCTTGTGGACGCGCTCGAGCGAGTACGGCGCCTCGTAGACCAGGCGCTGCAGGCCGAGCGCCGGATCCTCCCATCTCTCGATCAGGGCGTGGCCGCCGCCGCTGTAGCCCGAGAGCGCCCGGATCGAGAGCGGGGCCTCGCGCGGGAGGAGCTGCGCGTCGACGAGCGGTCGCAGCAGCAGCACGACGCCGGTCGGGTAGCAGCCGGGATTCGACACCCGCGGCGCGGCGGCGATCGCGTCGCGCTGGCCAGCCTCGAGCTCGGGAAGCCCGTAGACCCAGCCCTCGGCCACCCGGTGCGCGGTGCTCGCGTCGAGGACCCGCACGCGCGAGCCCTCGGCCCAGCCCGCGACCTCGCGCGCCGCGTCGTCGGGCAGGCACAGCACCGCGAGGTCGGCGCCCCGGAGCGCCTCGCGCCGCGCGCCGGCGTCCTTGCGCTGCGGCTCGGGCAGCGTCAGCAGCTCGAGGTCGTCGCGACCCGCGAGCCCGTCGCGGATACGCAGGCCGGTCGTCCCGGCGTGACCGTCGATGAAGACGCGAGGCCGCATGGCTGCGCGAGCTTAGCGCGCGGGTGCGGAGTGCCCGGCTGCGGACTGGAAGCCCTCGGCGGACACACCGACGCGTTCCGCGCCGAAGACGGCGCGGAAGACGCCGATGGCGGCCTCGGCGTAGCCCGGCTCGGCCCAGGCGCCGAAGCCGGATGCCCGCAGCCGCTCGAGCGCCGCGCGGCTGCGGCGGCCGCCGGCGCCGTCGCCGCGGAAGAAGTCGTCGATCACCACGCGGTCGGCGAGCGGCTCGAGGCGGCGCGCGAGCCGCTCGGGGTCGCAGGGCAGGAGGGGAGACAGGGCAGCCTGCGTGCGCACGCCCGCCGCGCGCAGCCGCGCGAGCGCCTCGAAGCGCAGGCCGAGCCCCGGCGCGTTCGGCTCGAGCAGCCTGCGCACGCGCTCGTCGTCCGTCGCGATCGTCACGCTCGCGAGGGCGCCCGGGATACGCGCGATCAGGTGGGCGTCGCGCGCGACGAGCGGGCTCCGCGTCTGCACCAGCAGGAACGCCGGCGGCCGATCGATCATCACCTCGAGGCACCCGCGCGTGAGGAGGAGCCTGCGCTCCAGGGGCGTGTAGGGGTCGGTGGCCGAGGAGCAGAACACGCGCGCATCACGGAGCGCGCCGCGCTCGGCCTCGCGACGCAAACGGACCGGCGCGTTGGTCTTGGGCGCCACCCACTCCGACCACGGAAGCCGATAGGGATTGGCGCGCTGCACCGAGAGCTCGCGCACGTAGCAGTACACGCAGGAGAACTCGCAGCCCGCGTACGGCTGCAGCGAGTGGGTGAAGCCGCGCAGGTAGCCGCCGGTGGGGGTCAGGATGCGCGCGACCTCGCGCGGAAAGACGCGGGCCCGGCCCATGCGCCGATGGTACGCTCGCGCCTCCATGATCGCCCTCGAGCTCGCCGGCGCCACCAAGCGCTATGGGCGCCGGTCGGCGCTGGTCGGCGTCGACCTCGCGGTGCCGGCCGGCTCCGCAGTCGGGCTGCTGGGGGCGAACGGCGCCGGCAAGACCACGGCGCTGCGCCTCCTGCTCGGCTTCGCGCGCCCGAGCCGCGGCGCCGTTCGCCTGCGCGGGCGCGATCCCTTCGACCCGGCGTCACGCCGCGGTGTCGGCTACCTGCCGGAGCGCCTTCGGCTGCCGGGCGCGATGACGCTGCGCCGCTTCCTCGGGCTGCACGGGCGGCTCGCGGGGCTCGGAGCCGGCGAGCTCGGGCGCGAGATCGAGGCGACGGCCGAGACGACCGGCGTGCGCGAGCGGCTCGGCGAGCGGCTCGACTCGCTCTCCAAGGGCCTCGCGCAGCGCGCCGGCTTCGCCGCCGCGCTGCTGGCGCGCCCGGAGCTGCTGGTGCTCGACGAGCCCACCAGCGGGCTCGACCCGCTCGGCGTCCGCGACGCGCGCGACTGGGCGCTCGCCGCGCGGGCGCGGGGCGCGACGCTGCTCGTCTCCTCGCACGTGCTCTCCGAGGTGGAGCGCGTGTGCGACCAGGTCGTGATCCTGCGCGAGGGACGGATCGCCGCGGCGGGCGCGGTGGATCAGCTCCTGCTGCCGGGCGAGACGCTCGAGGACGCGTTCGTGCGCGCCGTGCGCGGATGACCGCGCCGCTGCGCGCCTTCGCGGCACTCGCCGCCGAGGCCTTCCGCGACGGTCTTCGCCGGCGCTTCGCCTTCGCCATCGCGCTCTTCCTGCTGGCGGCGGGGATGGGCGCCGAGAGCTGCACCAGCCTCGGAAGCGCGAGCTTCAGCGTGAACCAGCACGCGCTCCCCCCCGAGGTGCTGGCGGGCTTCGTCGCACCCCTCCTGCTCTCCTGGCAGGCGCTCGCGGTGCTCGTCATCACCGGCGTGATCGCCGCCGACCACCTGGCGCGGCCGCTCGCGGAGGGCAGCGCGTCGCTCTGGCTGGCCCGGCCCGTCTCGCGCGACACCTTCGCCGCGGCGCGCCTCGCGGGCGCGCTCTGCATCGGGCTGGGCGCGGGCGTGCTGCTGCTCGGCACCAGCGCGGCGCTCGTCGTCGCGCGCCAGCACCTCGCGGTCGGCCCCGCGCTCGCCGCCGCGGGCGCCACGGCGCTGGGAGCGCTCGCCGTCGGCGCGCTGGCGATGGCCGCCTCGCTGGCGCTCGGGCGGAGCGCCGTGCTCCTGCTCGTCATCGGCGGCGTGCCGTCGATCGCCCTCGCCAACGCCGTCGTGCTGATGGGCCAGCTCCTGCATCCGGACCTCGAGGTGGGCGGCGTGCTCGGCGCGATCGACCGCTTCGGCCCGCCGCTCGGGACCGCGGTCTTCGCCGCGGTGGCGCCCTGGAACCCACACGTCGATGCGACGGGTGCGCTCGGCCCCGCGCTCGGCCGGCTCGCGGTATGGGCGCTCGGCGCGACCGCGCTGCTCGCGCTGGCCTTCCGGCACACCGAGGTGGAGTGAGCCGGCTCGCTGCGCGCGTCTTGCTGAGCTGTCGCACGTCCTGATGAGCTTCGCTCGCCTACGGCTCGCTGCGCGCGCCCTTGGGGCGCTTGCGGGGATACTCCAGGCGCTCGTCTTGCCTCGGAGGCGGCGGGGCTGGGAAGTCGCCGCCCGGTCGCGCATCGGTTTCCAGCGCGCCACGCCTTCCCTTCCGTGAGACGGGTCACACGGCCCTCCGCGCGACGCGACGAAACGTTTGCGTCGGTCGCGAGGAGTGGCGCCGATCCGGCGCCCCGGCGGACCGTGGAGGGCTCATGCGGAATCGAGGCTTCGGGATCGCGTGCGCTGCGCTCTGGCTGCTGCAGGGTGCGGCGCTCGCGGGCGGCGCGCAGGCTCTCACGCTGGCGGATCTCGCCGGCGGCGGGAGCTTCAGCACGGGGCCGCTCACCTTCGACGACTTCGCCATCAGCGTCGCCGGGGATCTGTCGACCCAGCTCGACGACTACGCCGTCCAGGTGCTCGCCGACGGCTTTCGCGTGTCGGGCCCGCTCTCGGCGTTGATGGGCGAGTCCGGCACGCTCCTGATCTCGTACGACGTGAGCGCGCCGTCCGACGTGATCGATGGGGCGTCCCTGGTGGCCCCGGGCGTGGCGATCGGCACCGGCGCGCAGGCGTGGGTCGGCGAGTCGCTGCTCGACGGGGCGAACCTCCTGGGATCGCTCTTCGTGTTCGACATCGCGGGCGTGGGATCGTCGCCGGCCGACTCGGTCGGCTTCGCGCCGATCTCGCACGTGGAGGTGGCGAAGTCCGTACACCTCGGGAGCGGCTTGTTCTCGGCCCTCACGGTCGTGGACCAGCGCTTCTTCGTGGTGCCCGAGCCGCTGACCTTGCTCCTGCTCGTGGCGGGCCTCCTCGGCCTGGCCGCCTCGGGCCGGCAGCGGTCGGCGTCCTCGGGCTGATCCGCCCGCGTGTCGGGCGGCCGCGGCGCCGAGCGTTCGCCGCGGCCGCCCCTTCTCCCTCTTTCATACAGCCGGGCGTGCCGCGGATTGCCAGGTCGGGCGGAGGGAGGTTCCTCCGGCGCCCGAGCGACGTGCATTCCACTCGTGGACTTCGGCGCGGCGCGGCTCGCTCGCAGGGTGAGCGGCC
>DATJPY010000086.1:0-1038 GCA_035506135.1 Myxococcota bacterium | reverse complement strand
CGGATCGAGCGTCTCGCGCGCCGGCGCGAGCAGCTGGGGCCGGTCAACCCACTGGCGCGGGCGGAGTACGAGGAGGCGCTCGCGCACGTCGAGGAGCTGGAGCACCAGCGCGAGGACCTCGAGACCGCGATGCGCGAGCTGCGCTCGCTGATTCGCGAGACCGACCGCCAGATCACCGAGACCTTCGAGGAAACGTTCGCGGCCGCGGCGAAGAACTTCGAGGAGCTCGCCGCCCACTGCTTCCCGGGCGGCCGCGGACGCCTGCGGCTGGTGCGCGAGGACCGCGGCCCCAGGGCCGTGCTGGGCGGTGCCGATCCGCAGGACGAGGCGACGCAGCTGGCCGCGGCGGAGGCGGAGGCCGAGGCCGAGGCGCAGAAGGAGCTCGGCGAGCCCGAGGACGATCTGGGCGTCGAGATCGAGATCACGCCCGCGGGCAAGTCGATGAAGCGGCTCTCACTCCTGTCCGGCGGAGAGAAGTCGATGACGGCGATCGCGTTCCTCTTCGCCGTCTTCCTCGCCAGGCCGTGCCCCTTCTACATCCTCGACGAGGTCGAGGCGGCGCTCGACGACCTCAACATCGGGCGCTTCCTGGAACTGCTGCGCGGGTACCGCGACCGCGCGCAGTTCATCGTCGTCACCCACCAGAAGCGCACAATGGAGGCCGCCGACATGCTCTACGGCGTCTCGATGGGCGGCGACGGCGTCTCGAAGGTCGTCTCGCGGCGCCTGCCGCGCGACGAGGGCCAGGAACCCGAGCGGAGCCCGGCGATCGCCGCGGCCTGAACGTCGGGCCGCGCGGCGCTACAGCTGCTTCTCGCCCCAGAAGCTCGCCGCCGGGTTGCCGTTGTAGTCCGGGATCTCGCGGTACCCCTCGGACCGGTACAGCACGCGGGCGTGCGGCTGATGCGTGCCGGTGTCCAGCCGCACCCGGCTGTAGCCGAGCCTGCGCGCCTCCTCCTCGAGCGCTGCCAGCAGCGCCCGCGCGACGCCGCGTGAGCGGGCCTGCGGCGCCACGTACATGCGCTTGATCTCGCAGGT
>DATJPY010000085.1:0-2600 GCA_035506135.1 Myxococcota bacterium | reverse complement strand
GTCGCCTGGCGAAGTGAAAGCCGGCTGCGCGAAGGTGCTTACGCCCGGGGCTAGACGAGGATCTCGGTCGCCGTTTCGAACGCACAGCCCGCGTGGATCAGCTCGACCGCGCGATGCAGGTCGGCTTCGGAATGCGCGAGTCGTTCGGCGAGCGGCAGCGGATACCCGGCTTCGATCAGCACATGGAGGCGCCAGGATTCGACCTTTTCGCGCTCCGTCTGGGGGTGTTCGATCGTCTGGGGCATCGTGTCGGGGTTTCGCTCTCTGTCAGACGAACCCTGCCATCGGAAGTTGGTGAGAGCAAACGAAGGCTTTACGTTCTCGCGGTGAGCTCGTCGAGCCTCCGCGCGAGCTCGTGCAGCCTTCCGTCGAGCACCGCGCGCTCCGATTCGGCGTCGGCGGCGATCTCGCGCAATCGCTCGCGCAGCCCCGACTCGACCTGGTGCGCGCGATCCTCCAGCGAGACGAGCGCCTCGTCGCGCTGGCGCTCCAGCGCTGCGCGCATCCGGCCGAGACGCTCCTCCACACGCTGGGCCGCCGCATCGCTCACCGCGTTCAGCCGGTCGGCGAGCACGCCCTCCGCCTCGCGTGCGAACCGCTCGACGGCGAGGTCGAGCTCGCGTGAGAGTCGGCGCGCCGCCTCCTCGCGCGCAGACTTGATCGCGTTGTCGAACTGCAGCGACGCCGCCTCCGCGTAGCGCGTCGTCTCGCGCTGCACGATGCGCTGCAACTGCTCGACCTGGCGACGCTCGATGTCGCCGATCGCGATCTGGATCCGCGCGGCCGCCTCGTTCGACTCGCGCTCGACGAGCTCCTGCAGGTCGCGCTCCCGTTTGCGCAGCCGGTCGGCCACCTCGTGCAGCGCGTGCCGCCGCTCGGCCGCGTGCTGCTCGAGCTCCGCGTTCGCCTGCACCGCAACCTCGTCGGCGGCGCGCTTCAGGTCGGCGCGGAGACGCGTCAGCACCGCGCGCTGCTCTTCGATCTCGCCCTGCAGCCCCTCCGCGTCCTTCCCGATCTTCGACTCGACCTCCGCCATCAGGGAGCGCTGCTTCGCCTCGACGCGCTTCAACTCTTCGGTCAATCCCTCCTGCAGCTTCTCGACGTCGCTCTGCCAGTCGCCGAGCCGCCGCTCGACCGCCGCCTGCGCCTGCAGCAGCTGCTCGCCGAGTCGCGCCGAAGCGTCACGCTCGCGCTCGGACACGTCGCGTCTCCGCTCCTCGGCGATCCGCCGCTCCTCCTCCGCGAGCTGCGACAGCGAATCCGCTCGGGCACGCGCGAGGGTGCTCTCCAGCTCGGACGCACGGCGAGCGACCTCCGCGGCCACGACCTCGTCGAAGGCGGCGCGGCCGCGATCGAGCTCGCGCTCCAGCATGCGCTGGTGGCCCCGAACCGAGCGAAGGATCGCGACGCACGCGATCACGGCGACCACCGCGACTCCGGCGGCGGCGATGGCGACGATGGTGGCTGCGGTCACGCCGTCATCGTAGGCGCGCGGCTACCGCCGCAATGCCGAGAGCGACCGACGCCCAGCACATGAGCCGCAGGGCGCGCTCGAGCGGCTCCGTTCCCGCCGTCGTGCCGACCGTCCGCCGGGCATGCCGCACCGGGGTCGAAAGGGTCCGCTGCGCCATGATCAGGATCGCGCCGTACGCCGCGGCGGCGACCGCCTCGAAGCGAATCGTCTGCGCCTCGACGAAGAACCCCGTCAGCACCGGGAACGCGCCCCACAGGAGCGCCAGCCCCCACTCGTTGTGGAAGGCGATCTCGAGGTTGTAGAGCGGCACCCCGACGGCGCCGATCGCCACGAACACGAGCAGGCCCCAGCCCCACGCAGCCGCCGCGCCGATCCCGATCGCCACCGCTCCCGCGAGCGCGACGGCCGCCATCCCGACGAGCACGCCCGACGGGATGCGCGTGCGAAGCGGACGGCCGTGCAGCTCGTCGAGGGCATGCGCCGCGACGCCGAGCGCGAGGAAGAACGCCGCCAGGCCCCAGAGCAGCCGGTCGAGCCGGAATGTCGGCGCGAGCGCCGCCCCCAGCGCCACGTACGAGAGGTTCCACAGCGTGTACGGCAGGTGGATGACGGTGACGTAGTCCCGCCAGCCTCCCGCGCGCAGCGCGTAGAACGACGGCCTTACGTCGTCTTCCGTCCCCACGTCACGATCCCGCCGCCGAGGCTCAAGCGCCTCGCGCGGACGTCGCCGATTCCCGCCTCCCGCCACGCGCCGAGCAGGCGCTCGAGCGGCCACTTCTCGTAATGCTCCCGGATCGACCCGCCGAGGAACGTCCCCACCTCGTGCCAGCCGTTCCCGATCACGCGGCCCGCACCCGGCAGGCCGACGCCCACCCACACGTCCCACAACGGCCTCCAGATCCCGCGCGGCACGCCGAACTCGAGGCCGGCCATCGTCCCGCCCGGCTTGACGACGCGGGCCAGCTCGCGCAGCGTCGCCGCCGGGTCCTCCACGTAGCGCAGCAGGTAGGTGAACGTCACCGCGTCGAAGAGCCCGTCCTCGAACGGGAGGCTGCGCGCGTCGCCCTCCTGCAGGCGCACCTTCTTCGTGGCGCCGGCGAGCAGCACCTGCTGCCGGCCGACCGCG
>DATJPY010000084.1:0-2792 GCA_035506135.1 Myxococcota bacterium | reverse complement strand
GGGAACGAGTGCAGCAGGAGGTCGCGGAACTCGAACGACGCCCGGATGACGATGTGCCGTTCGTCGAGCTGCCGTGCGACGAGGCGCCCGCGATAGCGCCAGGCGAGCGCCCCCGCGTGCGAGCGTTCCGAGACGCCGTCCAGCTGCGCGGCCAGCCGGCTGAGGTCCGCGAACCTCACCGGCTCATCGTAGGGCGTCAGCGGGCCGCCGGTCGCCCTCAGCGAGAGGAAACCAGGTGCGCTAGACGAGGATCTCGGTCGCCGTCTCGAACGCGCAGCCTGCGTTGATCAGCTCGACCGCACGATGCAGGTCGGCTTCGGAGTGCGCGAGCCTCTCGGCGAGGGGCAGCGGATACCCGGCCTCGATCAGGACGTGCAAGCGCCAGGATTCGACCTTCTCGCGCTCCGTCTGGGGGTTTTCGATCGTCTGGGGCATCATCGCTGGTGGTTTCGTTCTCTGTCAGACGAACCCTGCCATCGGAAGTTGGCGAGGGCAAACGAATGCCTTACGTTCGCGCCGTCAGCTCATCGAGGCGCCGCGCGAGCTCGTGCAACCGTCCGTCGAGCACCGCGCGCTCCGACTCCGCGTCCGCTGCGATCTCGCGCAGGCGGTCGCGCAGCCCCGCCTCGACCTGGTGCGCGCGGTCCTCGAGCGACACGAGAGCTTCGTCGCGCTGCCGTTCGAGCCCTGCGCGCAGACGGCCGAGGCGTTCCTCGACGCGCTTCGCTGCAGCGTCGCTGACGGTGTTCAGCCGCTCGGTGAGCACGCCCTCCGCCTCGCGGGCGAAGCGCTCCACGGCCAGGTCGAGCTCGCGTGACAGGCGGCGCGCCGCCTCTTCGCGTGCCGACTTGATCGCGGTGTCGAACTGCAGGGACGCCGCCTCCGCGTAGCGCGCCGTCTCGCGCTGCACGATGCGCTGCAGCTGCTCGATCTGCCGCCGCTCGATGTCGCCGATCGCGATCTGGATTCGCGCGGCCGCCTCGTTCGACTCGCGCTCGACGAGCTCCTGCAGGTCGCGCTCCCGTTTGCGCAGCCGGTCGGCCACCTCGTGCAGCGCGTGGCGCCGCTCGGCCGCATGCTGCTCGAGCTCCGCGTTCGCCTGCACCGCAACCTCGTCGGCGGCGCGCTTCAGGTCGGCGCGAAGACGCGTCAGCACCGTGCGCTGCTCCTCGATCTCGTTCTGCAGGCCTTCGGCGTCCTTCCCGATCTTCGACTCGACGTCCGCCATCAGCGCGCGCTGCTTCGCTTCGACGCGCTTCAGCTCCTCGCTCAGCCCCTCCTGCAGCTTCTCGACGTCGCTCTGCCAGTCGCCGAGCCGCCGTTCGACCGCGGTCTGCGCCTGCAGCAGCTGCTCGCCGAGCCGCGCGGTCGCGTCCCGCTCGCGCTCGGCAACATCGCGCCGCCGCTCCTCGGCGATCCGCCGCTCCTCCTCGGCGAGCTGCGACAGCGAATCTGCGCGCGCGCGGGCGAGCGTCGACTCGAGCTCCGCCGCGCGGCGCCCGACCTCCACCGCCACGACCTGGTCGAACGAGGCCCGGCCGCGCTCGATCTCACGCTCGAGCATGCGCTGATGCGAGCGAACCGCACGGAGAACGAACACGCAGGCAACGAGGATCGCTGCTGAGAGCGCGGCGGCGGCGACGGCGACGATCGCAGCGGTGGTCACGCCGTCATCGTAGGCGCGCGGCGACGGCGGCTACGCCGAGAGCGACCGACGCCCAGCACATGAGCCGCAGAGCGCGCTCGAGCGGCTCCGCCCCCGCCGTCGTCCCGAGTGTCCGCCGGGCATGCCGCACCGGCGTGGAGAGCGTCCGCTGGGCCAGGATCAGGATCGCGCCGTAGGCGGCCGCCGCGACCGCTTCGAGGCGGATCGTCTGCGCCTCGACGAAGAACCCGGTCAGGACCGGGAACGCGCCCCACAGGAGCGCGAGCCCCCACTCGTTGTGCAGGGCGATCTCGAGGTTGTACAGCGGCACCCCGACCGCGCCGATCGCAACGAACACGAGCAGGCCGAAGCCCCAGGCTGCTGCGGCGCCGATCCCGATCGCCACCGCCCCCGCAAGGGCCGCGGCCGCCATCCCGGCGAGCACGCCCGACGGGATGCGCGTGCGAAGCGGACGTCCGTGCAGCTCGTCGAGTGCGTGCGCCGCGACCCCGAGCGCCAGGAAGAACGCCGCCAGCCCCCAGAGCAGCCGGTCGAGATGGAAGGTCGGCGCGAGCGCCGCGCCCAGCGCGACGTACGAGAGGTTCCACAGCGTGTACGGCAGGTGGAGGACGGTGACGTAGTCCCGCCAGCCCCCCGCGCGCAGCGCGTAGAACGCCGGCCTTACGTCGTCTTCCGTCCCCACGTCACGATCCCGCCGCCGAGGCTCAGCCGCTTCGCGCGGACGCCGTCGATTCCCGCCGTCCGCCACGCCCCGAGCAGGCGCTCGAGCGGCCACTTTTCGTAGTGCTCCCGGATCGACCCGCCGAGAAACGTCCCCACCTCGTGCCAGCCGTTCCCGATCACGCGGCCCGCGCCCGGCAGGCCGACGCCCACCCACAGGTCCCACAGCGGGCGCCAGATCCCGCCCGGAACGCCGAACTCGAGCCCGGCCATCGTCCCGCCCGGCTTGACGACGCGCGCCAGCTCGCGCAGCGTCGGCGCCGGATCCTCCACGTAGCGCAGCAGGTAGGTGAACGTCACCGCGTCGAAGAGCCCGTCCTCGAACGGGAGGCTGCGCGCGTCGCCCTCCTGCAGGCGCACCTTCTTCGTGGCGCCGGCGAGCAGCACCTGCTGCCGGCCGACCGCG
>DATJPY010000083.1:0-66897 GCA_035506135.1 Myxococcota bacterium | reverse complement strand
GTGCGCGGCCGCTTGCGGCCGCGCACGGCTCTCGCGCTGCGCCTCGCGCGCCGGCGCCAGGCACGCTCCTTGCTCTCCCTCGCGCGGGGGGCGGAGGCGCGATGGAGCGATTGCGATCGATCCTCTGGGTGGGTGGCGCCGAGGCGCTGCGGGCCGAGGCCGTGGCGGACACGCCGTGGCTCGACGTGGCGTGGGCGCGCGATGCGGAGGACGCGGCGGCGCTGCCGCTCGCAGCCTTCGATGCGGTGCTGCTCGACGTCGACTCGGCCGGCGCGGCGCGCCATGCGATCGCAGCGCTCCGGCGCGACGCCCGCGGACAGTGCCCTCCCATCCTCGTGTTGGTCGGCGCCGCAGGCAGCGGCGACGAGGCGGGGCTGCGCGCCGCGGGAGCGGCGGCCGTCGCGCTGCGCGGAGCCGCCGGCGGCGATCCCCGCGAGCGGGGCGAGCGGCTCGCGGCGCTCCTCGCGCGCATCGCACGCCCGACGGCGACGGCGACGGCCGGCCCGGCGCCGGAGCCCGCGAGCGACGAGAAGCGCCCCGTCGCGCCGATCGCACGCAGCCCGAAGATGCGCGAGGTGCTGGCGCTCGCCGAGCGCGCCATGCCGTCGCAGGCGACCGTGCTCATCACCGGCGAGACCGGCACCGGCAAGGAGCTCCTCGCACGCGCCATCCACCAGGGCAGCCCGCGCCGCGCGGGGCCCTTCGTCGCGCTCAACTGCGCCGCCTTTCCCGACACGCTCCTGGAGAGCGAGCTCTTCGGGCACGTCAGGGGCTCTTTCACCGGCGCGGATCGAAACAAGAAGGGGCTCTTCGAGGTCGCGAACGGCGGAACCCTCTTCCTCGACGAGGTGGGCGAGACGTCGCCGCCGCTCCAGGCGAAGCTCCTGCGCGCGCTGCAGGAGCGCGAGGTGAGGCCCGTCGGTGGCGCCCGGCCGCGCCCCGTGGACGTGCGCGTCGTCGCGGCCACGAACCGCGCGCTGCGCGGCGAGGTGGCGCGCGGGACCTTCCGCGAGGATCTCTACTACCGCCTCGCGGTCTTCCACCTCGCGGTGCCGCCGCTGCGCGAGCGGCGCGAGGACGTGCTGCCGCTCGCTGCGCACTTCCTGCGCGTCCACGGCGAGCGCGACGGCAAGCGCGGCTGCCAGCTCGCGCGCGAGGCCTCCGACCTGCTTTTGCTCCATAGCTGGCCCGGCAACGTCCGCGAGCTCGAGAACGAGATGCAGCGCGCCCTCGCGATCGCCGAGCCCGGCGAGTCGATCGCCGTGCGCCACCTCTCCGATCGCATCCAGGAGGCGCTGCGTCCCGTGCGCGAGACAGCCGTCGCGCCGGCGCAGGGCGGCGAGCCTCTGCGCCGCACGCTGGCGCGCATCGAGGGCTGGCTGATCCGCCGCGCGCTCGAGGAGCACGGGGGCCGCCGCGCGGCGACTGCGCGCACGCTCGGCATCACGCGCGAGGGACTCTACAAGAAGATGCGTCGCTTCGGCATCTCGTGAGCAGCGCGCACGTAGCGCGCAGGGGCGTGTGAACGGGCTGCAATCCGCGGGCGATCGCGGCGACAGGAGGCGGCGGCCGCGTGACCCGGCTCACACGGGCCGCGCCGCTCGCGGTCGATCCAGGCCCGCGGCGGCGGGTCCGTGGAGGGGAGCTCGGAGGGGGCCGAGGCCGAGAGGGCTCGACGTGGACCGCCGACTGGAGGGCTCTGCAAATGCATCGAACGCGAACGGGGCGCTTCACGCGCCTCCTCGCATCCGCGCTCGTCTGCCTGGCGTTCGCCGGATGCGAGATCACCGTGCTCACGATCCAGATCGCGGACTTCGACGAGGTCGAGGGCCTGTGGCTGTGGCGACTCTCCGACGCGAGCGGGAGCTACGAGCGATCGGGCCAGATCCAGCTCTCGCAGGTCGATGGCTCGCAGGGCGGAGTGGTCGCCTACCGGGAGACCTGCGCCAACGGCACCGTCGGCATCAGCAATCAGGCCTCGGTCTCGCGGCCGGACGGCGATCCGACGACGGCCACGCTGGCGCTGCCCTACCTGAGCTGCGAGGGGCCGGGCGCCACCTACCGCGCGAGCGCCTACAACCAGGCTGGCGAGTCGGCGCTCTCGGCGACGACCGTCACGTTCTGAGCGGGTCGGCCTCGGCCGTCGGCTCGGCGAGCAGCGCGCGCGGTCGGGTCAGGAGCGCGAGCGCGGGAACCAGCGTCAGCGTCGAGAGGCAGCTCGTCGCCATCATCAGGGCGACGTAGCCGCCGAGCTGGCGCCACAGCGCAAAGCTCGAGACCAGCAGCGTGGCGTTGCCGGCTGCGATCGCCGAGGCGACGAAGAAGATGGCGCGCCCCGAGGTGCGCATCGCCTCGGCGATCGCCTCGGGGAGCGGGCGATGGCGCGCCTCCTCGCGCAGTCGGAACAGGAGGTAGATCGCGAAGTCGGCGCCGATGCTGACCCCCATCGCCGTGTAGCTCGCGGTGGCGAAGCTGAGCCAGCTTCCCATCCACCCCATCGTGCCCAGATTGACCAGGGCCGCGCTCACCAGCGGCGCCAGCACGAGCAGCCCCACTGCGGCCGAGCGGAAGACGAGCGCCGCGAGCAGGAAGATCACGGAGCCGATCTGCAGCATGTTCTCGAGCTTGTTGCGCACCACGGTGGCGTTCATCGCTGCGGCCTGCCCGAGCTCGCCGCCCGCCACCTCGACGCGCACGTTGGGCGGGAACACGCGCGCCGACTCCTGCCGGAGGCGGCCGAACAGGCCCTCGACCCACGCCACCCGGTCCGCTCGCGACAGCGCGTACAGGCCGGCGCTGCGCGCGTCGGGCGAGACCACCCGCGAGAGGTCGTCGGGCTCGAAGAGCAGCAGGTACTGGGCGATCAGGTCCCGCGAGTCGGGCACCCGGTAGGACCCGGCCGAGCCGCCGTCCATCGCGCGGTTCATCACCTGCACGTAGTCGGCCATCGAGAGCGTCGCCGTGATGGCGGGATCCGCCGCGAGCAGCCGCTGCAGGTCGGCGAGCCCAGCCACGGCGCGCGGATCGAGCAGGTCGCCTTCGGCGGCGCCCTCCACCAGCACGCGGATCGTCGAGGTGCCGGTGAAGCGCTCGCGGATGGCGCGGTCGGCGCGGATCAGCGGCGCGTCGCTGTCGAACCACGAGCGGAAGCTCGTGTTCACCTCGAGCCGCGCGGCGCCGAGCGACGCCAGCAGCACGAGCGCGACGGTGACGGCCAGCACCGCGCGCGGCCGGCGCAGCACCTGGCCGGCCAGCGCGTCGATGGCGCGGTCGAGGGCCCGATGGCTGCGCTCGCGCACTGCCTCGGCCGAGCGCGGCGCGCGCAGGAGCGCGCGCACGGCAGGGATGAAGGTGAGCTCCAGCACCAGCGTCGAGAGAATCCCGAACGCCGCCATCAGCCCGAAGTCGCGCACGGCCGGAACGCCGAAGGTGGCGAGCGACGCGAAGCCGGCGGCCGCGATGCTGCACGCGATCGCCATCACCGGCCCGATCCGGACGAGCGACTCGACGACCGCCGCCCGGTTGTCGCCCAGCTCGTGGTAGCACTCGTAATAGCGCTTCAGGATCTGCACGGCGTGGCCGGCCGCCACCGACAGCACCAGGACCGCGGTGATCGCCGTCCACGGCGTCAGCTTGAATCCGAGCGCCGACGTGATGCCCATCGCCCACACCACGCTGAGCCCCGCCGTGACCAGCGGCAGCAGCACCGCCTGCCAGGTGCGGAACGCCTCGTAGTGCACCAGCGCAATCACGGCGAGCGCGAGCGCCAGGAGCGGCAGGATGCCGCGCGTGGCGCCGTTCAGCGCCGCCAGCGCGGGCGACTGCCCTCCCACCAGGATCTCGGTGTCGGCGTCGCGCTCCCGGGCGGCCAGCGCCTCGAGTGCTTCGGTGATGCGCTCCGACGACGAGTCGTCGCGGAAGTCGGCCAGCACCATCGCGCCCCGCGCGTCGGGGGTGACGATGGTGCCGACGTACATGGGGTAGGAGAAGACGCGCTCGCGCAGCTCGCGCAGCGCGGCGGGATCCTCGGGCACCTCGGCCGGAAGCAGCGCCTCGACGCGCACCGAGTCGCCCTCGCTCGCGATCGACTTGACGCGCGGCGAGGCGAGCGAGAGCACGCTGTTCGGCACCACGCCGGGCAGGCGCGCGACCGCGTCGGTCAGGCGCTGGATGCGCCGGAGCGTCGCCGGCGTGAAGACGTCGCCTTCGCGCACGCCGATGGCGAGGATCGACGTCTGCGCCGCGCCGAGCTTCGCGGCGAGCCGGTCGTCGATCTGCGTGTAGGGGTGCCCGCGCGGCACCTCGTCCGCGAGCTTCACCTCGAGCCGCAGGCCGCGCAGCTCGTTGGCGAGCGCGAGCGTGAGCGCCAGGACCGCCGCCACGACCCAGCGCGGATGCGAGACGACCAGCCTTGCAATGCGCCCCACGCGCGCGGAGGCATACCGCGCCCGCGGCCGCGCGCCAACTCCGCGCTCTCGACACGCCGCGCGGCGCGGGCGACCTTCCCGCCGTGAGCGGACGCTTTGCAGGCAGGGTCGCCTTCGTGAGCGGCGGCGGGACCGGCATCGGCCTCGCCTGCGCGCGCGCGATCGCCGCCGGCGGCGGCCGCGTGCTGCTGGCCGGCCGGCGCCGCGAGGTGATCGAGCGCGCCGCCTCCGAGCTCGGCCCGGCCGCGGCCTTCGCGCGCTGCGACGTCGCGGACGACGACTCGGTCGCCGAGGCGATCGCGGCGGCGGGGCGGCTCGGTCCGCTTCGGCTCGCCGTGAACGCGGCCGGCACCGGCAACATCGGGAGCGTGCTGAACGGCCCCACCCGCGACTTCCAGGCCTTGATCGACACCAACCTGACCGGCGTCTACCGCTGCCTGCGCGCCGAGGCGCGCGCGATGCGGCCGGCCGGCGGCGGGAGCATCGTGAACATCTCGTCGATCGCGGGCGCGCTCACCCACCGCTGGATGAGCGCCTACTGCGCGTCGAAGGCCGGCGTCAACATGTTGACACGTTGCGCCGCCGACGACCTCGGCGAGCACGGCATCCGCGTCAACGCCGTGATGCCGAGCCTGGTGCCGACCGAGCTGACGCAGGCGATGGTGGGCAACGCCGCGGTGACCGACGAGTACCTGCGCCGCATGCCCGTGGCGCGCCTCGGCACCCCCGAGGACGTCGCCTCGCTCGTCGCGTTCCTCCTCTCCGACGAGGCCTCCTGGATCACCGGGCAGGTGATCGGGGTCGACGGCGGCCACACGATCCGGCAGGGCCCCGATCTGGTGCCGCTCTTCGCACAGGGCGTACCGGTCGAGCGCTAGAAGCCGTTCGGCGGGGCGTAGCTGCCCCACCTCTTGCGCGCGGTCTGCCGGCCGCCGCGCCGCACTGTGAGCTGGATCCTAGTCGGAGCGCCCCGCTTCGTGTTCTAATCCGCCGCCGGAGGTACGGGTATGTCCGTCCGACGGAGTGCTCTGCTCGCCGTGCTCTGGGTCTCGCTGCCGCTCGCGGCGAGCGCGGGATTGACCTCGATCCAGGTGGTGCAGGACAGCGCCTCCGGCCTCGCCGGCGCCTCGGCGATCGCCGTGAGCCCCGACGGCCAGAACGCCTACGTCGCGAGCGCCTCGGGCAACTCGCTCGCGATGTTCGTGCGCGATCTCAGCGCCGACCAATTCCGCTACATCGGAAAGCTCGTCGACGGCCAGGACGGCGTGAGCGGTCTCCAGGGCGCGAGCGCCGTCGCGGTGTCTCCCAACGGCCTGAGTGTCTACGTCACCGGGAAGACCTCCAACGCGCTGGCGGTGTTCGACCGATCCCCGTCGTCCTCTGGCCTGCTCACCTTTGCCGGTGCGCTCCGCGAAGGCATCGACGTGACGTACGGGCTCGCGGCGCCGACGGGCGTCGCGGTGGGGCCGACCGGCCGCGTCTACGTGTCGAGCTCCGGGGACAACGGCTTCTCCGCGTTCAATCCGAGCTCCCCGACCCTCTCGCAGGTCGGCGTCTGGAGGAACGGCGACGCGAACCCGTTCGGAGGGACGATCTCGGGGATGACGGCCGCGTCGGGCGTCGTCGCGGCGACCGGCACCTACGGCACCGACGTCTACGTCTCCTCGCCATCCGACTCGTCCGTCGCGGTGTTCACGACCAACTTCCTCTTCCTCTTCGGCGAGGCGGAGGTGGTGCAGGACGGTGTCGGCGGCTTCGACGGCCTGGCGCAGGCGGCGGGGCTGGCGCTCAGCCCCAACGGCCACCAGCTCTACGTCGCGGGCAGCGGCGACTCTGCCATCGCGGTGCTCGACCGCAGCCCCAGCACGAGCCTCCTCGCCTTCCACTCGCTGGCGCAGGAAGGGGTCTCGAGCGTGACCGGGCTCGCCGCGGTATTCGGAGTCTGCGCCGAGCCGACTGGCGAGAGCGTCTACGCCGCCGGCGGCGAGTCGCCGTCCTTCTTGCACTTCACGCCGGACGTCGTCGCGCTCGCCGTCGACGGGTTCGATTTCGGGCTCGACTTCGTCCAGTCGACCGCCCTGCCCAGCTACGTCGGCATCGGGAGCGCGTACGTCTCCCTCGCGTCGCTGCCCGATGCGAGCAAGATCCTCGCCGCGGAATCGCTCTTCGAAGGGAGGCTCGGGACGACCGGCCAGCTCTCGGTCTTCGACCGCGACGGCTCCACCGGCGCGCTCACGGCCCAGCAGACGCTGCCGGAAGGCAGCGGCGTGATCGGCATGCGCGGCGCGCAGGCGGTCGTCGCCAGCCCCGACGGCGGGGACGTGTACGTGCTCGGCAGCGACGAGGCCGTGACCTCCTCGCTCCAGCGCGACGACTCGACGGGCACGCTGACCTTCCTCGGGATCGACCGCGGCTCGGGAGACGACGCCTTCCAGATCACGGCGCCGTACCGATCCGGCGTGATGAGCCCCGACGGCAAGAGCCTCTATGCCACGGCGTTCCGTCAGGACCGGCTCGAGGTCTTCCAGCGCGACGCGTCGACCGGGCTGCTCACCCCGACGGACGTGATCCACGACACCGACGTCGCGGCCGGCCTGATCCGGCCGAACGCCGCCGCCGTGAGCCCCGACGGCGCGAACGTCTACGTGGTGGGTGGGGAGGACACGCAGGACAGCACGATCGCGATCTTCCGCCGGAGCCTGAGCACGGGCGCGCTCACGTTCACGGGCGCCGACCGGAACGGGCCCGGCGGCCTCAGCGACTTCGCGGGACCGCAGGCCATCGCGGTGAGCCCGGACGGCAAGAACGTCTACATCGCCAACTACAACGCCGACCAGGCGTTGGCGCAGTTCAGCCGCGATCCGGCGACGGGCGATCTCGGCTTCATCGGCTACTACGGAGACCACCAGCAGGCGAGCTTCGCGTTCGGGCAGTCGATCGCAGTCAGCCCCGACGGCCGCTTCGTCTACGTCGGAGCGAGTCGGCTCGCGACGTTCCAGCGCAACACGTCCAACGGCAATCTCATTCTCGTCGACACCCAGATGTCGGTACCGATCAGCGGCTCCTACCACATCGCGCTGAACCCCGGCGGCTCGCAGATCTACGCGGCGGTCCAGGGCTTCAGTCGCCCGAACGGCGGGCTCGCGCGCTTCACCCGCGATGCTGCGACCGGGCTGCCGACCTTCCAGGAGGCGCTGTCGAGCACCACGCCCGGCGACGAGAGCCTGGCCGGGGCCGTCTCGGTGGCCGCAATCGGCAACGACCTCTACGTCGCGGGCTACGACGCGAGTGCGGTCACCGTCTTCACGCCGGAGCCGGGCGCGGCGCTCGGCGGCCTGGCGGCGCTCGGCGCGCTGGCGGCCGCGCAGGCCCGGCGCCGCGCGCACCGCTGAGCCTCAACGGGCGACGCCTTCGATCTGCAGGAGCGGCGGGGCCACCTCGAGCTGGAAGGTGGTGTGCGACACCCGGAAGCAATGCGCCGCCAGCTCCCGGAGCTGCTCCAGCACCGCGTGCCCGTCGGCCGACTGCGCGACGTCGACGTGTGCGGAGAGCGCGTGGTAGCCCGAGGTCAGCGTCCAGACGTGCAGGTCGTGCACGTCGGCGACGCCCGGCACCGCGCGGATCGCGGCCACCAGCTCGGCGACGTCCACGTGCGCCGGCGTCCCCTCCATCAGCACGTCCATCGACTCGCGCACGACGCGCCACGCGGAGACCAGGATCAGCGCGGAGATCGCGATCGCCGCGGCCGGGTCGGCCCAGCTCCATCCGAACGCCAGGATGGCTCCCGCCGCGACCATGGTGCCGACGAAGCCGAGCGCGTCGCCCGCGACGTGCAGGAAGGCGCTCCGCAGGTTCAGGTTGCGCTCGCGGCCGCGCGCGAGCACGAGCGCCGCCGCGGCGTTGGCGGCCAGTCCGACGCCAGCGACGGCGAGCATCAAGCCGCCGCGAACGTCGTGCGGCCTGCCGATCCTCTCGATCGCCTCGATCACCACGAAGACCGACACCACGCCGAGCACGATGCCGTTGGCGAGCGCCGCGAGGATCTCCGCGCGAAGCAAGCCGAAGGTGCGCGCGGCCGTCGCGTCGCGGCCGGCTAGCCGCGTGGCGACCAGCGCGAGCCCGAGGCTCGCCGCGTCGGTCGCCATGTGGCCGGCGTCGGCGAGGAGGGCGAGGCTGCGCGCGACGAGCCCGCCAACGACCTCGACGGCGAGGAACGCGACGGTGATGGCGAGCGCGATGCCGAGCGCGCGTCGGTCGGCGACGCGCTCGGACGCCGGCTGCCCGCCCCCGTCATGTGCGTGGTGGCCGCTCATGCGAACCAGCCGCGCCGCGCCTCCAGACCCTCGGCGATCAGACCGCGAATCGCATCCTTCACCACCTCGACCTTCCGCTCGACCTCCGCGTCCTCCTCGTTCGAGTCGCCCTCGAAGTGGAGCGGCTCGCCGAAGCGGATCTGGAACTTGACCGGCAGCGGGATCATGCCCGCGAGCCCGAGCCACGGCATGGTCAGGGTGATCGGCGCCACCGGGGCACCGATCAGGCGCCCGAGCCAGCGGGAGCGCACGAGCCCAGGCGACTGCTCCTCGCTGCCGACGATGCCGATCGGCACGATCGGCGTGTCGGTCTCGAGCGCGAGGCGCATGAAGCCCAGCCCGAAGCGCTGGAGCTGGTAGCGCTCGCGGTAGGTCTTCACGAAGCCGCGCTCGCCTTCGGGGAACACCATGATCGCCTCGCCGCGCTCGAGCAGCTGCTCGCAGTTGCGCGGCGTGCCGACCACCGACCCGGTGCGGTGCATCAGCGTCCCGAAGAACGGGATCGTCGGCAGGTAGTACTCCGCCATCCCGCGCACCGCGCGCGGCGGACGCGCCTCGAGGAGCAGCGCCATCGCCAGCATCGCGCCGTCGAAGGCGAAGGTGTTGCCCCCGTGGTTGGCGATCAGCAGCACGCGGCCCGACGGCACGCGCTCGATGCCGTGCGTCGCGACGCGGAACCAGTAGCGATAGAAGAAGAGCGCCGGAAGCAGGTAGGGCGCCGCGTAGCGCGGGTCGTAGCCGAAGGGGTCGACGCCGTACTCGTTGAGCGTGGTCGGGAGCTCCGCCAGGCGCGCGTCGATCTCCTCGCGCATGGCGCGCAGCGGCGCAGGCATCCAGCGACCGGCCACCTCGCGGCTCCGGTCGCGCACCCGACCGAGAGGCACCAGTGCGCTCAAACGAGCTCCGCGCGCAGGAACGAGAGCGCTTGCCCCCAGGCGCGCGCGGCGGCGCGCGCGTCGTAGACGTCGGGGCGGGTGTCGTTCATGAACGCGTGATCGACACCCGGGTAGATCTCGCAGTGCATCGACTTGCCCGCAGCCTCGAGATCGGCCGCGAGCTTCCGCGCCGCCGCTTGTGTCACGAAGCCGTCGCGCTCGGCGAAGATCCCGAGCACGGCCGCCTGCAGGCCCGCGAGGTCGAGCTTCACGTTCGGGTGTACCCCGTAGAAGTCCACCACCGCCCCGATGCGCCGATTGCGCGTGGCGCCGAACAGCGCGAGCTGGCCGCCCATGCAGAAGCCGACCGCGCCGACCCGGGCGCCCTCGACGGAGGGCTGGTCGAGCAGCGCCTTCACGGCTCCGTCCAGATCGCGCGCGGCGCGCGGGATCTCGAGCCCCATCATGAGCCGTCCGGCGCGGTCCGGATCGCTCGCCGTCTCTCCACGGTACAGGTCGGGTGCGAGCGCGACGAAGCCCTCGCGCGCGAAGCGGTCGCAGACGTCGCGGATGTGGTCGACGAGACCCCACCACTCCTGGATCACGAGGACGCCCGGGCCGCGGCCGCCCGGAGGCTCGGCGAGATAGCCGGCGACCCGGTCCCCATCGCTCGCGAACGCGATCTCGCGCCCTGCCCGCTTCGCCGTCATCGACGCCTCCTTCCGGCCTGGAATGCAGGATACCCCGCGGCCCGACGCGCGGGCAGAGGGTAGACTCGCGGCATGAGCGAGCCGCGCGCGCCGCGCGCCGAGGCCGTCCCGGAGCCGGTGCGCGCCGCAGTCGCCGCGCTGCGCGCCGCCGGCCACGACGCCTTCCTGGTCGGCGGCTGCGTGCGCGACCTGCTGCTCGGGCTCGCCGTCACGGACTTCGACGCCACCACCTCGGCGCCGCCCGCCGCGGTGCTCGCGCTCTTCCCGCGCGCGGTGCCGATCGGGCTCCGACACGGAACGGTGATGATTCCGACGGGCGCGGGACCGCTCGACGTGACGAGCTTCCGCGCCGGGCCGCGCCTCGAGGACGACCTCGCCCACCGCGACTTCACGGTGAACGCGATCGCGTGGGACCCCGCCAGCGGGCGAGTCGTCGATCCGTTCGGCGGGGTCTGCGACCTCCGACAGCGGCGGCTTCGGCCGGTCGGCGACGCCCGCTCGCGCTTCGCCGAGGATCCCCTGCGCGCGCTGCGCGCGGCGCGTCTGATCGCTGCGCTCGGCCTCGGTCTCGAGCCGTCGCTGCCCGCGGCGATGGCGGAGGTTCGCGAGCCACTGCGGCGCGTGGCGCGAGAACGCGTGCGCGCCGAGCTGGAGGCGCTGCTTCTGGCGCCGGGCGCCGCGTCGGGCCTCGAGCTCCTGCGGCGCACGGGGATCGAGGCGGAGCTCGCGCCGGGCGTCGCTCCGGATGCGGCGGCCGTCGTCGGCGCGCTGCCGCGCGACCTGGAGCTGCGCCTCGCCGGCTGGCTGCGCGGCACGCGCGCGGAGCCGATCCTGCTCGGGCTGCGGTTCGGCGCGCGGCGCGCCGCCGCGGTCGCCCGCCTGCTGGCGCGCCATCCGATCGACCGGAAGCCCCCGCGCGGCGACGCCGACGTGCGCCGGCTCCTGCGCCGCGGCGGCGAGGAGGGCGCCCTCGCGCTGCTCCAGCTCCGCGACGCCGAGCTCGCCGCGTCCACGAAACCGAATCCCGAGGCGCGCGCCCGGCTCGACGCGCTGCGCGCGCACATCGAGCGGGTGCGAGCGGCCGGCTCGCTCGCGCTGCACCGCACCGACCTCGCTCTCGGCGGCCGCGAGGTGATGGCGCTGCTCGGGACGGGGCCGGGGCCGCAGGTCGGCGAGGCCCTGCGCTACCTCGGCGATCAGGTGATCGAGGATCCCGCCTGCAACACCCCCGAGCGGCTGGCCGCACGCCTGCGCGCCTGGTCGGAGGAGCGCCGGGGCCGATGAGGGGAGGCATGCAGAGGGACATGACCGGGCGAACCTGCGTGATCACGGGCGCGACGTCCGGCATCGGGCTGGCGGCGGCGGGCGCGCTCGCGGCCAAGGGCGCGCGGCTCGCGCTGATCGCGCGCTCGCCCGAGCGCGCCGAGGACGCGCGCCGCGCGATCCGGACGCGCGCACCGGACGCCGAGGTCGAGATCCACCTCGCCGACCTCGCCTCGCTCGCCGCCATCCGGCGCGTCGCGCCCGAGATCCTCGCCCGCCATCCGCGGATCGACGTGCTGCTCAACAACGCGGGCGTCTTCCAGCTCCGGCGGCGCACCACGGCGGAGGGCTTCGAGGCGATGTTCGGGGTGAACCACCTCGCGCACTTCCTCCTCACCGGGCTGCTGCTCGACCGGCTCCGCGCCAGCCCCGGCGCCCGCATCGTGAGCGTCGCCTCCGCGGCCCATCGCTTCGGCGGGCCGCTCGACTTCGACGACCTGCAGAGCGAGCGCCGCTATCGACCCATGTCGGTGTATGGACGATCCAAGCTCTGCAACATCCTGTGGACCCGCGAGCTGGCGCGGCGGCTCGCCAGCAGCGGCGTCTCGGTCAACTGCTGCCACCCGGGCGCGGTCGCCACCCGCCTCGGGCAGACCGACGCGCTCTGGACTCGCACGCTCGGCCGGCTGCTCGGGCTGCTCTTCCTGACGCCCGAGCAGGGCGCACGCACGCCGGTCTTCCTGGCGAGCGCGCCGGAGCTCGCCGGCCGCAGCGGGGGCTACTTCGTCCGCGAGCGCGAGCAGAGCCCGGCTCCCTTCGCGCAGGACGACGGCGCGGCGCGGCGGCTCTGGGAGGTGAGCGAGGCGCTGGTCGCCACCGCCTGAAGCCCCGCCCGGCCGGCGCGGCGACTCCCCTTGCGGCGGTTCGCGCCAAATGATACTGACTGGTCAGTTTCATAAATGTTGCCGGATTGTTTCCGGCATCGCTCGCGGAGGTCGGCCCGTTCCATGCCGGCGCGCGCCCGAACCGTCCCCCGGCCGGCCGCCGCTCCGCGCGGCCGCGGCCGCCCGCCCACCGCCGGGATGCGCGAGCGCATCCTGCGCGCCGCCGAGTCGGTCTTCCTGCAGCAGGAGTACCACGAGGTGCTGATGGACGAGGTGGCGCGCGCGAGCGGGGTCGGCAAGGGGACCCTGTACCGATACTTCCCGAGCAAGCGGGGCCTCTACCGCGCGCTCCTCGTCGACGGGATGGACCGGCTGCGCGGCGAGCTGACGGCCGCCGGGGTCGGGTCCGAGGAGCCGCTGCTGAAGCTCGAGCGTCTGGTGCGCGGCTTCCTCGAGCACTTCGGGAACCACCGGCGCCTGCTCGCCCTGGTGAGCCGCCACGAGTCCCAGCCGGGCCGCAACGAGTGGCGCCGGCGCCGCGCGGACTTCGTCGCGGTCTTCGAGGCGGCACTCGCCGAGGGCATCGCCGCGGGACAGCTGCGATCGATCGACCCGCGCCTCGGCGCCAACGCGCTGGTCGGCATGCTGCGCGGCGTCGACAACACGCGCACCGCGCGCGACGCGCCGGAGGGCCTGGCCGACGGGGTGATCGCGATCTTCCTGTCCGGTGTCGGGACGGAGGCGGGAACGCGAGCATGGAGCGCTCGCCAGCGGAGGCGGCGTTGACGACACCGGTGCCCGAGACGGCTCCGTCTCCTTCGATCGGGCGCGCGCTCGGTCCCGCGAGGCGTCGGCTCTGGCTCGCCCTGCTCGCGGCGGCTGCCCTCGCGACCGCGGGCGCGATGGCCTGGTGGATGCGGAAGCCGCCCCGGAGCTTCGTCACCGTCCCCGTGGCGCTGGGCGACGTGGCGCGCTCGATCGTGGCCACGGGAACCGTGAACCCGGTCGTGACGGTGCAGGTCGGTACCTACGTGTCCGGGCCGATCCAATCGATCTCGTGTGACTACAACACGCAGGTGAAGGCCGGCCAGCTCTGCGCCAAGATCGACCCCCGTCCCTACCAGGAAGCCCTCGACGAGGCGAAGGCCAGCCTCGCCACCGCCCGCGCCCAGCTCCACAAGGACCAGGCGAGCCTCGTCTACGCGAAGATCAACTACGAGCGCGACAGCGGCCTGCGCAAGACGGGGGTCGTCTCGCAGGACACGCTCGACAACGACAAGAGCACCTACGATCAGGCCGTAGCCCAGGTCGCGCTCGACGAAGCCACGATCGAGCAGCGCCAGGCGGCGCTCGACGCCGCCCAGGTGAATCTCGACTACACCAACATCGTGTCACCCGTGAACGGCACGGTGGTCTCGCGCAACGTCGACGTCGGCCAGACGGTGGCCGCCAGCTTCCAGACGCCGACGCTGTTCCTGATCGCCAAGGACCTGACCAAGATGCAGGTCGACACCAACGTGAGCGAATCCGACGTCGGCGCGGCCCAGGTCGGCCAGAAGGCGCGCTTCACGGTCGAGGCCTTTCCCCACAAGACCTTCGAAGGGCAGGTGGTGCAGGTGCGGCGCGCACCCATCACCGTCCAGAACGTCGTCACCTACGACGTCGTGATCG
Organism: Myxococcota bacterium; assembly: GCA_035506135.1. GTDB lineage: Bacteria > Myxococcota_A > UBA9160 > UBA9160 > PR03 > DATJPY01. The sequence continues at coordinate 52,754 of DATJPY010000083.1, read as the reverse complement.
GCGTCGACAACCCGGAGCTGCTGCTCTTCCCGGGCATGACCGCGAACGCCCGCATCATCGTCGCCGAACGGAGTGGCGTGCCGATCGTCCCGATGCAGGCGCTTCGCTTCGATCCGCGCGGACTGCGGGCGGGCGACGAGGCCGGCGCGTCTTCGAAGCACGACGGCCAGCGCGTCTGGGTGCTGCGAGACGGTCGCCCGGCTCCGGTGAAGGTCAACGTCGGGATCGACGACGGTACGCGGGTGGAGATCGTGGGCGACTCTCCCGCCGTCGGCGAGCCCGTGATCGTCGAGCAATCCGGCGGGGGCGGCGCGCAGCGCGAGGGCGCGCCGCAGACGCGCTCGCCGTTCCGACTCTGAAGGCCGGGGAGCCGCGCGCATGTCCGATCTCGTGATCGAGGTGAAGGACGTCACCAGGACCTACTGGATGGGCGACTTCGAGGTGCACGCGCTCCGCGGCGTGAGCTTGCGCATCGAGCGCGGCGAGTTCGTGGCCATCATGGGTGCCTCCGGCTCCGGCAAGTCGACGCTCATGAATCTGCTCGGCTGCCTCGATCGGCCCACCAGCGGCAGCTACTTCCTCGAGGGCATCGATGTCGCCCACCAGGACGAGGTCGCGCTCGCGAAGGTGCGGAGCCGGCGGATCGGCTTCGTCTTCCAGAGCTTCAATCTGCTGGCCCGGACGACCGCGGAGGAGAACGTCGCGCTCCCGCTGCTCTATTCGGGTCGGCTCGCGGAGGCCCCCACGCTGGCGCGGCAGGTGCTGCACTCGCTCGGCTTGGCCGGTCGCGAAGCGAATCATCCGAGCCAGCTCTCGGGCGGGCAGCAGCAGCGGGTCGCGATCGCGCGGGCGCTCATCAACGATCCCGCCATCCTGCTGGCGGACGAGCCGACCGGGAACCTCGACTCCGCGACGGCGACCGAGATCATGACGACGATCCGGAACCTGAACCGCCAGAGGGGGCTCACGGTCGTCCTCGTCACGCACGAGCCGGACATGGCGGCCTTCGCCGATCGGATCATCACGATGCGCGACGGGGTGGTCGCCTCCGACGAGGCGACGGGGCAGCGCGCCCCGCCGCCGAGCGCGCCGGCTGCCGAGACCCATGCCGCGGACAAGGCGGGTCCGAGCACCGACTCCGTGTCGCTCGTCTCGTTCCTGGGCATGGCGCTGCTGGTGGCCGGGCGCGCCATCGCGCGCAACAAGGTGCGCTCCGCCTTGACCATGCTCGGGATCTTCATCGGCGTCGCCGCACTGATCACGATGGTGGCGATCGGCCAGGGCGCGAACGCCGCGGTGATCGCGCAGATCGAGAGCCTCGGCGCCAACCTGCTGGTGGTGCTGCCCGGCGCCGCCACGAGCGGGGGCGTGCGCGGCGGCTTCGGCAGCGCCTCCACGCTGCGCGTCTCGGACGCGGAGGCGATCCGCAAGGAGGTGCCGGCCGTCGCCAACGTCAGCTATCTGATCCGCGGAGCGGCCCAGGCCCAGTACAGCGACAAGAACTGGAACACCACCGTCCAGGGCGTGAGCCTGAGCTTCCTCGAGATCCAGCATTGGCCGGTCGTCGCCGGGCGGTCGATCAGCCAGGAGGACGAGCAGTCGGGTGCCCGCGTCTGCCTCATCGGGCAGACGGTCTTCCAGAACCTCTTCGGCGCTCACGAGAATCCGGTCGGCGCCACGGTGATCGTGAAGAGCGTCCCCCTGCAGGTGATCGGGCTGCTCTCGACGCTCGGGCAGTCCGGCTACGGACGCGACCAGGACGACGTGATCCTGATCCCGTTCTCGACGGCGGAGACCAAGGTCCTCGGCGTCGCCGCACCGAGCCAGGTGAACGCGAGCCAGAACCCGATCTACGCGACGCAGCCGAATCCCTTCGGCATCCAGCCGAGGCTCACGGGCTACGTGAACATGATCTACGTGCAGGCGGAGAGCGCAGAGCTCGTCGACACCGCTCTGCAGCAGGTGACCAAGCTGCTGAATACCCGACACGGAATCCAGACGGGGCAGATGTCGGACTTCGACGTGCGCAACATCAGCCAGATCACGCAGGCGCGCGAGGGCAGCAGCCGGATCATGGCGATGCTGCTGGCGGCAGTCGCTTCGATCTCGCTCCTCGTCGGCGGGATCGGGATCATGAACATCCTGCTGGTCTCGGTGACCGAGAGGACTCGCGAGATCGGGATCCGCATGGCCATCGGGGCCCGCCGCGTGCACGTGCTGCTGCAGTTCCTCGTCGAGGCGGTGCTGCTGAGCGGCATCGGCGGCGTGGCCGGCATCGTGGTGGGGATCGCGATCTCGGAGCTGGTCTCGTGGCTTGCGGGCTGGCCGACGCTGCTCTCGGCCGCTGCCATCGCCGGAGGCTTCTTCTTCTCCGCCGCAGTCGGCGTCTTCTTCGGCTACTACCCGGCCCGTCGCGCCGCGCTGCTCAACCCCATCGAAGCGCTGCGCTACGAGTGATGAGTGCGCCGGTGAAGGACCGTTCCTGGCGACGCCGACTCCCGATCGCTGCGATCGCCGCGCTGCTCGGCGGCTGCGCCGTCGGCCCGGACTTCGTCCGCCCGCAGGCACCGGCGACCCCGCGCTACACGGCGGAGCCGACGCCGACCGAGATGACGCCGGCCGTCGGAGGCGTCACGCAGCGCATCGACTCCTCGCAGGCGATCTCGTCCGAGTGGTGGGAGCTCTTCCGCTCTCCGTCGCTCGACGAGGTGGTCGCGCGGACCCTGCAGGACAATCCGAGCCTCGCGGCAGCGCGGGCCACCCTGGCCCAGGCGCTCGAGGCGGTGACGGCGGCCCGCGGAGCCTTCTTCCCGCAGCTCGATCTCGGGGCGACCGCGCAGCGCCAGCAGAGCGCGCTGCTGGGACGATCGAAGCAGGCGCTCACGAACTCGTCCCAGATCTCGAACCTCTATTCGGTCGGTCCCACCGTCAGCTACCTGGTCGATGTCTTCGGCGCGGTGCGGCGCGGCGTCGAGGAGCAGCAGGCGCTGGCCGAGTTCCAACGCTACGAGCTCGCCGCAGCCTGGCTGACGCTCAGCGGCAACGCGGTCACCGAATCGATCAACATCGCCTCGCTGCGCGCGCAGATCGAGGCGGCCGAGGACGTCGTCACCGACGACGAGCAGAACCTCGCCCTCGTGCAGCGCAAGCTCGAGGCCGGGAAGGTGCCCCGCACCGACGTGCTCACCGCCGAGACGCAGCTCGAGACCGACCGGGCGATCCTGCCTCCGCTGCGCCAGCAGCTCGCGGTCGCCCAGCACGCGATCTCGATCCTGGTCGGCCAGTTCCCGGCCGACTGGTCGGCGCCCGACTTCGCGCTCGAGGGATTCGAGCTGCCGCGAGAGCTTCCGCTGAGCCTCCCCTCCGAGCTGGTGCGCCAGCGCCCGGACGTCCTGGCGGCCGAGGCCCAGCTCCACGCGGCAAGCGCCGCGATCGGCGTCGCCACGGCGCAGCTCTTCCCGAGCCTGACCTTGTCGGGGTCCGTCACCCAGGAGGCGCTCGACGTCGGCTCGCTCTTCAGCGGCGGCGGAACGGCCTGGGTGCTGGCGGGCCACCTGGCGGCGCCGCTCTTCCACGGTGGAACGCTGCTGGCGGAGCGACGCGGCGCGATCGATGCGTACCAGGTGTCGCTCGCGACCTACCAGGAGACCGTCCTGCAGGCGTTCCAGCAGGTGGCCGACACGCTGCGAGCACTCGACCACGACGCCGAGCTCGTCAGCGCCCAGAAGCAGCTTCTCGATACCGCCACCGAGTCGCTGGCCCTTCAGAGGATCAGCTACGAAGCCGGCAAGACCGACCTGCTCCTGCTGCTCGTCGCCCAGCGCGCGTACGCGGAGGCGCGTCTCGGCCTCGCGCGGGCGGAAGGCCAACGCCTCGCGGACACCGCACAGCTCTTCGTCGGGCTCGGCGGAGGCTGGTGGCAGGCCCAGATCTAGCGGCGCAGGGTCTCGTTCGTCCCTCCGCCCGCCGACGCGCGCGCGGCTAGGGCGCCTTCGCGACCTTGATGTAGGTCACGCGCTTTCCCGCCGGATCGTCCTGGCCGTTCAGCACCACGGTCCAGCCCTTCTTGACATCGCCGAGCGCGAGCTTCTGCGAGCCGGACATGATGGTCGCCGAGGCGTCGACGGTGTAGACCACGCCCTCGTCGTTCGTGCTCTTCACGGTGATCTTGCGCGCGGCAGCGTCGATCGCGGTGACCTCGCCCGTGACGGCGAAGCCCAGCCTCTCCTCGACGCGCGGCTGCGCCGCGGCGGCCCCCGCGAGCGCGGTCCCGAGCGCCAGGGCCGAGACCAGGGTCAACGCAGGGCCGAGTCGCTCGATCCGGCGTCGCATCATGGCGTTCCCTCCTCGTAGGCCCACGACGGGGCCATCCCGCATGATAGGGCGAAGGCGGCGATCAGGGCGCGGGCTTCACCTGGATCGATTCGAGATACGCGAGCAGGTCGACCATTCCCGGCGACGGCCCGGTTTCCCCCTTGCGCGCGCGCAGCCCCTTCCATCCCCAGACCGGCATCGCCTCCGAGCCGTGACCGCCTGCCATGTCGCGCCCGTCGATGATCGAGGCGACCAAGCGCCGGTCGAACTGTCCCCCGTGGCGCTCCGCGATCCGGCGCAGATCCGGCGGCGCGCTCCGCATGGACGACGCGGCGGGACCGTTGCCGCTGGCGTCTTCCCCGTGGCACGAGGCGCACAGGGCGACGAAGCGCTGGCGCCCGCGTGTCTGGGCGGGGGTCGCTCCGGCCTGCGCCGCGTACGCCGCCAGCGCCGCGAGCGCGATCGCTGCACACAAAGTCGTCGATCGCATGCGGATCCCCCTCCCTCGGTCGCGGCCCTCGACTTCGACGTCGCGGGCGCTGCGCGGCGAGCGATGCGATTGGCTCAGTCGACGGCGTCCCGGATCAGCGGGCAGGTCATGCAGTGCCCACCGCCGCGCCCGCGTCCGAGCTCGGCCCCGACGATGCTGATGACCTCGATGCCCTGCTTGCGCAGCAGCGTGTTGGTGTAGGTGTTCCGGTCGTAGGCGTACACCACGCCGGGCGAGGCGCACACGAGGTTGGCGCCGCTGTCCCACTGCGTGCGTTCGCGCATGTACGCGGTCCCGCCGGTCTCGACGACCCGCATCTTCTTGATTCCGAGCGCCTCCGCCACCGTGTCGACGAAGGGCTTCTCGTCCTTGCGCAGCTCGACGCCTCCCGGCTTGCTGCTCGGCCGGTACGAGTACGCGTGGATGTTGTAGACGATGTCGGGGTAGAGCAGCACGCAGTCGCGATCGGCGAACGTGAAGACCGTGTCGAGATGCATCGCCGCCCGCAGCTTGGGCATCGCCGCGACGATCACCCGCTGGGCTGCCTTCTGCTCGAAGAGCGCCGCCGCGAGCTGGCTGATCCCCTGGCGCGAGCTGCGCTCGCTCATGCCGATCAGCACGTTGCCCTTGCCGATCGGCATCACGTCGCCGCCCTCGAGGGTGGCGAGGCCGTGGTCCTGGTTCGGGTCGCCCCACCAGACCTTCACCTTGCCGGCGAAATCCGGATGGAACTTGTAGATCGACGTGGTGAGGATCGTCTCCTCGTGCCGCGCGGGCCAGTAGAGCGGGTTCAGCGTGCAGCCGCCGTAGATCCAGCAGGTGGTGTCGCGCGTGTAGAGCGTGTTGGGCAGCGGCGGCAGCAGGTACTCGGTGACGCCGGCGGCGTCCTTCACCAGCTTGAGCATCTCGCCGCCGTGGGTCTCCGGGAACTCCTCGGTCGAGAGGCCGCCGATCAGCGTCTCGGCGAGATCGCGCGCAGAGAGGCCGTGGAGGTAGCTCTTGATCTCGTCGACGAGACCGAGGCCTACCTGGTTCGGCACGATCTGGTGGTCGAGGATCCACTTCCTGGCCTCGGGGAGCGCGACCGTCTCGGCGAGCAGGTTGTGCATCTCGACGACGTCGACGCCGCGGTCGCGCATCTTCTGGATGAAGTCGAAGTGGTCGCGCTTGGCGTTCTCGACCCACAGGACGTCGTCGAAGAGCAGCGCGTCGCAGTTGCTCGGCGTGAGCCGCTGATGCGCGCGGCCGGGCGCACACACCATCACCTTGCGGAGCTGGCCGACCTCCGAGTGGACGCCGTAGGCCTGCGGTTTCGCATCTGCCATGTTGGGGGGACTCCAGCTCCGGAGGGCGATGCCCGGAGGGTGATGGGGTCGGCTTCCCGCGGCGCCAACACCGGCTCACGGTTGCGCGTAGCATATCGGCATCGCCGGGGTTGGCCAGCGCAGGAGGAGGGGACCGTGCGGTCGACGGTGGTGAGGACGATCCGAAGTGCGGCGGTGCTGCTCGTCGTCTGCGCCGCGACGCTCCTGGCGGTGCGGGCGTACGATGCACGACGCGGTCCTCCGCTCGAGCTCTGGCACCGCTTCGTGCCGCCCGAGCTCGGCGCCGACGAGCTCGACCGCGCCGACTGGAGCGCCTATCTCCGGGCCGAGGACGCAGCCTTCGACGCCGTGCGCGCCGAGGTCACCGACAAGCTCCAGGCTGGCTCCCGCCTCGCGCTCAATCGCTACTTCGCCGGGAGCCCCGTCCATCCGGCCCGCTTCTCGCACGACTGGAACCGATCCTTCGTCCTCGAGCCCGACGGCGCGCCGCGCGGCGCGGTGGTCCTGCTGCACGGGCTCACGGACTCGCCCTACAGCATGCGCGAGGTCGCGCGCCTCTATCGCGCGCACGGCTACGTCGCGATCGGCATCCGGCTCCCGGCGCACGGGACCGTCCCGGGCGCGTTGACCGAGGCTCGCTTCGCGGCGTGGTCGGCGGCGACGCGCCTCGCGGTGCGCGAGGCGCGGAGGCGCGCCGGCGGACCGCTGCCCCTGCACCTCGTCGGCTACTCGAACGGTGGAGCGCTCGCGCTCCAGTACGCGCTCGACGCGATCGACGATCCGGCGCTCGCGCGTCCCGATCGCCTGGTGCTGATCTCGCCGATGGTCGGCATCACCGCGTTCGCGCGCTTCGCCGGGCTCGCGGGTCTGCCGGCGGTCTTCCCGGCCTTCGCAAAGGCGGCCTGGCTCGCGATCCTCCCCGAGTTCAATCCCTTCAAGTACAACTCGTTCCCGGTCAACGCGGCGCGCCAGACCCAGCTCCTGACGAGCGTCCTGCAGCGGCAGATGGCCCGCCTGGGCGGCGCAGGTCGCCTCGCCGAGCTGCCTCCGGTCCTCACCTTCCAGTCCGTGATCGACTTCACCGTCAGCACCCAGGCGGTGGTCTCCACGCTGTACGATCGACTGCCGCCGAACGGCAGCGAGCTCGTGCTGTACGACCTGAACCGCAGCGCCCACTTCGAGCCGCTGCTGCGCCCGAGCGTCGACGCCGCGCTCGCGCGACTGCTGCCCGACCCGCCTCGCCCGTTTCGCGCGACGCTCGTCACCAACGCCGGCCCCGACACGGCGGAGGTCGTGGAGCGCGCGCTCGACGCGGGCGCGACCTCGGAGCGATCGCGCCCCCTCGGCCTCTCGTACCCGGGCGACGTCTTCTCGCTGTCGCACATCGCGCTCCCGTTCTCGCCCGAGGATCCCCTCTACGGCACCGCGCCCGACCCGGCCGAGGACTTCGGCATCCAGCTCGGCACCCTCGCCAAGCGCGGCGAGCGCGGCACGCTCCTGATGAGCCTCGACTCGCTGCTGCGCATGACGTCGAACCCCTTCTTCGCGTACCAGATGGAGCGCATCGAGGAGACGATCGCCGCGCCCCGGGACGCCGGATGCGGCGCCGCGGGGGCGCGTTCGGGTTGCCGCCCATGAGGCGCGATGCCATGCTGGGCCCGCAGCCGCGCCCGTGGGAATCGGAGCCGGTGCCCGCCCGTGACCGAGATCGGAGGAGCGAGCGTGACGAGGACCCCCCGCTCGCGCGCGGCCGCGATCGCCGCCTGCGCGGCGCTGCTCGCTCTCCCGGCGTGCCGTCCCACCGAGGAGGTGCACGCGCCGGACGTCCGCCCGGTGCGCGCCCTCAGCGTCGAGACGCAGAAGGGTGGCGAGACGGTCTCCCTCACGGGACACGTCTACGCGCAGGAGGAGGTGGCGCTCGCCTTCCGCGTCGGCGGACGCCTGATCGAGCGCTCGGTCAACGTCGGAGATCGGGTCCAGCCCGGGCAGCCGATCGGCCGCCTCGAATCCGTCACCGCCGAGAACGCGGTGCAGGCCGCGCGCGCGAACCTCGCCGCCGCGAGCGCGCAGGCGGCCGACGCGCGCCTCGACTTCGAGCGCCAGGAGGCGCTGCTGGCGCGCGGCGTCGCGCCGCGGGCCGTGTTCGATCGGGCGCTGAAGGCCCGGCAGGCCGCGGACGCGCGGGTCGATGCCGCCCGGGCGCAGCTCGACACCGCGCGGGAGCAGCTCTCCTACACCGAGCTGTTCGCCGACTCGGCCGGCTCCGTGACGGCGCGCGGCGCCGAGCCGGGCGAGGTCGTGGCGGCCGGCCAGATGATCGTGCGGATCGCGCGCAAGGGCGGGCGCGACGCCGTCTTCCAGGTCCCTGCGCGGGTCATCGAGGCGGCGGCCGGCCTCGATCCGGTGGTGACCGTTGCGCTCACCGCGGATCCGAGCGTGCGCGCGACCGGTCGCGTGCGCGAGGTGTCGCCGCAGGCCGATCCCGTGACGCGCACCTTCGAGGTCAAGGTCGGGCTCAGCGATCCGCCGGACGCGATGCGGCTCGGCTCGACGGTGACCGGCTCGATCCAGCTCGGCGGCACGTCGGGCATCAGCATCCCGGCCTCGGCGCTGACGTCCGCCAACGGCAGCCCGGCGGTGTGGGTGGTCGATGCTCGCACCAACACGGTGTCGCTCCAGAACATCGAGGTGCTGCGCTACGGCGTCTCCGACGTGTCGGTGGGCCAGGGCCTCGCGCCCGACGACCTCGTCGTGACCGCCGGCGTCCAGACGCTGCGCCCCGGCCAGAAGGTCCGCCTGCTCCAGGCCGCCCCTTGAGCGGATTCAACCTCTCCGCCTGGGCGCTGCGCGAGCGGTCGATCGTCGTCTTCCTGATGCTCGCCACCATCGCGGCGGGGGTGGCCTCCTACTTCGCGCTCGGCCGGAACGAGGATCCCGAGTTCACCTTCCGCACGATGGTCGTCCAGGCCGGATGGCCGGGCGCAACGCTGGACGAGACGCTGCTGCAGGTCACCGAGCGCATCGAGCGCACGCTGCAGGAGACCCGAGGCCTCGACTTCCTGCGCAGCTACACGGTGGCGGGCTCGACCACCATCTTCGTGACCCTCCGCGGCGACACGCGGCCCCGGGACGTTCCCGACATCTGGTATCAGGTGCGGAAGAACGTGGGCGACATGCGCCACACGCTGCCGGCCGGCGTCGTCGGACCCGGCTTCGACGACGATTTCGGCGATACCTACGGGATCATCTACGGCTTCACCGCCGACGGCTTCTCGCCGCGCGAGCTGCGCGACTACGTCGAGGACGTGCGCTCGAAGCTGCTGCTCGTCCCGGACGTCTCGAAGATCGAGATCCTCGGCGCCCAGGATGAGAAGATCTACGTCGAGTTCTCGATGGAAAAGCTCGCTGGCCTGGGGATCGACCGCAACGCGCTGATCGCGGCGCTGCAGGCGCAGAACGCGGTGCGCCCGGCGGGCGTGATCCAGACGGGCGACGAGTCGCTCTCGATCCGCGTGTCCGGCGCGTTCCGCACGGACCAGGACGTCCGCGACGTCAACTTCGCCGTCGGCGGCCGCATGCTCCGACTCGGCGACATCGCGGAGGTGAAGCACGGCTACGCGGACCCGCCGCAGCCGATGTTCCGCGTGAACGGCGTGCCGGCGATCGGGCTCGCCATCGCGATGCGCGAGGGCGGCGACGTCCTGGCGCTCGGCAAGAACGTGGCGCACGCGATGGCGGAGATCACCGCCAACCTGCCGATCGGCATCGAGCCGAAGCTGGTGGCCGATCAGCCCGTGACCGTCGAGCACGCCGTCGGTGAGTTCATGGAGTCGCTGTGGCAGGCCATCGCCATCATCCTGGTGTGCAGCATGGTGAGCCTCGGCCTGCGCCCGGGCGCGGTAGTCGCGCTCTCGATCCCGCTCACGATCTGCATGGTCTTCCCGGTGATGCAGGCGATGCACATCGACCTGCAGCGGATCTCGCTCGGCGCGCTGATCATCGCGCTCGGCCTGCTGGTCGACGACGCCATGACCACGATCGACGTCATGACCCGGCGGCTCGAGGCGGGCGACGACATGGAGGGCGCGGCGAGCTTCGCCTACACCAGCGTGGCCTTCGCGATGCTCACCGGGAGCTTCGTGACGATGGCCGGCTTCGTCCCGATCGGCTTCGCCCGGAGCGCCGCGGGTGAGTACACCTTCTCGATCTTCGCCGTGGTGAGCGCCGCGCTGGTGCTCTCCTGGTTCGTCGCCGTGCTGTTCGCTCCGCTGCTGGGCGTCTGGCTGCTGAAGCGACCCGAGAAGGCGCGCTCGGAGGAGCCCGGCCGCCTGATGCGCGCGTATCGCGCCTTCCTGATCGGCGCGCTGCGCTGGCGCTGGCTCACGATCGCCGTCTCGCTCGCGCTCTTCGCGGCGTCGCTCTGGGCGATGCGCCTGGTGCCCCGTCAGTTCTTCCCGCCGTCGGACCGGGTCGAGCTGCTGGTCGACCTGGACCTGCCCCAGAACGCCTCGATCTACGCCACCGAGGCGGTGGTCGAGCGGCTCGACGCGATCCTGAAGCAGGATCCCGACGTCGACCGCTGGAGCAGCTACGTGGGTCGCGGCGCGATCCGCTTCTACCTGCCGCTCGACGTCCAGCTCGCCAATCCCTTCTTCGGGCAGTCGGTCGTGCTGGCGAAGGACGTCGCGGCGCGCGAGCGGCTCCAGGACCGGCTCGAGAAGGTGCTCGCCGAGCAGTTCCCGAGCGTCGTCGCGCGCGTCTCGCCCCTCGAGCTCGGCCCGCCGGTCGGCTGGCCCGTGCAGTACCGCGTGAGCGGGCCGGATCCGAGCGAGCTGCGCGCGCTCGCGCTCCGCGTAGCAGGGACGGTCGCGGCGGATCCCGCCGCGCGCCGCGTGAACTTCGACTGGATGGAGCCGGCGCGCGAGGTGCGGATCCAGGTCGACCAGGACGAGGCGCGCCAGCTCGGGCTGAGCTCGCAGGCGGTCGCGTCCGCGCTGAACGGCGCCATCACCGGCACCACGGTGACGCAGGTCCGCGACTCGATCTACCTGATCGACGTGGTGACGCGCGCCGTCGAGAACGAGCGCGTCGATCTGTCGACGCTCGAGACGCTGCAGGTGCCGCTGCCGAACGGCCGCACCATTCCGCTCACCCAGTTCGCGACCCTCGAGTACACCCAGGCCTACCCGCTGGTGTGGCGGCGGGACCGGGTCCCCACGCTGACCGTGCATGCGGACGTGGCGCCCGGCGTCCTCCCCGAGGAGGTGGTCGACCGGCTGGAGCCGGCCGTGGCGAAGCTGAACGCGGAGCTGCCGCGCCCCTACCGGATCGCGCTCGGCGGGATCGCGGAGGAGAGCGCCTACTCGCGCGCGTCGGTGATCGCCGTGGTCCCGCTCATGCTCTTCATCATGCTCACCTTCCTGATCATCCAGCTCCGCAGCTTCCAGCGCCTGTTCCTCGTGCTGAGCGTGGTCCCGCTGGGCCTGATCGGCGTGATCGGGGCGCTCCTTCTCTCGCACCGCCCGCTCGGCTTCGTGGCGATCCTCGGCATCCTCGCGCTGGTGGGGGTGATCGCGCGCAACGCCGTCATCCTGATCGAGCAGGTCGAAGCGGAGCGGGCCGAGGGGAAGAGCGTGTGGGACGCGGTCGTCGCGGCCTGCGAGTCGCGCTTCCGCCCGATCATGCTGACGGCGATCTCGACCGTGCTCGGGCTCATCCCGATCGCCTTCACCGTCTTCTGGGGACCGATGGCGATCGCAGTCATGGGCGGCCTGCTGGTGGCAACGCTGCTGACGCTCGTGTTCCTTCCGACCGTCTACGTCGCCTGGTTCCGCGGAAGCGAGGCACCGGCACCCGGTGCCGAGCCCTCGCCCGCGGCGGGGGGGGAGCGACCCGCTCCGGCGAGCCAGGGGGGAGCACCGTGAGCGAAGAGTCGGCGGCCGGGTCGGACGCAGCGCGGCCGCGACGCGAGCCCTCCTACGCGGACGCGATCATCCCCCTCGTCGCCCTCGTCGTCTCGATCGGGGGCGGCCTCTCGCTCTTCGGGCTCGACGCGCTCGACGGTCCGATCCAGGCCGCGTTGGTGGTCTGCTCGATGGTGGCGAGCATCATCATCCTGAAGAACGGCCACACCTGGGAGGAGGTGGCCGAGTCGAGCCAACGCGGGATGTCGTCGATCGTGAGCGCGATCTTCATCCTGCTCGGCGTGGGCGCGCTGATCGGGACCTGGAACATGGCGGGCACGATCCCGACGCTCGTCTACTACGGCATCCAGTGGATCAACCCCAACTTCTACTACGTCTCGACCGCGCTGATCTGTGCCGCGACCTCGCTCAGCATCGGCAGCTCCTGGACGACGGCGGGGACCGTCGGCGTCGGGCTCGTGGGGATCGCGTCGCTTCTCGGTGTCTCTCCGGTGATCACGGCGGGCGCCGTGATCTCGGGCGCCTACCTGGGCGACAAGACCTCCCCCCTCTCCGAGACGACCGTCCTGGCGTCGCAGCTCGCCGGCGCCGATCTGTACGTGCACGTCCGCGCGCAGGCGTGGACCTCGGTGCCATCCTTCCTGATCGCCGCCGCGGTCTTCGCGCTGCTGGGCCTGCACGGGAACGGGGTCCTGCCGGACCAGGCCGCCGCCTCGGCGGACCTCCACCAGCTCGACCGCCTGTTCTGGATCACGCCGCTGAACCTGATCCCGCTCGCCGCCCTGCTCGTGATGTCGCTCAAGAAGTCGCCCTCCTCGCTCGCGATCATCATCGCGTCGCTGCTCGCCGGGATCCTCGGCTCGTTCACGCAGCCGGACGTGGTGCGGCGCTTCGTGGCGGAGCCGGAGCTCTCGGGGCCGCTTCTCTTCGCGAAAGGGATCTGGAAGGCGATGGCGAGCGGATTCCAGGCGAACTCGGGCCTGAAGGACGTCGACACCCTGCTCTCCCGAGGCGGCATGGGCAGCATGCTGAAGACGATCTGGCTGATCCTCGGCGCGGTGACGTTCGGCACCCTGCTCGAGGAGTTCGGCCTGCTCGGCAAGCTGATCGATCCGCTCATCGCGAGCGCGCGGAGCAACGGTCGCCTCTTCGCGACGACGGCCGGGACGGCCCTGGGTCTCAACATCGTGGCGGCCGACCAGTACATCGCCCTGGTGCTGCCGGTGCGGACGTTCAAGGAGGAGTTCCGGGCGCGGGGCTTCGCCCCCGAAGTGCTGTCGAGAGCCGCCGCCGACGCGGGCACCGTGACCTCCCCCCTGATCCCCTGGAACTCATGCGGCGCCTACATGTCGGCGGTGCTGGGCGTCCCCACCCTGCTCTACCTGCCCTTCTGTATCTTCAACATCCTGAGCCCGATCCTCACGGTCCTCTATGGGGCCACGGGCTTCCGGATCACGCGGGCGCGGGCCGAAAGCGAGGTCGGGGGAGCGGCCGCCGCGCGCGCGAAGTGACTCCGCATCGTGTCGCCGCCGCGGGAGCCGACTCCACGCGCCGCCTGTCGCTGCGGAGGGCCATGGCCGGGGTCGGCCCGAGTCGACTCGGGCCCGGAGGAGAGAGCCGATGAGCGCGCCCGACACACAGAAGCTTCCGGTCCGGACGCTCACCGCGATGGTGGTGGGCGGCATGGTCGGCGCCGGGGTCTTCTCGATCCCGCGCAACTTCGCACAGGCCACCGGCGTCTACGGAGCGCTCATCGCGTGGGCGATCGCGGGCGCCGGGATGCTGATGCTGGCCTTCGTCTTCCAGACGCTCGCCAACCGCAAGCCGGATCTCGACGCGGGGGTCTACGCCTACGCCCGCGCCGGCTTCGGCCCCTACCTCGGCTTCTTCTCCGCCTTCGGCTACTGGGCCAGCGCGTGCGTCGGCAACGTCTCGTACTGGATCCTGATCATGTCCACGCTCGGCGCCGTCTTCCCGATTCTCGGCAAAGGCAACACGCTCGTGGCGGTGCTGATCTCGTCGGTCGGCATCTGGGCCTTCCACTTCCTGGTGCTGCGCGGCGTGAAGGAGGCAGCCGGGATCAACCGGGTCGTCACCATCGCGAAGATCATCCCGCTGCTCCTCTTCGTGGTGCTCGCGATCTTCTACTTCAAGCTCGACGTCTTCGTCGCCAATCTGTGGGGAGGCAGCAGCATCCCCCAGGAGTACCTGCACGCGCACGGCGACCTCTACCCAGTCGGCGCACCCGCCGCCGCCCTGTACGGCCATCTGTTCGAGCAGGTCAAGGCAACCATGCTGGTGACCGTGTTCGTCTTCCTCGGGATCGAGGGCGCCAGCAACTACTCGCGCTTCGCGCAGCGGCGCGAGGACGTGGGCATCGCCACCGTGACCGGCTTCGTCGGCGTGCTCGCGCTCTTCACCTCGGTATCGATCCTCTCCTACGCCATCCTGCCGCGCGCGGAGATCGCGCAGCTCCGCCAGCCTTCCGTCGGCGGCGTGCTCGAGGCGGCCGTCGGCCCGTGGGGAGCCGTCTTCATCGGCGCCGGCCTGATCGTCTCGGTGCTGGGCGCCTACCTGGCGTGGACGCTCATGGCCGCCGAGGTGCTGTCGATCGCGGCGAAGAAGCAGGACATGCCCGCCTTCCTGGCGCGCGAGAACGCCAACGAGGTGCCCTCGTCTGCGCTGCTGATGAGCACGCTGCTCGTGCAGCTCGTGCTCCTGGCCACGCTCTTCTCCGACGACGCCTTCACCTTCGCTCTCTCCCTCTGCAGCCATCTGTCGCTGATTCCGTACTTCCTCTCGGCAGCGTTCGCGTTGAAGCTGGTCTGGACCCGCGAGACCTACGAGAGGGACTCCGGCGACCTCCTCAAGGACCTGCTCATCGCGATCCTGGCGACGGTCTACACGATCTTCCTGCTGTTCGCGGGCGGATGGAAGTTCCTGGTGCTCGGCTTCCTCATCTACGCCCCGGGCACGGCGCTCTACTACATGACACGGCGCGAGCTGGGGAAGCGGCTCTTCACTCTCGCGGAAGGCATCCTGTTCGCGGTCGCGGTCGTCCTGGCCGTCTACGCCGTGCACGGCTTGGTGACCGGCTACATCACCATCTAGCGTCGCGGAGCAGGAACGCAGCGCCGAGCGAGAGCGCCACGGCCGCCAGCGAGATCCCCGCGACGGGCCACTGGCGAAGCGAGCGATCGAGGGCCAGGAGGACGCCCCGCGCAGGCGGGTCGGCCGTGCGCCGCGAGAGCGCGAAGGCGAGCGCGGCCCCGGCCGCGACCGGCCAGAGCGCGGCCACCGACACGGCGTAGGCGAGCGCCTTGCCGAGATCCACCTGCGAGACACCCGACGCCGAGCCCGGCGCAGCGAGTGGCGCCAGTCCGAGCAGCGCGGCAAGGACCGCGAGCGCGAGCGCGGCTGCGTCGCGGTGTCGCGCCGGGGGCGTCCTGGCGACGAGCGGCTCGACCGGCGTCGCGAATGCGCGGGCGAGCACGAGGAAGACGTATGCGCTGGTCAGCAGCGCACCCACGTCCGTGACCCGGGACAGCCAGCTCTGCCCCGTCTGCGCCGCGGCGGAGACCAGGAACCACTTGGCGAGGAAGGCGCCGCTCGGCGGCAGCCCGACGAGCGCGACTCCGGCGAGCGCGAAGGCGAGCACGGGGACTGGGTGGGCGCGCCCGGCTCCGCCGAGCCCGGCCACGCGATCGTGACCGAGCCGCTCGGCCAGGAGACCCGCCGCGAGGAACATGGCGGCCTTCGCCAGCGCGTGGTTGATCGCCTGGAGCACGCCGCCCGTCAGCGCCGCCGGGCTCGCGGCGAGCGGGAAGATCAGGAACAGGTAGCCGAGCTGCGCGATCGTGGAGTACGCGATCATGAGCTTGAGGCGCGCCTGGCGCAGCGCGAGCACATTCCCGAACAGGATCGCCGCTGCGCCGAGCGCCGCGAGCAGTCCGGCGGCCGGGGTCCCCGCTCCGCCGCGCAACACGTCGAGCCACAGCCGCACCACCAGGAAGAAGGGCGCCTTCACGACCAGCGCCGAGAGCACCGCGCTCGCCGGGGCCGGCGCGCCCGCGTGCGCGGGAGGAAGCCAGAGATGCAGCGGGAAGAGCGCCGCCTTCGCGAGGAGCCCCGTGGTCATGAGCGCGATCGCGATCCACAGCGCCGGCTCGCCGCGCAGGTGCCGCGAGAGGAGGCCGATGTCGAGCGTGCCGTAGGTGCCGTAGAGCAGCGCCGTGCCGACCAGGTAGAGCATCGAGCCGAGCAATGCGAAGAGCAGGTAGCGGAGCGCGGCGTCGAGCGTCTCGCCGCGCCCGTCGAGACAGACGAGCGGGACCGCCCCGAAGGTCAGGAGCTCGAGTGCCACGTAGCCGCTGAACAGGTCGGCGCAGAGGAAGACGGCGTTGAGCCCCGCCCAGACGCCCGGGAGCAGCACCCAGAAGGCGTACGGTGCGCGCGCCTCGCCGACACCCTTCGGCGTACCAAGGGGTCCGCGGGCGTAGAGCCCAACCGCGCACATCACCGCCGCCGTCACCAGCAGCATCGCGGCCGAGGCCCAGTCCGCGCGCAGCGCGACGCCGAGCGGTGGCGCCCAGCCTCCCAGGTGGTAATGGAGAGGCACCTCGGAACGAGCCGCCTGGACGGCGATGCCGACGGCGATCGCGAGCCCTGCCGGCAGGAGAACCAGATGGATGCGTTCGCCCGCGCGGCCGCCGAGCGCCAGCGCGACCACGGCGGCGAGCATCGGCACCACCACGGCCATCCAGAGGAGCGGCGTCGCGCCCGTCAAGGGGGACCCTCGGGCCGCCGCGCAACGCCCTCTGCCGACGCGGAGAGCCGCAGCAGCAGGGCGGTCGCGACGCCGGTCGCCGCGAAGGCCACGACCAGACCGGTGATCACCATCGCCTGGGGGATCGGGTCGCTCGCGAGACCTCCCGCGGCGCCGCGGCGCGCCACGGCGCCGAAGATGAGGAAGATGCCGCTCCCGAGCACGTCGAAGGCGACGATCCTCCGGAGCAGCTCGGTCTGAACGATCATGCCGTAGAGCCCGATCCCCACCAGCACGGCGCCATACACACCGAAGAGCGTCGCGGTGCTCATCGGGCGCCGTCTCGCTGCGCCGGGCCGGCCAGGAGGAGGCCGAGGACGGCGGCGATCGAGAGCATGAGGGGGATCTCGATGGCGACGATCACCGGCTTCTCGAAGCCGACGGGCCAGGCGAGGAAGCCGCCGGCGACGAGCGGTCCGGCGAGGCCGGCCGCGAAGAAGACGAGCGGTCCGGCGGCCAGCGCCCAGCGCACCCTCGAGGCGCAGAGCCGGGGCGCATCCGTGAGCCCGGCCATGCGGGCGGCGAGCCACATCGTCGCCAGGATCGCGCCGCCCTGGAAGGCGCCCCCGGGCGCCCCCGCGCTGACCCACAGGATGTATCCGCCGAACACGACGCCGACGGGGACCAGGAGCCGCACCAGGAAGGCGAGCACGCCGTCCGCGTCGAGCGGATAGCGCTGCCCCGGACGCCCACCCCACTCGCGGTCGGGCGCCAGCGACCAGACACCTACCAGCGCGAGGAGCAGCACCACCTTCTCGGCGAGTGTGTCGAAGGCGCGGAACGCGATCAGCGCCGCCGTCACCGGGTTGTCGAGCCCCGTCCTGGGGAGCTCGCGCAAGGCCGCCGGGCCGAGCGTCGGCGCGGGGATCGGCAGCGAGAGGACGGCTGCGGCGAGCCCGGCGGCGACGCCGGCCGAGAGCACGGCCGCCGCCACCCGGACCCGCGTCGAGACGGGGTCCGAGGCTTCCGCCATCGCGCGCGCCCGCAGGCGCCGCTCGGCACCGATCAGCAGGAGCCCGGTGAGGCCGCCGCCGATCGCGACCTCCGTCAGCGCCACGTCCGGAGCGCCGAGGCGGAGCCACGCCAGCGCGAGCAGGAGGCCGAGCGCGACGAAGCCGACGATCGCGGCGAAGCTCGCGCGCGCGGCGCCGGCGAAGGCGCCGAGCGCAAGGACCACCGCACCGATCCCGAGGTCGAGCAGCGATGCGGGCGTCACGCGGGCGGGCTCTCGCGGCCCGCGACCCGAGCGATCAGCTGCGAGACGGTCGCGCCCGACAGCATCACCAGCAGCCAGACACTGAGGAGCTTCACGGCCCCCTGGAGACCCTCCGCGCGCGGCAGGAGGCCGAGCACGACGAGCCCGAGCCCGAGGTTGTCGGCCTTGGTCAACGCGTGCAGGCGGGTCAGCACGTCGGGGAAGCGCAGCAGCCCGACGGTCCCGGCCAGGAAGAAGAACGCGCCGCCCGAGACGGCGACGACGGTCCAGAGGTCGAGCAGGCCGCTCATCCGCTGGGCGCCTTGGTGAAGGCGATCGAGGCGAAGGCGGCGAGCAGCGCGAGGATCAGCGCGACGTCGACCCGCCCCGCTTCCCCGGTCGCCGAGCCCGCCAGCAGCAGGGCGGCGATGCCGCCGGTCCCGAGGAGCTGCACGGCCATGATGCGGTCGGCGTCGCCGGGACCGCGGAGCACGCGCAGGAGGCCGATCGCGACCGTCACGACCACCAGGGCTGCCACGGTGAGCAGGAACTCAGACATGCTCGCGCGCTCCGGCGATCACTCCGGCGAGCCGCGCCTCCTCGGCGGCGAGCTGCGCCTCGATCGGCTGGCTGACGTCGAGGCAGTGGTAGACCAGCGTCACGCCATCGTCGCGAGCCGGCACGGTGCCGGGGAGCAGGCTCGTCAACGCGGCGAAGGCGTTGCGCGCGAGGCCCGGCTCGAGGCGGGGACGGTAGTGGACGAAGCCCGGTCGAAGCGGCAGCCGCGGATCGAGCGCGCGCCGCGCGACGTCCACGCCCGCGACCACGGACTGCCACAGGAAGCGCGGCACGAGCGCGAGCGCCGGCCCGAGTCGCAGTCGCATCGCGCCAGCCGGGACGAGGCGCAGACTCGCCCAGGTTGCAGCCGCCGCGGTCGCGAGACCCGGCACGAGATCCGCCGGCGTCGCTCCGATCCACGCGATCCACAGCGAGAGGAACCCGAGGCCGCGCACCAGTGCGCTCCATGCGGTGCGCCCGGCGGGCGCAATCGCCTGGCTCACGAGCGCGCTCTCGAGACGGCGATCACCGAGCCCGGACGCCGGACGCTCTCGAGCTCGCAGGTCGGCACGTCGCGGAGAATACGCGGAACGGTCGGACTCCGCCGCTGAGATTTCGCTTGACGAGCCGCCCTCACGGGGTCGACCATCGCGCCGGGGGAGAGATCATCATGCATGTCCGCGTCCGATCGACGCTGCGATGGATGGCAGCGCTGTTGCCGTGCGCCGCGCTCTCGATGCTCGGCGGAGCGGCACGCGCCGATGACCGCATCGATGTGCTGCTCCAACGCATCGACAAGCAGGACCAGGAGATCCAGGAGCTGCGCCAGCAGGTGAACGAGCTCCGCGGCAAGGCCGCGGTGACGCAGGCCCCGCCGCCGACCAGTGACGCCCCGCAGGAGTACAAGCGAGAAGAGGGCGACGATCCGATGGCCGACCACGGCAATCCCGGCATCCAGCTCCAGATCTCGGGTCAGATCAACCAGGCGATCAACTTCGCGGGGGACGGCCACGACACCAAGGCCTACTTCGTCGACAACGACACCTCCAACACGAGGCTCCGCTTCGCGGGCGTGGCCCGCTTCAAGGAGAACCTGGAGATCGGCCCGCTGCTCGAAGTCGCCTTCAGCCCGAATCCGTCCTCCGACGTCAGCCAGGATCGCGAGATCGCCGGCGACTTCTTCCAGGTGCGCCGGGCCGAGGTGTACGCGCTCGACGAGCGCTATGGGCGGGTGACGCTCGGCCGCGGCTCGTCGGCCTCGGACAACACGGCCGAGTTCGATCTCTCGCTGGTGAGCGGCCCGATCATGTACTCGGGCATCTCCGACATCGTCGGCGGGCTGCAGTTCACGCACGACGGAAAGCTGACCGGAACCCGTGTCAACCAGGCGTTCTTCAACTTCGACGGCAATCGCCAGAACCGCATCCGCTACGACACGCCGACGCTCGGCCCGGCGCAGGTCTCGGTGTCGTACGGCGCCGACCAGCAGTGGGCCGCCGCGCTCACGTTCGGCGCAGACTACGACCGCTGGAGCGCCATCGCGGCGGGACCCTTCACGATGCTCGGAGGCCTCTCGATCTTCAGCCAGAACCAGCACGGCGTGAACTTCACGACGGCCGGCTCGTGGTCGGTGCTGCACAACGCGACCGGGCTCAACCTGACCTTCTCCGGCGGCGCCGACGACACCTCCTCGGGACGAACGCCGTACAACCTCTACGGGAAGCTCGGCTGGAACACCAAGCTGACGAGCCTCGGCCCGACCGGCTTCGGCGTCGACTACACGTGGACCGAGAACGTGAGCGGGAGCGACGACAAGGGCCAGGGCGTGGGCATCGCGGCCGTGCAGGTGCTGCAGCGCTACGGCATCGAGCTGTACACGCAGTTCCGCTGGTACTCGGTGGATCGCGGGGAGGGGCCCAAGTTCGACGACATCTTCGTCGGCACCATGGGCACGCGGGTGCGCTTCTGATGCGCCCCGCGGTGCTCACCGTCGCGACGGCAGTGCTGCTGGGCGGCTGCGCCACCGGCGCGCCGGAGTCCGGCGTGAACCACGTCACCGGCTACAACCGCCGCGAGCTCGAGCCCAACACGCCCGGACTCATGACTGGACCGAGCGGAGTCTGGACGGTCTACCAGAGCGGCGGCGCGAAGAGCGCGAGCGACGCGCGCAGCGCCACGTGCCCGGCGCCGGAGACGGGGCCGCCGCCGCCGCCCGCGCCCGACGGCAGCTGCCCGGCCCCCGCGAAGCCGCGGACGGTGCTGCTGCCGAAGCCCTAGCCGCGATGTCCGAAGCCGGCGCGACAGACCCGCGCGCGCTGCTCGAGTTCATGTTCCAGCTCGGGCAGGCGTACGTCGCGTGCGGCGAGCAGACCGCGCAGGTCGAGCTGACGCTGCGCCGGATGGCGACGGCCTACGGCATGCGGCGCCCGCGCATCGTGACCTTCCCGACCGCCGTCTTCATCACCTTCCACGACGGCAAGGAGGAGCGGCTGACGCTCGGCGAGGGGCCGGCCCAGACGCTCCGACTCGACCAGATCGCCGACGTCCACGCCCTCGGCGACCTGGCGCAGCGCGGCGAGATCGATCCGCCCGAAGGACTGAAGCAGCTCAACGGGATCCTGCGGCGGGGCGCGCGCTTCGGCGTGGTGGGCACGGTCGCCGGCCACGCCATCCTGACGGTCGGGCTGGCGATGGTGCTCCGCCCCGCGCCGACCCGGCTGGCCTTCGCGGCGCTCCTCGGCGCGATCGTCGGCGTGCTCAAGCTGGTCGGGCGCGAGCGCACGGTGCTGGTGGTGCCGCTGCCGGTGGTCGCCGCGGCGCTCGTCTCGTCGCTGGTCTTCCTCGCGGTCAAGCAGGGGCTCGGCCTCGAGCCGCTCCCGCTGCTGGTGCCCCCGCTGGTGACCTTCCTGCCCGGGGCCATGCTCACCCTCGGCATGGTGGAGCTCGCCTACGGCGACATGGTGAGCGGCTCGAGCCGGCTCATGACCGGCTTCGTCCACCTGGTGCTGCTCGCCTTCGGGCTCGCCGCCGGCGCGGCGCTCGTCGGATTCAGCCCCGACAAGCTCGTCGCGTCGGTGGGGCCGGCCCCCGACGTCGCCTGGATCCCGTGGGTCGGCGTGGTGGTGTTCGGGATCGGCATGTATCTCCACCTCTCGGCGCCCCGCCGGTCCTTCCTCTGGATCCTCGCCGTGCTGCTGCTCGCCTTCGCCGCGCAGCAGCTCACCGCCGGGCCCTTCGGCAACGAGATCAGCGGCTTCTTCGGAACGCTGGTGGCGACGCCGCTCGCGTACCTGATCCGCCTGCGCTTCGGAGGACCGCCCGCGGCGGTGACCTTCCTGCCGAGCTTCTGGCTGCTGGTTCCGGGCTCGCTCTCGCTGCTCAGCGTGACGCGCATGATGAGCGACCGGGTCGCCGGCGTCGAAGGCATGGTGACCGCCATCTTCGCGATCGCGTCGATCGCCCTGGGCACGCTCGTCGGCGCATCGCTCTACCGGTGGTCGACCGAGACCTTCGGCCGCTGGCGGATGCAGATCGGCCGCTTCGACCCGCTGCGACGGCGCCGCGGCGGAGACGGGTGACTGGAAACGCCAGCCCCGCACCGTACCATCCGGCCCCACGCATGGATCGCGACCCCCGGCTCGCGCGCGGCGCGCTGTACCTCCTGGCCTTCACGGTGCTGTGCGTGGCGGGCGCCTTCCTGCTGCCCGCGATGCCGCAGCCCATCGACTACCACCACTTCGCCGACCAGCGCGCCTGGCTCGGGATCGAGAACTTCCTCGACGTCGCATCCAACGTCGGCTTCCTGCTCGTCGGAGCGCTCGGCCTCGCCGTGACGTTCCGGCGCCGCACGTGCTTCGAGCTCGACCGGGAGCGGGCGCCGTATTCCGTCTTCTTCGCAGGGATGCTGCTGACGGCGCTGGGGTCCTCCTACTACCACCTGGCGCCGGACAACGACCGGCTCTTCTGGGATCGCCTCCCCATGACCATCGCCTTCATGTCGCTGATCGCGGCGCAGGTGGTCGAGCGCATCAGCATCCGGATGGGCCTCGCGCTGCTGCTGCCGATGCTGCTGGTCGGCGCCGCCTCCGTGCTCCACTGGCGCGCGACGGAGCGCGCCGGCGCCGGCAACGTCGTGCCCTACGCGATCCTGCAGGGCTACTCGGTGGTCGCGCTGCTGCTGATCGCGTGGCTCCAACCGTCGCGCTACACGCGGGGCGGCGATCTCTACTGGGTCTTCGCGTGGTACGTCGTCGCGAAGCTGCTCGAGCTTCTCGACCGGCCGATGTGGGCGGTCGAGAAGGTCGTGAGCGGACACACGCTGAAGCACCTGGCCGCTGCGGTCGCGGGCCTCGTGGTCTGCCGCATGCTGATGCTGCGCGAGCTCCGCGCGCCGCGCACCGTCGGACCGTCCCGAGCGCGGGCGCTCGCGTGAGGCGCGCCCTCCTCGCGGCGCTCGCCCTGTGCCTCGGCGGATGCGACCGGCTGCTCTTCGCGCCGGCCGAGCCGTTCGCGCACCACGAGCCCGACGCCCGCTACGAGGCGCTCTTCCCGTACTACGTGGAGCTCTGCGCCGTGAGCCAGTTCCGGCCGCTCGACCGTCCCCCCGGCGGAAGCCCGGGACACGCCGCGATGTACCTGAAGGGCGCCTGCCGCGATCCCGACGCCCCGTATCCGCGGCTCCGGCGCTGCACCGGAAATGCGACCGATCCCAACGACCCCGAGCACGGTACGGGCATCAGCGTGAACCGCTGGTTCCGCACCGCGAACTGGGTCGGATTCGCCGGCCGCGGACAGTTCTTCGGCGACGAGCTCGGGCCCGACGCGCCGGTCACCCGCGAGCGCCTGGACCGGGCCGTCCGCAAGGCGATCGACGACGGCGTCTACCGCGGGGTCGAGCTGTGGCCGTATCCGGGCCAGACGGGCGACACCGACCTCGTCGACTTCGTGACCCGCCTCAGCGCCGGCACCGACTTCGCCCTCCGCTACGCGCGCTCGGCGCTGTGCGGCCGGGTGCCCGTCGAGCCCGAGATGCTCGACGAGATCATCCACTTCCTGAACGACCTGAACCGCGAGTACGCGACGGGCGAGGCCGACTACCGCTGGAGCGGCTTCCAGGACAACTGCGTGCACACGCTGCGCAACGCGCTGGCCGCGGCGAGCATCTGGGAGCCGATCTCGGCGCGGACCACCAAGCTGCTCCAGCTCTTCCACCTGGCGGTGCCGGCGAACGAGGCGATCAACCTGGCGGCGCTCGGCACCAGCGGGCCCATCGACTCGTACCCGCGCATCTTCCGCAGCGACCCGATGCGCGACGCCATGCTCGAGTTCGGCTGGCTGCCGACGCGGCACGGCGCGCTCCTGGTGTCGCTCCCGGTGCACCCGAACAACGAGCTCTTCGATCCGCAGCCGCGCCTCCTGATCTTCCAGGGACCCGTGACGGTGCGCACGACGCGGCAGCTCCTCGCCATGCTCGACGATCCGCGCTTCACCGACCTCGCTCCGAACCTCGAGCACTTCCGCGAGGTGTACGCAGAGATCCTCTCGAAGCGCGACGCGCAGGACGACGTCCTGGCGCCGCTGCGCGGCGACCGCTACCGGCGCGTGCGCCGCCGGTACTTCTCGGTGATCGAGGCCGCGCTGCGCGACGTGGAGAAGATGCAGACCGAGATCGGCGCCTCGGCCCCGGGTCGCTAGTCGGTCCCGCTGGCTCGGGCGGCGCGCTCGCGCAGCTTCGCGATCTCGCCCGGGTCGAGGCCGGCGCGGCGGAGGATCGCCTCGGCGTCGGCGTCGAGCGCCGAGCAGGCGCGCTCCGCGCCGAGCGCGACGCCCTCGATGCGGAAGGGCGCCATCGGCACCTCGAAGCGCCCCGCCTCCGGGTGCTCGAGCGCGCGGAAGTAGCCCATCGCGCGCGCCTGCGGGTCGTCGATCGCCTCCTCGAGGCTCGCCACCGGCGCCCAGATCAGGTCCGCCGCATCGAGCCGCGGGCGCCACTCCTCGAGCGTGCGCCTGGCGAACTCGCGGTCGAGCTCCTCGATCAGCGCCGGCGAGTTGACGGCGCGCGTGAGCGGCTCCTCGAAGCGCGGGTCGCGCACGAGCTCCGGGCGGCCGATCGCGTCGCACAGCCGCGGCCAGTAGCGGGTCGGGTCGATCATCACCAGGAGGAGCCATCGCCCTCCCGCCACGGCGTAGCTGTTCCACAGCGCGTTCTGCGCGCGCGTGCGGTCGTGTCGGGGTACGGGCTCGCGGGTCACCAGCGCGTTGGCGTAGTCGCAGCCGAGGACGTGCAGCGCCGTCTGCAGCAGGGACACCTCGACGTAGCGCCCGGCGCCCGTGGCGTCGCGCAGTCGGAGCGCCGCCAGGATTCCGCATACCAGGTTCGAGGCTGCGGCGTGATCCCCGACGCCCGGGCGCAGCATCGAGGGCGCCACCCCCTGGTCGCGCATCAGGTCCATCATGCCGGTGCGGGCCCAATAGGCGGTGTAGTCGAAGGCCGGGCGGTCGGCCTCCTCGCCCCCGAGGCCATAGCCGCTGATCGCGCCGACGATCAGGCTCGGCTTGCGCGCGAGCAGCGACTCGTGGTCGAGTCCGTACCGGTGGCGGCGGCCGGGCAGCAGGTTCGTGATCGCGACGTCGGCGACGTCGATCATGCGCAGCAGCGCGCCGCGCGCCTCGGGGTCGGCCAGGTCGAGCACGATCGAGCGCTTGCCGCGGTTGTCGAGATGGAAGCCCGGGCCCTCCGGGAAGTCGCTCCGGTAGCCCGCATAGCGCGGCTTGCTGCGGCGGTAGAGCTCGCCCTTGGGCGGCAGCTCGACCTTCCAGACCTCGGCGCCGAGGTCCGCGAGGAGGGCGCCCGCGGCGGGCACCGCGACGTAGTGCGCGATCTCGACGACCCGGATCCCGTCGAGCGGCCTCATCGGCGCCCGTCGGCGAGCGCGGCGCGCCGGCGTCGGCGCGCGGCGATCTCGGGCGCCTCGCGGACGCAGGTGGCAAGCACGCGCAGCGACTCGGCGAAGGCATGCGCGCCCCCGCCCGTCCACTCTGCCGGCGCCGCGCCGACGTCGGGCCAGCCCTGTGCGTCGGGCGCGACCGACTCCCAGTTGCGGAAGAGCCGCCCCCAGTCGCTCGCCAGCGCCTCCTGCATGTTGCGCTTGGCCATCAGCGGGTACCAGAAGCTGTCGTGGTAGAGGACGCTCGCCACGTACGCCCACGGCGCCAGCCACGTCTTCAGCGACCACTCGATCGGGCCCTTGAGCGGCCCCCAGTAGATGCGGTGCTGCATGCGCGACGCGAACGTCATCTTGTCGAAGGGGCCGACGAAGTGCCAGTTCTCGTGCGCCGCGTCCTCGTCGCCGACGATCTCGATCGCGGAGGGATCGCCGACGCCGAGGCCGAGGTCGTGCGCCAGCTTGATGTAGCGGATCGAGAGCGGATCGAAGCCCATCAGCCGGGCGGCGACGGCGTCGATGGCGACCTGGTCGGCGCTCGCGAGCATCACGTTCTTCACGTGCGGGATCATGCAGCGCGGGCCGGGCCCGTCGCCCGCGAACGTGCCGTCCATCACGGCGAAGACCCCGCGGTGGATCTTCTGCTGGATCATCAGCAGGTCGACGAGCGTCTCGTGGATCACCGGATGCGTCCAGTGCCGGTGCTCGTTCAGCAGGCCGCCGAAGGCGTTCTTCATCGCGCCCGTGGTGGTGGTGAAGACGTGGGTCTTGACGGTCGGCAGGTGGACGATGTTCTCGCCGAGGAACCGCTTCGGGATGTGGAAGCCCTGGGGATAGACCTGGTTGAGACACAGGAAGCGGTCGGCCAGGTCGCCGACCGCCTCGCGCACGGGGATCCACGCCTCGCCCTCGTACAGGTGGACGTTGCGCAGGCCGTGCGCCTCCACGACGGGGAGCTGCTTGTTCTCGCGCTCGCCGAGGTGGGAGTCGATCACGACCGTGCGGTTGTGGCAGGCGTGGATGCGGTCGCGCTCGTAGCCGTCGGCGAGCAGCGCCCGGATCACCCCGTCGAGCTGCCAGGGCGTGGTCGAGGAGGCCGGGTAGAAGAAGTGCCACGAGATGTTGACTTTGAGGGCCGTGTCCGCGGTGCGGTCGAGAACCTGCTGATAGCCGGCCAGGTTCATCGCCCGATGCACGTCCGCGAGCACGCTGCGCGGCTGGGTGCGGACGATCGCGACGCGGCTTCGGGGCATGGATCGGTTCTCCTCGAGACGGCCGCCAACGCGGCCCGTCAAGGTAGGATCGGCCGGCGCAGACCGCTCGCGACCCCGTTTTCTTGGCCCGGCGCTGCCACGGGGGGCCGCACGCGGCCACCTCCACGACGAGGGAGGACGCGCGGTGGGACGACGGTATGCGCAGCTCGCGCTCGGCCTCGCGCTCGCGCTCGGCGCGCGGGTGGCCGTCGCCACCACGATCGCGAGCAACACGGTCACGGTCTCGACGCCGGACGGCTCGATCGTGGTGGCGTCCCAGCTCGTGGACAACTTCGAGGGCGATCCCTCGCGCTGGACGTTCGAGTACTCGTTGAGCGGCAACTACGACCCGATCCCCGGGTCCACCAACGGGATCAGCTCGCTGCAGATCTTCTTCGGCGGGCTGGTGGGCATCACGGATCAGATGGGCCCGGGTGGGTGGATCCAGAACTCGACGGGAGCCTCGCCGCCCCTCGGCGCCGGGTGGGATCTCCCGAACTCGCAGGGCACCGGGGCCGGTCCGAGCTCGGGGGCGCTGCTCTTCTCCTTCGCCGTGCCCGCCGGGACCGCGTACACCGACGCGGACGAGGGCAGCTACGCCGCCAGCCACTTCCTCGACAACCCCTTCGCGCCGGTCGCGCTGATCGACGATGCGAGCGCGCTCGGCCCGCTCGTGCCGGCGCCCGAGCCGGGTCCGGCGCTGCTCGTCGCCGCCGGCGCGGCGGCGCTCGCCGGGGTGCGCCGCAGGTCGTAACCTCCGCCGCGATGCCGCCCCTGCGGGTCGTCGCGTACTCCGACTTCCTCTGTCCCTGGTGCTGGAACGCGGCGACCCGGCTGGCCTCGGTCGAGGGCGCGCTCGGCGCCGCGATCGAGGTCGACTGGCGGAGCTTCCTGCTGCGGCCGCGACCCGACCCGTCGCGGCGGGGCCCCGAGGCGCTCGAGCGGTTCCGGCTCTACACGAGGAGCTGGCTGCGCGTGGCCGAGGACGAGCCCCGCGCGCCCTTCCAGGTGTGGGCGAGCGACGCCGGACCGCCCTCGCACAGCGTGCCGCCGCACCTCGCGGCGAAGGCGGCGGCCGCGCTCGACGCCGACGCGGGGCGCCGCATGCGCGGGCGGCTCTTCCGCGCCTACTTCGCCGAGAGCCGCGACATCAGCGATCCGGACGCGCTGCTCTCTCTCTGGCGCGAGATCGGCCTGCCCGATGCGGAGTTCGGCCGCTGCGCCGATCCGGCGCTCCTGCGCCGCGTGCTCGACGAGCACCGCGAGGCCCAGGAGCACGGTGCCACCGGGGTTCCGGCGCTCCGGCTCGACGGCGACGACTTCGTGCTCATGGGCGCGCAGCCCGAAGCCGTGACCCTCCGCTGGCTGCGCCGCGCGATCGAGGCGCGGAGCGCTCCCGCCTAGTGCGCGCCGCGGCGATCGCGGCCCTGGTCGGGCTCGCCTCGGTCGGCTGTACCTCGCACGGCGACGAGCCGGCGATCGACAGCGTCCTGTGTCGAGATCTCGAGAGCGACTACACCGCGCGCTATCACGGCCACGCGGCGATCGCGGCCTGCCTGGCCGATCCCGCCATGCAGCAGGAGGGCCACCACCGCGAGGTGCGCGCCGGCCCCGGCCGCTTCGACTTCGGCGACGCGGTCCGCTTCGAGCTCGGGAGCGGCGTCGCGGTCCTCGGCGCCGGCTCGGCGCGCACCACGCTCTACGCCAGCCGCCCGACCACCGCGGTGTTCAGCGACGACCTCCGCTCCGCGATCTGGGTGCGCGGCGCCCGGGTCGAGCTCGCCGGCTTCACCTTCGAGGGCGATTGCCGGGCCGGCCCGTCTCCCGACCCGGCCTGCCCGCCCGACTCCGGCGACACGCTCCTCGCCGTCGTGGTGGCCTGCGGCTATGGCTTCGAGCGCGGACCCGACTGCGACGTCGACGGCCTGGCCCTGCGCGACGTGCGGGTGCTGCACGTCAAGACGCCGTTCGTCGCCACCGGCTCGGACCCGGACCGCGCCGCGGGGCGCAAGGCGCTCTTCAGCAACTTCCGGGACTTCCGCTGGACCATTCGACGCTTTCAGGTGTCGGACCGCAGCGACGGCTATCGCTACGCCCGCATCTTCGAGCTGGGCAATGCCACCACGCCGGGCGCGTCACAGGGGCCGGGCGCGGGCGTCGCCGAGCCGCGCCGCTACACGGTCGATATCGAGGATACGCGGATCGACACCCACGTCGGAATGCACGGCGGCCAGCTCGCGGGCGTGCTCACCATGACGGTGAACGCGCCGGTCTCGCTCACGGTGAACGTGCGCGGCTCCAGCCTGCGCGGCACCGAGCGGATCGTGGGGGTCGCCGGCCAGGTGCTCGAGGGCCCGGGCCGCGCGGGCGGCGAGGCGCTGTTCCGCTGCGAGGACTCGGAGCTGGTCGCCGACCAGCGCGACTGGGCGGGCAAGCTGCGCGAGAGCCCGGCCGGCGCACCGCCCTGCCCGCCGTTCCAGGCCGCCGTGTACGTGGGAGAGGCCTCGAAGGCTTCGGCCGCCCGCTCCGCGCGCGCCGAGCTGCTTCGCTGCGACGTCCGCGTCGAGGGCTGGCTCGCGCTCTGCCCCGAGCCGGCGTCGATCGAGGTGACCGGCGCGAACGCGTCGGTGTGTCTCGAGGAGAGCCGGGTGGATCCCGCCGTGCGGGGCCCCGTCGAGCCCGTCCCCTGCCTCACGCGCCGCTGAACGCCGCGGGCTCCGCGTCCCCGCGCTGCGCCCGCTGATCGAAGTAGAGGACGACGGCGAGCGCCGTGGTATAGGCGAGGCCCACGGACTGGGCGAGGCCGGTGAAGAGGGCGCCCGCCACGGGGATCCAGCCGAGCGCCATCCGCACCCCTCCTCCGAGCAGGCCCGTGATGAGACCCCCCAGAAGCAGGATCCCGAAGCAGCGCAGGACCGAGCCGCGCACCAGCTCCGCGCTCCGGCGCAGGGAGGCGACCCCGGTGGCCCCCTCGATCACGACCACCTGTCCGAGCAGCAGGTAGCGGAGCACGACGACGAGCGGCAGCGCCAGGCCCGCGGCGATGCCCGCCGCCCTCACGAGGCCGCCGAGGGTCGGCCACAGCATGGCAACCGCGATGAGCGGCGTTGACGCGATCAGCACGAGCCCGAACACCAGGGTCGACGCCCACGCGAACGGCAGCAGCCGCGCGAGCCCGCTGCGCAGCGCGGCACCGAAGTCGGTGCGCTGCCCGCGCGCCAGCTCGCCGAGCGCGGCGATCAGGGCGACACCGAGGATCGGAGCCACCAGCGTCGCGTACAGCAGCGCCGGCACGGCGCGGCGCAGCGCTGCGAAGGGATCGCCGCCGGCCTGTGCGGAGTCCAGCGGGGACAGCATCAGGGCGAGCGGCACGTGGATCATCGCGGCAAGGCCGATCAGCAGCAGCGCGTGTCGGCGCACCAGATCCAGCGCCGCGTCGAGCACCTCTCCCACCGATCGCGCGCGCGCGTGCGGCTCCACGGTCCCCCTCCGAGCGAGCGCGGCGAGGGTAGCGCCGCGTATGCCACCATCACCGCGGAGGTGCCCATGAGCGTGCGATTCGAGAGCGAGGGGGCCGTGGCCGTCGTCACCATCGACCGCCCGGCGCTGCGCAACGCGGTCGACCGGGCGACCGCCGAGGCGCTGGCCAGCGCCTTCCGGCGCTTCGACGCGGAAGCCGAGCTCGCCGTCGCCGTGCTCTGCGGCGCCGGTGGCACCTTCTGTGCGGGCGCGGACCTGAAGGCCGTAGCGAGCGGTCGCGGAAACCGGCTGGGGCACGAGGGCGACGGGCCGATGGGCCCGACGCGGATGCTCCTGTCGAAGCCGGTGATCGCCGCCGTCGAGGGCCACGCCGTCGCGGGCGGGCTCGAGCTCGCGCTCTGGTGCGACCTGCGCGTCGCCGCGCGCGATGCCGTCTTCGGGGTCTACTGCCGGCGCTTCGGCGTTCCGCTGGTCGACGGCGGGACGGTGAGGCTCCCGCGCCTCGTCGGCATGAGCCACGCCCTCGACCTGATCCTGAGCGGCCGCGGCGTCTCGGGCGACGAGGCGCTGCGCATGGGGCTGACGAACCGGCTGGTCGAGCCCGGCCGCGCGCTCGAGGCCGCGGTCGAGCTGGCGCAGGGGCTCGCGCGCCTCCCCCAGCGCTGCATGCGCGGCGACCGGCGCTCGGCCTACGACCAGTGGGATCTCGCGCTGGGAGAGGCGCTCGCGAACGAGACGGAGATCGGTCTGGGAGTGATCGCTTCGGGCGAGACGCTCGAGGGCGCCACGCGCTTCGCCGGCGGCGCCGGGCGCCACGGCCGCTTCGAGTAGGCGCCGCGCCGCTGCGCTACGCGCCGGGCGGCTTCATGTCCTCGGGCGCCACGTCGCGAACGTGCTGCGCGAAGCTCCAGTGGTGCCCTTCGAGGTCGCGGACCACGTAGAACTTGTCGCCCCAGAACATCTCGACCGGCTCGGACACGATCGCCGCGCCGGCCGCGCGAGCGCGCGCGAAGTGGGCGGCGACGTCGGGCACGTACACGTAGAGGCTCTGGTTCACCGCGCCGAGCGCGCGGGGGCTCTGGCTCCCCTGCTGCGCGTTGGCGGGACCGAGCATCACCACGCCTTCGCCGATGTCCATCTCCGCGTGCATCACGGTGCCGCCGGGCCCGGGCATCGCCATGCGCTTCTCGAAGCCGAACGCCTTGGCGAGCCAGTCGATGGCGGCCGCCACGTCCTGGTAGTAGAGGTAGGGACAGACGGTCGGGAAGCCTTCCGGCGGGCTCTTCGGCATCTCGCTACCTCACGCGGCCGTGGGGGCCGGGAAGCGGACGTATTCGTCGATCAGAAGCCGCGCAAGCTCCTCCTCGCCCGGCCGCTCACCGGAGAGACGCCCGCGCTCGCGCAGGTCGGCCTCGAGCATCGCGAGGATGCGCCCGAGGTCGAGGTCGTCCTCGTGCTGCTCGGTGCGCCGGCGGTCCGCCTCGTCCTCGTAGCAGTACGCCTTCCACGACACCGAGCAGCGGATCTGCGCCCAGCGGTAGTACGCGAGCGTCTCCGCGCCGTCGACCAGGCGCCAGCGGCCGCCGCCCTCGAACGCGAGCTGCATGCCGCGGCGGAACGGAGGGACCGCGTCGTCGCCGCGAACCCGATCGACGCCGTGGAAGACGCTGTCGGTGTCCATCAGCACCGCGGTGTTGTGGCGCGCGGGCAGCGTGGCCGGAGGCGCGCCGGGGCCGTCCGGATAGAAGGCGAGCTCGCCGCCGGCGCAGTCGTTGAAGTAGGCGATCGCCGTCGCGATCGGCCGGCGCCAGGCGCTGAACAGCCCCGCGTGGTGCATCACCACCATGAGCCACTGCGGCAGCGCGGTGCGGTTGGCGCCGCGGAACTCCGGCACGTCGGTGTGTACGGCGAGCTCCTGACCGGGCAGCAGCAGGTTCGCATACACGATCGAGGGCACCACGAGCGGCCGCCCGTGCAGGCGACGGGCGCCCTCGATCAGCCCCTCGTGGTGGAGGAACGGCTCGATGCCCGCGACGCGCGGCTTCTCGTAGTAGTAGGTCTCGCGGAAGTAGTTGGTGCGGGCCGCCAGGACGGCGGCCGGCTCGCGGCGCCCGAAGCGCCCACCGCTGCGCACGAAGTTCGAGGCGGCGTCGTAGCGCTGCGCGATCCCGGGCGCGAAGCGGCGCTGGCCGGCCTCCTCGCTCGCGGACTCCGCCCCGTAGGTCGAGTAGCTCCCGTAGCCCTCGACGGTCCGCACCATCGCATCCGCCGCAGCGGCGTCGAGCAGCGGATCGAAGCGCACGTAGATGGCGGTCATCGTCCTCCCGGCGGCACCGGGCTCGCGAGCATGATACCACGCGGACGGTATCCTGCGGCGGCCGAGGAGGCGCGGAATGGACGGGATCGAGCCGGCTCCGCTGCGGCGCGCCCCGCTCGCCGCCTGGCCCTACGCCCTCGTGTGCACCGTGCTCGGGCTCGGGCTGGCGTGGGTCCCGATGCTCTTCCACGGCCCGATCCCCGCCAAGTACGACGTGCTCTTCATCAACGGCGCGCTGGCGGTCTGGGCCTTCTACACGGCGCGGCTGCTGATCGGGTTCTGGATCGGCATCACGCGCTGGCCCGCGCGCTGGTGGCTGCGCGGCCCGCTGTGCGGCTTCGCGACCCTGCTGCCGCACGCGATCATGCTCTTCGCGACGCCGGGCTGCCACTATCGCTGCGGCGAGCTCAACCTGCTCTCCGGCACCGTGGTCGGGACGGCGATCGCCGGGATCGCGTTCCTGCTCACCGGCCGCCATCGCGGCTAGGTAGAATCCGCGGAGCAAGAGCGAAGGTCACCCCTCGCACGCCCTTCAGTTCGTCTCGATCTCGAAGCGCACCGAGACCGGAGCGCGCGCGAGGCAGGCGGCGCCTCCGGCGAGCGCCGGCACCGGGAAGACGGCGTCGAGCGCGGCCAGCGCGGTCTTCGCCGCCGAGGGGCTCGTGGCGCCGAGCACGCAGCGCTCGGCGAGCGATCCGTCGCTGCCCACGCGGAAGCGCACGATCACGCGCTCGCCGCCGTGCTCGACCGGCGGCGGTCGCCAGGCCTGGAGCACCCGGTGTCGCAGCGACGACCAGCGCGCGGCGGCGTCGGGGTCTAGCAGGCACGCCTCGGGCGGCGGCGGCTCGGCCGTCTCCGTGCACCAGCCGGCCCGGTCGTCGCGGTGCGGCCCGCGCACGCGGCGCGCCTGCACCTCGGTGCGATCGTCGGCGGCGATCATCGAGAGCCAGTCGTCGGGGATCGGCGAGCGTGTCTCGACCACGCTTCGCGACCCGACCGGGCCGTGCAGATGCACGCCGCGGTCGGCGGCGAGGAAGAGCAGGATCAGCTCGGATGGCACCGGCGCCCAGATGTAGTCGGGAACCCCGTTGGCGGAGAACGCGTCGATCACGGCGCGATCGCGCTGGAGCTCGTAGATCATCCGCTCCGTTCCCGGTCCGATCGTCGCGCGCAGCATGCGCGGATCGGGCGGAGGAGGCTGAGGTCCCGCCATCTCGGCACACGCGAGGAGGGCTGCCACCAGGGGAAGCCGTGCTGTGATGCGCCGAATCGGCCTTCGGCCGATAGGGTTGCTGAGCTGTCGCACGTCTGTTGACTTCGCTCGGCTCCGCAGACTCCGCCTCGCTGCGCGCGCTCGCTGTGCGAGCGCTTGCATGGGCTTCTGATCCAAACGCTGCCCCGAGCGGTCTCAGCTCGCGCCCTGCAGCCATTCCAGGCAGCCGGTGCGCGCAAGGATCGGATCGAGGCGCGAGCGGTCCGCGACCGCGCGGTAGCGGGCGCGCAGCGCCTCGAGCGACTTCGCGTGGTACTTCTGGACCTGCTGCGTGAAGCGACGCCCGCCGAGCTCGACGCGCAGCTCGCCCTCGCCCGCGGCGAGAGCGCGCGCGTTCGCGGCCGACCACGGCAGGAAGATCGCAGCCACCTCGTCCCGCAGCAGCGGCTCGAGCGTGGGCGCGAGCGCGTCCCAGTCCTCGAACCCGCCCTGCCCCACCGGCTCGAGCATGCGCTCGATCCACGCCATCACGCGGGGCGCCCGCGCGCGCAGCAGCGCGCCGGGCGTGGGATCGGTCGAGAGGTTGTAGAGCTGGCCCCAGAGGCCGAAGTCGCCGAAGGCCGGGCGACCGCCGAACACGTACGGGCGTCGGGCGAGATGGGACTCGAGCAGCGCCACCAGCCGCTCGAACGAGGTCTCGATCACCGGGCGCGTCGTCTCGCTCGATCCCACGAAGCCGAGCCGCGGCACCATGCGCTGCTTCACCGAGGCGCTCATCTTCGCGACCGCCTCGTCGGGCGCGCCGCCCGCGCCGGGCTCCATGGCGCCGAGGTTCCAGCGCGCGATGCGCTCGGCGGCGGAGTCCTGATCCGCCTCGTACCACCAGCGGTAGTGGAACATCGGCTTGTTCACCCACTCGTCGGCGTACTCCTCGATCAGCGCCGACAGGAAGGCGGCCGCCGCGTCGGGCGGATGGATCGACGGCTCGGGGAAGCGCGCCTCGAGGAGCTCCAGGATCGGCGTCGAGTCCTGCAGCGCGCTCCCGTCCGGCGCGAGCAGGAGCGGGATCAGCGGGAGCTTTGCGTGCTTCTGGAACTCGGCCATGTTGCCGAGATTGCGCACCACCCACTCGTGCGGGATGCCCTTGTAGCGGAGGTAGGAGCGCACCTTCACCGAGTAGGGCGAGAGCTCGAGCCCGAACAGGCGATACGGGGCGGGCATCGGCGATTCCTCCGCCGCCGATGCTACTCGGCGAGGAGCACGCCCGCCGCGGCCAGCGCCGCCACGCGCGCGGCGTCGAGCCCGAGCACCTCCTGCAGAACCTCGGCGTTGTGCTCGCCGCGCCGCGGCGCCGGACGGCGGGCGGCGACCTCGCTGGCGGAGAAGCGATAGGGGAGCCGCGTCACCGGACGCGTGCCGCCGCGGCGATCGTCGACCTGGAGCAGCAGCCCGCGCTCGCGGGCGAACGGCCCTTCGAGCGCCTCGCGCAGCGACACGACGGCGGCGCACGGGATGCGGGCGCGCTCGAGGCTCGCGAGGATCGCCTCGCGGCTCTCCTGCGCCGCCATCCAACGCTCGATCGCCGCCCGGCGCAGGCGCGCCTTGCTCGCGAGATCGGCGCCCTGCGGCGCCGGGTCCGGAATCCCGAACGCCCGGACCAGCTCCGCCCACACGTGCTGGGGCGGACCCGCGACCACCACGAAGCCGTTCGGCCCCGCGTCGTAGGGAGGAGGCTCCTCGCGCAGCTCGGGCTCGTCCAGGAGCTCGAACGGAGTCTCGGGATAGGTACCCAACACCGCGTCGTACATCGCGATCTCGATCCGCTGGCCGACCTGCGTACGCTCCGCGTCGCGGAGCGCCGCGAGCAGCCCGATCGCGGCGTGGAGCGCCGTCGTGAGGTCGGCCCGCGCGTCGGGCAGGTTCACCATCCGCGCCGCACTGCCCGTTCCGCTCTTGCGGGCCTGGTACTCGATGAGCCCCGTGGCGGCGTGCATCGTGGGTGCGAAGGCGCCCTGCTCGCGGCGCGACGAGTCGCTTCCGAAGCCGCTCACCGAGACCATCACCGCGCGCGGGTTGGCCGCGTGCACGGCATCCCAGCCGATGCCGAGCCGGTCGGCCACGCCGGGCCGGAAGTTCTCGATCACCACGTGACAGCGCCGCACCAGGTCGAGCGCGAGCGCACGCCCCTCGGGCTTCTGGAGATCGATGCAGACGTTGCGCTTGCCGAGGTTGGCCCAGGTGTAGAGACCCGACTGGCCGCGGTCGCGCTTCGGCGCGATCACGCGCGTCAGGTCGCCGGCCGGCGCCTCGACCTTGATCACGTCGGCGCCGAGCTCGGCGAGGATCCGCGCCGTGTAGGGGCCGGCGAGGACCTGCGAGAAGTCGAGGACGCGCAGATCGCTCATGGGCAAGCGCGACGGCGCGGCTTCGACCATGCGCGCAGTCTAGCGGCCGCCGCTCGGCCGACGCCGTGTGCTAGCGTCCCGCGATGTCGGCCCCCCCGGAGCGCCGGGCGATCGCCGCCGCGCTCTGCCTGCTCTCGCTGTCGGTGTCGCCAGGCTGTTCGCGCCCCGCGCCCGCGCCCCACGGAATCGTCCTGATCGTGCTCGACACGCTGCGCGCCGACGGGCTGTCCGCCTACGGAAATCCCCGCCCGACGTCGCCCCACATCGACCGGCTCGCGCAGCAGGGCGTGCTGTTCGAGCAGGCCGTGAGCCACGCCTCCTCGACGCTGCCCGGCTTCGTGGGGCTGCTCTCCGGGAGCTATCCGACCGCGCGCGTCTACGACCGCGGGCTGCTGCTGCACTCGCTCGTCGAAGCGCTGGCGGGCGCGGGCTACACCACGGCTGCGTTCACCGAGGGCGGCTTCGTGTCGCGCTACTTCGGCGTGGATCGCGGCTTCGCCACGTTCGAGGCGAAGGAGGGGAAGGTCCATCTGCAGGGAGCCGACGTCGACGCGCGCGCGGACGAGGCAGGCGGCGTCGAGAAGACGTTCGACGCCGCGATGACCTGGCTGCGGGCACACGCCTCGGAGCGCTTCTTCCTGCTCGTGCACACCTACGAGATCCACATGCCGTACCTGCAGCGCGCGTACGCCGAGAAGCTCCCGCGCGGGAGCCTTCCCGAGACCTACCGGGTCGACACGGCCGAGGCCGTGACCTCGGGGTCGATCCCGGTCGGCGCGACCGAGGTGGCCTACGTGCGGGCGCTCTACGACAGCGGCGTCGCGTCGGCGGATCGCCAGGTCGGTCGCCTGCTCGGGCTGCTCGACGAGCTCGGCATCGCGGATCGCACGCTCGTCGCGCTCACCGCGGACCACGGCGAGGAGCTCGGAGAGCGCACGCCCCGCCGGCTCGGAATGCACGGTCTGCTCCTCTACGACACGCTGCTGCGGATCCCATTGATCATCCGCGACCCCTTGGTGGGCAGCCCGCCTCGGCGCATCGCGAGCCAGGTGCGGCTCGTCGACGTGATGCCCACCCTGCTGGATCGGGCAGGCGTCGCGCTGCCGCCCGAGATCGACGGGCGCAGCCTGGCTCCGCTCCTGCGGGGCTCGGCGCAGGACGAACGGCTCGCCTACTCGGAGATCTCCGATCCGGACTCGGCGCTCCTGCGCCGGATCGCGGTGCGCGAGGGCGGCTGGAAGCTGATCGTCAACCTCCCTCCGCTGTCCGACGGCGACGTGCCCTCGGAGCTCTATCGCGTGTCCGACGATCCGCTCGAGCTGCACGATCTCTCGAGCGCCGAGCCCGCGCGCAAGGACTCCCTCTTCGCGCTCATGCGCGCGCAGCGCGAGTCGATCGACCGCAGTGGCCGGGCGCGGCTCGCCGTCGACGAGAACGCCCCCGACGCGCTGCGCGAGCGCCTGCGCGCGCTCGGCTACGTGCGCTGATCAGGCCGGCTTCCACGGCGGACGGTGGCGCAGCCCGAGGCTCAGGATTCGCTGCAGCAGCGACGGGTAGTCGACTCCGGCCGCGGCCGCCGACGCCGCGAAGTCCTCGTCGCGACGCAGGTCCGGATTCGGGTTCGCCTCGATCACGAAGGCACGGCCGTCCTCCGCGAGCCGCAGGTCGATGCGCGCGTAGCCGGTGAGGCCGAGCGCGCGGTAGGTGCGCTTCGCGAGGTGCGCGATCTTGTCGGCGAGCCCCGCCGGCAGCTCCGCCGCCGGGCCCGTCTGCACGCCGACCCGGCGCTGGTAGGCGAGGTCCCACTTCACGCGCGCGGTGGCGATCGGCTCGCTGCCCTCCGGCAGCTTCTCGAAGACCATCTCCCAGACCGGGAAGGTCTGCAGCCGCTCGTTGCCGAGGACGCCGATCGTAAGCTCTCGGCCCGGGATGTACTGCTCGGCGATGGCGTCGGTCGAGAGCCGCCGGTGCACGAAGGCCGCGCGCTCGCGCAGGTGCTCCTCGTCGTGCACGACCGAGGCCTGCGCGATTCCGAGCGAGGCCTCCTCGTCCACCGACTTCACGATGCGCGGATAGCCGAGGCGCTGCGGCACCCGGATCGGGCGGCCCACCGGGAAGACGTGGAAGGCAGGCGCCGGGATGCGGTGGTAGCGCAGGATCTTCTTGGAGAGCGCCTTGTCGCGCGCGAGCAGCAGGCCGCGCGGGTTGCAGCCGGCGTAGGGGACGCGCAGCAGCTCGAGGTAGCTGGCAACGTGCGCCTGGTAGACGGCGACGTCCTGGAACTCCATCAGCAGGTGGAAGACGACATCGGGCCGGAAGCCCTCGACGTGCTGGCGGATCGGGGTCAGATCGTGCGAGACGCCGAGGATCTGGACCTCGTGGCCGAGCTCGCGCAGCCCCGCCGCGACGTCGTACTCCTTGCGCCAGAGCTCGACCTCCTTGGCCTCGCGACCCTCGAGCGAGTCGGGTGGTACGAGCTCCTCGTGCGTGAGCACCAGCACGCGGAGCGGCTTCATCGCAGGAACTCTCCGCGGCGGCCGCGTTCGAGCAGGCGCGCCTGCCGCGCCCGCTTCCGGCGGTAGTACTCGCGCAGCGTGAAACGCAGCTCGGCGAGCGCGTCGGCGCGCTCGCGCGTGCGGACGGGGGGCCGCTGGCCCGCGATCTCCCTCATCAACGAGTCCACGTAGCGCAGCTTGCGCAGCGCCGGCCAGCCGTGGTAACGCGAGGCCCACTGCGAGCCCGGCTGCAGCCACACCGCAAACGTCTCGGCCCAGTCCTCGCCCGGATGGCTCTGCGCGTAGCCGTTCGGGAGGTTCACGGCGAAGCGCCGGCTGCGGAGCTGCGGCCGATAGGTGGCGTGATAGGCGCGGCCGAAGCGGCCGAACTGACGCCGCCAGCTCGCGCGCCGGTGCAGGCGATAGGCGTGGTCGAGCGCGTGTCCCGCCTCGTGGCGCAGGAGCCGCATGCAGGCCTCCTCGCCGTCGCCCTCGACGTCGCCCATCATGCGGCGCTCGAGCCGCGCAAGGCGTGGATGCGCGAGGAAGAAGGGAATCGCGAACCCGGTCGTGCCGTGCGGCGTGAACCAGCCGGTCGAGAGCCATGCGTAGGGACGGAAGCGCGCGAGCCCGGCGCGCGCGAGCTCGCGCTCGAGCCGCGCGACGCGCGGCTCGAGCCGGGTGCCCGCGACGCGCAGGCCGAGGTCGCAGAGCCGCACCTCGAGCAGTGCCTCGTCGTCCAAATCAAGCCATGCCAGCCGCTTGCCCACCCGCTCCTCCGCCGGGACCGCTCGGGGCGGGGCAGTCTACCGGCGGCGGGGCGGGCCCGTTAGTCTCCGCGCGGAGCAGGAGGGAGACCCGTGAGCGATCACCCGAACGACAAGGATCCGGTGCCGAGCCAGATCACGCTGGCCGGCATCCACCCGCGGATCGGGGAGCGGCTGCTCGAGGCGCGCACGATCCTGATCCACGGCGAGATCACCTCCAAGCTCGCCCAGGAGGTCTCCGCCCAGCTCCTCGCGATGGACGGCGACGCGGGCGGCGACATCACCGTCTTCGTCCACTCCGAGGGGGGCCACGTCGAGGCGGGGGACACGATCCACGACATGGTCCGCTTCGTCCGCCCGCGCGTGCGGATGGTCGGCACGGGATGGGTCGCGAGCGCCGGCGTGCACGTCTACCTCGCCGTCCCGAAGGTCGATCGCTACGCGCTTCCCAACACCCGCTTCATGATCCACCAGCCGCTCGGGGGCGGCTTCGGGCGCGCCTCGGACATCCGCATCGAGGCCGAAGAGCTCCTGCGCACGCGCGAGCGGCTGAACCGCGTGATCGCGGAGGCGACCGGCCAGCCGATCGACAAGGTGGCGCAGGACACCGACCGCAACTTCTGGATGGGCCCCGAGGAGGCCCTCGAGTACGGCATCGTCGGCAAGATCATCCGGAGCGCCTCGGAGCTCTGAACGGCTACGCTCCGCGCGTGCACCGCAAGCCGCTGCTCGAGCTGCTCGACGGGTACGGCGCGCGCCATCCCGAGGACGCCGCAACTGTCGCGCGCGTGCGCGCGCTGGTGGAGGCCCATCCGGAGTGCTTCGAGCGCCGCTGCGCGCCGGGCCACGTCACCGGCTCGGCCTTCGTGATCTCGCCGGACGGGCGGCGCTCGCTGCTCGTCCATCACCGCAAGCTCGGCGCCTGGCTCCAGCCGGGCGGGCACGCGGACGGCGACCCCGACGTGGCCGCCGTGGCGCTGCGCGAGGCGCACGAGGAGACGGGGCTCGAGCGGCTCGCCTTCGCAGGCGCGCCGGGCGCGCGCCTGCCCCTGGACCTCGACGTGCACCGCATCCCCGCGCGCGCCGGCGAGCCGGAGCACGAGCACCACGACGTGCGCTTCCTGCTGATCGCCGATCCCGGCGAGGTGCCGCGCGCGAGCGCGGAGTCGAACGCGGTGCGCTGGTTCGACCTCGAGTCGCTGCCCGGTCTCGGGGTCGACGCGAGCGTGCTGCGCATGGCGGAGAAGGTGCGCCGGCGATGGTGACGGCGTTCGAGGCGTGGTGCCCGCGCTGCCAGGTGTCATGCCCTCCGGAGACGCGGAGCTGCCTCCACTGCGGCGGCCGCGTGGTGCCGAGCCGCGATCCGGTCGACGGGCCAGCCGAGGCCGCCGCGAGGGTCGAGTCGCCGGGGTCGCCGGCAGACGACGCGGCGCCGGTGTCGCGCCCGGGACTGCGCTCGCTCCGGATCGGGATCGCCGCGCTCTGGGTGATCGTGGCGCTGGCGGGGTCCCTGCTGCGTCACTGCGCCCAGCCGTGATCGCGCGCGACGACGCCCGGACGAGCAAAGGCGGCCGCGAGCTCGACGCGTGGCGCAAGGCCGTCTACGCCGCGGGCGACTTCACGCTCTCCAGCTCGCTGGCCTCGCTCTCGCTGCTCTACGCCACCTACTTCCTGACGCAGGTCGCCGCGTTGCGGCCGGTGCTCGCCGGCCTCGTGCCGATGATCGGGCGAGCCGTCGATGCGTTCGCCGACCCGCTCATGGGCCGGCTCTCCGACGCCACGCGCTGGCGCAGCGGGCGCCGCCGCCCCTATCTGCTGCTCGGCGCGATCCCCTACGGCGTGAGCTTCGCCGCGCTCTGGCTCGACGCGCCCTTCGAGACCGCCGGTGCGCGCTTCGCCTACTACGCCGCCGTCTACGTGGCCCATGCGCTCTCGATGACCGTGCTCACCGTCCCCTATCTCGCGCTGATCCCCGAGATGGCGACCGACTACGACGCGCGCACCTCGCTCAACACCTTCCGGACCTTCGGCGCGATGCTCGGCATCTTCGCGGCCGTCGGGGTGCGGCCGCTCGCGGAGGCGCTCGGCGGGGGCAAGCCTGGCTTCGCCGCCGCGGGCGAGCTGTTCGGGGTGCTGTTCGCGGTGCCGTGGCTGGCCGTGCATCGCACCACCTTCGAGCGTCCCGAGTTCCGGGCGCGGCGACCCGAGCTCGGCCTTCTCGACGGGCTGCGCGTCGTCGCCCGCCACCGCACCTTCACGCAGCTCACTGCGATCTACATCATGGGCCGCATCGCGATGGACCTCGCGGGTGCCCTGCTGATCCTCTACGTGACGTTCTGGATGGGGCGCTCGCGCGACTTCGAGCCGCTGATGGCGCTCTTCCTCGGCGCGGTCGTCGTCGCGCTCCCGGTGTGGCTGCGCATCGCGCGCGGGCGCGACAAGGCGCGCGTCTTCGTGATGGGCTCGCTCTGGTGGTCGGCGACCAGCCTCGGCATGGTGCTCGCCCAGCCGGACTGGCCGCGCTGGGTCTTGTTCGCCTACGTGCCGGTGATCGGGCTCGGCTATGCAGTGGTCGACCTGATGCCCTGGTCGATGCTCGGCGAGGTGATCGACGAGGACGATCTCGCGACCGGAGAGCGGCGCGAGGGCCTCTACAACGGCGTCTTCACCTTCCTGCGCAAGCTCGGCGGCGCGCTCGGCGTCTTCCTGGTGCTGGGGCTGCTCGACTGGCTCGGCTTCGAGCCCGGACGGGCGGAGCAGAGCGAGACGGCGCGACAGGCGATCCGCTGGATGACCGCGGTGGCACCCGCCTGCTTCCTCGCCGCCGGCGTCTGGATGGCGCGCGGCTACCCGCTCACCCGGGCGCGGCACGACGAGATCCTGCGCGAGCTGGCGAAGCGCGAGGCGGGTGCTGGAAGTCCCTCAGTCCTCGCCGACTCCGAGCAGCGCGCGCGCCTGCTCGAGCGCTGAATCGAAGAAGGCCTCCGCAGCGGCGGCCTGGCGGCTCTCCGAGTCGTAGATGGTGTAGGCGGAGCCGGGAAGCAGGCCGCCGAACCAGCCCTCCGTGCGCCACTCGCCGCCTCCCTCCAGCTCCCCGAGCTCCTCGAGCTCGTCCTCGTCGAGCTCGGGCGGGGGCAAGAGCGCGACGTAGAAGTACGGCTCGTCGTGCTCGTCGTCGCCCGGCCGGAAGCCGAAGTCGATCTGCTTGCCGTCGTCGAAGGGAATGCTCGCGCCGTAGTCGAGCGTCTCCGAGGAGCAGCGCACGGGAGCCGCCTCGGCGTGCTGCTCGGAGACGCAGGTCAAGAGCCGCCACGCGTTGCCGAAGTACGCGCCCAGCCGGCGCATCGACTCCTGGCTCGCCGCCGAGAACGGCGCGCCCGCCGCGACCTTGTGGTCGGGGAGATCGTACGGCGCGTCGCCGGTGATCTTCTGGCCGTCGGCGCCGAGCCCCTCGACCTCGGTGCGCAGCCAGCGGACCGCCTGGGCGAAGGTCTTGCCCTGCAGCGGAAGGCTCCGCACCACCTTCCCGGCGCGATCGGTGAGCAGCAATGCGAAGTCGCCGATCGCGAGGCCCACGCGGAAGGGACGCGTGCCGCGCACCAGGCCGGTCGCGAGCGCGCGCGCCTCGGCGACGTACTCGGTGTCGGAGCCGGCGTCGAGCTTGCGGCCGGCGTCGGCGACGAGCTGCAGCGCGTGGTGGAGCTCGGCGCGCGCATCGGCGAGCGCGGCCGCGGCGATGTCCTCTGCGCGCTGCCAGCCTCGCGAGAGTCGCAGGAGCTCGTTCGAGGCCATCCGCGGTCCACCCTCCGCCGCGGAATCTAGCCAGCAGATTCGGAGCCGGGCAAGGCGAGAGTGCGCGCGATCACGCGGCGTCGGGACGCGCGGCCCCGAGGGTCGCCGAGGCGGTCGCCCGCTGGAGCAGGAACTCCTGGGCGCGCAGGCGCGCACCGGAGGCGGAGGGGAGCTCCGACCGTCGGTGGGTGCCGTCGGAGAGCAGGACGCGAGCCTTCACGTCGTCGCGCCGGTACACGTCGAGGACCTCCTCGAGCCGCTGCGCGACCGCTTCGGAGCGGATCCGGCACATCACCTCGACGCGGCCCGACAGATTGCGCGGCATCCAGTCGGCGCTGCCGATCCAGAGCTCGGGGCGTCCGCCGTTCTCGAAGCGCACGACGCGGGTGTGCTCGAGGAAGCGGTCGACGATCGAACGCACCCGGATGCGCTCCGAGAGCCCCGGCACGCCGGGCCGCAGGCAGCAGATCCCGCGCACGATCAGGTCGATCTCGACCCCCGCGCTCGACGCCTCGTAGAGTGCGCCGATCACCTCCTCGTCCTGGATCGCGTTGAGCTTGGCGACGATCGACGCGGGGCGCCCGGCGCGCGCGTTCTCGGCCTCGCGCCCGATGCGCTCGAGCAGGCCCGCGCGCAGGGTGAAGGGCGCGACCAGGAGCTGGCTCCAGCGCTCCTTGGAGGAGAGGCTCGTCAGCAGGTTGAAGACGCTCGCCACCTCGCTGGTCAGCTCGGGGTCCGCGGTGAAGAGGCCGAAGTCGGTGTACTGCCGGGCGGTGACCGAGTTGTAGTTGCCCGTGCCGATGTGCGCGTAGCGCCGGATCCCGTCCTCCTCGCGCCGCACCACGAGCATCAGCTTGCAGTGCGTCTTGAGGCCCACCAGGCCGTAGACGATCTGGACGCCCTCCTCCTCCATGCGACGCGCCCAGCGGATGTTCTTCTCCTCGTCGAAGCGCGCCTTCAGCTCGACCAGCACGGTCACGTGCTTGCCGCGCTGCGCCGCCGCCAGGAGCGCACGAGCGATCGGCGAGTCCTCGCTCGTGCGGTAGAGGGTCTGCTTGATCGCGAGCACGCGAGGATCCTCGGCTGCCTGCTCGATGAAGTCGACCACGCTGTCGAAGGAGTCGAAGGGATGGTGGAGCAGGATGTCGGCGGCGCGGATCGCGGGGAAGAGCTTCGCGGGCTCGCGGAGCTGCGGATGGATCGGCGCGACGAAGCGGGGCGCCTCGAGCCGGTCGTCCTTCTCGAGATCGACCAGCTCCATCAGGCGCGACATGTTGACCGGACCGTCGCACTCGTGGACGTCGCTCGGCAGCAGGTCGAGCACGCCCTGCAGCTCCTGGCGGAGCCGCTCGCCCACCGGAGCGCGCACCTCGAGCCGCACCGGATCGCCGCGGCGCCGCCGGCGCAGCTCCTG
Source organism: Myxococcota bacterium (assembly GCA_035506135.1). Lineage (GTDB taxonomy): Bacteria > Myxococcota_A > UBA9160 > UBA9160 > PR03 > DATJPY01. Next base: position 8,043 of record DATJPY010000083.1, on the reverse strand, counting down.
CTCGATCGCCGTGAGCAGGTTCTCGACCTCCTCCTCGTCGACGTAGAGGTTGCTGTTGCGGGTCACGCGGAACGCCGTGTGGTCGAGGATGGTGGCGCCGGCGAAGAGCTCCGGAAGCTGCCAGCGGATCACGTCGGCGAGGAACACGTAGGTGTGGATGGGCTCCTCGGAGCCGCCCACGCGCAGGATGCGCGAGAGCACGCGCGGCACCTGCACCACCGCGAGCCGCACCGGCTCCTCGGGATCTTCGGTGTCGAGCAGCGCCGCGATGTTGAGGCTGCCGCTGGCGACGAAGGGGAACGGGTGCGCGGGGTCGACCGCGATCGGCGTGAGGACCGGGAAGATCTCGCGCTGGAAGAACTCGCGCAGCCAGATCTCCTGGGCGGCGGGCAGCGCCTCCGGGATGGCGAAGACGATGCCCTCCTTCTCGAGCGCGGGCTGGAGCATGTGGTTCCAGCAGGCGTACTGGTCCGCGACCTGCTCGCGGGCGGCCGCGTCGATCGCCACGAGCTGCTCCGCCGGCGTCTTGCCGTCGGGCGAGCGGGTCGTGATGCCGGACTCCGCCTGCTGGCGCAGGCCCGCCACGCGGATCTCGAAGAACTCGGCCAGGTTCGAGTCGACGATCGACAGGAACTTCACGCGCTCGAGCAGCGGGTTGCTGGGGTCCTGCGCCTCCTCGAGCACGCGCCGGTTGAACGCGAGCCACGAGAGCTCGCGATTCACGAACCAATCGGGATGGGGATGGAGCGGGTGGTCGCCCGGCATGACGGAGAGTGTATCGGGCGGACGCGCGGGAGACCCGAGCGGGGGCGACGGCACCCCGCTCGGGGGGAGCCTCAGCCGCCGCCGAGGGCCGCCTTGATCTGGTTCAGCGTGTCGATGTTCTTCTGCAGGCCGGCCACGTGCTGCTGCATCTCCTCGATCGAGGTGCCGAGCTTCGCCGCGGTGCCGAGCGGGCCGCCGGATTCCGCGGCCTTCTTCATCAGGTCGCCCATCTGCGCGTCCGCGGTCGGATGGGCGATCGTGCCCGCCAGGTAGCCGAGCCCGAACACCGCGCATACCCCAGCGATCCGCAGCACGCGCTGCATGCCTCTCGTCCTCATCGACGGTCCTCCTGTCTCCCCGACCGGGGAGAAATGCGCGCCAATCGGATCAGCATAGCCAGCCGCGGCGGAGTGCGGGCGGCGGCGCGCCGGCATATTCTCCGCCGTCTCGAGCCGCGGGAGCGAAGCCATGCCGGACGTCGGCCTGTACGAGGCGCAGAGCACCTGTCGCGCGGTGCGCCGCCTGCGGCCCGACCCGATTCCCGACGAGGTGCTGCGGCGCGTGCTGACGGCCGCGACCTGGGCGCCGAGCGGCGGCAACACGCAGCCATGGAGGATCGTCGCGGTGCGCGACCCGTCGCGGCGCCGCGCGCTGCGCGATCTCTACGAGCCGCTCTGGCAGCGCTACGCGAAGACCTACCGCGCCGCCACGGGCGAGCTCGAGGGCGAGGCAGCCGTGCGGCGCGACCGCATGATCGCCGCCGCCGATCATCTGGCGCGGCACTTCGATCGCTCGCCGGTGGTCGCCGTCTTCTGCTTCCGGCCCGATCTGCTGGCGATCACCGACGCGAAGCTCGGCCGGCCGTCCGTCGTGGGCGGTGCCTCGATCTATCCGGCCGTCCAGAACCTCCTGCTCGCCTGTCGCGCCGAAGGGCTCGGCTGCGTCCTGACAACGCTCCTGTGTCAAGCCGAGCCGGAGGTGAAGACGCTCCTCGAGATCCCCGACCCGTGGGCCACCGCCGCGCACGTCCCGATCGGCTGGCCCGAGGGGCGGGGCCACGGGCCGCTGTCGCGGCGCCCGGTCGAGCGGATGGTCTTCCTCGACCGCTTCGGCGGCGCGCTGTAGCCGGCCTCGGAGGAGCGCGGCGTGCCCGTCGTCCACTTCCACGGCCGGGCGATCGAGTGCCTGCCGGGATCGAACCTGCGCATGGTGCTGCTGCGCGCGCGGCTGCCCCTCTACAACGACGTCGCGCGAGCGCTGAACTGCCGCGGGCGCGGGGCCTGCGGCACCTGCACCGTACGCGTGAAGGGAGCGGTCTCCGAGCCCACGGCCGTCGAGCGGCTGCGGCTCTCGCTCCCTCCCCACGACCTCGACGCGGGCCTGCGGCTGGCGTGCCAGTGCACGGTGCTCGGCGACGTCGAGGTCACCAAGCTCCGCGGAACCTTCGGCACACGGGAGGGGACCCCGAGCGGATCGGGCCCCTAGAGCCCCTTCAGCACCGCCTCCGCGCTCGACACCTCGAACTTCCCGGGCGCCTCGACGTGCAGCGCCTTCACGACGCCGTCCTGCACCACCATGGCGAAGCGCTGCGCCCGGCTTCCCATGCCGAAGCGGGAGCCATCGAGCTCGAGCCCAAGCGCGCGCGTGAACTCGCCGTTGCCGTCGGCCGCCATCACCACCTTGTCGCCGACCTTCTGGTCCTTGCCCCAGGCGCCCATCACGAAGGCGTCGTTCACGGCCAGGCACACGATCGTGTCGACGCCCTTGGTTCGGATCGCGTCGGCGTTCTGCACGAAGCCGGGCAGGTGCTTGGCCGAGCAGGTCGGCGTGAATGCGCCGGGCACGGCGAAGAGGACCACCTTCTTGCCGCGGAACAGCTCGTCGGTCGTCACGTCCTTGATGCCGTCGGCCGACGGGACCTTCAGGGTCGCGCTCGGAACCTTGTCACCGACATGGATCGCCATGGGGGATCTCCTCCGGGTTGTCGGAATCCGGCCAGCGTAGAGCACGCGGTCGGCTGCGGCGACGGGCTCGGCGCGCGGACCCGGCCGACGCGGCCCCGCTCAGCCGAGCGCCTTCTCGACCGCGGCGACCAGCTCGGGCGCCGTGGGCTCGGTGCGCGGATCGAAGCGCGCGAGCACGCGGCCGTCGCGACCGATCAGGAACTTGGTGAAGTTCCACTTGATGTCGCCGGAGCCCTCGGGCGCGGTCGGCTCCGCCGCGAGCCACGCGTAGAGCGGATGGCGGGCGGCGCCGTTGACCTCGATCTTCGAGAACATCGGGAAGGTCACGCCGTAGCGGAGCGAGCAGAACTCCTTCACCTCGGCCTCGCTGCCCGGCTCCTGGCTGCCGAACTGGTTGCACGGGAACCCGAGCACCTCCAGGCCGCGGGCGCTCTGCGCCTCGTAGAGCTTCTGCAGCCCGGCGTAGTGGGGGGTGAGCCCGCACTTCGAGGCGACGTTGACGACGAGGGCCACCTTGCCGTCGAAGTCGGCGAGCGATCGCTCCTGGCCGTCGATGGTGCGCGCTCGGAAATCCTGCAGGCGGGGCATGGGCTTCCTCCTCCGCGGCTCCCCCGGTCCGCCTCCCGATCGTATCCCCCGCCCGGGTTCTCGGGAACGGTGCTACCGGCCTATTTTGAAAAAGAAATTGACATTCAATTTCACTCTTGTAACGATGCAGCCCCTCTTTCAGCAGGAGCGGGAGATGCAGGGCTGGGCTCGGGCGATCTCGACTCGGTTGGTTCTTGGGCTTTCTGGGCTCTCCCTGGTGGGGGCAATCGGACTCGGGAGCACGGCGGGCGCTGACGACACCGACCCGCCGGAGGTCGCGATCGGAGAGCGTCTCTTCATCGAGACCCGCTTCGCCCAGTTCTTCGCGAGCCACTCCACCGGGATCAATGCCCCGCTCGGCGCGGGTGATCCCGTAGTCGACTTCACGCAGACCACCGGCGCTCCGCTCCCCGGCCCCTTCGCGGGCCAGTCGATCAACTGCCGCTCCTGCCACCTGGTCGACGAGCAGCTCGGCGTCCCGGGCGGCGGCATGCGCACCTACGACGACTTCGCGCGGCGCAGCCCGATCCCGGCGCGCGAGGACGGCCGCACTGCAGCGCCGCGCAACTCGCCGCCGCTGGTGAACGCCTCGCTGCCGCGGCCGGGCGGACTGCTCCTCCACTTCGATGGCGAGTTCCCGAGCCTGAAGGCGCTCGTGGAGGGGACGCTCACCGGCCGCAACTACGGCTGGCTCCCGGGCGAGGCCCCGCTGGCGATCGCGCAGGTCGCGCGCGTGATCCGCGAGGACGACGGCTCGGGTGCGCTGGCGCAGCAGTACGGCGGCTCGTACGCGAGCGTGCTCGGCGGCACCGACCCCTCCGTGCCGCAGGAATTCCGCGTGCCGCCCGCCTACCGGATCGACGTGGCGAACGCCTCCGACACGGAGATCCTGCACGGTGTCGCCAAGCTGATCGCCGCCTACGTGCGCCAGCTCGTGTTCGAGCAGGACGACAAGGGCAACTTCATCGGGTCGCCCTACGACCACTTCCTGGAGCTGAACGGGCTCCCCCGCCAGCCCGCCAGGGGCGAGTCGCTCGACGCCTACAACGAGCGCCTGCAGCGCAGCGTGGCGCGCCTCTCGAGCCCCCAGTTCGTCGACGACGGCCCCTTCGAGTTCCACGATCAGGAGCGCATCTTCGGCGCGACCGAGCTGGCCGGCCTGCGCGTCTTCCTCGCCCGGGCCCCGGATCGCGGCCTCGGCGCGAAGGACCTCCAGCGCGGCGGCATCGGCAACTGCACCGCCTGCCACCCCGCGCCGAACTTCACCGACTTCGGCTTCCACAACACCGGCGTGAGCCAGGCGGAGTACGACGGCGTCCACGGCGACGGGCGCTTCGCGCGGATCGCCATCCCGAGCCTCGCGCAGCGCCAGCGGAACCCGAATGCCTATCTCCCCGCCACGGCGGCCCACCCGCACGCCAGCGAGATCTTCCGTGCGGCGGCGTCGGCCGAGCGCGTGGGCGCCACCGATCTCGGCGCCTGGAACACCTTCGCGAACCCCGACTTCCCCGCGCCGCAGGCCAAGCTCTGGCGGGCGCTCTGCACCTCCGAGCTCGCGAACTCCCCCAACCCCGCTCCCGCCCGACACCTTCCGCCCCTGTTCGGCCTGCTGCTCGGCCTGCAGCGCTGCCAGACGCCGCTCCTGCTCGACCACGCCGTGGCGGTCTTCAAGGCGCCGGGCCTGCGCGACCTCGAGCACTCCTCGCCGTATCTGCACAACGGGAGCGCGGACCAGATCGAGGACGTGCTGGCCCTCTACCGCAAGAGCTCGGCCCTCGAGCGCAGCGGCCGCCTCCGCAACGGCAGCGCGCCGCTCGCGGGGATCGCCCTGGTCGACGGCGACGTGGCGCCGCTCGCCGCCTTCCTGCGCTCGCTCGACGAGGACTACCACTAGGGCGCGCCGTCACGCGCGCCGGTAGGCTCCGCGCGTGGCCGCCTCGCTCCCCGCCCGTCCGGCGCGCGCGCCGATGCCGCCGGCCGGCGGCATCTGGACGCTCGCCTGGCCCGCGATCACCGCGAACCTGCTGAACTCGACGGTCGGGCTCGTCGACATCAAGATCGTGGGCTCGCTCGGCGCACCTGCCGTCGCCGCGGTCACCACCGGCAACCGCATCTTCTTCATCCTGCAGGCGCTGCTGATGGCCGTGACGGCCGGTACCACCGCCCTGGTCGCCCGCGCGTGGGGGGCGCTCGACCGCGGCGAGGCGGAGCGCGTGACGCGCGCCTCGCTCTGGATGTGCATCGGGGTGGCGAGCGCCATGACGCTGCCCGGGCTCGTGTTCCCGCACCAGCTCGCGGGCGTGTTCCGGCTGGACGACCGCACCATCGAGCTGGCGGCCACCTTCATCCGCTGGCTCGCGCCCTTCCAGCTCGCGTTCGCGGTGCACTTCGCCCTCGGCGCCGCGCTCCGCGCCGCCGGCGACACGCGCACCCCGCTCTGGATCGGCGCCACGACCAACGTCATCAACATCGCGCTGGTGTACTCGCTCGTGTACGGGAAGTTCGGCATGCCGACGCTCGGCGTGGCGGGCGCCGCGATCGCGAGCGGGACGGCGTTCACCGTCGGCGCACTCATCTTCCTCGCGCTCTGGGTGCGCGGAAAGCTCCTGCTCCGCCTCGGCCCGCACGGATCGTGGGAGCGGCGGCGCGTGCGGCGCATCGTCGACATCGGCTATCCGGCGGGGCTCGAGCAGGTGGTGTGGCAGGGCGGCTTCATCGCCTTCCTCTGGCTGGTTTCGCTGTACGGGACCGCGCCCTACGCCGCCTACGGCATCGGGGTGAACCTGCTGTCCTTCTCGTTCGTGGTGGGGTTCGGCTTCTCGGTGGCTTCGTCGACGCTGGTCGGCCAGCACCTCGGCGCGGGCGATCCGGAGGGCGCGCGCCACAGCGGCTGGCGTGCGATGCGGCTGTGCATCGCGGCGATGTCGGTGTTCGGCCTCACGATCATCGCCGCCGCCCGGCCGCTGGCGCGCTTCATGATCGACGACCCGGAGGTCGTACGACTCACCGTGGTGTTCATCTACATCCTCGGCTCGGTGCAGCCGCTGATGGCGATCGAGTCGGCCCTCGGCGGCGCGCTGCGCGGCGCAGGGGATACGCGCTTCCCGCTGCTGGCCGTGTTCTCGGGGCTGATCGGCGCGCGCGTCACCCTCGCCGCGCTCTTCGCCGCGCGCCACATGCGGGTCGAGTGGATCTTCGCGGCCCTGATCGCCGACTACGTGGTGAAGGCGACGATGCTCACGCTGCGCTTCCGCTCGGGCCGCTGGCGCCACGCGGTGCGCTCCACGCACGCCCACGCCGTCGAGCCCGAGCCCTCGTGATCCGTCCCCTCGGAGGCAAGTCGACCGCCTGGAGTATCGGCCAGCGCCTGCGAAGCAGGCGCGCGCAGCGAGCGAAGCGAGCGAAGTCAACAGCTAGGGCGGGGCCCACTTCTCGTCGAGCGACCCGCGCGGTCCCGGGTGGAAGCAGCACGCCGCCCACGACCACCCGATCGCCTCGGTGATCACGTCCTTGGCGCCGGAGCTGATCCGCCACCAGCCGGCGGGATCGTACTCGGGTGGGGCGGCGCGGATGCCGACGGGCAGGTCGTCGCCGAACGCCTTGCCGTAGAGCCGCCAGGTACGGCGCGCGTGGGCGCCTTCGGAGAGGACGTCGATCGCGTCCACCGCGAGGCCGCTCCGCTCGAGCCACTCGCGCACCATGACGGCCGAGAGATAGGTGCGGTCGCGCGCCGATTCGGGCGTCGAGACCACCGCGATCGCCTCGGCGGGCACGCCGCGCACCTCCAGCGCACGCGCGGCGTACTCGGCGTAGGTCTTGACCGACTCGGGACATGCGCCGCGCTCGATGCGCGCGCCCGTGGTCACGATCTTCGCGTAGTCACCCTCGCGCCAGGTGCGCAGCGCCTCGTCGAAGGCCGTCTCGCTGATCCAGCCCTCGACCACCAGGACGCCGTGTCCCTCGAGCCGATCGGGAGCGAGGAATCCGTAGAGCCACGGCAGACCGAGGCGCGCACCCCCGAGCAGCAGCACCGCGAGCAGGGCCCAGCCGGTGGCCGTCGGAACCCAGATCTCGCGGCGGCGGAGCAGGCGGACGCGCACGCTCACCACTGCAGGACGGGCGGCAGGAACTCCGCGACCAGCTCCTCGTACCACGGGCGCAGCGCGCCCCAGTCGGGCGGCCGATCCGACTTCGAGTAGAGGTCGTAGGCGTTGAAGCGCCGCACCCACTCGAAGAGCACGCGGTCGCGCTCGGAGAGCAGGAAGTCGTAGGCGCGCTCGCGATGGCCCGCATAGAACGAGTGCCAGCGAACGATCGCCAGCGCCGGCTCGGGAAGATGCGGCCGCAGCACGTGGTACAGGTACTCGTCGTGCCCCCAGGAGAGCTCGACGGTGTCGAGCCCGCATCCCTCGGTGTAGATGCCGAGCCGCGTCGAGTACACCGGATGCCGCCGGTCGGGATTCGCCTCGAAGAGCTCGTGGAGCACGATGCGATCCGAGAACGCACAGCCCACCGGGAAGGTGTCGCCGACCACGGCCCACTGCGGCTCGCCGAACAGACACAGCACCTTGCCGAGGTCGTGAACGAATCCGGCGAGCACCAGCCAACGCGGCGCGCCGTCGGCGCGCAGCGCCTCGGCCGTCTGCAGCGAGTGATCGAGCTGCGGGAGCGCGAGGTCGGGGTCGCTGTCGTCGACCAGCGAGCCGAGATACCCGATCGCGTCCCA
>DATJPY010000082.1:0-1347 GCA_035506135.1 Myxococcota bacterium | reverse complement strand
CCCTGGCGCCGGAGCAGATGGCGGCGCACAAGCGCGACGCGCTGCGCACCGCGCGGCGCCTGCTGGGGATCCGAGCACCTCGACCCATGCGAAGGAGGACATCGCGATGACCGTCGACTACGAGCCCTTCAGCGCCGCGGTCCGCGACGACCCGTACCCGGCCTACGCACGGCTGCGAGAGCACGCACCGGTGTACTGGGCCGAGCAGGCGCAGACCTGGTGCGTGTCCCGCTACGCCGACGTGCACGCCGTGCTGCGCTCGGCGGAGGAGTTCTCGTCCGACGCCATGCGCACGATGCTGGCGGGCGGCCGGCCCGGCGAGGACCCCGCCACCGACCCGGAGGCGATGAAGCGCCTGCTCGCTCTCGCCCAGGCGCTTCCGTTCTCGGCGCAGGAGCTGCTCGTGTCGCGAAACCTGATCTCGGAGGACCCGCCGCGCCACGGCGTGCTGCGCGCGATCGTGAACCGGGGCTTCACGCCGCGCCAGATCGCGGCGTGGGAGCCGCGCGTGCGTGCGATCGTCGACGAGTGCAAGGCGAAGCTGCGCGGCGCCGAGGGCTTCGACGTGATCCACGACCTCGCGATCCCGCTCCCGGTCCGGATCATCGCCGAGTTCCTCGGCGTCGAGCCCGAGCGCCGCGTCGACTTCAAGCGCTGGAGCGACACGATCATCTCTGCGATGACCGGATCCGGGCGCGCGCTCGATCCCGTGGCCAGCGGGGTGTCAGGCGCGTTCCGCGAGCTCAGCGAGTACGTGCTCGGCGTCATCGCCGACCGCGAGAAGGCGCCGGGCCAGGACCTCATCAGCGTGCTCGTCGCCGCGCAGGACGGCGAGGCGCGCCTGTCTCCGGCCGAGGTCGTCATGTTCGTGATCCTGCTGCTCGGCGCGGGCAACGAGACCACCACCAACCTGATCGGGAACGCCACGCTCGCGTTGCTCCAGCATCCCGACCAGCTCGAGCGGCTGCGCGCCGATCGCACCCTCCTGCCCGGCGCCATCGAGGAGGTGCTGCGCTGGGACGGTCCGATCCAGGTCGTGTACCGCCGCGCCACGCGCGACGTCGAGATCCCGAGCGGGCGCATCCCCGCCAACGCCGGCGTCGTCGTGATCATCGGCTCGGCCAACCGCGACGAGCGCGAGTGGGGCCCGACCGCGGCGGAGTTCCGCATCGATCGCAATCCGCAGGGACACCTCGCCTTCGGCTACGGCAACCACTTCTGCCTCGGCGCCTCGCTCGCGCGGCTCGAGGCGCGCGTCGCGCTCGAGGCGCTGCTCGACGTGCTGCCGTCGCTGCGTTGCCGCGAGCCGCGCGTCGACTACGTCGACTCGTACCTGGTGCGCGGCCC
>DATJPY010000081.1:0-1347 GCA_035506135.1 Myxococcota bacterium | reverse complement strand
CCCTGGCGCCGGAGCAGATGGCGGCGCACAAGCGCGACGCGCTGCGCACCGCGCGGCGCCTGCTGGGGATCCGAGCACCTCGACCCATGCGAAGGAGGACATCGCGATGACCGTCGACTACGAGCCCTTCAGCGCCGCGGTGCGCGAGAACCCGTACCCGATCTACGCACGGCTTCGCGACCAGGCGCCGGTGTACTGGGCGGAACAGGCGCAGTTCTGGTGCGTGTCCCGCTACGCCGACGTGCACGCCGTGCTGCGCTCCGCCGAGGACTTCTCCTCCGACGCCATGCGCACGATCCTGGCAGGCGGCCGGGCCGGCGAGGACCCCACCACCGATCCGGCGGCGATGCAGCGCCTGCTCGCCTTCGCCCAGGCGCTTCCGTTCTCGGTCCAAGAGCTGCTGGTCTCGCGAAACCTCATCTCGGAGGACCCCCCGCGCCACGGCGTCCTGCGCGCGATCGTGAACCGGGGCTTCACGCCGCGCCGCATCGCGGCCTGGGAGCCGCGCATGCGCGCGATCGTCGACGAGTGCAAGGCGAAGCTGCGCGCCGCCGAGGGCTTCGACGTGATCCACGACCTCGCGATCCCGCTCCCCGTCCGCATCATCGCCGAGTTCCTGGGCGTCGAGCCCGAGCGCCGCACCGACTTCAAGCGCTGGAGCGACACGATCATCTCCTCGATGACCGGATCGGGGCGCGCGCTCGATCCCGTCGCCAGCGGTCTGGTGGCCGCGCTGCGCGAGCTCAGCGAGTACGTCCTCGGCGTCGTCGCCGATCGCGAGAAGGCGCCGGCCGATGACCTCATCAGCATTCTCGTGGCCGCGCAGGAGGGCGAGGCGCGCCTCTCGCCGGCGGAGGTCGTCATGTTCGTGATCCTGCTGCTCGGCGCGGGCAACGAGACCACCACGAACCTGATCGGGAATGCCACGCTCGCGCTGCTCCAGCACCCCGACCAGCTCGAGCGGCTGCGCGCCGACCGCAGCCTCCTGCCCGGCGCCATCGAGGAGGTGCTGCGCTGGGACGGTCCGGTGCAGGTCGTGTACCGCCGCGCCACGCGCGACGTCGAGCTGCCGAGCGGGGGCATTCCGGCCGGCGCCGGCGTCGTCGTGATCATCGGCTCCGCCAACCGCGACGAGCGCCAGTGGGGAGCGACGGCCGCCGAGCTCCGCGTGGACCGCAACCCGCAGGGCCACCTCGCCTTCGGCTTCGGCAACCACTTCTGCCTCGGCGCCTCGCTCGCGCGGCTCGAGGCGCGCGTCGCGCTCGAGGCGCTGCTCGACGTGCTGCCGTCGCTGCGTTGCCGCGAGCCGCGCGTCGACTACGTCGACTCGTACCTGGTGCGCGGCCC
>DATJPY010000080.1:0-1079 GCA_035506135.1 Myxococcota bacterium | reverse complement strand
CGCGACCTCGTCGCCGGTCTGGACGCGCGCCGCCGGGTCCTTCTGGAGGCACTTGTCCACCAGCTCGCCGAGCCGGGCGGGCACCTCGGGCCGGAGCGTCATCACGAGCGGCGCCGGCGTCGAGACCTGCTTGGTGATGATCGCCGGCAGGTTCGAGCCCTCGAACGGCGGCCGGCCCGTGAGCGCGTAGAAGATCGTCGCCGCGAGCGAGTAGAGATCGCTGCGCGCGTCCACCGTCTCGCCGAGTGCCTGCTCGGGACTCATGTAGCGCGCCGTCCCCATCACCTCGCCCGCGCCGCCCTCGCCGGCCCGCCCGCGCACGGCGATGCCGAAATCGGTCACGAGCGCGCGATCGGTGGCGCGCTCGATCATGATGTTGTCGGGCTTGACGTCGCGGTGAATGACGCCGCGCTGGTGCGCGTAGCCGAGCGCCCAGGCCACCTCCTGCATCACCTTCAGCGCCAGCCGCGGCGCGAGCGGCCCCGTGCGCTCCACGCGCTCCCGCAGCGTCTCCCCGTCCACGTAGCCCATCACGAAGAAGACGAGGTCGCCGGCCTGCTCGACCGCGTGGATCGGGACGATGTTGGGGTGCGACAGGCCGGCGGCGGTGCGCGCCTCGCGCAGGAAGCGGTCGCGCGATTCGACGTTGGCGGCGAGGTGCGGCGGGAGGAGCTTGATGGCGACGAGCCGGTCCAGCGCGACGTCCCGCGCCAGGAGCACGATGCCCATCCCGCCGCGGCCCAGCTCGCGCTCGATGGAATAGCGCCCCGCGAGGACCTGCTGGAGGGCGAGGAACTCGGAGCTGACGGTCTCGGCCATGCACCAAGCTAACGCGCGAAGGGGCCCTCGCGAGCCCCCTCGGCGTTCGTCGTCGCCGGCCCGGAACGCCCGGACCGGAACTCGGCTTCTACCGGCTCGCCGTGGCGGCCGCGCCTACGCCTTCCGGATCGCCTCCAGCACCCGCGCCGGCGTCATCGGCAGGTGGTGGAGCCGCGCGCCCGTCGCGTCGAAGATCGCGTTGGCGATCACGGCGCCCACGTTGATGATCCCGGGTTCGCCGCCGCCCTGCGGGTCGAGGC
>DATJPY010000079.1:0-82219 GCA_035506135.1 Myxococcota bacterium | reverse complement strand
GTCCATGCGTTCACCCCCGCGTTCCAGACGTGCACCTTCACGCCGCCGAGCGGCGACAGCACGACCGCGTAGTCTCGATTGCCGTTGGTGATGTAGACCCCGCCGCCGCCGCTGCCGACACCGCCGAGCGTGCAGGCGGCGTCGAAGCCGACCGGGATCCCGTCCGGGCGGAACATCACCCACGTGGTGGCGGGGCCGCCGGGGCGCGTGGTGAAGGTCGAGCCGCTCGCCGGATTGCCGCCTCCGACGTCGCCCGGCGCCACTGCTCCGGCGGAAAGACTGAATCCCCACGAGACCCCGATCGCGGGGGAGACGACGTGCTCCTCCGCCTCGCCCGGGTCGATATGGCAATTCGAGAGGGCGGGCGTCCCATCGTCCACGATGGCGAGCGGCCAGGGCGCGCCACCCGGAGCGGCGCCGATCGAAGTTCCCTGCGGATCCGTGGCGGGCGGGTTGCCGCCCGCGGAGGACGTCAGATAGACGATGTGGGGGTCGCCGGTGCGGATCGCCTCCGCCTGCGCGATGCGGAACGCATTGGCGACGTCGCGCGCCGCGTCCCTCGCGCGCTGGTTGGAGAAGTACTGCTCGAGCTTCGGCGCGCTGACGGCGGCCATGATCCCGATGATCGCGATCACGACGGCCATCTCGAGGAGCGTGAAGCCCTCGCGCCGTCTTCGATCGCTTGCCCGAGCGGATTCGCACATGGCGAGCGGTCGTTGGAGCAAGCCGTGTGCCAGGCCCGGCCTCATACACAACCCCCTGTCAGAGCTCGCGTTTCTCCGCGCCCCCCGAGGCACCGCCCGCCTCGTCGCCGCGCACTTCGCTTCGCACCTCGCAACCGCCTGCGGTGTCGGCGTTGGGCTCGGCCGCCGGCAGGCGCAGCGCAAATGCCGTACGCCAGCCCGCGGGCGGCTCGACGCACTCGAGCCCCCCGCCCAGCTCTTCGGCAAGACGCAGCGAGTTCGAGAGCCCGAGCCCCGTACCCTCCCCGGGCGCCTTGGTCGTGAAGAAGGGGTCGAAGAGGCGCTCGCGGTCGCCCTCGGCGATGCCGCAGCCGTCGTCCGCGACCACGCACTCGACCGCGTCGAAGCGGTGCCGGGCGCCGGCCTCACTGCGCGGCCCGCCGGCGCGGACGTGCAGCGGCGCACTGCGCACCAGCAGGCGAACGCGGCCGGCGGCGCTGGCCGGAGCCCCCGGCTCGGCGCCCGCACGGACGGCGTCGCAGGCGTTCACCACGAGGTTCAGCAGGATCTGTGCGATCGCGCCCGCGTCCCCGAGGGCGAGACCCGACTCGCCCTCGCGCTCCACCTCGAGGCGGATGCCCGCGTAGCGCGCCTGCGCCCGCACCAGGGTGGCGGCCTCCTCCGCGAGCGCGGCCAGGTCGAGCGGCACCCGCGCCATCCGCGGCGGCCGCGAGAACTCGAGGAGCTGGCGCAGGATGCGGCGCACGCGCTCACCCTGCTGCAGGGCACGCGCAAGATGCTCGCGCGTTGCCGCGGCGATGCCAGCGTCGCGCTGCGCCAGATCCAGGAATGCGAGCAGCGCGCCCATCGGATTGCCCACCTCGTGCGCCACGCCCGCCGCCAGCCGGCCGACCGAGGCGAGCCGCTCCGCGCGGTCGAGGCCCGCGCGCGCCCGACGCAACGCCGCGTTGGTGTCGCGCAGATCCGCGACCGCCTTCTCAAGCGCCGCCGTGCGCCGCGCGAGCGCCTCGGCCATGTCGTTGAAGGCGGCCGCCACCTCCGCGACCTCGCGCGGGCCGTCGACGGGAAGGCGCGCCTCGAAGGCGCCGTCGGCGAGCACGCGCGCGGCGCCGGCCAGGCGCTGGAGCGGCTGGACGGCGCGGCGGCGCAGCATCGAGACGCCGAAGGCGGTGAAGACGGCGACGTCGACTGCGAGGAGCCCCGCCGCGAGGGCAAGCGGCAGCGCACGCAGCCGGAGCGAGGCAGCGGACGGGAGCCGTGCCGCCACCGCGCCACCCCCGCCGACCGGAGCGGCGAAGCGGATCGCCTGCCACGGTGCGCCGGGTCGCAGCAGCGGCTCGCGGCGCTCTCGCGACTCGAGCGCGAGGCTCCGCGTCTCCGCATCGATGGGCTCGCCGGCCGGCCCGACGCCGAGGTCCCCCTCGCCTGCGCCGCCGGCGATCCGCCACCAGCGCGTGCCCGGCACGAACGCGGTCTCGGGCGGTGGGAGCTGACGCGCCTCGACCAGCAGGGCGCGGCCGAGCAGCTCGCGCAGGCGCGCCTCGTTGTCACCGATCAGCGTCACGCCGAGGATGCAGGTCGCTCCCGCCATCACGAGCCCGAGCGAGAGCACGACCTCGGCTTGGAGCCCCGGACGCTCGCGCGCGGCGCGGCGCACGGCGCGGCTACGGCGCGCCGGCGGGCTCGTCGAGGCCGAGCTTCTCGAGCCGATAGCGGAAGGAGCGGAACGAGATGCCGAGCAGCTGGGCCGCCCGCTTCTTCACCCCGCCCGCCCGGCGCAGCGCCTCGAGCAGCAGCCCGCGCTCGTAGTCGGCCACCAGGTGATCGAGCTGCACCTGCGCGCCGGGCTGCGGCAGCGCCGGCCGCGCGTCCGGAGGCTCGAGCAGGGCCGGCGGGAGCGAGTCGGCATCGATCCACTCGCCGCGCGACAGCGCCACCGCGCGCTCGACCACGTTCTCGAGCTCGCGCACGTTGCCGGGGAAGGCGTGCGCCCGAAGCCGCTGCATCGCCTCGTCGGACAGGCCGCGCACCGGCTTGCCGAGCTCGCGCGCGTACTTCTCGACGAAGTGGTGCACGAGCAGCGGCAGGTCCTCCATGCGCTCGCGCAGCGAAGGGAGCTGGAGCTGGATCACGTTGAGCCGGTAGTAGAGGTCCTCGCGGAAGCGGCTGGCGGCCACCTCCTCCTCGAGGCGCCGGTTGGTCGCGGCGAGGATGCGCACGTCGACCCGGCGGTCGCTGGTGCCCCCGACCCGCCGGATCGTCTTCTCCTGGATGGCGCGCAGGAGCTTGACCTGCAGCGGCGCGGTGAGCTCGCCGACCTCGTCCAGGAAGAGCGTGCCGGCGTCGGCCATCTCGAACAGCCCGGCCTTGTTGCCGACCGCGCCGGTGAACGAGCCCTTCACGTGCCCGAACAGCTCCGACTCGAGCAGGTTCTCCGGGATCGCGGCGCAGTTCAGCGCGACGAAGGGCCGCTCGCTGCGCTCGCTCTCCGCGTGGATGGCGCGGGCCACCAGCTCCTTGCCCGTGCCGCTCTCGCCGACGATCAGCACGTTGGTCTTCGTGGCCGCGACGCGCGAGATCATGTCGTAGAGCTGCTGCATGCGCGGGCTGTTGCCGACCAGGGGCCGCTCGCGGCGCTCGCTGCGGAGCTCGTGCCGCAGGCGCGCGTTCTCGCTCGCGAGGAGCTTCTTCTCGAGCGCCTTCTGCACGACCAGCCGGATCTCGTCGACCTTGAACGGTTTGGTCAGGTAGTCGTAGGCGCCTTCCTTCATCGCGGCGATCGCGGTCTCGGTGGTCGCGAACGCGGTGATCATGATGACGAGGGCGTCCGCCTGCGCGGACCGGATCGCGCGCAGGAGGTCGAGCCCCGACTTGCCCGGCATCTGGATGTCGGAGATGACCAGGTCGTAGTCGTCGGACTCGAGCGCCAGGAGGGCCCCGTCGACGTCGCCCGCGGTGGCGACCTCGTAGCCTTCCTTGCGCAGCAGGATCTCCAGGAACTCCTGCATGCTGCGCTCGTCGTCGACGACCAGGATGCGGGCGGCGCCGCGGCTCATGCGGCCTCCGCAAGCGGGAGGCGGATGCGGAAGCGGGTGCCTCGGCCCACGGCGCTCTCCACGCTGAGGTGGCCTCCGTGTCCTTCCACGATCCTGTGTACGGTGGCGAGGCCGAGCCCCGAGCCTTCCTTCTTGGTGGTGAAGAAGGGGTCGAAGATGCGGTCGATCACCTCTTCGGGGATGCCGCTGCCGGTGTCGGCGACCTCGATCTCCACCCAGTCGGTCCCCTCTTCGACCGCGTTTCGGTCGGCGGCAAGAGGCGCTTGAGCCGGGAGCGCGGCGGCGGAGACGTCGAGCGCACCGCCGTCGGGCATCGCCTGGGCGGCGTTCAAGTAGAGGTTCCAGAGGAGCTGGCGGAGCTGGCCCTCGTCCGCCCGCACGTGGAGGCCGGGCGGCACGTCGAGCGAGACGCGCACGGAGGGCGGGCACACGGCGTCGAACATGCGCAGCACCTCCTCGGCCACCGTGGCCACCGAGACCGGCTCGGGGTTGGCCGGCGCGGGTCGCGCGAAGTGGAGGAAGTCGGTGATCAGCCCGTTCAGCCGGTCCGCCTCGCGCACCGCGATGCCGATCAGCCGGCGCGTCTCGTCCGCCTCCTCGCCGGGCAGCGAGCTCTCGAGGATCTGGATCGAGCCCGAGATCGCCGCGAGCGGATTGCGGATCTCGTGGGCGAGGTCGGCCGCGAGCTGCCCGACCGCGGCGAGCCGCTCGTGGCGGCGCAGGTCACCCTCCATCTTCACCACCTGGCTCACGTCCTGGAAGATCACGACGTGGCCGCCCCGGCCGCCTTCGGCGGCGCGCAGCACCGAGCCCGCGATGCCGAGATGCAGCTCCTGCCCGGCGCGGTTGCGGAAGCGCAGTCGCGCGCGCGTCCGGCCGACTCCGAGTGCGACGCCGAACACCAGGGCCGACGCACCGGGGATGACGTCGTCGAGCGGTCGGCCGAGCACCTCGGCCGCCGACGCCCCGGTAATGCGCTCGGCCTCCGGATTGAACGACGTGATGCGCCCATGCGGGTCGGTCGTGAGGAGCCCGCTGGTCAGGCTCTCGACCGTGCGCTCGTGCAGGCGCTGCAGGCTGCGCAGGTCGCGCGTGCGCTCGTCGAGCGCGCGGCCGGCGCGATCTCGCTCGTGCGACAGCGCGCTCGCGAGCAACGCCACGAGGAGGAGCGCGCCCGCGTGGACGCCGAACAGCGCAAGCCGCATCGGCTCGGGCCCGGCGACCTCGGGGGCGGGCATCCACCCCAGGTGAGGCGCCATCAGGAGCGCGCCGTAGCCCGCCGCGCCCAGCGCGCTCGCCGCGTACGCGCCGCGCCGGCCGAGCAGCAGCGCGGCATACACCGTGATCGGCACGTACAGGAACGCGAAGATCGACTCGCCGCCGCCGGTGAAGCCGATCAGCGCCGTCACGATCGCGACGTCGGTCACGACCTGCGCCGCCCCGAACGCGGCGGCGCGGCGAGAGCGCCGATGCCAGGCCGCGAACACCCCGGTCGCGGCGAAGGCGAAGGCGGCGGTGCCGTAGAGCCCGAGCTCGGCCCGCGCCGCGCCGCGGCCCTCGGCGCCGGCGCTGAGCCCGAGCGCGATCGCGAGGATCGCGAGGCACAGCACCAGCCGGAAGCCCATCAGATAGGCCAGGCGCCGGCGCAGCTCCGGTGCCGGCGCGCCGATCGGAGAAGCCACGGCCCCCGCCTCGCCTCGCGCGACCCCGGTCGGGCGCGCTACTTCACGACCTCCGCGATCTTGAAGATCGGCAGGTACATCGCGATCAGGATGGTTCCGACCGTCCCGCCGAGGAACACCATCATCACCGGCTCGAGCAGCGAGGTGAGCGCGGCGACCCCGGCGTCGACCTCGTCGTCGTAGAAGTCGGCGAGCTTCGCGAGCATGGAGTCCATCGCGCCGGTCTGCTCACCGACCGCGATCATCTGCACCACCATGGCCGGGAACATGCCCGCGGCGCGCAGCGGCTCGGCGATCGTCTTGCCCTCCGAGATCGCGGTCCGGGTCTTCTGGAGGCCCGATTCGATCACCTTGTTGCCGGACGTCCTGGCGCAGATGTCGAGCGCGTCGAGGATCGGCACGCCCGACGACAGCATCGTCGAGAAGGTCCGGCTGAAACGCGCCACGGCCACCTTCTTGAGCAGCGGCCCGAAGACCGGCGTCTTCAGGTAGGCGGCGTCGGTCCGGTACCGGAAGCGCGGAAACCGCTTGCGCGCCTGGGAGTACGCGATCGCGAGGCCGAACCCGGCGACCATCATGTACGGCAGGTAGTGCTGCACGGTGTGGCTGATGTTGATCACCATCTGCGTGGGCCCGGGCAGCGCGCCGCCGAAGTCCTTGAACATCTTCTCGAAGACCGGGATCACCTTGACCAGCAGCAGGACGAGCACGCCGATGGCGACCACCAGCACGGTGACCGGATACACCATGGCGCTCTTGACCTTCCGCTTCAGGTTGTCGGCCTTCTCGAGGTACGTCGCCAGGCGGTTCAGGATCGTGTCGAGCACGCCGCCGACCTCGCCCGCGGTGACCAGGTTCACGTACAGATCGTCGAAGATCCGCGGGTGGCGGCCGAGCGACTCCGCGAAGGTCGAGCCCTGCTCCACGTCGGACTTCACGCGCGCGAGCGCCTCGCCGAACCGGCGGTTCGGCTGCTGCTCCGCCTGGATGTCGAGGCACTGCACCAGCGGAAGGCCGGCGTCGATCATCGTGGCGAACTGCCGCGTGAACACCACCAGCTCGCGCGTCTTCACGCCGCGTCGGAGGCCCAGGTTGAAGCTGCGGCTGGTCTTCGGCTTGACCGAGACCGGGACGATCGACTGCCCGCGCAGCTGCATCATCGCCGCGGCCTCGCTCACCGCCTCGATCACGCCCTTCTTCAGCGTCCCCTGGCGGGTCCGACCCTCCCAGGCGAATACCGGCATGGCTCACCCCCTCGTCGCACGGCGCCGGAGCGCCGTCGCGTCTCGTCTCACCCCGCCCCGACCATGCGTCGGCTGACGGCGGAGGCGTTGCCGCCCCCGATGAGCGTCTTCAGCTCCTCGATGTCGTGGCTGCGCGCCTGCGCGTCGTCGAGGCTGATCAGGCGGCGCTGATACAGGGACGCCAGCGACTGGTTCATCGTCTGCATCCCGAACTTCTCCTGTCCGACCTGCATCTGCGAGTAGATCTGGTGGATCTTGTCCTCGCGGATCAGGTTTCGGATCGCCGGGTTCGGGACCATCAGCTCGATCGAGAGCGCGCGGCCGGGACCGTTGGCGCGCGGCAGCAGGGCCTGGCACAGCACGCCCTCCAGCACGAAGGAGAGCTGCGCGCGCACCTGTGACTGCTGGTAGGGCGGGAAGACATCGACGATGCGGTTGATGGTCTGGACGCAGGAGTTGGTGTGCAGAGTCGCGAAGGCCAGGTGCCCGGTTTCCGCGACGGTGAGGGCCGCCTCGATCGTCTCGAGATCGCGCATCTCGCCGATCAGCACCACGTCCGGGTCCTGCCGCAGGATGTACTTGAGCGCCGCCTGGAAGCTCTTGGTGTCGGCCCCGACCTCGCGCTGGTTGACCACGCAGTTCTTGTGCGGATGCAGGTACTCGATCGGGTCCTCGATCGTCACGATGTGGTCGTGGCGGTCGTTGTTGATGCGATCGACGATGCTCGCGAGCGTCGTGGACTTGCCCGAGCCGGTGGGTCCCGTGACCAGGACCAGCCCGCGCGGCTTCTTGGTGATGTCGAGGATCGTCCGCGGCAGCCCGAGCTCCTCGATCGTGAGCACCTTGTACGGGATCGCACGGAATGCGCCCGCCACCGCGCCGCGCTGCATGAAGATGTTGGCGCGGAAGCGCGAGAGGCCGCGCACGCCGAACGAGAGGTCGAGCTCGTTGCTCTCCTCGAACTTGTGCTTCTGCGCGTCGGTCAGGATCGAGTAGCAGATCTGCTTGGTCTCGGCGGGCGAGAGCGGCGGCATCTTCAGCGGCGAGAGCTTCCCATCGACCCGCAGCTGCGGAGCGGTATTGGTCGTGATGTGGAGGTCGCTCGCCCCCTTCTCGATCATCGCCTTCAGCAGCTGGTGCAGGTTCGCCATGGCGTCCCCTCTCCTAGTTGTCCGCGGCCGAGACCCGGAGGACCTCGGAGAGCGTCGTCATGCCTTCGACGAGCTTGTTGAGCGCCGAGCGCCGGAGCGTCGACATGCCGCCGCGAATCGCCTCGCGCTTGAGCTCCATCGCCGAGGCGCCGTTCAGCACGAACTCCTTGAGCCCCTCGGTGAGCTCCATCACCTCGTACAGCGCGACGCGGCCCTTGTACCCGGTGTCAGAGCAGTTTCGGCAGCCCCGGCCCTTGTAGACCGTGGCCTTGGCCGCCTCGTCCTGGCTGCAGCCGGCATCGAGCAGCGCCTGCTTGACCGTCTCGGTGTCGCGCTCCTTGCACTCCGGACAGATGCAGCGCGCCAGGCGCTGGGCGACGATGCAGTTCACCGACGACGCGACCAGGAACG
This sequence comes from Myxococcota bacterium, assembly GCA_035506135.1. Lineage (GTDB taxonomy): Bacteria > Myxococcota_A > UBA9160 > UBA9160 > PR03 > DATJPY01. The sequence goes on along the minus strand of DATJPY010000079.1, from coordinate 73,971 downwards.
GCTCGATGCCCATGTTGAGCAGGCGGTTCACGGTCGACGGCGCGTCGTTCGTGTGCAGGGTCGAGAGCACCAGGTGGCCGGTGAGCGCCGCCTTGATCGCGATCTCGGCGGTCTCGAAGTCGCGGATCTCGCCGACCATGATGATGTCGGGGTCCTGGCGCAGGAAGGAACGGAGCGAGGCGGCGAAGTTGAGGCCGATGTCCTCGTGCATCTGGACCTGGTTGATGCCCGCCAGGTTGTACTCGACGGGGTCCTCGGCCGTGGAGATGTTCTCGCTGATCTTGTTCAGCTCGGAGAGCGCCGAGTAGAGCGTCGTGGTCTTGCCCGACCCGGTGGGCCCGGTGACCAGCACCATGCCGAAGGGCCGGTGGATGCAGTTCTGGAAGACGCCGAGCTGCTGCGGCTCGAAGCCGAGCTTGGTCATGTCGAGCTGCAGGCTTCCCTTGTCGAGGAGGCGCAGCACGACCTTCTCGCCGAACAGGGTGGGCAGCGTCGAGACGCGGAAGTCCATCTCCCTGCCCCGCCCCATCTTGAGCTTGATGCGGCCGTCCTGCGGCAGCCGGCGCTCGGCGATGTCGAGCTCCGACATGATCTTCACGCGCGAGGTAATGGCGTTGCGCAGCTTGAGCGGCGGCTTCATCACCTCGTAGAGCACGCCGTCGATCCGGTAGCGGACGCGGAACTCCTTCTCGTACGGCTCGATGTGGATGTCCGACGCGCCGCGCTTCACGGCGTCGGTCAGGATCAGGTTGACCAGCTTGACGACCGGCGCGTCCTCCGACTCGCGGGCGAGCTCGGAGACGTCGACGTCGTCCTCGTCCTGGATGAGCTCGAGGTCCTCGACGTCGAGGCCGCCCATCACGTCGGCGAACGAGGCCGACTTGTCGTAGTAGCGATCGATGGCGCCCTTGATTCCCTCCTCGGACGCGACCACGACCTCGACGTTGTATCCCGTGAGGAACTTGATGTCGTCGATGGCAAAGATGTTGGAGGGGTCCGCGGTGGCCAGGATCAGCGTCGAGCCGGCGCGGTTCACCGGGATCACGGTGTGCTTGATCGCGACCTCCTCGGGGATCAGCTTGATCACCTCGGGGTCGATCTCGAACTCGGCCAGCTCGATGGAGGGAAGCCCGTACTGCTTTGCGACGAAGTCGGTGAGCTCGGATTCCTGGAGGAAGCCGAGCTTGGTGATCTGGTGCCCGAGGCGCTCGCCCTTGGTGCGGGCCGACTCGCGCGCGCGCTGCAGTTGCTCCGCCGTGAGCAGGTTCTGCCGGACGAGGAGCTCTCCGATCCGCTCGTTCACCGCTCTCCCTCGACTGCCGTCCTCGCGAGCACGCGGCATCGCACGCTGTCCGGTGCGGAAAGCGGTGCGCCGTCGCCCGCTTGCACCGCTTGCCTGCGGATCCGCGAAAGCTCTGGAATCCCGGACGGTTATCGGCCGCCGGCTGCCGGACCTTTACCGGGGGCCGAAGCGGCGTCGGCGAGCTCGTCGAGTCGGGTGGCGCGGAAGCGCAACACCGCCAGGCCGACGGCGGAGGTGGTGACCCACATGAGGGCGTGCGAGAGCGTCCCGAGCGCCAGGGCCGGCTCCTCGGCCACCCCGAAGCGCGCGAGCGCCTCGCGGGCCGCCAGGTGATAGGGACCGAAGAAGCCCGGCGCCGAGGGCAGCGCCACGGCGATGCCGACCGCGGTCTGCGTGACGAACGCCGCGGCGAGCTCGCGCCGCAGCGTGCCGAGGTGGATGCCGAGCGCGCGGAACCCTGCCAGGAACGGCACCACGCCGAGGACCACCCAGATCAACACCGTGTGGAAGAGGATCCAGATGAGGTGGCGGCCCCCCTGCATCGAGCCGAGCCCCTCGCCGGTGCGGCGCACCAGGTCCTCGATCGAGTCGCCGAGGCGCGCGGGAAGGAACACGCGGGCGAAGCCGCGGGAGAGCGAGACCGCGCGCTCGGGCGCGAAGCGCAGGAGCAACACCCCGGCGAGCGGCAGCACGCCCACCAGGACGAGCGGGACGCCGACCGCGAGCACGCCGCCGTGTCCCCGCCGCACGCCGAAGATCACGAGCGCCATCCCCACCACGGCAAGGCCGTCGACGACGCGCTCGAGCACGATCGTTCCGAACAATGGGGCAACACCGGCCTGCGTCTCCCGCGCGAGGTGCCAGGCCCGCACCACCTCCCCGATGCGCAGCGGAAAAACGTTGTTGGCGAGGAAGCCGACGGCAGTGGCCCGGAACAGCGGACCGCGCTCGATCGGGCGGACCGCGTCCGTGAGGTAGCGCCAGCGCAGCGCGCGCAGCCAGATGATGAGCAGGTAGCTCGGCACCGACACGCCCACGACCAGCGGCAGGTCGGCGCGCGCGAGATCGCGTGCGAGGTCGCCGTACGAGACGTCGCGCAACGCGAGCCAGAGCGTCACCACCGTGATGGCGACGCCGATCCAGACGCGCGGATCCCGCCAGCGCCCTCCCGTCAATGCGCCTCCAGGCGGCGGCGGCCCTCGGCGACGTCGCGCGCGATCTGCTCGCGCAGGGCGTCGGGCCCCGAGAAGCGGCGCTCCTCGCGCAGGCGGGTCTCGAAGGTCAGCTCGATGCGCCGCCCGTAGAGGTCCCCGCTCCAATCGAGCAGGTGTGCCTCCGCGAGCGGCGGATCGTCGGGCTTGAAGGTGGGGCGCCGACCGACGTTGGTGACGGCGCCGAGGATCGCACCGGGGTCCGATCCCCCGTCGAGCAGGCGGGCGCGCCCCGCGTAGACCCCGGATGCCGGGAGGATCTCGGTCTCCGGTGCGAGGTTCGCCGTGGGGAAGCCCAGGGTGCGCCCGCGGCGGTCACCCGCGACCACGGTGCCACGCACCGCGTAGGAGCGGCCGAGCAGGAGCTTCGCCTCCTCGACGGCGCCCTCGGCGAGCAGCGCGCGGATCCGGCTCGAGCTGACGTCGCGGCTTCCCATGGTGACCTCGGGGATGATGGTGACGGCGAAGCCGAGGCGCGGGCCCAGCTCGGTCAGGAGCCTCATCGACCCCTCGCGGTCTCGGCCGTAATGGAAGTCGTAGCCCACGTAGACCTCGAGGGGGCCCATGCGGGCGTGGATGTTCTCGCGCACGAAGGTCTCCGGGGGCGTCCGGGCGAACGCCGCCGTGAAGGGCTCGAGCACGACCAGGTCGATCTGCGCCGCCGCGAGGAGCTCGAGCTTCTGCTCGGTGGTGGTGAGCAGCGCGGGGGCGGCCGCGCCCTGCAGCACCTTGCGCGGATGCGGGTCGAAGGTGTAGACGACGGCCTCGCCGTCCAGCACTCGGGCCCGATCGGTCACCGTGCGGAGGATGGCGCGATGGCCGATGTGCACGCCGTCGAAGTTGCCGATCGTCAGCACCGGGCGCCTGGGTCGATGCGAGAGCGCCGCGCTGCCGTGAACCACCCTCATCCGATAGACTCCGTCCCGTGGGGGTCCTCTGGCGCTACCTCACGGCGCGCTTCCTGTTCTTCTTCGTCGCCGTGCTCTTCATTCTCGTCCTCGTGCTCGGGGTCGTCGAGCTGATCGGCGATTTCGACGACATCATCCGCGCGGCCGACGGCCTGCGGGGCGCCCTCGAAAACGTCGCGCTCCGCATCCTGGCCTTCTACACCCCGCTCCTGATCCCGGCCGCCGCCTTCGTCGCTGCCTTCGGCTCGATCGGAACCGCCGCCCGCGCGCTCGAGATCCTGGCCATGAAGGCCGGCGGCATCTCGCCGATGCGCGCGGTCATCCCCATCCTGTTCGCCGCGGCGGCGATCTCCGGTCTCGCCCTGGCGCTGAACGAGACGGTGGCGGTGCGCGCCGGCGAGATCTACCGCAGCCGGGTGCGAGGGCCGGAGAGCACCCAGGTGGCCTTCCGCCGCGGCTCGTTCTGGTATCACAACGGCCCCTACGTCTACAACGTAGGCGACGCCGATCCGGTGAAGCACGAGCTGCACGACGTCGAGGTCTACGAGCTGAACGACCGCGGCCGCCTGGTGCGCAGCATCGAGGCGGCGCGGGTCGAGATCGACGCGAACGGCACCTGGCGGCTCTCGGACGCCGTGATCCGGCGCTTCGATCCGGACCACCCGGCGGCGCCCGCCAGCTACGAGCGCGTGGCGCGCACCGAGCTCACCCTGCCCGAGGAGAACGCGCTGCTCGACGCGGGTCTCGACGCGCTCTCGATCCGCGAGCTGCGCGAGTACCGCGACGGCCGGCGCAGCGGCGACCCCGAGGCGGTTCACGCCGAGGCGTTGATCCACCAGCGCATGACGAGCCCGCTCTCGGCGTTCGTCTTCGTCGTGCTCGGCATCCCGCTCGGACTGCGCGTCGAGGCGCACCGCAGCCTCGCGCTCCCGGCGCTCGAGGGCATCGCCGCCATCTTCGTGTTCTTCGTGGTCCGCGAGTACGGCCAGACCCTGGCGACCCGTGGCATCACCGCGACGGTGGGCACCGCCTGGACGATCCTGGCCGCCTTCGGCCTCTTCGGCGCCTGGCAGCTCTGGCGCGTGCCGCGCTGAGCTACGGCCCCGACGGCGCGCTCTTCGCGTCGTAGTGTCCGAGCAGCTTGAAGAAGTCGTTGTCCGGCGCCACGACGAGCGTCGTCTTGTCGCCGATCGTCTTCTTGTAGGCCTCGAGGCGGCGCAGGAATCCGTAGAACTCCGGCGCGATCGAGTGCGCCTCGGCGTAGATGCGCGCCGACTCGGCATCGCCCTCGCCGCGCAGGATCTCGGCATCGCGATGCGCGTCGGCGACGATCACGCGTGCGTCGCGATCGGCCTCGGCGCGGATGCGGCGTCCGTCCTGGTCGCCCTCCGCGCGGAACTTGCGCGCGAGCTGCTCGCGCTGGCTCCGCATCCGCGCGAAGACGTTCTCCTCGGCGCCGGGCGGCAGCTCGGTGCGGTTGATGCGCACGTCGCGCACCTCGATCCCGAAGTCCGCCAGCGAGGCGGCGCTCTTCTCGGTGATGGCCTTCATGATCTTCTCGCGCTCGGTCGTCACCACCTCGGCCAGGGTCTTCTGGCCGATCACCTCGCGCAGGTCCGACCGGGTCACCCGGTCGATCTGCGCCTCCGCCTGGCTCATCCCGGACGGGAACGAGGAGACGAACTTGACCGGATCCACGATGCGCCACACCACGTAGTGGTCGATGAGCGGGCGCTCGGCGTCGCCCGTCTGGATCTGCTGGGGCTGCGAGTTGAAGTAGAGCAGCCGGCGGTCGAAGGTCAGCACCGACGACGCCAGCGGCAGGCGCAGCGAGATGCCGGGCTTCGTCTGCACCGAGACCGGGCTGCCGAGGAGGAGGACGATCTTCTGCTCGCCCTCCCGGGTGATCACGAAGGGACCCCAGCCGATCTGCCCCGCCCACACCAGCGCGCCCAGCGCGGCGAGCAGCACGACCAGCGCGAGGATGAGGCGCCTCACTTGGGCTCCTCCTTCCCGCGCAGCGCGTCGAGCGGCAGGTACGGGGCGACGGCCGTGCCGGGCTGCACGATCACCGTGTGCACCGACGGCAGCACCTGCTCCATCGTCTCGAGAAAGAGCCGCGTCCGCACCACCTCGGGCGCCTTCTGGTACTCGCCGGCGATCGCGCGGAAGCGCGACGCCTCGCCCGTCGACTCCGCGATGCGCGCCTCCTTGTACCCCTTGGCGCCCTCGGTCTGCTCGATCGCCTGGGCGCGCGCGCGAGGGAGCACCTCGTTGGCGTAGCCCTGCGCCTCGTTCACGGTGCGGTCGCGGTCCTGCTTCGCGCCGAGCACGTCGTCGAACGCCGCGCGCACGGAGGCCGGTGGCTGCGCGTCCTGCAGGTCGATGCTCAGGACCTGGAGCCCGGAGTCGTAGAGATCGAGCGTCTGCTGGAGGACCTCCTGCGTGTCGGCCAGCACCACGCCGCTCTTCTCGTACAGCACGTTGTCGATGGTGTTGCGGCCGACCACGCTGCGGATCGCGGCCTGCGCGGCGTCGCGCAGCACCGGGCCGGGGCTGGCGACGCGATAGCGCGACTGGAACGCGTCCTTGATGCGATACTGGACCACGAAGGAGAGCAGCACGATGTTCGCGTCGCTGGTCTGGATCGCCGCCTCGAGCTTCTCCTCCTCGGTCGGCTTCTCCACCCCGTGCCGGTAGCCGAACTCCTCGCGCTCGATCGAGGCGACGTTCACGACTTCGTGCTCCTCGATCGGAGGCGGGAGGTGCCAGCGCAGGCCCGGCTGCGCCTCGGTTCGGACGTATCGGCCGAAGCGCAGGATCACCGCCGCCTGCCCGGGCTCGAGCTGGTAGAAGCCGAACCAGCTCCAGACGCCGAGCAGCGCGATCGAGAGCAGCACGACCGCGACGTTCGCCAGCGTGCGGGCGACCTGTCGCCGGACGCGTTCCTCGGAGCTCTGCGGTTCCTGCGCCATCAGCCCGAAGAGCCCGTGCGCTCGGCCGCCTTGCCGGCGCGCTCTGCGGCGAGGTAGAGCGGTCGCAGCAGGTCCATCGGGAGCGGGAACAGGATGGTCGAGTTCCTCTCGGTGGCGATCTCGGTGAGGGTCTGCAGGTAGCGGAGCTGCAGCGCCGCCGGCTCGAGTGACAGGATGTGCGAGGCCTCGCGGAGCTGCTGCGCAGCGGCGAACTCGCCCTCCGCGTGGATCCTCTTGGCGCGCTTCTCGCGCTCTGCCTCGGCCTGCTTGGCCATGGCGCGCCGCATCTCCTCCGGCAGGTCGATCTGCTTCACCTCGACGGCCCGCACCTTGACGCCCCACGGCTCGGTCTGGTGGTCGATGATCTCCTGCAGCTTGCGGTTGATCTGATCGCGCTCGGCGAGCAGCTCGTCGAGCTCCGCCTGCCCGCACACGCTGCGCAGCGTGGTCTGCGAGAGCTGGGAGGTGCCGTACAGGTAGTTCTCGACCTGGATCACCGACTTCTCCGGGTGCAGCACGCGGAAGTAGAGCACCGCGTTGACCTTGATCGAGACGTTGTCGCGGGTGATCACCTCCTGCGCCGGTACGTCCATCACGATCTCGCGCAGGCTGATCTTCACCATGCGGTCGACGCCGGGAATGATCCAGCGCAGGCCGGCCTCCTTGACGCCCGCGTAGCGGCCGAGCCGGAACACGACGCCGCGCTCGTACTCGTTGAGCACGCGCACGCCGGCCAGCAGGAACGCCACGAGCACCCCGCCCATGATCAAGGGAAACGAGATCAATGCCTTCCTCCTATCGCTGCGCGCGCTCTTCGAGCGCCAAGCTTCATGAGCTTCGTTCGCCTTCGGCTCACTGCGCGCGCTCTTCGAGCGCTTTGCGGACGCGCAGGCGCATGCCCTCGACTGCCAGCACCTCGACGCGCTCGCCGGCCGCCACGGGCTCGTCGGACTGGGCCGTCCAGTACTCGCCCCGCACGAAGACGCTGCCCTCCGGCTGCAGCGCGGAGTCGGCGCGGCCCACGAGACCGATCAGATCCGCGACCCCGACCGTCTGCCTGCGCCGCGCGGTGCGACCGATGCCGAAGATCGCGATCGCGACGAAGGTCCCCATGCCCGCCACGGCGGGCACCAGCACCGACCAGAACGAGACGCGCAGGTCGGAGACGTCGGGGAGGTCGAAGATGAGCTTGCCGCCGAGCAGGACGCAGACCATCCCGAGGATGAAGAGCGTGCCGTAGGAGCCGACGAAGACCTCGGCGACCAGCAGGCCGATCCCGGCGAGGAACAGGATCAGACCGAGCCACGAGAACGGCAGGATCTGGAGCGCGATGGCGCCGAGAACGAGGCAGATGACCCCGAAGACACCGGGCAGCACCATCCCGGGCTGCGTGAACTCGAGGTACAGGCCGAGCGCTCCAGCCATCAGCAGCAGCACGGCGAGGTCCGGGCTCGAGAGCACGTGCAGCAGCCGCTGCAGCGCCGTCATCTCGATCCCGCGCAGCTCGGCGCCAGCCACGGAGAGCGTCCGCTCCGCGCCCTGCACCTTCACCTTGCGCCCGTCGATCTTTCGCAGGAGCTCGCCGCGATCCGACGCGATCACGTCGATCACGTGCAGCTTGAGCGCCTCGTCGTCCGAGATCGCCTCCGACTGGCGCACCGCCTTCACCGCCCACTCGACGTTGCGCTGGCGCTCCTTGGCGATCGATTCGATGAAGGCCGCGAGCATGTTCTCGGCCTTCTCGCCCTCGATGTCGCGACCCTCGCCCTTCTTCGAGTCGTCGCCGCCGCCGCCCGGCCCGCCCACGCCCACCGGGTGGGCGGCGCCGATGCTGGTGCCCGGCGCCATCGCGGCCACGTGACCGGCCAGCGTGATGTAGGTGCCGGCCGAGCCGGCCCACGCGCCGCTCGGCGCCACGTAGACCACCACCGGCACCTTGGCGTTCAGCATCGCCTGGATGATGTCCTTGGTGGCGGAGACCAGTCCGCCGGGCGTGTCGAGCTCGAGCAGCAGGGCCTCGGCGCCGTCCTCGGCGCTCCGCGCGATCGACTTCTGGATGAAGTCGGAGGACGCGGGATTGATGCTGCCCGCGACGCGGATCCAGTCGACGTGCTTCGCACGGGCACCGGCCGGGATCAGCCACAGGCAGAGCGCCGCGCAGGCCGCGAGCCAGCGCGATCGGGCATGCGTCACCGCCGCGCCTCGCGCAGCTTCTCGACGCGGTCGAGCAGGCGCTCCGCGACCTCGGTCTTCGAGAGCAGCGGGAGCTCCTCGACCTCGCCTCCGGGCCAGACGAGCGACACCGCGTTGGTGTCGGTGTCGAAGCCCGCCCCGCTCCGGGTCACGTCGTTGGCGACCACGAGGTCGCAGCGCTTCTGCTCGAGCTTGCGTCGCGCCGAGGCCACGAGGTCGTGGCTCTCCGCGGCGAATCCGACCACCGTGCGCGAACCCTTCCCGGCGCCGACCTCGGCCAGGATGTCGGGGTTGGGAACCAGCTCGAGCGTGAGCCCGGCGCCCGCGCCGAGCGCCTCCTTCTTGATCTTGCGCTCGGACCGCGCGGCGGGCCGGAAGTCCGCGACGGCCGCCGCGGCGACGAAGACGGTGCAGCGCGCCAGCTCGGCGCGCACCGCGTCGCGCATCTCGAGCGCCGTCTCGACGCGCACGCAGCGCACGCCCGCGGGCGCCTCGAGCGCGGTCGGGCCCGACACCAGCACGACCTCGGCGCCGCGGCGCGCGGCCGCCGCCGCGACCGCGTAGCCCATCTTGCCCGACGAGCGGTTGGCGATCGCGCGCACCGGGTCGATCGGCTCGCGCGTCCCCCCTGCCGTCACCACGATGACCTCACCCGCCAGCGTGTGCGGTCCGAGCGCGCGCAGCGCCTCGTCCGCGATCGCGGAGGGCTCCGCCATGCGGCCTTCGCCCTCCCAGCCACAGGCGAGGAAGCCCGCCTCGGGTCCGATCTGTCGCACCCCCCGCTCGCGCAGCCGTTCGACGTTCGCCTGGGTCGCCGGGTGCCGCCACATGTTGACGTTCATCGCCGGCGCGACCAGCACCGGCGCGCGCGTAGCGAGCAGGAGCGTCGAGACGAGGTCGTCCGCCAGTCCATGCGCGAGCTTGGCCAGCGAGTCGGCGGTGGCCGGCGCGACGATCACCAGATCGGCCCAGTCGGCCAGCGCGATGTGGTCGATGGCGCCTTCCTGCTCGCGGTCGAACAGCTCCGTGCGCACCGCCTGGCCGGAGACGGTCTGGAGCGCGAGAGGGGCGACGAACTGGGCGGCGTTGCGCGTCATCGCGCAGCGCACGGTGTGGCCCGCGCGCACCAGGATCCGGACCAGCTCGGGCACCTTGTAGGCCGCGATCCCGCCCGTCACGGCGATCAACACGCGGCGCTGTTGCATGCGCGACCTTTCGCGGCCCTCGCCTCGCGACTCACCTCGCGACTCTCGCGAACATTCGACAGGCCGTGCGCGAGCTTACCGAGCCGCGCCGTGCGCGTCGAGCAGACGGCGGCCCGCGGCGAAGCGGCGCTCGAGGGCGCGGCGGTCGGGCGCCTCGGCGTAGATGCGCAGCACGGGCTCGGTGCCGGACGCGCGCAGCATCAGGAAGCCGTCGTCGAAGGTGAGGCGGAGCCCGTCTCGCGTGTCGACGGCGCGCACGCGCGCGCCGTCGACACGCTCGGGCGGCGCCTCGAGCCGATCGGCCAGCCGCGCCCGGGAGCGCTCGCTCGCCACGGCCGCGAGGCGGCCGCAGCGGCTGCGCCCGTGGCGCCGCTCGAGCTCCGCGAGCCGGTCGCGCAGCGGCGCGCGGATCGCCGCCGCCAGCTCGGCGAGCAGCGCGCAGGCGAGGATGCCGTCCTTGTCGCGTCCCATCGGGTCCCAGGCGAAGCCTCCGCTCTCCTCGGCCGCGACGTCGGCGGCGCCTTCCGAGAGCGCCCGCGAGAGATGCTTGAACCCGATCGGGTGTCGCGTCACGGGGAGACCGTGCGCGGCCGCCACGCGCTCCGGCAGGGAGCCGGTCGCGATCGAGAGCGCCACGCCGCGGCGGACGCGGCCGCTGCGCGCCAGCTGGTCGACCAGCAGGGCGACGGCCTCGCTCTCGGAGAGCGGGCGCCCGTCGGCGTCGATCACGGCGTAGCGATCGGCGTCGCCGTCTGTCGCGAGCCCGATGCACGGCCCCGCCGCCGAACCGACGCGGTGCCGGAGCTCGGCGAGTCGCGCCGGTACGGGATCCGGCGCGGCGCCCCCGAAGCGCGGCGTGCGCTCGCCGCGGAGCACTTCGACCCGCGCACCGAGCCCGCGCAGCGCGCGGTCGCAGACGCCCGAGCCGGTGCCGTGGAGGGCATCATAGACGACGCGGAGGCGCGCGCCGCGGAAGGCGCCGGGATCGACGTGCTCGCGCAGCGCGGAGAGATAGGGAGAGACGAGGTCGAGACTTCGCTCGAGCTCGCCTCCGAGTGGTCGGATTGCCCCGGAGCCCGCGCCGTTCGCGAGCGACTCGATGCGGCGAGCCGGCTCGCCCGCGATGCCGCCGCCCGAGCCGGCGATGATCTTCACGCCCTGGTACTCGGGCGCGTTGTGACTCGCGGTGACGACCAGCGCGGCGTCGCCGCGCCCCCGACGCACCGCGTGCGTCACGATCGGCGTGGGCACCGGGCTCGCCACCGGGACCGGATGGAGTCCGGCCTCCGCAAGGACGTGCGCCGCGCAGCGCGCCAGCTCGTCGCCCAGGAAGCGCGTGTCGTGGCCGATCAGCACGCGCGCGCCGGGCTGGCTCTCGCGCAGCCAGGCAGCCACGCCGCGCACGAGCGCGCGCAGGCGCGGCAGCGTGACCTCGTCGCCCAGCACGCCGCGCCATCCGCTCGTGCCGAATCGGATCCTCCGGGTCGGCCCGCTCGCCGGCCCGTTCACGCCCCGCCGCCCAGCTTCTCCTTCAGGCGCTTGGCGACGAGCGGCGGCACGAAGTCCTCGACGTTGGCGCCGAAGCGCACCAGCTCCTTCAGGCGCGAGGAGCTCACGTAGAAGTACTTCTGGCTCGTCATCATGAACAGCGTCTCGATCTCGGGGTAGAGATGGCGGTTCATCAGCGCCATCTCGAACTCGTACTCGAAGTCGGAGACGGCGCGCAGCCCGCGGATCAGCACCCGCGCCCCGATCTGTCGGGCGTAGTCGACGAGCAGTCCGTCGAACGCGGTGATGCGGATCCCGCTCTTCTTGCCGATCGCGGCCTCGAGCATCTCCAGGCGCTCGTCGATGCCGAAGGTGCCCTGCTTGCCGACGTTGCGCGCCACGGCGACGACCAGGTCGCTGAACACCGCGTGGGCGCGGTTCACGAGGTCGAGGTGACCGTTCGTGACGGGATCGAAGCTCGCCGGAAACAACGCCAGCCCGTCTCGCATGCGCCCCTGGCTCATGCCTCTCCTGCGCCTCCCGCCGCCGGCGGGCGCGCGGTCAGCCGATGGATCACCGTATCGCCGTAGCGTCGCTCGTCGAGTGGCTCGAGCCCGTCGATCGGAGGAAGAGCCGGCCGTCGCGAGGTCTCGACCACCACGAGCGCTCCCGCCGCGAGGATGCCGGAGGTCGAGAGCGCGCGCAGCGCCCGCGGCGCTTCGAGGGGATCGCGGTAGGGCGGATCCAGCAGGACGAGGTCGAACCGCCGGCCCGCGTGAGCGAGGCGACGGACCCCCGCGGCGACGTCCCCGCGCACCACCTCGGTGGCACCGCCGAGGTCGAGGGACTGGAGGTTGGCGCGCAGCACCGCCAGTACCGGCGCCGCGCGTTCGATGAACACCGCGGAGACGGCGCCCCGCGAGAGCGCTTCGATCCCGAGTGCGCCCGATCCGGCATACAGGTCGAGCACATGCGCCCCCTCGAGATCGGGGAGCCGAGCGAAGAGCGCCTCGCGCACCCGGTCGGCCGTGGGTCGCACCCCACCTGCCGCAGGCACGCGGATGCGTCGCCCCCCGAGACGTCCGCCGGTCACGCGCAGCCCCGTCGCCTCCCCGAACGCGGCCAGTCCGGCGCCCAGCGTGCCGCCCTCCGGTGTCTCCCGCCCGCGGCTCGCGGCGCGAGATGAACATTGCGTAATCAAGCCGTCGAGCGGAGCGCGTGAGACCGCTCCGGATCGGCTTGCCGCACCCTGTCGTGCTGTCTATGCTGCGCGCGCTCCTCGGTGTTTCATCGCTGCGTAACCGTCTCACCGCCGAGCGGGGTCATTCCCACGACACACTTCGGTTCGTTCCCACGGCCGGCCTTGAGCGGCCCGAGTCGGCGACGCCCGGGGGTGTCGAGCCAAACTGAGAACGACGAAACGACAACGACAAAACGGGAGAAGACAGCTCATGGCCGCCGCGGCAACGATCGATCGGGTGAAGAAGAAGCTTCCGGAGCGCCTGGCGGAGGTCCGGGGCACGCGCTCGCAACGCCAGTTCGCGCGCGAGCTCGGCGTGTTCCAGCAGAACGTGAACCGCTACGAGAACGGGACCACGCCCCACGCGGACTTCCTGATCACGCTCGCGGTGAAGGAAGGCGTGTCGCTCGACTGGCTGCTGCTCGGCCGGGGGCGCATGCGCCGCGCCCGCTAGCGCCGCCGCTTCGCGATCCCGGCCGCGGCGCCCCGCGGCCGGGATCCGCCGAACCGCCCCCGCTCCTCCGAAGACTCCTCCGGTAGCTCCCCAAACTGGGCACGCGCCTCTACCGAGCTGCGCCTCCGTGTGCGCCACTGCGCAAGGACGCGCGCCCTCCCCGGGCCCGCAACATCCGGCACAACAGGCTGGAATCACTCGGTAAAGTTCACCTCATCGAGCCTCGGAGGCATGGATCTTGCTCCCTCGGGCGGCGTGGGCCGCAAGCCATGGGCGAGTGGCCCGGGGGGCTCGATGCTCATGTTGTCCTCGTTCTCGCCGTGGATGCGGCTCGTCTCCGGGCCGCTCGGGCTGCGCTGAGCGGTCGCCATGTCGAACGCTCGCTCGCGCCGGGTCACCTGGCTCTGGCTCGCCGCGCTGCTGCTCTTCGGCGCGCCCTGTGCCCGAACGCTCCCGCAGGAGCCGGCCGCGCCTGGCTCGGAGCCGATCGCGGACCGCGCCGCCCTCGATCCGGAGTTCGAGGCGGTGCGCGCGCGGCTGGCTCCCTACGCCCGCGACCTCGGCGGCGAGGACGTCGCCGCCGTGGCGCGCGCCGTCGTCGACGCCAGCCGCGCCCACGCGTTGCCGCCGACCCTGCTGCTGGCCGTGATGGAGGTGGAGAGCGGATTCGATCCGTACGCGGTGTCGCAGAAGGGCGCCCTCGGGCTGATGCAGATCCTGCCGAGCACGGGCATCGAGGTGGCGCGCCGCGTCGGCGTCCCGTGGCGCGGCCCCCGCACGCTCTTCGATCCGCGCGCCAACGTCCGCCTCGGCGCTGCGTATCTCCGCGAGCTGCTCGACCGGTATGCCAGCCTGCCCGTCGCGCTCGCCGCCTACAACGAAGGGCCCGGGCAGATCGAGGCGCTGCTGCGCGGCGGCGCATCCTTCCCCGCGCACTACAGCGAGCGCGTGCTCGGAGCCTACTGGGAGCGCTCGGCGTCGCCGCCCGCCGGCTCCTGATCCGACGCGGCGGCCGCGCTCGCGGCACCGGGTGCCGCGCCCTGCGCCTCGCGCCGGCCTCCTCCCTGCACCAGCGCGGCGGCGAAGCCGTCGAGCGCGTGGACGGCAGCGCGATCGCCCGCCGGCGTCCCGTTCACCAGGACGGAGAACACCGCCTCGCCGCCGTCTGGGAGCGCCGCATAGCCGGAGAGCGAGTGCACGCCGTCGAGGCTTCCGGTCTTGGCGCGCACGGCGCCGGCGGCTGCGAGCGCGCGGTGGCTGAGCGTGCCGTCGGTCGCGGCGATCGGGAGGGCGCTCTCGAACTCCGGGCCGAACGCGAACGATCGGTCCGCCGCGAGCAGCGCGGCGACCAGCAGCCGCGGCGTCACGCGGTTGCTGCGCGCCAGGCCCGATCCGTCGACGATGTGGGCTCCCGCGAGGGGGAGACCGAGCGCGCGGAGGTGCGCGACGAGCGCCTCGACGCCGTGGCTCCACGACCCAGGCGGGCCGTACTCCTCGGCGCCGATCGCTTTGACCAGGCCCTCGGCGATCGTGTTGTTGCTGTGCTTCAGGAAGAGCCGGACGATCTCCGCGAGCGGACGGCCCTCGAAGTCCACGAGGTCGTAGCCCGCGTCGGGCGCGGCGCCGCGCCGCACGTGCCCTCCCACCTCGATCCCCTGCGCCGCGAGCTGCCAGGCGAGCACCGCGCCGGCGTAGAGGGTCGCGTCGCCGACGCTGCGGTAGACGCGGCTCGGCTCGGAGCCCGCCGGCGCGGTCCCCGACACCACGATCGACTCGCCCTGCGGCGTGGCCTCGCGCTCGACGGCGAGGCGCGCGCGATGGCGCGGCGGACCGGTGGTGGCGCGGTTCGCGAGCAGGAAGAAGCCGATCGGTGGATCGATCGCGACGCGCGCGGGCGCACCCGGCGCGGCGCCCGGCCGCACCTCGACGGTGAAGGCGCCGTAGTTCGCCGAGAGCGCCGAGACGGGACCGAAGTAGGCGCGCTCGGTCACCGCACCCCACTCCGGGTGCCACCGTTCGGCGTCGAAGAAGGAGTCGTCGACCACGAGATCGCCGCGCACCCGACGCAGCCCGGCGGCACGGAGCTCGGCGGCCAGGCGCCACCAGTCCTCGGAGGTGAGCGCGGGATCGCCGCCGCCGCGCACGAAGAGCGCGCCGACCGAGCCCGCCGCATCGGGCCGCGCGTCCGCGGTCACCCGGGTGGTGAACTTGTGCGCGGGGCCGAAGGTCGCGAGCGCCGCCACGGCCGTCAGGATCTTCTCGTTCGACGCGGGCACCAGCGCCTGATCGCCGCCGCGGTCGTAGAGCACGCGCCCGTCGCTGCGCGACACCACCAGCGCAGCAATCGATGCGCCGCGGAGCGCGCGCTGCGAGAGCGCCGCATCGAGATGCCCGGCCAGCGCCGACGCGGGGCGCGCGCTCGCCTCCGCGCGCTCGGCCGCGTGCGGCGTCTGCGCGATCGACGCGATCGCGAACGCGGCGACGAGCGCCGCGACTCGGCTGGCGCGCTGCACGAACCCCCCGCAACCCTTGACGGCCCCGAACGTATCCGGGAGGCTCGCCGCCGGCAAACGAGCCGACCTTTGGGGGGTCCGTTGCTCAACGGAATCTGGCTCGGCCTGGTGCTGGTGTCCGTGCTCTGCGCCGCCTTCACCGGAACCCTCGACGCCGTGAAGGCAGCGGTGTTCGACGGCGCGAGCCAGGCCGTCGACCTGGTGATCCGTCTCGTCGGCGCGATGGCCTTCTTCCTGGGCTTGATGCGCGTCGCGCAGCAGGGCGGCCTCCTGGACGCGGCCTCGCGCGCGCTCGCCCCGATCCTCCGGCGCCTCTTTCCCGAGGTGCCGACGGATCACCCTGCGATGGGCGCCATGATCATGAACCTCGCCTCCAACGCGCTCGGGCTCGGCAACGCGGCGACGCCGTTCGGGCTCAAGGCGATGGTCGAGCTCGAGGGGTTGAACCGCACGCCGGGCGTCGCGAGCGATGCGATGGCGCTCTTCCTCGCGATCAACGCCACCAGCATCTCGCTGTTCCCGCTCGGTGTCATCGCGGTACGCGCCAGCCTGGGCTCGAAGAGCCCCGACGCGACCTGGCTCCCGACTCTGCTCGCCACCACCGCCTCCACCACCACCGCCATCCTTCTGTGCTTCGCGCTCCGCAGACTCCCGTACTTCGCCCGCCCCAACGCACCCGCCCCGCCGCCTCTGGGGCAATTCGACCGCCCGCAGCATCCCGCAAGCGGCGCCGAAGGCGCCGCGCGCAGCGAGGCGAAGCCGAGCGAAGTCAATCAGGACGCGCAGCAGCTCAGCAACCCCATCGGCCGGAGGCCGATTTCCGAGCCCCCGAAGCCAGCCTCACGCCTCCTCATCTTCGCGACCCTCGTCCTGCTCGCAGTCGCCCTCGCCCTCCAGATCGCGCGCGCGCCCGCCGGCCAGCCGGCGTGGGAGCTGGCGAAGGGGATCGCCGCGAGCTGGTTCCTGCCGCTCTTCATCGTGGGCCTGCTGCTGATCGGCGTGGCCGGGCGGGTGCCGGTCTACGAAGCCGCCGTCGAGGGGGCGCGGGAGGGGCTCGAGGTCGCCGTCCGCATCCTCCCCTATCTCGTGATGATCCTGGTCGCGCTCGCGATGCTGCGCGCGTCGGGAGCGCTCGATGCGCTGGTGCGCCTGATCGACCCGATCACGGGGCGCCTCGGCCTGCCCGCCGAGGCGCTGCCAATGGCGCTCTTGCGGCCGCTCTCCGCCTCGGGCGCCTATGGCCTCATGGTCGACATCATGAAGGCGCACGGGCCCGACTCCTTCGTCGGCATCCTCGTCGGGAGCTTCCAGGGCTCGACCGAGACCACCTTCTACGTGCTCACCCTCTACCTCGGCGCCGCGCGCGTGCGCGACGGGCGCTACGCGCTGCCGGCGTGCCTGGGAGGCGACGTGGCGGGCTTCGTGACCGCCACAGCTGCGTGTCACTGGCTCTTCGGGAGCACGGCTTGACCGCGCCCGCGGCGCGCGATCCGGCGCTCGAGGACGAGCTCGCCGAGCTGGTCCGCGCGAAGCTCGGTCTCGCCGTCGAGCGGTTCGAGCCGCTGCGCGGCGTCGCCGGCCACCGCCGCACCTATCGCCTGCGGCTGCGGGGTCCCGGACCGGGCTCGCTCGTCGCGCGCGTCGACCGCGGCGATCCGCCGCCCGGCGTGGCGCCCGAGCCGCCGCTCGAGCCGATCCGCGCGTTCCTCGAGGCCCACGGGCTGCCGGTACCGCGCCGGCTCGCCGGCGGCGCCGACATCGACCTGCTCGAGGACCTGGGCTCGCGCGAGCTGCTCGAGGAGCTGCGCAGTGCCGCGCCGGATCGGCGCCGCGCGCTCTACGCAGAGGCGTGTGACCTGGTGCCGCGGCTCCAGGCGCTCACCGACCCGAGCGGCCGGGTGCCCTCGTTCCAGCGCCGCTACGACGCCGCGCTGATCGAGGGCAAGGCGCGCCGCTTCGCCGCCGCGAGCCTGCCGGCGGGCCTCGGCCGCGCGCCGAGCGCCGCCGAGGTCGCCGTCGTCCGCGATGCATTCGCCGCGGTGTCGGACGCGCTCGCGGGCGCGCCGGAGCGCCTGGCCCACCGCGACTTCCAGAGCACCAACCTGATGCTGCGGGACGGGCCGCCGGGCCAGCGCATCGCCATGGTCGACTTCCAGGGTGCCTTGCTGGCGCCGCCGGAGTACGACCTGGTGTGCCTGCTGCGTGGCTCCTACGTGGTGCTGCCGGAGACGGAGGTGCGCGCGCAGGCCGAGCGGGTGCGGCTGCGCCTGCCGGACGCTCCGGATCGCGACGTGTTCTGGCGTCGATTCGACCTGCTCACCATCGTGCGCAAGGGCAAGGACCACGCGCTCTGGCACGAGCTGGCGGCGCGCGGACGCCCCGACGCCCTGGCGTTCGCCGCCCCGACGTTCGCGTACGTCCGCGACGCCGCGCGGCGCTGCGCCGGCGTGGACGCGCGCCTCGGGCGCTTCGGCGCGCTGCTCGAGGAGCTCGCTCCCCGCCTCGACCGGGAGGGCGAACGCTGCGCGCGATGATCCTCGCCGCGGGCCTCGGGACGCGGATGCGACCGCTCTCGGCGCTGCGGCCGAAGCCGGTGCTCCCGGTCCGCGGGATCCCGCTCCTCGCGTGGCCGCTCGCCTGGCTGGCGCGCCAGGGGGTCCGCGAGGTGATCGTGAACCTCCACCACCTCCCCGATGCGACGCGGGCCGCGGCCGAGCGCTGGGTCCCGCCGGGACTCGCCGTGCACTTCTCGGAGGAGCCGACGCTGCTCGGCACCGGCGGCGGCATCCGCCGCGCGGCGAGCTTCCTGCGGGAGAGCGATCCGAGCCTCGTCCTGGCCGGCGATGCCCTCTTCGACTTCGCGCTCGCCCCCCTCGCGGCGCGCCACCGCGCCCGCCGCGACGCGGTGACGTTGATCCTGCGCGAGGACGCGCGCGCCGAGCGCTTCGGTACGATCGGGGTCGACGCCGAAGGCCGCGTGCGCCGCATCGCACGCCGCTTCGATCTCGGCGGCGAGCGCCTCCAGGGGGTGTACGTCAGCGTGAACCTGATCGCCGCGCGCGCCTTCGACACGCTGCCGGAACGCGACGTCTTCGTGCACCTGGACGACTGGCTCGCGCCGCGACTCCGCGCCGGCGCCGACGACGTGCGCGCCGAGCGGCTCGACGCCAGAGCGTGTACCTGGGTGCCGGTGGGGACGCCGGCGGAGTATCTGTCGGCCAATCTGGCGCCGACGGCGGTGGGCTATCTCGACGCCGACGCCGTCGCGCGCGGGCTCGGCGTGCGCCTCGAGCCGGATCTGGTGATCGGAGCCGGGGCGCAGCTCGGGGCCGGGGTTCGGCTGCAGCGCGCGGTGGTGTGGGACGGCGAGCGCGTCCCGGCGGGATTGCACGCGAGCGGCGGCGTCTTCGCAGGAGGCGCCTTCCACCGCATCGAGGAGGCGCCGTGACGCGCGCCACCTTCATCGGCACCAGCGATGCCTTCGGCGCCGGCGGCCGGCGGCAGGCCGCCATCCTGCTCGACACGCCCTCGGGCGGCCTCCTGCTCGACTGCGGCCCGACCACGGCGACCGGCCTCGCAGCGCTCGGGCTGCCCCGCGACGCCGTCGACGCGATCGCAGTCACCCACTTCCACGCCGACCACTTCGCCGGCATTCCGCAGCTCCTGATCGGCGCGCAGTACGAGGACGCCCGCCGGAAGCCGATCTCGATCGCCGGGCCGCCGGGGGTCGAGGCGCGCGTCCGCGCCGCCGCGGCCGCCGTCGGCCTCCCGCTCGAGAGCCACACCTTCGACTTCGAGATCCGCTTCGCCGAGCTCGCGCCCGGCCGCACGCTCGATCTCGGCCTGGCGCGGATGGAGGCGTTCCAGACCTACCACCAGCCCGATTCGAGCCCGCACGGCGTGATCGTCTCGGTCGACGGGCGCCGGCTCGCCTACAGCGGCGACACCGGCTGGTTCGACGGGCTCCCCGATTTCGTGCGCGGCGCCGACCTGTGCATCTGCGAGTGCACCTTCCTCGAGGCGTCCTTCGAGTACCACCTCGACTACCGCACCTTGCTGGAACGAGCCCCCGGCTTCGGCTGCGAGCGGCTCGTGCTCACGCACCTCGGCACGCAGATGGCGCCGCTGCGCGGCCGCCTCGAGCTCGAGACGGCCGACGACGGGCTCACGATCGAGCTCTGATCCCGCTGCGGCCCGGCACGATCTCGCCGAGCACGGCGGCGCGGCTCGCTCCGGTGCAGCGCGGCAGGTGGTTGGGGATCCCGAGCAGCGCATTGCGACCCATCAGCGAGAAGGCCATCGCCTCGACCGCCGCGGCCGGGACGCCGGCCTGCTCGACGCGCTCGACCGCTACGCGCGGGAGCGCCGCCTCCAGCGCGGCCAGGACTGCCGGATTCTCGGCCCCGCCGCCCGACACCAGCAGCCGATCGGGCACGCCGCCGAGGAACTGCCGGCAGGCGCGCGCCACGGACTCCGCGGTGAACGCGACCAGCGTCGCGAGCAGGTCGTCCTCGGAGCGCGCGCCGCGGCGCCACTCGTCCGCGAGCGCCTCGCCCTCGGCGATGCCGTAGCGCTCGCGGCCGGTCGACTTCGGGGGCGGCCGGCGCAGGAACTCGTCGTCGAGCAGACGCTCGAGCAGCGCCGCGTCGGGCGTGCCGCGGCGGGCGCGCGCGCCGTCGCGATCGATGCGCTCGCGGCCGCCCGACAGCGCGCGGATCACGGCGTCGATCAGCGCGTTGGCGGGCCCCACGTCGAAGGCGATCACCGCGTCGGGATCGCCGCCGCGCGGCAGCCAGGTGAGGTTGGCGATCCCGCCGAGGTTCAGCACCACGCGCGACTCCGACGGCTCGCCGAGCACCGCCCAGTGGAAGAACGGGGCGAGCGGAGCGCCCTCGCCGCCTGCGGCCAGATCGCGCGGGCGGAAGTCCGCAACGGTGGTGACGCCCGTGCGCTCGGCGATCCGCGACGGATCGCCGATCTGGAGCGTCGCGCCGAGCTCCGGGTGATGCGCCACGGTCTGGCCGTGCGAGGCGATTGCGTCGACGGACGCGAGGGACACCCCGGCCTCGCGTGCGACTGCCGCTGCGGCCGCCGCGAAGCGCTCGCCGAGCAGCACGTCGAGCGCGGCGAGCTCGCGCAGCACGTCCGCCGCGGGCAGGCGCCCGGCGGCGAGCGCGTGGATGCGGTCCTGCAGGGACGGCTCGAACGGCTCCTCGCGGTAGGCGGCGAGCCGCAGCGGGCGCGCCGCCGCATCGTCCGGCCACTCGACGAGCGCCGCATCGATGCCGTCCGCCGACGTCCCCGACATGAGGCCGATCACGCGCACGGACACAGCATAACGGCGGATTGACACCCGGATCGAACCCCCTCATCCTCCGCCGCAATCGAGCGCAATCGCTCGCGAGCCAACAGGGACCCCCCCGCGATGACCGACTCCTCCCGAAGCCAGGGCAGGCTGATCTGCCTCGGCGCGGCGCTCGCCGCCGGCCTCTTCCTGATCGGCGTGCTGCGCGGAAGCTATCTGGCGCTGGCCATTCCGGTGGCCATCCTGACGCTGTTCGCACTCGGCCTCACCTTCTGGGTGGGCTGGACCATCTACACCGTCCAGGTCGACGCCGACGAGGACGCCGAGCGCCCCGAGGCGCCTCCGGCAACCGTCCCCCCGAGCCCCCCTTCGAGCGGCGCGCGCTAGCCCATGCGCATCGCGCTCCTGACCTATCGCGGAAACATGTACTGCGGCGGGCAGGGCATCTACGCCGCGAACCTGGCCCGCGAGTGGAAGCGCGCTGGCCACGACGTGCACGTGATCGCCGGGCCGCCGCTGCCCCGCCTCGAGCCCGACATCCCGCTGCACGAGATCCCGAACGAGAACGTATTCGGCGTCCCGGGCCGCGATCTCGCGCAGCGCTCGAGCGCGCGCGCGCTGCTCGCGCCGCTCACCCTCTGGGAGCTCGGCGTGTCGCGGTTCGGCGTCTTCCCGGAGATGCAGACCTTCGGGCTCCGCCTGCTACTCCGCTGGCGCGAGCTCCAGCGCCGGCACCGCTTCGACGTGGTCTTCGACAACCAGTGCCTCTCGTGGGGACTGCTCGGCATCCGCGCGAGCGGCGTGCCCGTCGTCTCGGTGATCCACCACCCGCTGCACATCGACCGCGAGGCCGACTTCGCGATCGATCCGAGCTTGGTCAAGAAGATCCGCCGCACGCTCTACTTCCCGCTGGCGATGCAGCAGATGGTGGCGCCGCGGCTCGACCGCATCGTGACGGTGAGCGAGGCGTCGCGGCGCGAGATCGAGCGCTGCTTCGGCATCCCCGAGAAGGAGGTGCGCGTCGTCTACAACGGCACCGACACCGAGGCGTTCCGCCCGCGCCCCGAGCAACGGGTCGAGGCCGACCTGCTCTTCGTCGGCCGCACCGAGGACCGCAAGAAGGGCATCGGGACGCTGCTGCGGGCGCTCGCGCTGCTGCCGGAGCCGGTGACGCTCAAGATCGTCGACGGGCGTATCCCCGAGCACGGCCTCGTGCCGCGCCTCATCCGACAGCTCGGCCTCGAGCGCCGCGTGGTGCTCCAGCAGCGCTGGCTCGAGCCGGACGAGCTCGTCGCCGAGTACTCGACGGCGCGCGTCGCGGTGGTCCCGTCCTTCTTCGAGGGCTTCGGCTTCCCGGCGAGCGAGGCGATGGCGTGCGGCCTCCCGGTGGTGGCGAACGCCGCCGGCGCTCTCCCCGAGGTCGTCGGCAGCGACGGCCGCGCCGGGCGGCTCGTCCCGCCGCGCGACCCGCGCGCCCTCGCCGCGGCCATCGCCGAGCTGCTCGCCGACCCCGACCGCCTGGCGGCGATGGGCCGCGCCGCGCGCGCCCGCGTGCAGGCGACGTTCCGCTGGGACGACGCCGCGGCGCAGCTCGTGGAGGTGTTCGAGGAGGTGCGGCGTGCTGCTCACCGTCGACCTCGCGCGGCTTGAGGTCGGCGCCGGCGACCGCCTGCTCGACGTCGGCTGCGGCGAAGGGCGCCACTGCTTCGGCGCGCTCGAGCGCGGCGCCCGCGTGGTGGGACTCGACCTGGACGCCGCCGCGCTGCGCGCGGGCAACGGTCCGCTGCGCGCGCGCGCCCGCGAGGTCGAGGGATCCGGTGCAATGCTCCGCGGCGACGCCTTCCGCCTGCCCTTCCCCGACGCGAGCTTCGACCGCGCGATCTGCTCCGAGGTGATGGAGCACGTCCACGACTACCGCGCGGCCGCGCGGGAGCTGGCGCGCGTGGTGCGGCCGGGCGGGACCGCGGCGGTGACGGTTCCCACCGCGACCAGCGAGCACCTCTACCTGCGCCTCGGCGACGACTACTTCGAGTCGCCGGGCGGCCACATCCGCATCTTCCGCCCGCGCGACCTCGGCGACGCGCTGCGCGGCGCGGGCCTGCGCCCCACCGGCGTCGGCTTCGCCCACGGCTTCCACACGGCCTACTGGGCGCTGCGCTCCGCCGTCGGCCTGCCGCGCTCGGACGGCAATCGGCTGGTGCAGCTCTACCGGCTCTTCCTGATCCGGGCCACGACCTCGCGATGGCTCGACGCCCTCGAGAAGCGCGTGCTCGACTACGTGTGCCCCAAGAGCCTGGTGATCTACGCGCGGCGCGCCGCGTGAGCGCACCGCTGCGCATCTGCTTCACTGCCTACCGCGGCAACATGCACTGCGGCGGCCAGGGCATCTATCTCTGGTTCCTGGCCCGCGAGCTCGCGGCGCTCGGCCACGAGGTCTCGGTGCTGGTCGGGCCCCCGCATCCCGACCCGATGCCGTTCGCGCGCGACGTCGTCGAGCTCCCGAACGACCGCTTCTGGGGCAAGTGGTTCATGCGCGACCGGGCGGCCTTCTTCCCGCGCGAGAACCCGGCCGCCGTCCTGTCGCCGCTGCGCTTCTACGAGCTCGCCGCGAGCCGCATGGGCTTCTTCCCGGAGCCGTTCGCCTTCAGCGCGCGCGCCTTCCGCGCCTTCGCGCAACGCCTGCGCGCGGGCGCCCTCATCGACGTCGTCCACGACGTGCAGTGCCTCGGCTGGGGCCTGCTCGGCATCCGCGCCCTCGGCGTCCCGGTGGTGGCCACGGTGCACCATCCGCTCACCGTGGACCGCCGCGCCTCGTTCCGGCGCGACCGCACCCTGCGCGAGGCGCTCGGCACCGCCGAGTTCCATCCGGTGGGCATGCAAGCGTTCGTGGCGCGCCAGCTCGACCGCATCATCACCTCGTCGCGCGCGTCGGCGCACCGGATCCAGAGCGACTTCGGCGTCGCTCTGGAACGCTTGCGCATGCTCGGCAACGGGATCGACACCGAGCTGTTCCGGCCCGACCCCGCGGTCGCCCGTGATCCTGCGACGCTTCTCTGCGTCGGGCGCAGCGCCGACCCCAACAAGGGCATCGCGGTGCTGATCGACGCGCTCGCCAAGCTGCCACCTCCGGCCCGCCTGGTGCTGGTCGACGAGGACCATCCGCTGCACGAGGGCCGGCGTCGCGCCGCCGCGCTCGGCGTCGGCGACCGGCTCGAGGTGACGGGACGCCTGGCGGCCGGCGAGCTGGTGCAGCGCTACCGGCGCGCGTCGCTCGTGGTCGTGCCGTCGCTCTACGAGGGCTTCGGTCTGCCGGCGGTCGAGGCCATGGCATGCGGCACGCCCGTCGTGGCGGCGGCCGCGGGCGGCCTCGCCGAGGTCGTCGCCGCCTGCGGCGGCGGTCTCGTGGTTCCGCGCGGCGACGCGGACGCGCTGGCCAAGGGGATCGCGACGCTGCTCGAGCAGCCCGAGGCGCGCAGCCGTCTCGGCGCCGAGGGGCGCGCGGGCGTGCAGGCCCACTACGCGTGGCGCCGCATCGCCGAGCGCACCGCCGAGGTCTACCGCGAGCTCCGCGCCCGGCGCGGGCGGCCTGCGAGCACCACGACGTCGGCCCACGCGGGCGCGCGCCGCGCGCCCGCATCGAGCGCCTGAAGCGCTCCGCGCGCGAGGGGAGACGGGAGCCGCTGCACCGCGCGCGCCCAGAGCGGAAGCCCCCACCCCAGCGAGATTCCGCACACGGTCTCGACCTCGAGCGAGCGCGCCGCCTGCTCGCGCATCAGCGAGAGGTCGTAGCGCGTGAAGTGGTCGGCCGGCACGTCGTAGTGGCGACGCCCGCGCCGCGGCGGCTCGCGCCAGCGGTCCGTGAGGCGCGCGAGCCGGCAGGCCAGCGACTCGAAGTTGGCGATCGCGAGCACCACCCGCCCGCCGGTCCGTGTGACGCGCGCCATCTCGGCGATCGCCTCGGCCGGGCGATCGAAGTGATCGATGGCGCCCTTGCAGACGACGCCGTCGAAGCGCTCCGACGCGAACGGCAGCGCATCGGACCAGCCGCGCACCCAGCGCGGCCCGTCCTTCTCGGCGACCATGCGCGCCCAGTTGGTCATGCGGGCCGAGGGCTCGAGCGCGATCACGTCGGCGCCGCGTCGCGCGAGCGCGGCGGCGTCCTGGCCGAAGCCGCTCGCCACGTCGAGCAGCCGGCGTCCCGGCCGGGCCTCGAGGAGGTCGAGCGAGACCCGGGTCATGCGGTCGAACAGGAACTGGCTGTCGGGCGTGGCGCCGGTCGGGATGACGTCGCTCATGTCGCGATCGAGGTCGACCACGCGCATCGAGCGGCGAACGTAGCGGTCGCGCGGCAGGGCGCCCGCGGGCGCGGGTCAGAGGCGGCCGCTCACGAAGCTCTCGAGCAGCTCGGCGAGGCCCGGGTCGACGCCCTCGAAGCGGATGCCCACCCGACCGCTCCGCTCGTCGCACCAGGCGACGAGGCCGTCGAGGGCGAGCGGCAGCGAGATCCCCGGCAGCGCGAACTCGCTCGTCACGCGGGCGTCGCGCGAAGGCGGCGCGTTGCGCAGCGCCACGCCGATGCCGCCGGCCGAGAGGTCACAGCCCGTCCCGAGGCGCCGACGGCCGTCCGCGGTGATCTCGACCCACCCGGCGAAGCCCGCGCGGGGATGTCTGCGTTGACCGAGGTCCACTTCGCACTCCGAACGAGGCCAGCTCTCCGATTCCCGCGCCTCGGCTGCTCTCGTCCGCCGATCGCCGACACGTCGCCCCCGGGAGCGAGATGCAAGATTCGTGCTGCGAGCCGCCACGCCCGCTTCCGGTGGGACCGCCCCAGCGATGCGGCGCGCCGCCCGCTCGGGGATGGGGATGGCGGCCGCTGGGACTTATCCTCTCCGCGCGATGGGGAAATCTCTTCCGTCGGAGGGAAAGCGGCTTCCGCAGCCGGCGGGCCGATCCACCGCCACGCTCGACCGGCTCGCGTCGTTCCGCGTCACCTACGTCGCGATCTTCTGCTTCCTGCTGCTCTACGTCTTCTCAGTGAAGGGCGTCGAGCTCGCGCTCGGGCGCTACTTCCGCTCGAGGATCGCCGAGGCGGTCCAGGTCGACCCCCAGGCCGGGAGCGTGGTCGACCAGGTCCAGGCGCGCGTGGACGCCGTGGTGCGCGGCTCGGCCTGGGCACACATCGGGGGAGTGCGGGTCACTGCGATCGTGCTGGGCGCCGACGGGACCACGCCGCTCTACGCGGGCGGCCGCCGCATCCCCCCGCCCCTGCCCGAGGATCCGCTCGCCGAGGCGCAGCGCCTGCTGCCCGCAAGCGCCGAGGTCGTGGTCTCCGTGCCGCACAACTCACTGGTCGCAAACGCCGTTCTGGTCTTCTATGCCGCGCTGCTGATCCAGACGCTCTTCCTCTACGAGCGGCGGCGCGCGCGCGACGAGGACGCCCGGCTGGCCCAGGCGCTGGCCGAGCGCGAGAGCACGGCGGCCCGCGCGGCGCAGATCGAGGCCGAGCTCGCGGACCTGACCCGGCAGGTCGACGAGCGGGTCGAGGCGGAGGTCAGCGGCGAGCTCGCCTCGCTGCAGGCGGAGCGCGCGCAGCTCTCCGAGAAGCTCACCGCGCTGGCCCGGCGCGAGGAGGAGCTGCGGGCGCAGACCGGCCAGCTCCAGCAGACGCTCGCGTCGGAGCGCGCCGGGCTCGAGGAGATGCTCGACGAGGCGCTCGCCGATCTCTCCCGCAAAGACGAGTCGCTGCGCGCGCTCGAGGAGAAGCTGCAGCGCGCGGCACAGGGCAAGGGGGAGGCGGCGGGCCCGCGCTCGCGGGAGATCGATCTGCTCGGCCTGCGACTGCGCACGCTGTACAAGAACCTCGAGATCGACGACCACGCGCTGCGCGACCTGATCGGGCTCGGCGACGAGGCGATGAAGCTGCGCGCCGAGGAGAGCCTGAAGCGGCTCTCGGACGACGTCGAGACGGCCGCGGTGCGCCGCAAGGTCGGAGGCCTTCCGAGCCACCTCACGATCTTCGAGCTGGGCTTCGCGGGCAAGGGGCGCATCTACTACACGATCGGGCGTCAGCGGCGCTTCCGGCTGCTGGCCGTCGGCGCGAAGAACTCGCAGAAGACCGACCTCGAGTACCTGAGCCGCCTGCCGCGCGAGTGAGGCTCAACGCGCCAGCGCGTCGCGCAGCGCGCGCTTGAGCTCCGCGTCGTCCCACGGCTTCGGGATCAGCGCGCGGATCCCCAGCGCCGCCAGCCGCTCGCCCGGGATCGCGTCCGGCCAGCCGGTGATCAGGAGGCGCGCCGCGGCCGGCCGCCGCCGCGCCGCCGCGGCGAGCAGCTCGAGCCCGCTCATGCCCGGCATCTTGTGGTCGGAGAGGATCGCGTCCACCGCCTCGGTCTCGAGCAGCGCCAGCGCCTCGGAGGGCGACGCCGCCGTGAGGATCCGGTAGCCCTCGCGGCGCAACGCGCGGCGCAGGGCGGCCAGGATGTGGGCCTCGTCATCCACCAGGAGCAGGGTCGGCGCGGCGCCTTCCGGCGACGGGCTCAGGCGCCCGGCTCCGCGTCGGGCGGGCCCGCGAGCGGCAGGAACACCTCGAAGGTGGCCCCACCGCCAGCGCGATTGCGCGCGCGCAGCGCGCCGCCGTGGCGGCGCACGATGTCGAAGCAGGTCGCCAGGCCGAGGCCCATGCCGACGCCGACCTCCTTGGTCGTGAAGAACGGCTCGAAGATGCGCTCGACGGGCTCCACCGAGATGCCGCCGCCGTCGTCGCTCACCGAGACGAGCACGCCGTCCGCAGCCGCCGCGGTGCGCAGCACGATCTCCCCGGAGCCCCCGTCGCGGCGCACGCGCTCCTCGATGGCCTGGTAGGCGTTCACCAGCAGGTTCATGAACACCTGCTCGAGCTGCAGCGGGTGGCACGGGAGCGGCGGGAGCGGCGCGTACTCCTTCCGCAACACCACGGAGTGTTTCATCATGGTCCACACGATGTGCGCGGTGGAGTCCAGGCAGCGGTTCAGGTCGGCGCAGACGAGCTGGCCGTCGTCGCGGTGCGAGAAGGCGCGCAGGTCCTGCACGATGTGGCGGATGCGCTCCGAGCCCTCCTGCGACTCGCGGATCGCCTGCGCGAAATCCGCGAAGACGCGGTCGGCGTCGAGCTCGCGGGCGAGCCCGAGCAGGCGCTCGCCGGCGCCGCGCAGCGCCGGAGTTCCTTCGGCGGCTGCGCGCTCCGCGAGCGCGCAGCCGGCCAGGTGGAGCCGGTGCACGTCGCCGAGGTATTCGCCCATCTGCGCCAGGTTCGCGTGGATGAAGCCCATCGGGTTGTTGATCTCGTGGGCGACGCCGGCCGCGAGCTGCCCGATCGAGGCCATCTTCTCCGTCTGCAGCACCTGCTGCTGGAGCTGCTTCAGCCGCTCGCGCTCGGTCACCTCTGCGAGCACCAGCACCGTGCGGCCCTGCGCGTCGAGCCGCTCGGCCCGGGCGTCGAAGGCGCGCGCCGCGCCGCCCGCCTGGGTGCGCGCGATGCGGGGCGGGTCGCCGCCGCGGGCGCGCGCGCGCGCCACCAGCTCCGCGAGTCCACCGCTCGCGAGCAGGTCGGCGGGCAGGACGTCCTCGAGCGGGCGGCCCTCGAACGGCTCGGCCCTGGCGGGGAAGGCGCGCGCGAAGGCGGGATTCACCGCGACGAGCCGGTCGTCCGCGTCGAGCACGGCGACCGCGGCCGGGAAGTGGTCGACGATCGCGGCGTGGAGCCGCTCGAGCGACTCGATGCGCTCGCGCACGGCCCGGCGCGCGCTGGCGGCGCGGAAGGCGCGGATCTGCTCGAGCGCGACCGCCGGCAGCACCTCGTCGAAGTCGGCGCTGGCAGTGACGCAGTCGGCGGCGCCGGCGCGGAAGGTGTCGAGCGCCGCGTCGGCGGTGGCCTCCCGGGTGACCACGACCGCGGGCGGACCCACACCGCGCAGCCCCGACAGGATCTCGCGGCCCTGGTCGCCGAGCTCGCGGTCGACGATCACCAGATCGGCGCCGCTCGCCAGCTCGAGACACGCGCGCGCGTCGTTCACGATCTCGATGCGCACGCCGCCGCCGAGGCGCTGCAGCGCGCCGACGGTCGGGAGCCGGCGCTGCGCGCGCCCCGGCTCGGCCACCACGATGCGGACCGGCCTCACGGCACCGGGCTCGGGCGCTGCGGCCAACGACTCCCCCTGGCACGAGCCACACCACGCGGCCGGCAGGCCGCGGGCACGCTCGGGGGGCGGGCGGACTCTATCCGATCGCCTCGTCCGAACCAAGGCCGTGGCGGCCGAGCTTGCGGTAGATGGTGCTGCGACCGATCCCGAGCCGCTGCGCAGCCTGGGTGGCATTGCCGCCGCACTCGCGCAGTGCGCGCTCGAGCGCGCAGCGCTCGTAGGCGTCGAGCGAGAGCGGGAGGTCCGCGGTCTCCGCGGCCGCGGCGCCGTCCGGCGGCGGCGGCGCCCGATGGCGGCGACCGAGCGGGAGATCCGCCGCGCGCAGCCGCGGGCCGCGCGCCAGCGCGAGCCCCGACTCGATCGCGTTCTCGAGCTCGCGCACGTTGCCCGGCCAGTCGTGGCGCATCAGCACGTCGAGCGCGTCGCTGCCGATCTCGAAGGCGCGCCCGGCGCGCCGGTGTCGCGCCATGAAGTGCTGCACCAGGAGCGGCACGTCCTCGATGCGCTCGCGCAGCGGCGGGATCTCGACGCGAACCACGTTCAGCCGGTAGTACAGATCCATGCGGAAGCGCTGGCTCTCGACCATCGCCGCGAGATCGCGGTGCGTGGCGGTGACGATGCGGATGTCGACGGGCACCGGGCCCGGCGCGCCGACCGGGCGCACCTCCTTGTGCTGCAGCGCGCGGAGGAGCTTGGCCTGCGTGGCGAGGGGGATCTCCCCGATCTCGTCGAGGAACAGCGTGCCGCGCTGCGCCATTCGGAACAGGCCCGGCGCGCCGACCGCGCCGGTGAAGGCGCCGCGCTCGTGGCCGAACAGCTCGCTCTCTATGATCGACTCGGGGAGCGCGCCGCAATCGACGGGCACGAACGGACCGGCGTGGCGCGGGCTCGCGGCGTGGATGGCCCGCGCCACCAGCTCCTTGCCGGTCCCGCTCTCGCCCTGGATCAGGACGTGGCTCTCGTTGTGGCGCAGGCTCGCGATGCGCTGCGCCAGGCGGCGCATCGCGGGCGAGTTGCCCACGAGGTCCGGGATGCGGCCGACCTCCTCGAGCTGCTCCTCGAGCTGGCGATTGCGCTCGAGCAGCCGGCGCCGCTCGAGCGCCTGGTGCACGGTGGTGCGCACCCGGTGGACGTCTTCGAACGGCTTCGCGAGATAGTCGAAGGCGCCCTGCCGCATGCAGCCGACCGCGCTCTCGATCGACGCATGGCCCGTCATCACCACCACCTCGACCTCGGGGCGCTCTCGCTTCAGGCGCTCGAGCAGGGCGAGACCGCTCTCGGCGCCGAGGCGCAGGTCCAGCAGCACCACGTCGAGGGCCGGATCCTCGAGCGCGTCGCCGGCGGCCTCGAGGTCCTCGGCGAGCACCAGCTGGTGGCCGTCCTGACGCAGGATGCGGGCCAGCGCGCGCAGCATCAGGGGCTCGTCGTCCAGCACCAGCACGAAGCCGGACCGCGACGCGACCCCCGGGCCGGCCCCACCCACCGGGGCCGCTTCTCCGGTCGGTGCCGCCGTGCCCGCCTCTCCGGTCGCTAGATCGGAGCGTTCGGGCGCCACGGGGGGCGCGCACTCGCTGCTCATGCGGGTCCCTATCGGTCCCGGATCCGGGACGCTTGAGCCGCCGCGCCCCTTGAACGGTCGAGCGACCGGCGTACACTGCGCTCGCCCCCCTCCGCCACACGCGGAGGTGTCCGTCTGCGCCGCTCCCACGTGCTGATCGTCGATGACGAGGAGCTGTATCGCCGCGCGCTCGAGCGCATCCTCGCGCGCTGCGGCCACAGCGTGGTGCTCGCGCGCGACGCCGCCGAGGCCATGCAGGTGGTCGCGACCGAGCCGCTCGACCTCGTGCTGTGCGACGTGCGCATGCCGGGCATCAGCGGCCTCGAGCTGATCCGCCAGGTCCGCGACGTCGATCCCGATCTGCCGTGCATCGTCGTGACCGGCTACGGCAGCGCCGAGCAGTCGGTGGAGGCGCTCCACGCGGGCGCCTTCTGGTACCTGGAGAAGCCCTTCGAGCAGCGCTCGCTCGACGTCGTGAAGCGGCTCGTCGAGCGCGCCATCGAGCACCGGCGGCTGCGCAGCGAGAACCGCCTGCTCCAGAGCCAGCTGCGCTCGCGCTACGGCTTCGACCGCATCGTCGGCCAGAGCGCCGCGCTGCGCGGCGCGCTCGATCTCGTCGAGCGCGTGGCCGACTCCGACAGCACGGTCCTGGTCACCGGCGAGAGCGGCACCGGCAAGGAGCTGATCGCGCGGGCGATCCACTACAAGAGCGCGCGGGCCGAGCGCGTGCTGGTGACGGTCAACTGCGGCGCGATCCCGGAGGAGCTGCTCGAGTCCGAGCTCTTCGGCCACGTGCGCGGCGCCTTCACCAACGCGGTCCAGCATCGCGAGGGGCGCTTCACCACCGCCGACGGCGGCACGATCTTCCTGGACGAGATCGGCGACATGAGCCCCAATCTGCAGGTGAAGCTGCTGCGCGTGCTCCAGGACCGCAGCTTCGAGCCGGTCGGCTCCTCGAAGACGGTGCGTGTGGACGTGCGGGTGATCGCCGCGACCAACCAGGACCTCGAGCAGGCGATCCGGCGCCAGAGCTTCCGCGAGGACCTCTACTACCGACTGAACGTGATCCCGATCGAGGTGCCTCCGCTGCGGCGCCGCAAGGAGGACATCCCGCTCCTGATCGAGCACTTCCTCGAGCGCCTGAACCAGGACAAGGGCCGCGCGGTCGAGGGCTTCACCGCGGCCGCCCTCGACCGCCTCCTCGAGCACGACTGGCCGGGCAACGTGCGCGAGCTCGAGAACCTGGTCGAGCGGCTCGTCGTGCTGCGCGGCCAGGGTGTGATCGACGAGGCCGATCTGCCGCCGAGCTTCCGCCCCGCGACCGGCAGCGCCGACGGGCTGGCGATGCCGATCGTCGCGCCGGGCGGCCTTCCCTTCAACGAGGTGATCGACCGCGTCGAGACGAGCATGATCCTGCAGGCGCTCGAACAGACCCACTGGAACAAGAACCGGGCGGCGCAGCTCCTGGGCCTCAACCGGACCACGCTGATCGAGAAGATCAAGAAGAGGAAGCTCGAGCCGCCGTCGCCGCTGCCCGAGGTGGAGCCGGACTAGGGCCGGTCCGAGCGACGGTTTCGTAACTCCCGAGCACGCGGTTCGTCGAATTCCTGACGCTCCTGCGGATCGGCGCTCGCTGCCGCCGCCGCGGGCGGCACGCGCGGCGCCCCCGGCCGCGCAGCGCGACGCACTCCGCGCGCCGCGGGAAATCCCGCAGCCGGCCTCGGCTTCGCGCACCGGGGCGCGTGCGGCGCGCCACCTCCCGGACCGCTCGGGCGCCCGCACCCGCGGAACCGGCGCTCCTTGGCACGAGCCGTGCTTTCTCTCGCATCCCGCAAGCAGCCCGGCGGCAGCGCCCCGGCACGGAGCGGAGCCAAGCCAAGATCGTGGAGGGGGGAGAGAGCGCGATGGAGGCGGTCCTGAGGGAGGCGAAGGAGAAGTTCTCGGAGATCCCGGCGTCCGTGAAGGAGCAGATCGTGCTCGAGCACGCGCCGCTGATCCGCTACATCGTGAACCGCATCGCGGTTCGCCTGCCGTCGCACATCGACCTCGACGACCTGCACAACACCGGCGTCATCGGGCTGATGGACGCGATCGAGAAGTACGACCCCGAGAAGAACTGCAAGTTCAAGACCTACGCAGAGTTCCGCATCAAGGGCGCGATCCTCGACCAGCTCCGCTCGCTCGACTGGGTGCCGCGCAGCGTGCGCCAGAAGGGCCGGCGCCTGGAGCGCGCGTACGGCGAGATCGAGCAGCGCCTGGGGCGCTCGGCGAGCGAGGAGGAGGTCGCCGACTCGCTCGGCCTGCAGATCGACAAGTTCCACGAGCTGCTCAACCAGGTACGCGGCGTGTCGCTGGTGAACCTCGAGGAGCTGCGCGGCACGGGGGCGGACGGCGAGCGGACCGGCAGCTACGCCGACATCGTCGAGGACGTCCACTCGGAGAATCCGTTCTCGGCGCTCAAGCAGCAGGAGACCCGGCGCGTGATCGCCGACACGATCGGCGGGCTCCCTGAGAAGGAGCGTCTGGTCCTCACGCTCTACTACTACGAGGATCTGAACATGAAGGAGATCGGTTCGATCCTCGGCATCACCGAATCCCGCGTCTGCCAGATCCACACCAAGGCCATGGGCCGCCTGCGCTCCAAGCTGAAGCAGCTGATCGAGCGCTGAGTACGGAATCGGCCTTCGGCCGATTCACTCGTCGTGGCCGCTCTTCTCGCAGCGCACCAGCGCGACGGTGATGTTGTCCTCGCCGCCGCGCTCGTTCGCCATGCGGATCAGGTGGTCGACCGCCTCCTGCGGCTCGACCCCGCCCGACACCGCGCGGGCGATCTCCTCGTCGCGCACGTGGCCGGTCAGGCCGTCCGAGCAGAGCACGAAGACGTCGCCTGCCTCGGGCGTCATCTCGGCGAGGTCGGGCTCGACGGTCGCGCGCACGCCGACCGCGCGCGTCAGCACGTGGCGCTGCGGGTGCTCGCGGGCCGCGTCGGCGCTGATCTCGCGGCGCCGGACCAGCTCGCCCACCAGCGAATGGTCGTCGGTGAGCTGGCGGATGCGCTCGCCCCGCACCAGGTACGCCCGGCTGTCGCCGACGTGGGCGAGCGCCGCGCGGCCGTCCTGCGCGAGGAGCCCGACCAGGGTCGTGCCCATCCCGGCCAGCTCGCGGCGGCGGCGCGCGGTCTCGTGGACCTCGCGGTTGGCCGCGATCACCGCGTAGCGCAGCTTCTCGGCGAGGCTCGTCCCCGCCCCTTCGAGCGTCCGGATCGTGCGGAGCGCCGCCTCCGCCGCCATCTCGCTCGCGATCTGACCGGCAACGTGCCCGCCCAGCCCGTCCGCGACCAGGTAGAGCCCGATGTCGGGCGCGAGCGCGTAGTGGTCCTCGTTGGCCGCTCGGCGCCGGCCCACGTCGGAACCCGCTGCCGCTCGCAAGATCATGCCGGCGCTCCTTCGGCGCAGCCGCCGCCGCTGGACTGCGACCGGCCCGCTCCACACCTACCCATCGGTCGAACGCCCCCGCCGTGGTAGCCCGATCACCCCCCGGGCCTCCACCCCGGCGCTCGCACGCTCGGGCGCCGGCAGCCACACTGGCGAGGTGCCCGCGAAAAACATTCAATCGCGGGCCGCGCGCCGACGATAATGCTGCCGTGGTGCCGGGGCCGGAGCCGGCCCGGCACCCGTGCTCGCTCCGAGCCGTGGGGGGACCATGCCGAAGACGCTCCTTCTCGCCGATGACAGCGTCACGATCCAGAAGGTCGTCGGGATCAGCTTCGCCAACGAGGACGTGGTGCTCCTCACCGTCGACAACGGCGACGACGCCATCGCGCGCGCCCGCGAGGCGCGGCCCGACCTCGTGCTGGCCGACATCCTCATGCCGGGCAAGGACGGCTACGAGGTGTGCGAGGCGATCAAGTCCGACGCCGAGCTTCGACACGTTCCGGTGTTGCTGCTCTCGGGAACCTTCGAGAGCTTCGACGAGGAGCGCGCCCGCCGCGCCGGCGCGGACGGGCACATCACGAAGCCGTTCGAAGCGCAGGCCCTCGTCGATCAGGTGAACGAGCTGCTGGCCCGCAGCGCGGCGGTGCCGCCGCAGGCGGATCCGGCGAGCGAGGCGACGATCCTCGTCGATTCCGCCGAGCCGACCGGCTCGCGCGACGCGTACGATTTCTTCGACGAGGAGGAGATGGCGCAGACGGCGCCCTCGGCTCCGCGCGCGGCGCGGGTCGACGCGAGCCCGGCGTCGGCGCCGACCGTCGTGCTCGGCGAGGACGACGAGTTCGGCCTCGGCGGCGAGGCGCTCGAGCTCGAAGCCGCCGTCGAGGAGGAGCTGCGCCCGGCGATGGTCGCGCCGGCGCTGCGCACGCCGGGGCGGCCCGACGTCGACCCCCGCGCCACCGTGGTGCTCGAGGACTCCTTCACCGAGGCTCCGCCCGCGCCGCCGCGCGCGCCGGCGGGCTACGAGGAGACCTTCGACTTCAGCTTCGACCCGCACGAGGTCGGCGCGCGTCCGGCTCCGCACGGCGAGACCCTCCGAGCGGCGTCCGAGCCGCGGCCCGCGGCGCCGCCGGAGCCCGCCGGGCTCTTCTCGCGCCCGCCCGTGGAGACCGCTCCGCGTCCGTCCGCTCCGATCTTCGATGCGGATCCGGTGCCGCAGATGACACCGCCGCCGCCGCCCCGCGACCCGGGTGACTCGCGACGCGGCCTCGAGTCGCGGCCGATGCCGCCGCAGCCGCCGCCGATCCCGAGCGCCGCGATCCCGGCCGTCGAGAGCCGGCCGAGCGAGCCGCAGCGCGTCGCCGTGACCACGGTCGGCGCGCCCGCCGGAGAGCTCTCGGCCGCGATGCGCCAGCAGCTCCACGAGACGCTCGAGAAGATCGCCTGGGAGGCCTTCGGCGATCTCTC
Source organism: Myxococcota bacterium (assembly GCA_035506135.1). GTDB lineage: Bacteria > Myxococcota_A > UBA9160 > UBA9160 > PR03 > DATJPY01. Next base: position 38,543 of record DATJPY010000079.1, on the reverse strand, counting down.
GGAGCGCATCGTGCGAGAGGCGCTCGAGCGCGTCGAGGCGGTCGCCTGGGAGGTGATCCCGCAGATGGCCGAGGTGCTGATCCGCGAGGAGATCAGCCGCCTCAAGGACGGCGACTAGGGCACTCGCCCCCGCTCGCGTTTCGGTCGAGGCCGCTACCATCGCCGGCCTTGCGAGCGGAGCTTCCCAAGCGCTTCGAGCCGAAGCCCGTCGAGCCGCGCCTGTACCAGGCGTGGCTCGCGCGCGGTCTCTTCCGCGCCGCGGTCGACGACCCGCGGCCGCGCTTCTCGATGGTGATCCCGCCGCCCAACGTGACGGGCTCGCTGCACCTGGGCCACGCGCTCAACAACACGCTCCAGGACCTCCTGGCGCGTCACAAGCGCCTCGCCGGCTTCAACGTCCTCTGGATGCCCGGGACTGACCACGCAGGGATCTCGACGCAGGTGGTGGTCGAGAGGGAGCTGGCCAAGCGCGGCCAGACGCGTCACGACCTCGGGCGCGAGGCCTTCGTCGACCAGGTCTGGGAGTGGAAGGCGCACTACGGCGCGCGCATCGTCGAGCAGCTCCAGGCGATCGGCTGCTCGTGCGACTGGTCGCGCGAGCGCTTCACGATGGACCCGGGGCTCTCGCGCGCGGTGCGCGAGGTCTTCGTGCGCCTCCACCGCGAGGGCCTGATCTACCGCGCCGAGTACCTGGTCAACTGGTGCCCGCGCTGCACCACCGTGCTCTCCGATCTCGAGGCGCCGCACGAGCCGGTCGCCGGTCGCCTGTGGGCGATCCGCTACCCGCTGGTCGACGGGAGCGGCGCGATCGTCGTCGAGACGACGCGCCCCGAGACCCTGCTCGGCGACACCGCGGTCGCCGTGCATCCCGACGACGAGCGCTATCGCCATCTGGTCGGCCGCAAGGTGCGGCTGCCGCTGCTCGGCCGCGAGATCCCGATCGTGGCGGACACCTTCGTCGATCGCGAGTTCGGCACCGGCGCGGTGAAGGTCACCCCGGCGCACGATCCGAACGACTTCGAGTGCGGGCGCCGGCTCGGCCTCCCCGCGATCAACATCCTGCGGCCCGATGCGACGCTCAACGAGAACGCGGGTCCGTACGCCGGGCTCTCGGTTGCAGAGGCACGCCGGCGCGTCGTGGGCGATCTCGAGCGCGACGGCCTGCTCGTCGGCTCGAAGGAGCATCCGCACGAGGTCCCGCATTGCGACCGCTGCGGCGCCGAGGTGCAGCCGCTGCTCTCCGAGCAGTGGTTCCTGCGCATGCAGCCGCTGGCAGCGCCCGCGATCGAGGCGGTTCGGAGCGGGCGCGTCCGCTTCCATCCCGCGTCCTGGGCGAACACCTACTTCCACTGGATGGAGAACATCCGCGACTGGCCGATCTCGCGCCAGCTCTGGTGGGGCCACCGGATCCCCGCCTGGCGCTGCCGCGCCTGCGGCGAGTGGACGGTGGCCGTCGACGATCCGTCCGCATGCGCCCACTGCGGGCGCACCGAGCTGGTGCAGGAGGGCGACGTCCTCGACACCTGGTTCTCGAGCGCGCTCTGGCCGTTCTCGACGCTCGGCTGGCCCGAGGACACGCCGGAGCTGCGGCTCTTCTATCCGACCGACGTGCTCTCGACCGCCTTCGACATCATCTTCTTCTGGGTGGCCCGCATGGTGATGATGGGCCTGCACTTCGCCGGCGACGTTCCCTTCCGCGACGTCTACATCCACCCCCTCGTGCGCGACGAGCAGGGCCGCAAGATGTCGAAGTCGAAGGGCATCGGCGTCGACCCGCTCGACCTGATGGGGGTCTACGGCGCCGACGCGGTCCGCTGGACGCTGGTCTCGCTGGCGGCGCAGGGCCGCGACATCCGCTTCGGCGAGACGCTCGTCGACGGCGGGCGCGCCTTCGTGACGAAGCTCTGGAACGCGGCGCGCTTCGCGCTGATGAACCTCGAGGACTACGACCCGTCGTCGCCCCGCGCGGAGCCGTCGATTTACGATCAGTGGATCCGACACCGCATGGACGTCGCGATCGCGGAGGCGCACGCCGCCCTCGACGCCTTCCGCTTCAACGACGCGGCAGCGGCGCTCTACCACTTCGTGTGGGGCGAGCTCTGCGACTGGTACATCGAGCTCGCGAAGCAGAGCCTGAAGGGCGCCGACCCGGCCGCGCGACGGGCGACGCAGGCGACCCTGGTGGAGGTGCTGCGCGGCGCGCTCACGGCGCTGCACCCGATCATGCCGTTCGTGACCGACGAGATCGCCGCGTCGCTGCCGGACACCGACGGCCGCTTCCTGATGGAGGGGCGCTATCCGACCCCGGGCCCGAAGCTCGCGCCCGCGGAGGCGCGCGAGATGGACGTGCTCGTCGAGATGGTGAGCCGGATCCGACAGGTGCGCGGCGAGCTCGATCTGCCGCCGCAGAGCGTCGTGCGCCTCGTGCTGCCGAGCGCCGCGTCGTCGTGGCTGCGGTCCCATCGCGAGGCGCTGCGGGCGCTCACCGGAGCGTCCGAACCGGTCGTCTCCGACGAGGCGCCCTCCGCGACCGCCTCGGTGGTCCAGGCCGCGGGCTTCACCGTGTCGGTCGATCTCGACGACCCGAGCCTCCTCCACGACGAGGTCCGGCGCCTGGAGAAGGCCCTGTCGAAGCTCGAGAAGGACCTGAGCTTCGTCCGGAAGAAGCTCGAGAATCCTCAATTCTCGGAGCGTGCCAAGCCCGAGGTCGTGGCCGCCGAGCGCGACAAGAACGCGCGCCTCGCCGAGGAGGTCGCGAGCGTCCAATCGCGGCTCGAGCGGATGCGCCGCGCGGCGGGCGAGACGCGTTGACGCGCCCCGCCCTGCCGCCGTCTTCGTCCTGGGAGCCGCTCGTCGCGCGCGCGCTGGCCGAGGATCTGGGCGCGGGCGACGTCACCTCGAACGCGGTCATCGCACCCGATGCCGTGGGCGAGGCCGTGGTGGAGGCGCGGCAGCCACTGATCGCGTGCGGGCTCGCAATCGCCGAGGCCGTCTTCGCGCGCGTCGATCCCTCGCTCGAGGTTTCGCGCGCGTGGAACGAGGGCGAAGCACGCGAGCGCGATCTCCCGCTGCTGCACGTGCGCGGCAGCCTGCGCTCGATCCTCGCGGCCGAGCGCACCGCGCTGAACTTCCTCGGCCGCATGTGCGGCATCGCCACGCTCGCGCGCCGCTACGTGCTCGCCGTCGAGGGAAGCGGCTGCCGCGTGGTCGACACTCGCAAGACGCTCCCGGGCTGGCGCGTGCTCGACAAGTACGCGGCCGCGGTCGGCGGCGCCGAGAACCACCGCATGGGCCTGTACGACGCGGTGCTGCTCAAGGACAACCACCTCGCGGCGGCGGGGGGCGTCACCGCGGCAGTGAAGGCCGCGCGCGCCGGCGTGCCCGCGCACCTGCAGATCCAGGTGGAGGTCGAGTCGGCCGAGCAGGCCGAGGAGGCGCTCGCCGCCGGCGCCACCTGGCTGCTGCTCGACAACCGCTCGATCGAGGAGCTCCACACGCTCGCCGCGCGCTTCCGCGATCGCGCGGTGCTCGAGGCCTCGGGCGGGGTCACGCTCGAGAACGTGCGCGCGATCGCGGCGAGCGGCGTGCACCGCGTCTCGATCGGCGCGCTCACGCACTCGGCGCCGGTCGCCGACGTCGCGCTCGAGGTGGCTGCGCCCGGGGGAGCCCGCGCATGAACGCGGGCGCTGCGCGGGTCCTCGTCGCGCTGCGCCAGGCCCGAGCGGCCCCGCTCTCCGGTGAGGATCTCTCGCGCGGGCTCGGCGTGACGCGCGCGCAGGTCTGGAAGCACGTCGAGGCGCTGCGCGACCTCGGCTACGAGATCGAGGGCGAGCCGGGCGGCGGCTACCGGCTCGCCGGTGCGCCCGATCGCCTGTATCCCGAGGAGGTGCAGCCGCGCCTGCACACGCGCTGGCTGGCGCGCGAGTACCGCTGGCTCGAGACCACCGACTCGACCAACCGCGAGGCCGCGGCGCTGGCGCGGTCCGGTGCGCCGCACGGGGCGACGGTGGTCGCCGAGGGCCAGACGGCGGGGCGCGGGCGGCTCGGCCGCTCCTTCTTCTCGCCCGCCCACCTGAACCTCTACACCTCGGTCGTGCTGCGCCCCGCGCTCGACACCGCGCGCGCGCCGACGACCATCCTGGCGGCCGCCGTGGCCGTCGCCGACGCGGTGGCCGCGGAGGTCGGCGATCCCGACGCCGTCGAGATCAAGTGGCCGAACGACGTGCTGCTCGGCGGGCTCAAGACCTCGGGCATCCTGATGGAGATGACCAGCGAGGCGACCCGGGTGCGCTTCCTGATCCTCGGGATCGGGGTGAACCTGAACGTGGCGCGCGAGGCCTTTCCGCCCGAGTTCCGCAGACTCGCCACGAGCCTCTCGGCGCACGCCGGCCGCACCGTCGATCGGGTGGGCTTCGCGGCCCGCCTCTACGATACCCTCGAGGAGGTGCTCGACCGTCACGCCGAAGCGGGCTTCGAGGGCGTGCGCCCGGCCTTCGAGGCGCGCTTCCGGATGCGCGGCCGGCGCATTCGCGTGGTCGACACCGGCGGGATGACGCTCGACGGGCTCGCGCTCGGGGTCGACGGCGACGGCGCGCTCCTGCTGGAGCGGAGCGACGGTGTGCGCGAGCGGGTGGTCGCAGGCGACGTGACGATCGCGAAGGAGGAGCCCCGGTGAGCGCGCCGATCCTGCTCGCGATCGATATCGGCGCAAGCCGCCGAAGGCGGCGCGCAGCGAGCCGCAGGCGAGCGAAGTTCATCGGGATGGAGGGGACTCCAGCGTGAGTGCGTCCATCCTGCTCGCGATCGATATCGGCAACACCAACGTCACGCTGGGCACGTTCGACTACGCGACCGGCGAGGGGCGGCTCGGCGAGCACTGGCGACTCGCGACGCACCGCGGGCAGACGTCGGACGAGGTGGCCATCACGCTGCGGGCGCTCTTCGAGCAGGCCCATCTCGACAGCCGCCGCGTCGCCGACGTCATCATCTCGAGCGTCGTGCCGCCGCTGCTGCCGATCTGGGAGCGCGTCTCGACCAAGCTCTTCGATCACCCGCCGCTGGTCGTCGGCCCCGGCATCAAGACCGGGATGCCGGTCCGCTACGAGAACCCGCGCGAGGTCGGTGCCGACCGGGTGGTGAACGCGGTCGCGGCCTTCGAGCTGATGGGCGGTCCGGTGATCGCCGTCGACTTCGGCACCGCCACCACCTTCGACTGCGTCTCCGACAAGGGCGAGTACCTGGGCGGCGCGATCTTCCCCGGCATCCACGTCGCCATGGAGGCGCTTTTCGAGCGCGCCGCCATGCTCCACCGCGTCGAGCTGGCGCGCCCGCGGTCGGTGATCGGCAAGACCACCGCGCAGTCGGTGCAGTCCGGGATGCTGTTCGGCTATGCCGGCATGGTCGACTCGATGGTCGGCCGCATCCGGACCGAGCTCGGGGCCGACGCGCGCGTGATCGCGACCGGGGGGCTCGCCGGGCGCGTGGCGAGCGAGAGCCAGACGATCGAGCGGGTCGAGCCCTTCCTCACGCTCGAGGGCCTTCGCATGATCTTCGAGAGGAACCGCACCCACCGCGGCGAGGTGCCGCGCAAGGAGAGGCAGCCATGAAGGACGTCGCCGCCGCCGACACCCGCAACTTCGCCCTGGTCGGTCACTCCGCCGACGGCAAGACGTCGCTCGGCGAGGCGCTGCTCTTCAAGGCCGGGGCGATCCCGACCCTCGGCAGCGTGACGGCAGGAACCTCGGTGCTCACCACGCTGCCCGAGGAGAAGGAGCGGCAGGGGAGCACCGTCGGTACCTCCGTGTATGCCTTCGACTGGGCGGGCAAGCACCTGACGCTGGTCGACACGCCGGGCGATCCGAACTTCCAGAGCGACGGCCAGCTCGCGCTGCACGCGCTCGACGCCGCGATCCTGGTGGTCTCGGCGGTCGACGGCGCCAAGGTCGGCACCGAGCGGATGTGGAGGACGGCGCGCGGCCTCGGCCTCTCCGTGATCGCCTTCGTGAACGGCATCGACCGCGACCGCGCGGACTTCGACGTCGCCGTCGAGTCGCTCGCGAAGATGGAGGCCAGCCCGATCGTGCTCACGATGCCGATTCCGGGCGGCGCGGGCGTCATCGACCTGCTCGCCATGAAGGCGATCGGAGACAAGGGAGCCGGCGAGATCCCGGCCGCGCTCGCCGACGAGGCGGAGGCGGCGCGCCTGCAGCTCGTCGAGTCGGTGGCCGAGTGCGACGACGCGCTGCTCGAGAAGTACCTCGAGGGCAACCCGCTCTCCGACGAGGAGGTACTCGCCGGGCTCGTTGCCGGCGTGCGCAGCGGCAAGCGGGTCCCGGTCTTCGCGGGCTCGGCGGCGCGCGCGATCGGGATCGAGCCCGTCCTGCGCGCGATCGCCGAGATCCTCCCCTCGCCGCCCGATGCGCGGCCCTGGCACGCCGCCGAGTCCGAGACGCCCGTGCCGGCCCGCCCGGACGCGCCCTTCGCCGCACTCGTCTTCAAGACGGTGATCGACCGCTACGCCGGGCTGCTGTCGGTCTTCCGCGTGGTGTCCGGGAGCCTGCACGCGGACACCTCGGTGCTGAACGCGACGAACGGCTCGCGGCAGCGCCTCGGCAAGCTCCTGCTGCTGCGCGGCCACGAGCACGTCGAGGTCCCCGAAGCGGGCCCGGGAGACGTGGTCGCGGTGGCGAAGCTGAAGGACGTCCACACCGGGCACGCCCTCTGCGCCGAGAAGGGCGGCGTCAAGCTCGCAGCGATCCCGATCCCGCGCGGCGTGCTCGCCTACGCGATCGCCGCCCGCTCCAAGGGCGACGAGGACAAGCTCTTCTCCTCGCTCGCGCGCCTCGTGGAGGAGGACCCGACGCTCCACGTCGACCGCGATCCCAACACCGGGCAGTTCCTGCTCACCGGCATGGGCGAGCTCCACATCCGGATCGCCGCCGAGCGGCTCAAGCGGATGTTCAGCCTGGAGATCGACCTCCAGCGCCCCAAGGTGCCCTACCGCGAGACGATCACGCGCAAGGTCGAGAACGTGGAGGGCAAGCTCAAGAAGCAGACCGGCGGGAAGGGCATGTTCGGAGTCTGCTACCTCTCCATCGAGCCCATGCCCCGCGGGGCAGGCTTCGAGTTCGTCGACGAGATCGTGGGCGGCGCCATCCCGCGCAACCTGATCCCCGCGGTCGAGAAGGGGGTCGCGGAGGCCCTCCACCACGGACCGCTGGCCGGCTTCCCGGTGGTGGACATCCGGGTGCGATGCATCGACGGGAAGCACCACCCGGTCGACTCGAACGAGATGGCCTTCAAGCTCGCGGGCTCGTTCGGCTTCAAGGCGGCCGCCGAGCAGGCCCGGCCGACCCTGCTGGAGCCGGTGATGCACGTCGAGGTCTCGGCTCCGGACGAGCACATGGGCGACGTGATCGGCGATCTGAACAGCCGCCGGGGCCGCGTGCAGGCCACCGACCAGCTCGGCTCGACTTCGGTGATCAAGGCGCAAGTCCCCATGGCCGAAATGCTGGAGTACGCGAGCGTGCTGACGAGCCTCACGGGGGGCAAGGGCGCCTTCCAGATGGCGTTCGCGCACTACGAAGAGGTTCCGGCCGCGTTCCGGGACAAGATCATCGAGGAAGCCAAGGCGTCGGCAGGCGGCGAGTCCTGAGCCGGAGGCGCGTCGGAGGGGGGCAGCGCCGGGCGTGAGCGGGAAGCACAAGATCCGGCTCGTCCTGTCGCCGGAGGCGGAGCGCTACGTGCGGCGCGACGCGCCGCTCGACGTGCGCCTGCTCGCCGCGTCGGGCGCTCTGCCGCTGCCGCCGGTCGAGCTGCTCACCGTGCTCTTCGTCCTGGCGCACGACGCCGAGGCGCCCGTCAAGGAGCGCGCCCAGAAGAGCATCGAGCGGCTGCCGGACACCGTGATGTCCGCCGCGCTGGGGGGAGCGGCCCACCCCGCGGTGCTCTCCTACTGCGCGCACGCATTCCGCGACCTGCCCGAGCGCCTCGAGGCAATCGCGCTGAACGCGGCCGCCGACGACGCCACCGTCGCGTTCCTTGCCGGCCTCCCGCACCGGCGCGTCGTCGAGATCGTGTCGAACAACCAGGAGCGCATGCTGCGCTGCCCGGAGATCGTCGACGCCCTCGGCCAGAATCCGCTCACCGGCCGCGCGGTGATCGACCGCATCCTCGGCTTCCTCGGCCTCGAGCGCCGCGCCGAGGAGGTCGTCGACGACCTCGACGGCGACGTGCTGCCGCCCCCGGCGCCGGTCAACGACGCCGAGGCGCGAGCGGTGCTGAACGCCGTGCTCGGCGAGGACGTCTCGGGCTTCGCGCAGGAGCTCGTCGTGGACAGCGGCGCGCCGCTCGACGAGGAGGCCACCAAGAACCTCCACGCCCTGGTGCAGAAGATGTCGGTTTTCGACAAGATCAAGCTCGCCCGCCTGGGCAACCAGGAGGCGCGCTCGCTCCTGGTGCGCGACCGCAACAAGCTGGTGGCGGCCGCGGCGGTGCGGAGCCCGAAGGTGCAGGAGCAGGAGGTCGTGGCCTTCGCGAAGGCCCGCAACGTGAGCGACGATGTGTTGCGCATCATCTCATCGAACCGGGAGTGGACGCGCGGCTATCAGGTCAAGCTCGCGCTGGCGAGCAACCCGAAGACGCCGCAGCAGACCGCGATCAAGTTCCTGAACTACCTCCAGGAGCGCGACCTGCGCTCGCTCATGAAGAGCAAGGAGGTCTCGTCCGCCGTGGCGACGCACGCGCGGCGGCTGCTGCAGAGGAAGGGGAAGTGATGGCCGAGGCGAACGCGGAGCGCGGGGAGGTCAACGCGCGGATCGTCTACTGGGGCATCGAGGGCTCGGGCAAGTCGACGAACCTGCGCACGATCCACGCCAAGCTGCGACCGGATCACCGCGGGCGCCTCGAGCAGGTGCCGACCCGCCTCGATCCCACCGTGGGCTACGACCGGCTCCCGATCGAGCTCGGCGAGATCGCGGGGGTGCGCACGCGGATCCAGATCGTCGCGGTGCCGGGCGCGGGCGAGCACGCGCCGACCCGCAAGCAGCTTCTCGACCGCGTCGACGGCGTGGTCTTCGTGGTCGACGCGCGCCGCGAGCGCATCGACGAGAACGTCGCCGCCTTCGAGGAGCTGCGGAGCGCGCTCGCCGCCTACGGGCGCACGCTCGAGCAGGTCCCGCTGGTCGTGCAGTACAACAAGCAGGACCTCTCGGACCCGTACGTGCTCGAAGAGCTGCATCGGAAGCTCGACGTGCGCGGCGCCGCCGTCTTCGAGGCCGTCGCCAGCGAGGGCGCCGGCGTGCTCCAGACCCTCACCACCATCTCGAAGCGCGTGGTGCGCACGCTGCGCGAGAAGGGCGTCGTCCCGAGCGCACGCGCATCCACCGCGCCGCGACGCCCCGCACCCGACCCCGTCACTTCCGAGGCAACCGGAGCGCCTGGAATATCGGCCAGCGCCCGCGAAGCGGGCGCGCGCAGCGAGCGAAGTCCACAGATGGGACGCGCTGCAGCTCAGCAGCCAACCCCCCCGCCGCCTCCGAGGCAACGCGATCGTCTGGATCATCCTGCAAGCGAGCGCGAAGCGATCGCGCGCAGCGAGGCGAAGCCGAGCGAAGTCAACGGACGCGCAGCAGCTCAGCAAGAAGCGAAGCGAGCAGCTCAGCAACCCATCCCCGATCTGGCCGCCGCCGCCCTGGTCGCTGCCGACGCGGATCCGTTCGACGCCCGCGACGCCGCCGTGGAGCGCGCCCAGGGCATGCTCGACGTCTCCTGGCACGAGCTGCACGCCGATGCGGGCGCCTCCTCCGAGCTGCGCGAGGCGTCGGGCTGGCGGCTCGTCGCTGCCGGGAGCGCGGAGCTCTCCGGCCCGCGGACGCTGGTCGTGCCGCTCGCGCTCGCGGATCCCGACGGTCGCGAGCTACGCTTCCGCCTCGCCATCTCGCTGGAGGCGCTGCTCGACTGAGCCGGGCTGCGCTGCGGGATGCCGCGAGGGAGGAATGCGGCGCCGCATCGCCGTGTACGGAGTCACGCCGGAGGTGCTGCCGCTCCTCCAGGCGCTCGGTGCGCGCGCGGACCTCGAGGTCGTTGCGGCGTTCGATCCGGAGGCGCGCGTGCTCCGGCGCCGGCTGGCACTCCTCGAGCCCGCCTGCGCGGCGCTCCTGCAGCGGACGCTCACCGACGACCCGCTCGAGCTCGAGGGCGATCCCGCCCTCGACGCCGCAATCGACTCCGGCATCACCCCGCCCTTCCGCGAGCGCTTCGCGAGCCTGGTCGGCGGCGGCCTCGAGGTGCTGACGCCCGCCGCGGCCCGTCTGGCGTGGCGGCTCGAGGGCGCGCAGCCGCCGGCGCCCGAGCCGATCCCGGCCGCGGCGCCCGATCGCACGCCGCGCGAGGAGCTGCTCACCGCTCTCGGCGAGATCGCGGACGCGGCCGCGCTCGCGGACGAGCCCGACGCGCTGTGCGCGCGCCTCCTCGAGACGGCGCTCGCGGCGACGGGCGCGACGCACGGCTCGGTGCTGGCGCTCGAGGCCGGCGAGCTGGTCGTGCGCGCCGCGGTCGGGCTCGAGCCCACGCTCTGGCCCGCCGCCCGGCGCCCGGCCGGCGAGGGCGTGGCGGGGCGCGCGGCGGCGCTCGGGCGTCCGCTGCTGCTGCGCGGCCCCATCGATCCCATGCGCTTCTCCGCGGCGCGCGAGCGATTCGACGTCGCGGCGGCGCTGATCGCTCCCCTCCGGGACGAGGAGACGACAGCCGGCGTCCTCTGCCTCCACCACCCGACCCGTGGCGATCTCTTCGACGACACCGATCTGCGATTCGCCGAGGCGTTCGCGCGGCCGGCCGCGCAGCTCCTTCGGCGCGCGGTGGCGGCCGATGCGCGGCGGAGACGGCTCGCGTGCGACGAGGCGGCGCGCGAGGTCCGCGAGCGGCTGGCCGCGGCGGAGCCCCTGTCCACCCGTCTGGCCGCTCTCTGCCGCCTCGCGGCGGAGCGCGCGGGCGGCGGCAGCGCGACGCTCTGGCTCCGCCCGACCGGGGACGGCGAGGCGCGGCTGGCGGCGAGCTCGCACGCGGGGGGCACCCTGGCCGGCGCGCTTCGCCTGGCGCCGGGTGAAGGGGTCGACGGGCGCGTGCTCCGCGACGGCGAACCGGTCCTGCTGCGACGCGACGACGCCCTGGTGTACGCGGCGCTCCCGCTCGCGGGCTCGGGCGTGCTCGCCGTGCAGGCGGGCGAGCGCGCACCTCGTGTCGATCTCGAGCCGGTGCTCGCGGAGATCGCGGCGACGGCCGGGCGCGAGCTCGCGCGCATCGACGGCGAGGAGCGCGCGCGCGCGCGCGGCCTCCGCGCCGACGCCCTGCACGAGGCGGCCCTGCGGCTGCTCGCGCTGCAGGATGTCGACGAGATCGCGCGCTTCGCCGCGGCGTCGGGCGCGCTCGGCCTCGACGCCGTGCACGCGGTGGTGCGCGTGCGCGCCGGAACGCGATTCCCGGTCCGCTCCTACGACGGCCCCGCCTCCGATCCGGAGCGCGCGGAGCTGCTCGCGCTGGATCGCGCCGCCGCGCGCGAGGCGCTGCGGCGCGGAGCCCTCGTCGGTGAGCGCGACCTCGGTCCGGACGAGGAGCATGCGCTGCTCGCCGCACCGCTCATCGCAGCGGGAGCACCCCTCGGAACGCTCGCGGTCTACGGGCGCCGATCGGGGCCGGGCTCCGCTCCGTTCGGGTTCGACGCCGACGAACGCGCCTGGCTCGAGCGGCTGGCGCGCTACGCGGCACACGCGCTCGAGCGCGCCGCCGCGCCAGCGCCGCCCGCAGAGGTGGAGGCCAGTCCGCCGCACCCGCTCGAGGCCCGGATCGAGGCCGAGCTCGCGGCGCGCAGCCGCTTCGCGATCGTCTCGATCTCGATCGAAGGTGGCGTCCAGCCCGACGCCGCGCGCGCGCTGCGTCTCGCCGGCGAGGGCGTGCGCGCCCACCTCGGCGAGCGCGGCGTCGCCGTTGAGTCGGAGGGCCGGATCCTCGTCCTGCTCCCGCTCTCGCACGGAAGTGAGCCCGTCGCGCAGCTCGCGCGCGCGGTGGCCGAGCACGTGAGCAAGCATCACGGAGAGGGCGATGCGCGCCCTGCGCTCGCCTTCGGCTACGCCCGGCACCCCGAGGACGGCGCCGACGCGCAGGCGCTCCTGGCACGGGCAGCGGCCCCTCGCATCCGAATGCTCTGAGCGCGGGCGCTCGTCTCGGATCAGGGAAGCGCGGCGGCTACCTCGCCGAGCGTGCGCACGGCCACGCGCTCCTCGCCCTGGGCGGCCTCGATCACCGCGTCGAGCGCGGCGATGCGCTCCGGGTCGACGCCGGTGATGAAGGCGTGACACACGAGCACGAAGAGCCCTCCCCGCTCGGCCGTTCGCTCGAGCGCGGCGAGCCACGCGTCGCGGACCTGATCGGGCTCGGCCGGCGTGGGGCGCAGGTACCAGGCGCCGTCCACCCCCGCCCAGACGAAGGGCACCTGGGCCAGGCCGGCCGCCAGTCGCGCCGGCCGCATCCCGTCGCCCAGGCTCGCGTCGTAGCGGTAGCCGAGCTCGAGCAGCAGGCGCTCGGTCGCATCGGTGCGCGAGCCTCCGGGGGCGCGGAAGCCCAGCGGCGGCGCACCGGCCGCGCGGGCCAGCGCCTCGGTCGCGCGCCGCAGCAGATCCGCCTCTCGCTCCGGCTCGAGATCGCCCCAGCGCTCGTGCAGCCACCCGTGGCAGCCCAACTCGTGACCGCACGCCGCGATCTCCGCGACGGCGGCCGCGTGGTGCACGCCGTTCCAGCCCTCGACGAAGAAGCTCGCGCGCACGCCGCGCCGGGCGAGCAGCGCGAGCAGCCGCGGCTGGCCGAGCGCGAGCGAGGCGTCGGCCCCCGGCGCGAGCGGCCCCGCGAGCCGGCCGGCGCCGATCTCGGCCGCCTCGCCGAGATTGTCGAAGGTGAAGCAGGCGATCGCGCCGTCGATCACCGGACCACGTCGGAGAGCGCGCGCAGCGGCAGCTCGTGGGCCTCGGCGACCCCCTCGCACACCAGGGCGCCGCGCCACACGTTGGCGCCGAGCGCGAGCGCCGGCTCCTCGAGCACGGCCGCCGCGAGGCCGCGCTCCGCGATGCGCTCCACGTAGGGCAGAGTGGTGTTGGTGAGCGCGAAGGTCGAGGTGCGCGGCACGGCGGCCGGCATGTTGGCGACACCGTAGTGGATCACTCCGTGCCGCACGTAGGTGGGATCGGAGAGCGTGGTCGGCCGGATCGTCTCGATGCAGCCGCCCTGGTCGACCGCCACGTCGGCGACCACGGAGCCGGGCTCCATCGACTGCACCATCCTCTCGGTGATGATGCGCGGGGCGCGCCGGCCTCGCAGGTAGACGGCTCCCACCAGCAGATCCGCGTGCGCCACCGAGCGCTCGAGGTTGACGCGGTTCGAGTAGAGCGTGTTCAGCTCCCCGTGGAACAGATCGTACACGTAGGTGAGGCGCTTCAGGTCGACGTCGAGCACGTCGATCTCTGCGCCGAGCGCGTGGGCGACCCGCACCGCGTTGATCCCGACCGTGCCGGCGCCGATCACCGCCACCCGGCCCCGCATGACGCCCGGCACGCCGCCGACCAGCACGCCCTTCCCGCCGCGATCTCGCTGCAGCAGCGTGACGCCGACCTGGATCGCGAGCCGGCCCGCCACCTCGCTCATCGGCGCGAGCACCGGAAATGCGCCGTCGGGCTGCTGGATCGTCTCGTAGGCGATGGCGACTACCTCGGCCGCCAGCAGCGCCTCGGTGAGCGCGCGGTTCGGCGCGAGGTGCAGGTAGCAGAAGAGCCCGACGCCGGGGCGCAGGCGCTTCACCTCCTGCGCGTTCGGCTCCTTCACCTTCACGATCAGCTGCGGGCTGCTCCACACCTCCTCGACCTCGACCAGGCGCGCGCCCGCCTGGGCGAAGCGGTCGTCGGCGAAGCCGCTCCCGAGGCCCGCGCCCCGCTCGACCAGGACCTCGTGCCCTGCAGCGGCGAGCTGGCGCACGCCATCCGGCACGATGCCGATCCGGCCCTCGTTGTCCTTGGTCTCGCGAGGGACGCCGATCCTCACGAGCGGTAGGCCTGGATCAGCACCTCGGCCACCTCGGGCCGCAGGATGCGCGGGTCGGGCCGCTCGCCGCGCAGGAGCTGCTCGCGGACCTTGGTGCCGCTGATCGCGAAGGGCTTCTCGTCCGGGTGGTGGTCGGTGAGATCGACCCGGCCGATCGACTCGTAGTAGGCGGCGAAGCCGATCTTGCAGGGGCGCAGGTGGAGCTCGCCCGGCAGCGCGTCGAAGATGTGCTGCGCGTCGAAGTCGCCCCAGATCGGCGTGCCGTCGTCGAAGGGTGCGTCGGCGTGCTTGCGCCCGATCACCAGGTCGCTGAAGCCGTGGTTCTGGCGGTAGATGGCATGCATGATCGCCTCCTTCGGCCCGCCGTAGAACATCTTCATGTCGAGCGCGATGACCTCGAACACCTCGGCGAGGTCGTAGCCCGCCGAGCGCCAGAGCGCCTCGTCCTTGTCGCCCTGGCCCAGCAGCTTCTGGTCGTGCAGCACGCGGTAGCACTGCATGCGCACGGCGGCGGGGACATCGTCGCCCTTCAGCTCGCCGACCAGCGGCATCAGCACCACGCCCGTGAAGAAGCCCTCGCGCGTCAGCCGCTCGGCGCCCGCCACCAGCGCGTACTCGTGCGCGCGGTGGAGCGGATTGCGGGTCTGGAAGGCCAGCGCGCGCTGCCACTTCCGCTCGCGGATCAGCGCGCGCGAGAGTCGGGGAGAGAACAGGTATTGGCCCCACTCCGGACGCGCCTCCTGCGGGAGCGCGCGCAGGCGCCCGCCGACGAGCCGGGTCCGCTCGTCGGCCTCGGTCATGCGGCCGCCCGGATGGTCGAAGCGCTCGGTGCCGTAGACCTGCCGCACGTACTTGTGCTTGTCCCAGTCGAAGAGCTCGACGCCGTCAAGGATCCCGACGCACGCGCCCGTCTCGCTGCGCAGCGCCGCCGACCCGCCGGCCGACAGGGCGCGCGCCTCGCCTTCGCCGACCGGCAGCGAGAGGGGGATGCCCCAGGCGTAGCGGCGGCCGTCGCGCAGGAGCACGCCGTGGTCGAGGACGCGATGCCAATCCTCCGCGCCCATCGGCCCCTCGAGCGGCGACAGGGTGCCGTCGGCGATGCGGTGCACCGTCGAGAGGTCGGCGCGGCTCACGCGGATCGCGGGCAGCCGTTCGGCCTCCGCGAGCAGCCGCGGCCGCGCGCTGAGCGGGACCACGCGATCCACCGGCTCCACGAGCCCCCCGTGCACCGGCACCAGATCCCGCGCGCCCTTCCGCTCCACATCCATTCCCGCCGACCTCCCTCGAAGTCCCGGCCTACCAGACCGGTGACACGCCGTCGCCGTCACCCAGCAGCGGCCGATCGCCGCCCGTCAAGTCGATGCGCCGCACCCAGAGCTTGTCGCGGTGATCCTGCTCGACGACGTACGCAACGTAGCGGCCGTCGGGCGAGACGGCGGGCTCGCTCTCCTCCTGGGTGCTCTGGCTCACCGCGCTGCGCCCGCTGCCGTCGGGGCGCACGCGGAACACGCGCTTGCCCTGCTGGGTCTTGGCGGCGAACAGGATCCACTTCCCATCGGGCGTGAAGGTCGGGTTGAAGCCGCGCGCGGCCAGATGCGGCCACTGGGGCGCGTCGAGCGTCCGCACCACGATCACGGGCACGCCGTCGCTCCCGATCGTGACGTTGGCGATCTGGTCCTCGGTCGGCGAGCAGGCGGGCTGCGCCTCCGAGGGACCTTCCGTGAGCGGTCGCACTCCCGTCCCGCCCTTCGGCGTGGCGACGAGGCGCGAGATCTTCTTGCCGCCGCTCGCGTCGATCTCGAGCGCCACCAGGCGCCCGTCCGCGAGCAGGCAGCCCTGCGGATGTTCGTAGGGTCCCGACGTCAGGATCTGCACGGTGCCCGCGGCGCGGTCCCATGCGAAGAGCTGCGTGCCATCGCGCCAGCGGCCCGCCAGCAGGAGCGTCTTGCGGTCGGGCGACCAGCCGAGCGGATGGGCGCCGGGCGGCACGTTGTCCACCTCGGTCGCGCGGCCGGTGTGGGGATCGATCAACGCGAGGTGCCCCGGCTCGGCGACCCGCTTCGCCGCATCGGGCACCCCGCCGAAGAGCGCGTCGAGATCCTCGAGACGGACCAACCCCTGGCCGCCACCGCCCTGCTGCCGCTCCTCGAGGTCCTTCATCGCGCCGGCGTGCTTCGTCGCCGCACTCTCGTTCCGATACAGCACCGCCACGGGCGACGCCGGGAGCTCCGAGAGCTGGAGCGCTCCCCCGGTCGAGCAGCCACCGCTCGCGGCGAGGGCGCATGCGAGGAGGGCCACGCGGCGGGGCAGCGAGCCGCTCACGAGCGCCCGTGCATCACGCCGCGCCCGACGAATCCCGGGAGCCCATCCCGCCCCGCCGAAGCGCCGCGCCGGCCCGTCCGCCAGCGGCCCGGCGCCTCCCCGCGCCGCCGCTCGAACAGCACCGGGTCGCCCACCTTGCCGCCGATCACCGACACCACGAGGTGATCGGCATGGGGGAACGGGAAGTGCGGCTGCTCGGCGAACTCCTGGTCGAGCTCGGAGAAGTACGCGCCGCACCCGACGTGCGAGTGGTAGACGCAGGTGACGTCCTCGCCGCGCGTGCTGGCCTCCCGTTCGGCAGCGAGGTAGTCCTGCTCGTTCATGTGGAACGCCTCGGTCCCATCGCGCGGGTATGTCCCCGGATCCCGGCGGTGGTGGAGCGTCATGTCGTTGCGGCAGCGCACCACGACACGGTGTCGGAGCCGCACGTCGCCCGTGATGAGGCCGCAGCACTCTTCGGGCTCCGCCTCGCGGGCGTGGGCGAACACCTCGTTCAGCACCTCGGCCGGGATCACTACGGGCGCGAGGTCGCCGTCGACTTCGATGCGGCCGCGCACGGCGCGCAGTCTAGGAAAGCGCCTCCCGACGTGCGAACCTGGAGGCGCAGCGAGGCATTCCATGTCCGACCTCGACGAGGACGACCTGCGCCCGGTCCGACCCGATGGGCTCGCGATCCGAGGTCGCCGCCACGCCCGCGGCTGGTCGGTGCGCGAGCTGGTCGATGCGATCGGGCGCGCGGAAGAGGCCGCGACGGGGCTGCGCGCCACGCTCGCCCCGACGCTGCTCTCGGCCGTCGAGGAGCGCAACGCGCCGATTCCGTTCGCGACCCTGTGCCTGATCGCCGCCGGCCTCGACTGCAACCCGATCGAGCTGGTCGCGGAGGGAGCACCGGAGCCTCCCGCGCGATAGCGAGGGGCCGGCGACGAGGCCGCAGGGTCGCCCCGGCTCAGTGCAGCACGGGGCTGCGGCTCCGCAGACGGCGCTCGAGCAGCTCGAAGTAGAGCATCACCAGCGCGTGGCGGAGGTCGCTCGGCAGCTCCGCGATGAACGCGCGCGCCTGCTCTGCCGCCGGCGCCGCGAGGATTGCCTGGACCACGGCGCGCAGCTCGAGCCGTCGCGCGGCCGCGATCGAGCGCAGCGCCTCGGGATCCTCCGCGAGGGCGGCTCCGATCGTCGGAGTGTCGAACAGGAGATGGATGCCGTGCTCGCCGGCGACCAGGATTCCTTCGGCGTCCATGCGGGCGTCTCCCTCGAGGCGGCCCCGCCCGGTCCATCTTGTCTCATCGGTCGCTGCGGCGAGCGGGTTGAACCGACTGCTAGATTGCGCGCGTGCTGCTGCGCGCCGAAGCACTCGCCCGGCAGATCGGAGAGCGCTGCCTTTTCGCGGGCGTGGCGTTCGAGCTGCGCCCGCGCGATCGCCTTGGCCTCGTCGGTCCCAACGGCGCCGGCAAGACGACCCTGCTGCGCCTGCTCGGCGGCGAGGAGGCGCCCGACGCGGGACGCGTCCTGGCGCCGCGCCGAGTGCGGATCGGGCGCCTCGGGCAGGAGGTCGACCCGACGCTCTCCCACTCGGTGCGCGAGGAGGCCGCCCGCGCGCTCGCGCACCTGGACGCGCTCGACCGCGAGGCGCGCGAGCTCGAGGCGCGGATGGCCGCCGGGAGCGGGGAGCCGGCGCGCGCGCTCGTCGAACGCTACGACGCGCTGCGCGCGCGCTTCGACGCGGCGGACGGCTTCCGGCGCGAGGCCCGCGTCGAACGCGTGCTCGCGGGCCTCGGCTTCGGCACCGAGGAGAGGGGGCGCCCGGTGCGCTCGTTCAGCGGCGGCTGGCTGATGCGCATCCAGCTCGCCAAGCTGCTGCTCGCCGAGCCGGACGTGCTGCTCCTCGACGAGCCGACCAATCATCTCGACCTCCCGGCGATCGAGTGGCTCGAGGGCTTCCTCGACGCGTACCGCGGCGCCGTCGTGGCGGTCTCGCACGATCGCACCTTCCTGACCCGCCACACCACGCGCATCGCCGAGCTCGAGCACGGCGTGCTCACCGTGTACGAGGGCAACTGGGAGGCCTATCTCGAGCAGCGCGCGGCGCGGCGCGAGCAGGCGGAGGCGCGGCGGCGAAGCGAGGAGCGCCGGCGCGCCGAGCTCGAGCGCTTCGTCGACCGATTCCGCTACAAGGCGTCGAAGGCGCGCCAGGCGCAGAGCCGCATCAAGATGATCGCGCGTATGGAGCGCGACGCGACCGAGGCGCCGCGCGCGAACGCCCGCCGCATGCACCTGCGCATCCCGCCGCCGGTGCGCGCGGGCGACATCGTCCTGGCTCTCGAGGGGGTGGCGCAGGGATACGGCGAAACGAGAGTGTACGAGGACCTCGACCTGCTGCTGCGCCGGGGCGACCGCGTCGCGCTGGTCGGGCCGAACGGCGCCGGCAAGTCGACCCTGCTCCGGATCGCGGCGGGGACCGTGCCGATCGAGCGCGGGATGCGGCGGCTCGGCCATCGGGTGACCCAGACCTTCTACGCGCAGCACCAGCTGGAGTCGCTCGATCCGGACGGCAGCGTGCTCGGCGAGCTCGAGCGCATCGCCGCGATCGACGACGTGCCGCGCCTGCGCGGCCATCTCGGCGCCTTCCTCTTCTCGGGCGACGACGTCCAGAAGAAGGTGGCCGTGCTCTCGGGCGGCGAGAAGGCGCGACTCGCGCTCGCCCGACTGCTGCTGCGCCCCGCCAACTTCCTGGTGCTGGACGAGCCCACCAACCACCTCGACCTGGCAGCCTGCGAGGTACTCGAGGACGCCCTGCGCGGCTACGAGGGCACCCTGCTCTTCGTCTCCCACGATCGCGCGTTCGTGAACGCCGTCGCGACCCGCGTGCTCGAGGTGCGCGCGGGCAGGCTCCGCGACTTCACCGGCAACTACGACGCGTACCTGAAGCAGTCCAGCGCGACCAACGGCCCCGCTGCCTCCGGGGCAATTCGATCGGGCGGAATATCCCCGCAAGCCGCCGCAGGCGGCGCGCAGCGAGCCGAAGGCGAGCGAAGTTCATCAGGACGCGCTGCAGCTCAGCAGGGCCCGAGCGCGCAGCGAACCGCAGGCGAGCGAAGTCAATCAGGACGTGCTGCAGCTCAGCAAGGCTCGAACACCCAGCGAGCCGCAGGCGAGCGAAGTCAGAAGATTGCCCGCCACCGCATCGAGCGCAGTCTGGCGCGCGTCGAGCAGAGCATCCTCGAGCGCGAGAGCGCGCTCGAGGCGATCGGCTGGCGGATGGCCGAGCCTTCCGTGCATCGCGACGGCGAGCGCATGCGCGCGCTCGAGGCCGAGCGATCGGCGCTGCGCGCCGAGGTCGAGGCGCTGTACAAGGAATGGGAGGGGCTCGCCGCCGAGCTCGAGGACGGGCCGGTCGCCTAGCCGTGCGCGTCGCGTTGGTCCACGACTGGCTGACGGGTCTGCGCGGCGGGGAACGCGTGCTCGACGTGCTCGCGGGCCTCTGGCCCGACGCCGACCTCTACACCCTCTTCCACGTGCCGGGCGCCACCACCCCGCGCATCGACGCGCTGCGCATCCACGCCAGCGCCCTCGACGGAATCCCGGGCTCCGGACGCCACTACCGGAAGCTCCTGCCGCTCCACCCGTGGGCGGCGCGCAGGCTCCGGGTCGAAGGCTGCGACCTCGTCGTGTCGGTCTCGCACGCGGTAGCCAAGGCGGTGCGCGTGGGCCCGGGAATTCCGCACCTCTGCTACTGCCTGACCCCGATGCGCTACGTCTGGGATCAGATCGACGTGTACCTGGGGCGGGGCCCCCGGCGTGCGCTCGCGACGCCGCTCGTCGCCGCGCTCCGGCACTTCGACCTCCGCTCGAGCCGACCCGAGCAGGTGACCCGTTTCCTCGCCATCTCGCGCGCCGTCGCGGAGCGCGTCCGGCGCCACTACGGTCGCGACGCGGCGGTCCTCTATCCGCCCATCGACACCGAGCGGTTCCACCCGAGCGGGCGACCGCCCGAGGACTTCTATCTGCTGGTCGGGGCGTTCGTGCCCTACAAGCGCGAGGATCTCGCGATCGAGACGCTCGGGCGCCTCGGGCGGCGGCTGGTGGTGATCGGCGAAGGTCCGCGGCAGTCCATGCTCAAGCGCCGCGCCGCGCGCTCGATCGAGTTCACCGGCCGCATTCCGGACGCGGAGCTCGCGGACCTGTACGCGCGCTGCCGCGCGCTCCTGTACCCGCAGGAGGAGGACTTCGGCCTGTGTGCGCTCGAGGCCCAGGCCAGCGGGCGACCGGTGATCGCGTACGGCCGCGGCGGGGCCACCGAGACGGTGCTCCCGCTCGCCGGCGCACCCGACACCGCCGCGCGCGCCACCGGCGTCTGGTTCGACGCGCAGACCGGCGACGATCTGGTGCGCGCCATCCATCGCTTCGAGGCGGCGGAGGGATTCTTCGATCCGAAGCTGATCCGGAGCCACGCCGAGCGCTTCTCGACGCCGCGCTTCGTCGAGGAGATGCGGCGCGAGGTCCACGCGCTGCTCGGGGACGACGCGCGTTGAGGGTCCCCGCCCTCGATCTGCGCGCGCAGTACGCGGAGATCCGCGGCGAGCTGCGCGCCGCCGTCGATCGCGTCTTCGAGCGCCAGGCCTTCGTGCTCGGCGAGGAGGTCGAGTCGCTCGAGCGCGAGCTGGCGTCCTACTGCGAGGCGCGTCGCGCGGTCGGCTGCAAGTCCGGATCGGACGCGCTGCTGCTCGCGCTCCAGGCCCTCGGCGTCGGGCCCGGCGACCAGGTGCTCTGCCCCGCCTTCACCTTCTTCGCCACCGGGGGCTCGATCGCGCGGCTCGGCGCCACGCCCGTCTTCGCCGACATCGAGGCCGCGGGCTGCTCGCTCGACCCGGCGGCGGCGCGCCGCGCCGCCGCGCGCTGCTCGCGGCTGCGCGCCATCCTGCCCGTCCATCTCTACGGTCGCGCCGCCGACCTCGATGCGCTGCTGGCGCTCGCGGCCGAGCTCGGCGTGCCCCTGATCGAGGACGCCGCGCAGGCGATCGGCGCCCGCGACACCGGCGGCCGCCGCATCGGCGCGCGCGGGCGCGTCGCCTGCTTCAGCTTCTATCCGAGCAAGAACCTGGGCGGCGCCGGCGAGGGAGGCCTGATTGCCACCGACGACGAGGCGCTCGCGGACCACGTCGCGCGGCTGCGCGTGCACGGCGCGAGCCGTCGCTACCACCACGTCGAGGTCGGCATGAACTCGCGCCTGGACGCCCTCCAGGCGGCGGTGCTGCGGGTGAAGCTGCGGCACCTCGACGCCTGGACGGCCGCGCGGCGCCTGGCGGCGCGCCGCTACGACGAAGCCTTCGCGAAGGCGGGCGGACGGCCGACCTCGATCCCGCTCGCGGCGGGAGGGCTCCCGCTCCGCTTCCCGGCCGCGCCGCGCGAGCCGGCCGTGCACGTGTACCACCAGTACGTGCTGCGCGTTCCCGGCGAGCGCCGCGAGGCGCTGCGCCGCCACCTCGCCGAGCGCGGCATCGACAGCGAGGTGTACTACCCGCTCGGCCTTCACCAGCAGCCGTGCTTCGCGGCGCTGGGCTACCGGGAGGGCGACCTGCCCGAGACGGAGCGCGCCGCCCGCGAGACGCTCGCGATCCCGATCTTCGCGGAGATCCGCGAGGAGCAGCAGCAGCACGTGATCGCGCGCGTGGTGGAGTTCCTCGAGGGGTCGAGCTAGCTCCGCGACCGCTCCCGCGCGCTTCGCTCCACCAGCTCGAAGTCGATCCATCCGCGCGCGACGTCGACCTGTGCGACGCGGATCTCGACGCGATCGCCGAGGCGCAGCCGCCCGCGCCCACCGCGCGCCACCAGCGAGAAGCTGCGCTCGTCGAGCTGCCAGACGCCGGGAAGCCGCCGCACGTGCACCAGGCCCTCGACGAAGAACGGGTCGAGCGCCACGTAGACGCCGTGGCGTGCCACGCGCGACACGCTGCCCGGGAAGTGCTCGCCGACGCGGTCGCGCAGGAAGACGCACTTCTTCACGTCGACCGCCTCGCGCTCGGCCTCCATGGCCACGCGCTCGCACCAGGAGACGCGCGCGGCCAGCCCGGCCAGCCGGTCCCCGCGGCGCTGCGCACGGGCGCGCGAGGCAGGCGTGTCCTGGAGGAGGTCGCGAAGCGCTCGATGCACCACCAGGTCGGCGTAGCGGCGGATCGGCGAGGTGAAGTGCAGGTAGGCGTCGAAGACGAGCGCAAAGTGCCCGAGGTTCCGCTCGCTATAGCGTGCCTGGCGGAGCGAGCGCAGCGCCACCAGGTTGACGAGGCGCTCCTCGGGGCGCCCCTCGGCGCGCTGGATCGCGCGCGCGATCTCGCTCGGGCCGAGCTCGGCGTCCGAAGGATCGAGCAGATCGAACGACTCGAGCAGCTCGCGCAGCGCCTCGAGCTGTGCGGGGAGCGGCGGCTCGTGGACCCGGAAGAGCGCGGGCACCTGTGCCGCGACCAGGTGCTCGGCGACGGCCCGGTTCGCAGCCAGCATCGCCTCCTCGATCGCGCGATGGGCGATGGTGCGCGGCGCCTCCACGATGTCGGTGGGATGGCCGGCGTCGCCGAGCACGATCTCCGCCGTCGGGAGGTCGAAGTCGATCGCCCCGGCCGCGAAGCGCCGCTGCATGAGGACCCGCGCGAGGTCGGCGAGCTTCGCCAGGTTCTCGCGCACCTCGCGGTCGGGGTCGACCCCGGGCGCCCCGCCCTCCATCGCCGCGGCCGCCCGCTCGTAGACGAGCCGCGCGCGGCTGCGGATCACGGCCTCGTGGAACTGGGCGCGGCGCACTGCGCCGTCGCGGGCAACCTCGAGCTCGACGGCGAGCGCGAGCCGATCGACCTCCGGCCGCAGCGAGCACAGCTCGCCGGAGAGCCGCTCGGGCAGCATCGGGATCGCGCGGTCCGGGAAGTAGACGCTGTTGCCGCGCCGGCGCGCCTCGAGGTCGAGCGCCGAGTCCTCCGGGACGTAGTGCGACACGTCCGCGATCGCGACCCACAGCCGAAAGCCGCCGCGCGGGGCCACCTCGACGAAGACGGCGTCGTCGTGGTCGCGCGCGCTCGCCGGGTCGATCGTGACGAACGGATGCGCGCGCAGGTCGAGCCGTCCCGCGAGATCGGCCGGCTCGAGCGACGCCGCGAAGGCGTCGGCCTCGGCGAGCGCGGCGCGCGGGAACTCGACGGGCAGGCGGTGGTGCCACGCGATCGCGCGGAAGTCCGCCTCGGGATGTCCCGGTGGGCCGAGCACCTCGAGCACGCGCGCAGTCGCGGGCTCGGCGCGCGGCGTCCGGCGGTCGCGCCGGCCCCGCGGCGCGCGCGATGACGACCGCCTGCCCTCGATCTCGCCGCGCCGCGCGCCGCCCTGGAGCACGGCCACGACGACGTCGCCCGGCCGCGCGCCGCGCCAGGCTGTGCGCGGCACGGTGAGCTCCCAGTAGCCCTCGTCGCGATACGGTCGAAGCACGCCGGCCCGACCCGCCGTGCCGAGGATCCCGATCCACTCCGCGCGCGGGCCGCCGACCACGCGAGCCACCTCGCCCCGCGGCTCCGCGCCCGCCGCCCCTCCCTCGATCGGCTCGACCAGCACGCGCTCGCCGGCGGCGACACCTCCCGGATCGGCCACCGACCACGCTGCGCCGGAGTCGTCGAAGACGAGCGGCGCACCACCGGCGCCGCGCTCGAAGACGCCCTCGAACAAGCCGTCGCCGCGCGCGATGCGGTAGCGACCGCGCACGCGCTCGACGCGTCCCTCGCCGACCAGGCGGCGAAGGATGGACGCGAGCATGCGTCGCTCGCGCCCGCTGCCGCCGAGCTCGCGGAGCAGCGCCTGGGGAGTCAGCAGCGGGCGATGGCGGCGGTCGAGGGCGCGCACCACGCTCTCGGGCTCGATCGGCATGAGCGGCGGAGGGTAGCCGCGTTGACGCTCCCCTGGCCTCGCCCTAGGTTCCCGCGGCCCATCGCCCGGGTGGCGGAATTGGTAGACGCGCTAGCCTCAGGAGCTAGTGGGGGCAACCTCGTGCTGGTTCGAATCCAGTCCCGGGCACCACGTCCCACCCCTTCCCGATGACCCCGCGAGCCCCGAAACGCCCCTGAGCGTTCCGTACCGACCGCCTTGACCGGTCCCCCGCCGCGCTTACGGTTGCGCGATCGAACCTCCGGGGGTCGTGTGTCCCAGGTCCAGCGAATCCAGGTGACCGGCGTCGGCGGCGAGCGGCTCGAGCTGCCCGAGGTGCTTCCGCTCCTCCCGGTGCGCGACGCCGTGGTGTTCCCGGGCGTGACCCGCCCGCTCGCGATCGGGCGTCCCAAGTCGCTCGCTGCGCTCAACGAGGCGGGTCAGGGCGGCTTCCTGGTGATCGCGAGCCAGCGCGACGCGGAGACCGAGGATCCCGGCCTCGCGGAGATCCACCCGGTCGCGTGCATCGTGCGCGTCGCGCGCGTGATCGACGGGCGGGGTGACGGCAAGCAGGCCATCGTCGTCGGCGTCGCGCGAGCGGGGCTTGCCGAGGCGGTCGCCACCGAGCCGTGCCTGCGCGTCCGCGTGACGCCGCTGCACGAGATCGACGTGCCCTCCCCCCCCCGCGACGCGCTGTGGAAGCAGGTGATCGCGAAGGCGCAGCGCATCATCGACCTGCGCGACGATCTGCCGGACGAGTGGAAGACCTTCGTCGCGGGGCTGCCGAGCCCGGCGCTGCTCACCGATCTGGTCGCCTCCACGCTGCCGCTCGCGCCCGAGGAGCAGATCGCGCTGCTCGCGCAGCCCGACGTCGCGGTGCGGCTCGAGAAGGTGCTCGCGCATCTCGAGCGCGAGGTCACCATCGCGGAGCGCCAGCGCCAGCTCTCGGCGCAGTCCGAGGCGGCCGAGATGGACCCGAAGCGGCGCGAGCGCCTGCTGCGACGCCGCATGCGCGACATCCAGTCGGAGATCGGCGAGGGCGACGCGGGCCTGGCCGAGGTCGACGAGCTGCGCGAGCGGCTCGAGGCCGCGCAGCTTCCGCCGGAGGCGGCGGCGCAGGCCGAGCGCGAGCTGAAGCGCCTCGCCGCCCTCCCGCAGCACGCGCCCGACCGCCACATGGTGCGCACCTACCTCGAGTGGATCGCGGACCTGCCCTGGTCGGTCCAGACCGACGACAAGCTCGACCTGCGCGAGGCGCGCCTGGTGCTCGACGAGGACCACTACGACCTCGAGAAGGTGAAGGAGCGCATCCTCGAGTACCTCGCCGTGCGCAAGCTCGCGCCGGACGCCAAGGGCCCCATCCTCTGCTTCGTCGGACCGCCCGGCGTCGGCAAGACCTCGCTCGGCAAGTCGATCGCGCGCGCCATGGGGCGCCACTTCGTGCGGGCCTCGCTCGGCGGCGTGCGCGACGAGGCCGAGATCCGCGGCCACCGGCGCACCTACGTGGGCGCCATGCCGGGGCGCATCGTCCAGAGCCTGCGGCGCGCGGGCTCACGCAACCCGGTGTTCCTGCTCGACGAGATCGACAAGCTCGGCGCCGACTTCCGCGGCGACCCGTCGTCGGCGCTGCTCGAGGTGCTCGATCCCGA
This sequence comes from Myxococcota bacterium, assembly GCA_035506135.1. Lineage (GTDB taxonomy): Bacteria > Myxococcota_A > UBA9160 > UBA9160 > PR03 > DATJPY01. The sequence continues at coordinate 12,603 of DATJPY010000079.1, read as the reverse complement.
GCAGAACCACGCCTTCAGCGACCACTATCTCGAGGTCGCCTACGACCTCTCGCGGGTCTTCTTCATCGCCACCGCCAACACGCTCGCGACGATCCCGCCGGCGCTGCTCGACCGCATGGAGGTGATCGAGCTGCCCGGCTACACCGATCGCGAGAAGCTCCTGATCGCGCGCAACCACCTGCTGCCGAAGCAGCTCGAGGCGCACGGGCTCGACACGCAGCGCGTGGCCGTCGCCGACGAAGCGATCCAGCGCGTCGTGCACGAGTACACGCGCGAGGCCGGGGTCCGGAACCTCGACCGCCACATCGCGACGCTCATGCGCAAGGCGGCGCGTCGCGTGGCGCAGTCGACGGCGGAGGGCGCCCCGGCCGCACACGGCGCGCTCGCCGTCGACCCCGCCTTCGTCGCCGACGCGCTCGGCGCCCCGCCGCATCTGCCCGAGACGGCTGAGCGCACCAACCACGCCGGCGTGGTGGTCGGGCTCGCCCGGACCGCCGCCGGCGGCGACATCCTGTTCATCGAGGCGACGGCGATGCCGGGCGGCAAGGGCGTGCGCCTGCGGCTCACCGGCCAGCTCGGCGACGTGATGAAGGAGTCGGCCGAGGCGGCGCTCTCGTGGGTGCGCTCCAACGCCGCCGCGCTCGGCCTCACCGCCAAGGCGCTCGAGGCCGGCGAGATCCACCTGCACGTGCCCGCCGGGGCGGTGCCCAAGGACGGACCCTCCGCCGGGATCGCGCTGATCGCGGCGCTGGTGTCGGCGCTCTCGGGGCGGCGCGCGCGCGCGGTGGTCGCGATGACGGGGGAGATCTCGCTGCGCGGCCGCGTGCTCCCGGTCGGCGGCATCAAGGACAAGGTTCTCGCGGCGGCGCGCGCGGGCATCAAGGTGGTGATCCTCCCGCGCCGCAACGAGAAGGACCTGGTCGACGTGCCCGACGAGGTGAAGGCAGAGCTCGCGATCCACCCGGTCGACACGATCGAGGAGGTGCTCGCGATCGCGCTCGAGCCCGCGAGCTGAGAGGCCGCATCCGCCTCGATCGAGCTGCCGCCTAGTTCGAGCTCGCGATCGGCGGCGACGCGGCGTCCGGGTAGAGCGCGCGCAGGGGCTTGTCGACTGCCGAGAGGAAGGCCGCGAGGCGGGCCTCGGCGCCCTCGCGTCCCCCCGACCCCGGCTCGATCGGGGTGCTGACGCGGATCACCAGCGCGCGCTCCGGCCGGCGCAGCGGACCGCGATCGAGGGCGAGCGTGCTGCGCAGGAGCTCATCCCCGAACGAATCCACGCCGACGTACCAGTGATAGACGAGCAGCTCCTGGCTCCCGTCGGAGACGATCAGACCCTCCGCCGGACCGGCGGCCCCGAGCACGTCGCTCGGCCAGCGCTCGCGGATCCCGTAGCCACTCCCCGGGAGAGCCGTCTTGGTGGAGAGCAGGCTTCGAGACGGATCGAGGCGGCGGTCGGTGCCGACGAACAGGTCGACCTGCTGCTCGCCGCGCCAGTAGCGGCGGTGCATCGCCTCGTCGAACCGCACCGAGCCGAGGAACTGCTTCAGCGCGTCTGCGCCTCGGGCGTTCCAGCCGTCGACGGCGGCGGGCATCTGCGAGATCGACGGCTCGGTGGCGGCCGGCTCGCGCCAGAGCGGCACGATCGCGCGCGAGCCGGCGAGAACGAGCCCGACCGCCGCGACGAAGGCGAGCGCCCCGCGCCGATAGGGCGCGGAGGACCTGCGTCCGCGCCGGGGTCTAGGCTCCCACTCGCGCTCCCCCAGCAGCCGGCCCGCGAGGGCGTCGACGCCTGCCAGCAGGAGGACTCCGACCACGATCATCACGAGGCCCTGGATCGAGTGGACCGCCGCGAAGTGCGAATAGGGATTCAGCACGATCGAGATCACGCGGATCTCGTTGCAGAGCACGCTCAGGAACGGGACGGATGCCACCAGGATGGCCGTCCGCAGACGGCTCGTGTTGAAGAGCTCGGCATACAGCACGGCGCTCATGAGCAGCGTCTCGAACATGCGGAGGCCGCTACAGGTCTCGATCACCTCGAAGACCGCCGATCCGCGATAGATCCGATCGGCGGACGTCTCCGTCGCGATCCCGACGAGATTCAGGGCTGCGCTCGCGGCGGAGGCGGTGAAGAGCTGGAGCGGATAGATGATCCGATTCAGGAGGACGCTCGGGATCGGAAACGCCAGGAGCAGGAACAGCGCGGGGGTGAGGACCCGGCGAGCTGCCGTCGTCCCGCCCAGGGCGAGGGCCCCCCCGACGAGGAAGAGCGAGAGGGCCGGAATCTGCAGGATCAGCTGCCCGACGTAGACCGCCCAGAGCCAGAGCGCGGCGCCGAGCGCGAGGACGAGCGAGCCGAGGTAGGGGCGTGGGCTGGCTCCGATCGCGCCGCGCAGGCTGCGCCAGCGCCGCGCGAGCATCCACAGGGCCGCCCCGAAGATCAGCTCGGGCGACGCGCCCGTCGGGGCGAAGAAGAACTCCTCGGTCTCGGTGATCCCCGCTGGCGGCGGGGCCTGGTAGCTCGCGGCCGCGCGCCATACCAGCGCGAACAGCGCCACGGTGACGGCCGCGACGGCGGCGGGCAGCCAGGTGTCCACCGGCGTCCGGGCCGCGTCGGAGAGCGGATCCGGAAGTGAGTCGCCGCTCGAGACCATCAGCCGCTTGAGCCCCCGCTAGGCAGCCGATCCGACGTGCCTGGCGCCGGCAGGCTTCGATCGCTGCACGGGGCCCGGGACGAACGAGGGCCGCGCCGCTTCCGCGACGCGGCCCTCCTGTCCAGAAGAGGTCCTACTACGGACCGCCGTTCGGGTTCGAGATCACCCACTGGCTGGGGATGCTGCCGACCGACGCGCCGTTCAGGAAGGCTGCGTTGTTGATCAGCCAGGTCGCGACCGTCCCCGAATCGCGGAAGAGGACGTCCGCGGCTCCGTTGCCGTCGATGTCGCCGATCCCGCCTACGTCGAACCCCGCCGGCCCGGCGCCGATGTTCGGCGCGCTGGCGATCGTGAGGTCGCTGTTCATCAGCCAGTAGACGACGTCGCTGGTGCTGATTTGCTTCCAGATCACGTCCGCCTTCTTGTCCTGGTTGACGTCCGCGAAGCCCTTGATCGTGAAGTCCGCGCCCGGATCGGGAACGCCGGCGCCGTTCTGGATCACCGGGCTCTTCGACGCGTCGAGCGTCCACCAGCCGACGAAGCCGTCGGTGGTGTTGCGGAACAGGATGTCGTCGCCGCCGGCGTTGTCCACGTTGCCGAGCGCGGTCACGACCCAGTTCGAGTCGATCGTGCCGATCGAGGTGCCGCTCAGGACGGCGCCGTTCTCGATCAGCCACGCGGCTACGGTCGCGGTGGCGCCGGCGCCCTGGCGGAAGATGATGTCGCTGTTGCCGTTGTGATCGATGTCGCCGATGCCGGCGACCGTCAGACCCGCACCGGGGTTCCCGAGGTTCGTGGCGCTGCTGATCATCTTGTCACCCATGAACCAGATGATCAGGTTGCCCGTGGCGTTCTCAAGCCACAGGACGTCCGCGTCCTTGTCGTTGTTGAAGTAGCCCGCGCCCAGGAGGGTGAAACCGGGCCCCGGATCCGGGACGCCGAACCCGTCGACGATGACGGGGTTCGCCGTGCCGACGTTGGTGCCGTTCAGGTACCACCAGCCGACGAAGCCGTCGGTCGTGTCGCGGAACAGGATGTCGTCCCATCCGTCCCCGTTGAAGTCGGCGATGACGAGACCGTTGGACGCCGGCCCCGCTTGCGCGCGGTTGGGACCGAGGGCCACGAAGAAGAGGAGCGACAGGGCGCTCGCAGTGACCCAGAACTTGCTCATGGATTCGCTCTCCCATTTTGGCGAGGGCCAACGCACAAGCGCGGCAGCTCGCAACTAACTCCTCACGGCTCCACCCGTGCCCCAGCTGGGCAGGCGGATCTTACCCGAAGCGCGTCCGCAGGGGCAAGCCCAAAGGCCGCCGGCTTCTGTCGCAAGATCCGTTGACGCGACCGTGCGGGCACGGGTCTCTGAGTGTCCAACCTGCGGGTCGGAGTCGACCGGCAGCCCGTGCGCAATCGGGCCATGAGGGCCACGGCCCAGGCGGCCCCGCCGCGGGCGCTTCCGTATACTCGGGCCTCCGAGGGTCTCATGCGTCTGGTTGCAGCCACCCCGCTCGTCGGCCAGAGGGCCCTCGCGGTTGAGGGGCGTCGGCGGCACCGCGGAGCCCTCCCCTCGGCCGGCTCGGGGCGGCTCGGCAGCCGCAGTCCCGCACCGGCCGACGGCCTCGGCTAGCGGATGTCGCGCCCTCTCCAGGCTCCGCGAGCCGGCGGAGCCCGCTGAAGACCGAGGCAGCGCCCATTGAAGAAGGGGCAGAGCCCAGTGAGGACGGGGTTGGAGGAGACGGCGAGCTCATGCTCCGCTACCGCGACTACGTAGTCCGGAACGCCGTCGCGTCGCTCCGCCACCGCTACGCGGGCTCCGCGCTCGGCTTCACCTGGCACGTCCTGTATCCGCTCGCCCAGATCGCGCTCTATGCGCTCGTCTTCACCGGAATCATGCGCTCGCGAATGACCGGACTACCCGACCTCCCGATGGCGTTCCCGATCTACCTGTGCGCGGGGCTCCTGCCCTGGCTCGGATTCGTGGAGATCGTCACGCGCTGCACGGATGCGATGCTCGCGAACGCCAACATCCTGCAGCGCACGCGTCTGCCGGAGGTGCTCTTCTTCGCGCTCGACGCCTTCGCGGGCTTCCTCACGATGTCGCTGGGCGCCTGCCTCGTGTTCCTGGTCGCGTTCGCCTGTGGGATCCCGCCCACCTGGGCATGGCTCTGGATGCCGCCGCTCCTGGCCGCCCTCTCCGCCGTCGCGTTCGGCGTCGGCATGGTCTTCGGCGTGCTCAACGTCTTCACGCGCGACGTCGCACCGCTCGTCGGCATCGGCCTGCAGCTCGCCCTCTGGACGCTCCCGATCGTATACGTGGAGACGATCCTGCCCGATCGGCTCCGCAGTCTGCTGCACTGGAATCCGCTCTACCCCTTCGTGACGTCGCTGCACGGCCTGGTGCTGGACGGGGCGTCGCCTCCGCTCGAGAGCTGGCTCGTGATGGCGCTCGTGGCGCTGATCGCGGCGTCGCTCGGATACACCGTGCTGCGGCTGCTGCGCCGCGACCTCAAAGATGCGCTCTGACCTCCCGCCGGAAGCCTCGCCGCATGGGCGTGTCGGTGCGGGCGGCCAGGACGCGGTCTGCAGGATTCGCGCCCGCGGGGTCTCCAAGGTCTACCGGCGCTACGACTCGGCGTGGATGCGCGTGGCCGGCGCGATCGGGCTCGCGCGGCTGTCCGAGGACCGCATCGTCCACGTGCTGCGCGACGTGAGCCTCGAGGTCGCGGCCGGAGAGTCCCTCGGGATCATGGGCCCCAACGGCGCCGGCAAGAGCACGCTCCTGCGGATCCTGACCGGAGCCCTCTTCCCCAGCTCGGGCGAGGTCGAGGTCGCGGGGCGGGTCACGCTGCTGGACCTCGGCTGCGGTCTGAACCGCGAGCTCTCGGGCCGCGACAATCTCTGGAGTCTCGGCACCGCGCTCGGGATGCCGGCTGCGGAGCTCGGCCGGCGCCTCGACGAGATCGTCGAGTTCAGCGAGCTCGGGGCCGCCATCGCGGCCCCCGTCAAGACCTACTCGACCGGCATGGCGATGCGCCTCGCATTCAGCCTCTACGCGCACACCGATCCCGACGTGCTCGTGATCGACGAGGCCTTCGCGGTCGGCGACGCGCGCTTCGTCCTCAAGTGCACCCGCAAGCTCCGCGAGCTGCTCTCGCGCGGCGCGGCGATCCTGCTCGCGTCGCACGACGGCAACGCCATCGCCCAGCTCTGCGACCGCGCCGTCGTGATCCACGAGGGCCGGATGGTCTTCGAGGGCAATCCGGTGTCGGCCGTCGACAGCTACTACACGGTTCTCGGCATCAGCCGGCGCGGGGAGGCTCCGACCCTCGACAGGACGCCTCCGGCGCAGGTGCCGTCGAGCGCCGAGGCCTTCCTCGCAACGGCGCTGCGGCGCCCGGAGCGGGAGACCGAGTCGGGCGAGGTGCGCATCCTGGGCCTCCGGATCCTGCGCGGCGACAAGCCCTCCGCCGGCGCGTTCCAGCACGGCGACCCGTGTCGCATCGAGTGGCTGGTGCGGACCCGGAGACGGATCGAGTGCTTCACGACCGGGGTGCACCTCCACGACGAGTTCGGCACCTACGTGTTCGGAACGAGCTACGTGCACCTCGGACGGCCGCTCGAGCTTCCGGAGCCCGGCCACTACGTGTTCTCGATCGCCTTCTCGCTGGAGATCGGCCCCGGACGCTACATCGTGTCGCTCGGGGCGGCGGAGCCCGACCTCGATCGCCACGCCGTCGGTGGCAACCAGCTAGACCGCTATCGGGACGCCACCGTCCTGGAGGTGCTGCCCTTCGAGCTCGCGGAGCGCGAGCCGACGCCGTTCCTGGGGCTCGTGCGGCTGCCCGCCGAGGCGCGCGATCCGATCCGCCTCGACACGGAGGACGCTTGATCTCCCCGAGCGGCGGCAACCTCGTCTTCCTGATCGGTGCTCCACGTTCCGGAACCACGCTGCTCTCAGCCATACTCGCCAAGGTACCCCGGATCTGCTGCCCGCCCGAGCCCTGGATCGCGCTCCCGGTGGCCCGCATGCTGCTGAGCCTGCCGGGTCTCCAACGCGACTCGAGCGACGCCGCACTCGCCGCGCTGGCGGTGCGGGAGTCGCTCGGCGACACCGTATGGCGTCGACTCGCCGCCGGGTTCGTCGTGGGCGCCTACGATGCGTTGCTGGCGCAGCATCCGCAGGCCGAGCTGCTGGTCGACAAGACGCCTCGCTACTACAAGATCGGCGCCCTCCTCGCCGAGCTCCTGCCCGACGCCCGATTCCTGCTGGTGAGCCGCGATCCGCTCGACGTCGCCGCGTCCCACCGCGACCGCTGGGGTCTCGACCTTCGCGCGCTGGCGACCGCCGAGGGGCTTGCGGACGCGAGCTTCGACGTGTTCGTCGCTCCGCGGCGGATGGCGGACCTGCGCGACGGCCTCGGACCGCGCGCGCACTGGCTGCGCTACGAAGACTTCGCCACCGATCCCGAGCCGACGCTCTCGCGCGCCTTCGCCTTCCTGGGCGTTCGCTGGTCGGCGGCGTTCCTCAGCTACCGGCGCAACAACCGCGGCGCGGAGCGGCTGCGCGCCTCGTCGCTCGGCGATCGCGAGGTGTGGAAGCGATCCCGCGTGGACGCCGGCTCGGTAGGCCGCTGGCGCTCGATCCTCGACCCGGAGGAGGTCGATCTCGTGTGCCGCGCCGTGGGCCGCTCCGGCTTCGAGCGACTCGGCTACACGAGTCCGCTGCCGGAGCGCGACGACCCCGAGCTCCGAGCGTGGCTCGACGCATCCCTCGAAGCGTCGCTCGCGGGTCCGGGGGGGACACCGACGAGCCCCGGTGGCGAGCTGGCGATGCTGCGCTCCCACCTCGTCCGCGCCGAGCGCGGGCGCGAGCAGGCCGAGGTCGTCGCAGCCCGCGAAGCGGCGGCTCGCACCGAGGAGAGCGCCGCCCGCGCGCGCTGGGAGACCCTCTGCCGCGAGGCCGAGGGGCAGCGCGACGCCGAGGTCACCGCTCGCAAGCGCGAGGGCGAGGCGAGAGAGCGCTGGGAGACGCTCTGTCGCGAGGCCGAGGCACATCGCGATGCCGAGGTCGCCGCCCGCGCCCGCGAGGCCGAAGCGAGAGAGCGTTGGGAGGCGCTGTGTCGCGAGGCCGAGGCGCACCGCGATGCCGAGGTCGCCGCCCGCAAGCGAGAGGCCGAGGAGAGAGAGCGCTGGGAGGCGCTGTGTCGCGAGGCCGAGGCGCAGCGCGACGTCGAGGTCGCCGCGCGCACCCGCGAGGCCGACGCCAGGGAGCGCTGGGAGGCGCTGTTTCGCGAGGCCGAGGCGCACCGCGAGGCCGAGGCCGCAGCGCGCGCCTCCGAGTCCGAGGCGAAAGAGCGTTGGGAGGCCCTCTGTCGCGAGGCCGAGGCGCACCGCGATGCCGAGGCCGCCGCCCGCGCCCGCGAGGCGGATGCCAAGGAGCGCTGGGAGAGGCTGTGCCACGAGGCCGAGGCGCAGCGCGATGCCGAGGTCGCCGCCCGCGCCTGCGAGGCCGACGCCAAGGAGCGCTGGGAGGCCCTCTGTCGCGAGGCCGAGGCGCAGCGCGACGCGCTCGCGGCCTGGCGCGAGCACCTGCAAGCGCTCTGGCCGTGGATGGAGGGGAGCGGCACGCGAGAGAGGACGGGGCTCCCTCGAATCAGCGTCGTCACGCCCTCCTTCAACCAGGCCCGCTGGATCGCCGCCACGATCGAATCGGTGCTCGCACAGAAGTATCCCGACTTCGAGCACATCGTCGTCGACGCAGGCTCCACCGACGGGACGTCGGAGATCCTCGCCCGCTATCCGCACCTCCGCCTCGTGCAGGAGCCGGACCGCGGACAGGCGCACGCCATCAACAAGGGAATGCTCCTCGCAACCGGCGACATCGTCGCCTACCTGAACAGCGACGACGTCTACCGCGAGGGCGCCTTCGACGCGGTCGCCGAGGCGATGCGGGGACCCGATGCGCCTCGCGTCGTCATGGGCCACTGCGACTACGTCGACGAGCGCAGCGAGACGGTGGGTCATCTGCGGGCGCGACTGGCCCGCTACGAGGACCTGCTGCGCTACTGGGGATGGGACCGCTGGTACTGCGTCCCCCAGCAGGCCGTGTTCTGGCGCCGCGAGCTGCTCTCGGAGACCGGCCTGTTCGACGCAGGGCTCCAGTACACGATGGACTACGAGATGTGGCTGCGCATGGCGGCGCGCGCGCCCTTCCAGGTGATCGACCGCACCCTGGCGGCTTTCCGCCTGCAGTCCGAGAGCAAGACCCTCTCCAGCACGTACCGTATGTATCTGGAGGAGCGGCTCTCGAGCCGGCGCTACTGGCCGCCCGCGTGGCGTCCGGCGCGCTGGTCGCTCGAGCTCGCCAGCCTGCGCCATCTGGGCCGCAAGCTGCTCGACGTCGCCGAGCACGAAGCGCTCGCGAACCGCCTCCGGCGCCACCCTCTTCGGCTCCTGGCGATGGCGCTCCGGCGTTGGCCGCCGCTCGCGCTCGATCCGCGCTGCGCGCTCACCGTCGCGAGCGCGCTCGCCGCGAGGACCTCGCTCGAGCGGCCGGCGGCCCGGCTCCACCGCGGCTGGCTGCGCCTGCTCTGGCTCGCCCGCCGCGGCCGTTCCTAGCCCTACTGGACCTACTGGACGACGAGGTCGACGAAGCGCAGCGCCACCGGCTGCGGGTGCCCGGGCGTCGAGACCACGCGGTCCGCCACGACCTTCACCTCGACGAAGTCGTAGCCGTCGAGCGCGGCCGGTCTGCCGAGCTCGAGCGTGTGCACGCCCGGCTCGAATCGCTCGAAGCGCGCGGTCGCCGCGACCGGCTCGGGCGCGAGGAGTCGCGCCTTGAGACCCAGCGGATAGAGCCAGGGCTCGTCGAGGAGCTCGAACTCGAGCACGACGCGGGCCGCGCCCCGCGCGTTCTTCGCGCTAACGATCGTCTCGCGGCCGAGCATCCCGCCCTCTCGCTGGAGCGCGCTCCGCAGATCCACGTGCGGGCTCCAGAACGCGAACTCGGCGTCCGCCGCGTCGGCCGTCGCTTCCGGCGGCGTCAGCCGGACCGGGAACTCGGGCTCCCGCGGCGCTCCGTCCTTGGTCCATCCGAGCGCGACGAGCGCGTCATGGAGGTAGCCGGCGATCCGCCGGTGCCCCTCGGCGTTCGCGTGCTGGCCCGCGTCCACCTCCGGCGCGAGCCGGTACGGAGCGACGATGAAGGGCGTGGGAACCACGACCCAGGGCGTCCGCAGGCCTGCCTTCGCGGCGTAGTACGGCGCGAGCCCGCGCCACTCGGCCAGGAAGTAGACGAGCATCGGAACCCCGCGCTCCCCGAGGAACCGCGCCTCCGCGTCCAGCGCCTGGAGATTCTCGATCCAGCGCCGCTCGAATTCGTAGGAGCGGCGGAACACAGCGCCGGACTGGAAGAGGCCCCCGACCAGATTCCCGTTCCAGGCTTCGAAGGAGTCGTCGATGTCGTTCGAGGTCACGCAGAAGACCACGTAGTCCGGAGCGAGCCAGGGCAGGAAGGTGCGCAGGGCGGCGATCTCGTTGCCCGTGTTCCAGCCCATGGTCGCGAGCGCGAAGACCTGCCATCCGGGCGCGTCGCCGCTCTCGTTGAGCATGCCGGCGAGCTGGCTGCCGAAGGTCTGCGCCTCCGCGACGCCGGGGCCGAAGGTCCACGAGTCGCCGACCAGGACGATCCGTTTCACGCCGGGCGGCTTGGCGGGATCGACGGTGCGGAAGCCGAGCGCATTGGTCGTGAACTCGTCGCCCAGCACGCCGGCCGGGCCGGCCGCGGGGTGGCTCTTGTCGTAGCGCGTCGAGGGTGCGAGCCGGTAGAAGCCGGGCGGAGCGATCCCGAGAAAGCTCTCGTACAGGGACGGGGAGACGCGTCGCGCCTCGCGCACGAGGCGCTCGCGATCCTCGACGCCGAGATCCTGGACCCGCGGGTGCGCCCGAGAGAGCCGCACGACCGCGATTCCGAGCGCGAGCGCGACGACGCCCAGGATCGCGCACGCGGCCAGCAGGATCTCGGCGATTCGCTCGGAGCGCTGCGACTCGTTCGGCATCTCACGCAGCCTCCCGAGGCCGCCGCGCGATCTCCTCGAAGAGCGCCAGGTTGCGCTGGAGCACGACGCTCGCGTCGTAGCGCTCTCGCACGAGCGCGATCGCCCGCCGCGCCCGCGCGTCGCGATCCGCGGGATCGGCCAGGAGCCGTTCGAGACCCTCGGCGAGCGCCACGTCGTCGCCCTCGGGCGCGACGCGGCCCGCGGATCCGATCACCTCCTCGAGCGCGTGGCCGGCGGTCACCAGCGGCACGCAGCCGAAGCTCATCGCTTCGAGAGCGACCAGGCCGAAGGACTCGAAGGTCGACGGCACGATGCACACCGACGCGCGCGCGTAGAGATCCGCGAGAGCGCGGGCGTCGAGGGCGCCCCGATAGACGCAGCGGGAGGCCGCGGACCCGAGCCGCGCGCGGCAGGCCTCCCAGGTCGAGCTCCCGCCGGGGCCGGGCGCGTCGGCGCCGGCGACTTCGAGGCGCCAGGCCGGGAAGCGCTCGGCGACGGCGCGGAAGGCGTCCACGGCGAGCATCGGGCGCTTGCGGCCCTCGAGCCGACCCACGAAGACGACGAGCGGCTCCTTGCGCGCGAGCACCGACTCGTCCGGCGCGAACCGGCTCGAGAGCGGGATCGTCGCGTCGGCGCCGGGCACGCCGGGGAAGTGCTCCCGCGTCGTCCGCTCGATGAACGCGGTCGGCGCGATCCGCAGGTCCGCGCGCTGGAGCGCGCGGCCCTCGAGCCAGCGCACGAGCCGCGAGCGCGGCCACGGCTCGAGGCCGCGGTCGACGAGCACGTGATAGGCGGTGTGGTAGCGGACGACGTGACGCGCGCGCGGTGCGCGGGGTCCGAGCAGCGCGCCGACGCCCAGGTGCTCGTGGCTCTCCACCACGTCGAAGGGAAGCTCGTCGTGGCGCCGTTCGAAGCGGAGCGCGAGCTCGCGCGCCAGCGCCAGGGCGAACCAACCGAGGTCGCGGGCCGGCATGCCTGCGAGCGCGCCGCCGCGGCGCTGGCCGAGCGCGTACCAGCGCGGCAGGCACCGGTGCACCACCGCGCCGTCGACGGCCTCGCTGCCCTCGCGCTCCAGCGACTGGGTGAAGACCTCCACCTGCGCGCCCGCGGCGAGCAGACCGCGCGCGAAGTCGGAGTAGAAGGCGCCGATCCCACCCCACTGCGTCTCGGCGAGGTACTCGCGCGTCAGCAGCGCCACCCTCACGTAGCCGCTCGATTTCGACGGGCGGGGAGAGGCAGGGGCTGCTCGGCGAGCTCCGCGAAGAGCTCGCGATAGGCTTCCACGAAGCGCACGTGACCGAAGCGGCGCGTGGCGTTGGCTCGCGCCCGCGCGCGCGCCGCCTCGCGGCGATCGGGCGGCAGGGCCCGGATCGCGGCGATCGTCTCCGCGAGCGCCTCCGACTCGCACGCGGGGTCGAACAGCCAGCCCGAGGCCCCGTCTTCGAGCGTCTCCGGGATGCCCCCGACCCGCGCGCCGAGCACGGGCGTACCGCAGGCCTGCGCCTCGAGCGCCGCGTAGGGAAGGTTCTCGGCGCGGCTCGGCACCACGACCAGGTCCACCGCCGCGAGGAGTCGCGCCAGATCCTCGCGCCCGCTCACGTAGTCCCTCACCACGATCCGGGGATCTCCCGCGAGCTCGCGCTCGAGCTCCGGCGTCGCGCGTCCGGCGACCACCAGGCGCGCGTCGGCGGGCCAGCGCGTGGAGCGCGTCGCGGCGAGCAGCCGGTGCAGGTCCTTGCGCCGGTCGAACAGATTGGCCGCGAACGTCAGCACCAGGAAGGCGTCGGGAGGGAGCCCCGCCTCCCGCCGCGCCGGCGCGGACTCGCGCGGCCGGAACACCTCCAGGTCGACTCCGTTCGGGACCACCCGCCGCTCGAAGCGAGCCAGATGGGGCG
>DATJPY010000078.1:0-44108 GCA_035506135.1 Myxococcota bacterium | reverse complement strand
CCTTCTCCTTGCCGCTTCCTTCCATCTCCCTTTGACCCCTGGTGGGTCGGGGGTCTAGGATGCTTTCCGGCGGGTCGGTTTCGCCGGCCGGATGGGTCGGAGGGCATCTCGATGTCGGTCCTACCCCTGATCGATGCGCTGATCCTGGGTGGCTGGTCGAGCCTGATGGCGGGCTTCCTCTTGAAGGCGATCTACCTGACGACCGCCTATCGGCCGACGATCTTCGGGCTGCGCCCGATCGACTGTCTCTGGGTGGCCATCTGCAGCCTGCTCTTCGCCTTGGCGCTGGCCGCGCGGACGTGGGTGAAGGCCTACGAGCCCGAGCTCCTCGCATGGCGCCGTCGCGCGCGGCTCGCGGAGTCCGGCTACGGGGAGGAAGAGCCGCCTGCGCACCGAGGGCTGGGCCACGGGCAGGCGGAGGAGCCGCGCCGGAGCGCAGCGGGGCATTGAGGGGAGGAAGGCTCCTCGCGAAAGTGGGGCGGAGTCCGGGTTCGGCCAGCGTCCGGGTTCGGTCAGCGGGTGGGGCGGATCAGGGTGAGCACCGAGAGGACGAGCTCCCGGTAGAGGGCCGCGGCAACGATGGCAGGCTCGGCAGCCACGCGGACGAGCTTTCGCACGGTTCCTTCCTCCAAACAGTGTTGTAGCCGCGACGGGGTCGCGGGTGTCACGCCCGCCTGCGGCGGAGCCCGATCCCCACGAGTCCAGCCGCGCCGAGAAGCCCCGCCGACGGCTCGGGCACGACGTCGCCCTCGAGCGAGAAGGCCGCGTTGAAGGTCGGCGCCGGGTCTCCGCCGACGATGTCGGTCCCGACGCGCAGCCAGTCCGGATCGAGGTCCTCGTTGCGGATCCAGGTCTGCAGGTCGGGGGTGAAGGGGCCGGTTCCGCCCGTGATCGGCTTCGGCGCCGACAGCCAGAAGAAGTCGCCGCTGGTCGAGAGCGCGACCTGGGGCACGAAGAAGTAGTGGCCCGCCGGAAGGTCGAGGGCGTTCATCGCGACCTCGAAGGAGACCTCCTCGCCGGTGACCGCTCCGTCGCCGCCCGTCTGGAAGTTGGGCTTCGGGTGGATCCCGTTCAGGACCGAGTTCGCCGCCGTGAAGCTTGCGCTCAGCACCGAGGCGCCGAAGGTCAGCGTCGCCGCGGCCGAGTCCCGCGAGTCGAAAGCCACGTCCGACGGCGAGTTGACGCGCGTGGGCACCTGCGACGTCGAGAAGGTCGGCGCGCCGCTGGTCCGCCCGACATCCGAATCCTGCGGGAAGACGCGGTAGATCTCGACGCGCACCTGCGAGACGTCGGTGAGCGAGGTGCCGCTCGGCAGGAGCCCGGTGAAGGTCGCGTGGTCGATCAGGGTCTCGCCGGCGAGGACGAAGTCGTCGGCGGCCTCGATCTCGATCTTGCCGGCGCTCGCGGGCCGGCTCGCCATGGCCATCTTCCCGTCCGGGTCGCCCGTGCTGAAGGAGAATGTGGTGGCGCGCGCGGGGGAGCCCCAGAGGCAGAGCGCGAGGCTCGCGGCCAGGAGGGCGGGAAGGGACGGTCGACTGGGTCGAGGTGTGTCGGGCATGGGGCCTCCACCCCCGGGAGTGGACGCCGCGCGGCTTCGCGTGGCAGGGCAGGGCCGGCTCCTCTCGTTCCCGTGGGGCCGAGCCGTTACCCTCGGCGCATGGCGACCTCCAATCCTCAGAGCGAGCTCCCGCCGGTGGACCGCCGGATCTGGCTCGACGGCTCCCTGGTGTCATGGGACACCGCAACGGTTCACGTCCTCTCGCACAGCCTCCAGCGCGGGTCCCTGGTCTTCGACTACCTCTCGGTGCACGAGACGCCGCGGGGGCCGGCGATCTTCCGGCTGCCCGAGCACCTCGAGCGCTTCTTCCGCTCGGTCGCCCTGGTGGGGCTCCCGCTCGCCTACGGCTTCGAGGCGCTGCGCGCCGCGTCGATCGAGACGGTCGCCGCGAACCCCGGCGCCAACGCGCTCAAGATCAGCGCCTACTTGCCGTCGATCGAGGTCGACGTGGTGCCGATGGACGAGCGCGTCTCGCTGGCGATCGCGGCGTACCACAGCGGGCGCGACATCGTGGCGCGGAAGGCCTCGCCGCGGGCGTTCCCCGCGACGGTGAAGCTCAAGCTCGAGCACACGCGCCGCCGCGTCGAAGCGCACCTCCCCCCGCACGCGAAGGCGGCCGCCAACTACCTCGGGCCGATGATGGCGAAGTGGGCGGCGCGCAGGGAAGGCTACGACGAGGTGGTGCTGATCGACGAGACCGGGCACCTGGCCGAGGGGCCGACCACGAACGTGTTCCTGGTCGACGCGCGCGGCGTGGTGCGGACGCCGCCGCTCGACCGCGTGCTCGCCGGGGTGACGCGCGGGTCGGTGCTCGAGCTCGCCAAGCACGAGGGCATCCCGACCTCCGAGGATCCCATCCGCCCCGAGGCGCTCTTCGAGGCACCCGAGGTGTTCCTCGCCGGCACGAGCGCGGGCGTCTGGCCGGTCGCGTCGATCGACGGGCGGCTGGTGGGGGAGGGCGCGCTCGGCCCGATCTCGGCGCGGCTGAAGCACCGCCTCGATGCGGTGACCGAAGGCCGCGACCGCGACTTCGAGCACTGGCTCACCTTCGTCCGACGCTGAGATGCGTATCCTCTCGGGCATCCAGCCCTCGGGCGAGCCGCACATCGGCAACTACTTCGGCGCGATGCGCCAGCACGTGGCCTTGCAGGAGCGCGGCGAGGCGATCTTCTTCCTCGCCGACTACCACTCGATGACGACGATCCGCGACGCCGGCGAGCGGCGCCGCTTCACGCACGAGCTCGCGCTCGACTACCTGGCCTGCGGCCTCGATCCGAAGCGCGCGATCCTCTACCGCCAGTCCGACCTGCCCGAGCTCTGCGAGCTGGCGTGGATCCTGACGACGGTGACGCCGATGGGGCTCCTCGAGCGCGCGACCTCGTACAAGGACAAGGTGGCGGCCGGCGCGCCGGTGAACCACGGGCTCTTCGCCTACCCGGTGCTGATGGCGGCCGACATCCTGATCTACAACCCGGACATCGTGCCGGTCGGCCAGGACCAGAAGCAGCACCTCGAGATGACGCGCGACATCGCCGGCGCCTTCAACCACACCTACGGCCGCGAGGTGTTCAAGCTGCCCGAGCCGATGATCCTCGAGGAAGTGGCGGTGGTGCCCGGGACCGACGGGCGCAAGATGAGCAAGTCCTACGGCAACACGCTCCGGATGTTCGGGCCCGAGGCGGAGCTCAAGAAGGCTGTGATGGGGATCGTGACGGACTCGACGCCGGTCGAGGAGCCGAAGGACACGGCGACGGCGCTCTTCCAGCTCTGGTCGCTCTTCGCGACGCCGGCCGAGCGCGAGGTGCTGTTCGCGCGTGCGAAGGCGGGTGGGCTGGGGTACGGCGAGGTGAAGAAGGACCTGCTCGCCCGGGTCTGGGGCTACTTCGCGCCGCTGCGCGAGCGGCGCGCGGAGCTGGCCCGACACCCGGGAGACGTCGAGGACGTGCTGGCCGACGGCGTTCGGCGCGCACGTGCGCTGGCGCGGCCGGTGCTCGACGCAGCGCGCGACGCCGCGGGGCTCGGCGTCGGGCCCGCTGATCGCGACTCGACCACGTGAGCGATCGGACGTGGGCGAGCGAGGAAATCTGAGGGCGTCACCGCGCACGATCGGAGCGGGGGGCCCGTCGCCCGAAGCGTGACGAGCAAGCCCACGGCCGATCGATCTCATCCAGCCGTGGTGCGGTAGGATCCGCGCACCCAACGGGAGGTGCGCATGCGCGCTGCGGTGCTCGAGGGGGCGGGCCAGCCGCTCCAGGTCTACGACGACGTCGAGATCGTGCGGCCGGGGCCCGGGCAGGTGCGGGTGCGCGTCCAGCACTGCGGCGTCTGCCACTCCGACCTCAGCATCGCCGACGGCGCGTTCCCGGCGCCGCTGCCCATCGTGCTGGGACACGAGGCCGCCGGCGTCGTCGAGCAGGTCGGCGCGGGCGTCACCGACCTCGCGCCCGGCGACCCCGTCATCCTGACGCCCGTGCCTCCGTGCGGCCGCTGCTACTGGTGCGTGCGCGGCGAGGCCGCGCTCTGCGTCGACGCGGCGGGGCTCATGACCAGCACGCTGCCCGACGGGACGACCGGCCTCTCGCGGCGCGGCGCGCTCGTCTATCGCGGCGTCAACCTCGCCGCCTTCGCCGAGCTCGTCGTCGCGCCCGAGTCGGCCGCCGTGAAGGTCGAGCGCGACGTCCCGCTCGAGATCGCCTGCGTCATCGGCTGCGCCGTGCAGACCGGCGTGGGCGCCGTCCTCAACACCGCGCGCGTGCACGAGGGCGCGACCGTGCTCGTGATGGGCCTCGGCGGGATCGGCCTCTCCACCGTGCAGGGCGCGCGCATCGCGGGCGCCGCGCGCATCTTCGCGTCCGATCCGCTGCCCGAGCGGCGCAAGGCCGCCGAGTCGTTCGGCGCGACCGATCTGCTCGACCCCGGGACCGACGATGTCGTGGCGCGCGTGCGCGAGGCGACGAAGGTCGGCGCCGACTACGCCTTCGAGACCGCGGGCCGCGCGAGCCTGGTGCAGACCGGCCTCCAGGCGACGCGGAACGGTGGCACCGTCGTCGCGGTGGGCGCGGCGCCCATCACCGAGAAGATCGAGATCGCGCCGGCCGCCCTCTTCACCGTGACCGAGAAGAAGCTGCTCGGCTGCATCCTCGGCTCCAGCAACTCGCTGCGCGAGATCCCGCGGCTGCTCGCGCTCTGGCGCGCCGGCCGCCTCGACCTCGCGGGCCTGGTGACCGCGCGCCGCCCGCTCGGGGAGATCGACGCCGCCCTCGCGGACCTGCGCGCGGGCCGCGGCATCCGCACCGTGCTCTCGGTGTAGGCGCTACTCGTACATCGGCAGCTGGTCGCGCAGCCGCATCCATCCCTTCACGATGCGGTAGACCACCCAGAGCGTGATGGCGCCGAAGAGCCCGAACGCGATCGGAATGCCGATCAGCGTCGCGAAGAGCAGCGCGGCGATCGCGACCCAGAGCGCGGTGAACCAGAAGGTGCGGATCTGCCAGCGGTAGTGCGACTCCGCCCAGGTGCCGCGCGCGTCGCTGCGCTTCACGTAGTTGAGGACCACCGCGGCGATCGAGGGGAGGCTGCCGAGGAAGCTCCCGACCACCGTCGCGGTCCCGACCAGCGCCACGACGATCGCGAAGCTGTGGAGCGCGTAGACCAGGTTCGCGACGGTGACCACCGAGGGCAGCGGGTCGCGGGCGGCGGGCTCGGGCAGGGCCGTCGACATGGGGATCTCCTCCGGCTGACCCGCAGGATTCCACACGCCGTGTCGAACTTCGACAGCGCGTGTCGAAGCGCATGGCCGCAGACGTGCGCTGGATCGCTCCGGCGCCGGCACGCCGCTTGCTTCGCGCTCGAATCGCACCCCGCACGTCCCGGTCGAGAGCAGCATGCGATCCGAGCGTTCGGGGATCGGCGGGCGGCGGTGGGTGAGGGGCGGGCTCCTCCTCGCGCTGTCGCTTGCCACGAGCGGAGACACCTGCCACCCGTCGAGCCCTCTCGCGCCGTCGCCCGGCGCGCCGGAGTACCGTGCGCCGGTGCGCGTGGCCGTGCCCGGCGGCACGGTCGACGTGGCGGGCGGAAACCTGCTGGTGACGCGGAGCGACCTCGACATCGACACCCAGCTCGGCCCGCTCGCGGTCGGCGCGAGCTGGAGCTCGGCGACGCGGCGCTGGACCTGGAGCTTCGACGACCTCGCGTACGCGAACGACACGTTCGTCGACGCGACGGGCGCGAGCTACGGCGTCGGGCTCCTCGCGCCCGGGGCCGCGATCCCCGGCACGACCTGGGTGAAGCTCGGCCCGAACGCGCTCAAGACCAAGGGTGGCCTGGAGTACGACTTCAGCGCGAGCGGCCGGCCGCTCGCGGTCCACTGGACGAGCTCGCCGAGCCCGTCGCTGCGCTTCACGCAGGCGGTGCAGGGCGACGGCAGGCCGCACACGACCGCGATCGACCAGTGTCTCGCGCCGGCGGGCGACTGCCATCCGGTCTTCGCGATCAGCTACGACGCACAGGGCAGGGTCGTCCGGATCACGGACCGCGCCGGCCGCCAGGCGCTCTTCGGCTACGATGCGAACGGCCGGCTCGCGAGCGCGCGCGACGGCCTCGACGTGGCCGAGAACGCTCCCGGCTTCCGCTACGAGTACGCGGCCGGCGACCTCGCTGCGATCACGAGCTCCGAGGGCGAGCGCGTGCAGTATCAGTACGACGCCGCGCACCGCGTGACGCAGGTCGTGCAGGTGGGGCTCGGCAACCCGACGCGGAGCTTCGCCTACCAGGCACCCGACGCCGCCGGCATCTACACCACCCGCATGACCGACCCGCTCGGCTTCGCCACGAGCTTCCGCTACGACGCGAGCGCGGAGCTCCTCGAGGCGAAGGCGATCGCGACCGGCGAGACGACGACGCGCACGTGGGCGAGCCGGCGCGTCACCGCGATGACGCTCCCGAGCGGCGTCACGACCTCGTGGACCTATCGCGACGACGACGTCGCCACGCGCACCGACCCGAGCGGCAACGTGACGGTCTGGAGCTACAAGCCGTCCGGTGTCGACCGCGCGTCGCCGGAGCGCCGGCCGGTCGCGAGCGTCTCGGACGCGCTGGGCTCGATCGAGCAGCGCAGCTACGACGCGGCCGGGCGCCTGCTCTCGATCACGAACGGCGCGGGCGAGACGACGAGCGTCGCCTATGGCGCCGACGAGATGGTGAGCCGCATCACGAGCGCGGCGGGCCTCACGACGACGTTCTCCGGCTACGGCGAGCACGGACACGCCGCGAGCGCGACGCTCGGCGACACTACGCGGAGCTTCGCGTACGACGCCGTCGGCAACCCGACGCGGGGGCCGGACCTGCTGACCGAGTCTGGACCGGGACGCGGCGGGATCGCGTCGCGCAGCTTCGATGCGGACCGCAACGTGAGCGCGGTGCAGCTCGCCGGGCCGCAGGGGAGCGCGAGCCTCACGATCGCGCACCGCAGCGACCACCAGGTGCTGCGCATCGAGCGCCCGGGCGGCGGCAACACGGAGCTCGGCTACGACGCGCTCGGCCGCCTCGTGCAGCGGAGCGAGCGGGCCGGTGGCGCCTGGCACGCCACGACCTTCGACTACGACGCGGATGGCCGGATGACGGCGCTGCATCGGCCCAACGGGATGGGCGAGGGCTGGACGTACGACGCGCTCGGCCGCACGACCGTGCACTCGATCCTGCGCGGCGGCGCGACCGAGGACGCGGCCGGCTTCGTCTGGAGCGCCGGGCGGCTCGCCTGGATGCTCGACAATCGCTCGGGAAGCGAGAGCTACGAGTACGACGCCGCGGGCCGAGTCGACGCGGTCGCCTACGGGAGCGGCGACCGCATGGAGCTCGGTTGGGACGCGCGCTCGCGCCTCGTCGATGCGACGCTGCGTACGAGCGACGGCGGCGTGCTGCGCGAGCTCGGGCTCGGCTACGACGCCGCGGGCCGCGAGGCGGCCGTCCTCGACGGCGGCGTCGCCCGGGTGCAGCGGACCTTCACGGGAGGACGGCTCGCGCAGACCCGCTACGGCAACGGCCTCACGCGCCGCTTCACCTACGATCCGGCGCTCGGCACGCTCGTCGGCGCGACCATGACCAACGCGGCCTCCGCGACCGTCGAGGCGACCACCGTGAACGACTCCGATCCCACGTGCGCCGTCCTGGACGAGCGCTGCATCACGGCGCAGACGACGACGACCGGATTCGTCGCCGCGACCAGCAGAGAGAGCTACCTGATGGCGCCGGGCGAGGGAGAGGGGATCGGCCAGCGCGTCGGCGCCTGGGCGGGCGACGTGCTCGGCTACGACCTCCTCGGCAACCTCACCGCCGGCACGAACCTCGGCGTCCTCGACTACGACACCGAGGGGAGCCGCCTGCTCGACGTGCGGCAGAACGAAGGCGGCCCCGTCACGCAGTACGCGTACGACGCGGCCGGCTTCACCACCGCGCGCGGCGGCGTCCCGATCGGCTGGGATGGCGCCGGGCGCATCGCGTCGGTCGGGAGCGCGAGCTTCGCGTGGGACGTGCTCGGGCGGCCGGTATCGAGCGCGGTCGGCGGCGCCGTCACCAAGCGCCGCTTCGGGGGTCTCGTCGAGACCGACGCCGCCGGCGGCTCGCTCGCCATCGACCTCGGCGAGGTGCGCATCGACCTCGCGGGCCAGGCGACGTGCTATCGCCACTTCGACTTCCGCGGCAACGTGAAGCTCGTGACCGACGCTGGCGGAAACGTCGTCGAGCACTATCAGTATGCGCCGTTCGGTGTCGACCAGGTCCTCGGCGCCGGGGCAGACCCGGTGCGCTTCGCGCGTGGGAAGGCGGTCGGCGACCTCTTCGCGGTCGGGAATCGGCTCTACGATCCGCTCGCGGCGCGCTTCCTCTCGCCCGATCCGATCCCGCAGCTCGTGAACCAGTACGCGTACGCCCTCGGCAACCCCGTTCAGCTCTGGGATCCGGCGGGCGCCGACTCGTGGGTCGTCGAGGTCGCGACCGGGCTCGCCGGATACGCGGGCGGCCGCATCGGGCAGGCCGTCGGCGGCGCGACGGGCGCGGAGTGGGGCGCCGCGATCGGAGGTCTGGCGGCGGGTCCGCCGGGTGTCGCCATTGGCGCGGCCGTCGGCGGCCTCGTGGGCGGCGTGGTGGGCGGCGCCTACGGGGGAGCCGGAGCCGCCAACATGGTGCACGAGGCACTGACCGGCGAGCAGCTCTTCGGCCTCCGCTTCTTCGTCCCCGAGTCCGGGTCCGGATCGAACGGAGGCTCCGGCGCGGCCGTGGGTGGGCCCGCCATGTCGACGGGCAACTCGGCGGACGTCGACCGCGGCTTCCCGATTCCGCCGACGCACGCGTGCGGCGGCGATGCCTGCGGGGGACGCGGGATGATGAACGGGCTCACCTTCTACGACACGCTTCCAGCCGGGGGCTACGGAAGCTGCGCGCCCTTGACGCTCGGAGGCGTCGGCGACGCCAGGCTCCTGGGCGCGCTCCTCGCCGCGAACGGCGCGCTCGGGCTCCATCTCGCCCGCTCGCGGCGGAGGGAAAGGACGTGACGCAGGAGATTCGCGAGCGCGGCTTCGCGCGCGACGACCGGGGCCGCGAGCTCTTCACGGCGCCGTGGGGCCGGACCTTCGTGGTGCCGGATGCGGAAACCGGCGCCGCGCTGCGGCGCATCGTGCGGCGCTCGCCCTGGCTCGTCGCGCTGGCGGTCACCTTGGTGGCGACGCCGCTCGTGCTGCGCGGGCTCCCGTGGTACGCGGTCTTCCTCGCGACGCCGCTCTTCGCCGCGATCGAGGTCCTCCCGCTCTACCGGGCGACGCGCGGGCTCGAGCGCGTGCGGCTGATCCAGCCCGGTGTGATGGCGGGCTCGACGTCGTCGCTCCGGCTCTGGGCCTTCGAGGCGCTCGCGCTGGCGGGCGCCCTCGTCGCGGCGCCCGCGCTCGCGAGGGCCGGCGCGACGAGCCTGGCCTGGGCGACGGGCGCGTTCAGCGCTGCCGCGGCGATCGCCTTCGGCCGGCTGCTCTGGCTGCAGACCCGAAGAAGCTAGGACGCTTTGCGGAACTCGAGGGCCTCGCCCGACACGCGCGCGTCGACGCGCACCTTCGAGCCTTCGGGGAACTCGCCCTCGAGGATCCGCACCGCGAGCGGGTCCTGCACCATGCGCTGGATCACGCGCTTCAGCGGCCGCGCGCCGTAGTGCGGGTCGTAGCCCTTCTCGGCGAGGAGCTGCTTCGCCTCCGGCGTGAACTCGAGCTGGATGCGCCGCTCGGTGAGCAGCCGCTCCACGCGCTGGAGCTGGATGTCGACGATGCGAGCGATCTGCGCGCGGCCGAGCTGGTGGTAGATGATGATCTCGTCGACGCGGTTCAGGAACTCGGGCTTGAAGTGGGCGCGCAGCGCCTCGTTGACGCGGCGCTCCATCTCCTCGCGCTCCTGCTCGCCGAGCTGCACGATGTACTCGCTGCCGATGTTCGACGTCATGATCAGCACCGTGTTCTTGAAGTCGACGGTGCGGCCCTGGCCGTCGGTGAGGCGGCCGTCGTCGAGGATCTGGAGCAGGGTGTTGAAGACGTCAGGGTGCGCCTTCTCGATCTCGTCGAAGAGCACCACCGAGTACGGGCGCCGCCGCACCGCCTCGGTCAGGTAGCCGCCCTCGTCGTAGCCGACGTAGCCGGGCGGGGCGCCGATCAGGCGCGCCACCGAGTGGCGCTCCTGGAACTCGCCCATGTCGATGCGGATCATGGCCTGCTCGTCGTCGAACAGGAAGCCCGCCAGCGCGCGCGCCGTCTCGGTCTTGCCGACGCCGGTGGGCCCGAGGAAGATGAACGAGCCGATCGGGCGGTTCGGGTCCTGCAGGCCCGCGCGCGCGCGGCGCACCGCGTTCGAGACCGCGCGGAGCGCCTCGTCCTGGCCGACCACGCGCTGCCCGAGCTTCTCCTCCATGTGGAGCAGCTTCTCCTGCTCGCCCTCCATCATCTTGGCGACGGGGATCCGGGTCCACTTGGAGACGATCTCGGCGATCTCCTCGGCGGTGACCTCCTCGGAGACCAGGGCGCCCTGCTTCTGCGACTCGTCGAGCTTGGCCTGCGCCGCCGCGAGGTCCTTCTCGAGCTGAACCAGCTCGCCGTAGCGGATCTCGGCGGCGCGCTCGAGGTTGCCCTGGCGCTGCGAGCGCTCGAGCTCGGCGTTCAGCGCCTCGCGCTTCTCCTTGAGCTCGCGGGCGCGACCGATCACCGCCTTCTCCGCGTCCCAGGCGGCCTTGCGCGCGTCGAGGTCCTCGCGCAGCTCGGCGATCTCCTTCTCGACGCGGCCGAGGCGCTCCTTGCTGGCCGCGTCGCTCTCCTTCTTGAGCGCGGCGCGCTCGACCTCGAGCTGCGTCAGCTTGCGCTGGAGCTGGTCGAGCTCCTCGGGCAGCGAATCCACCTGCACGCGCACGCGCGCGGCCGCCTCGTCGACCAGGTCGATCGCCTTGTCGGGGAGGAAGCGGTCGGTGATGTAGCGGTGCGACAGCGTCGCGGCGGCGACCAGCGCGGCGTCCTGGATGCGCACGCCGTGGTGGACCTCGTAGCGCTCCTTGAGCCCGCGCAGGATCGAGATGGTGTCCTCGACCGACGGCTCGCCCACCATGACCGGCTGGAAGCGGCGCTCGAGCGCCGCGTCCTTCTCGACGTGCTTGCGGTACTCGTCGAGCGTGGTGGCGCCGACGCAGCGCAGCTCGCCGCGCGCGAGCGCGGGCTTCAGCATGTTCGCGGCGTCGGCAGCGCCCTCGGCGGCGCCGGCGCCGACGATGGTGTGCAGCTCGTCGATGAACAGGATCACCTGGCCCTGCGCCTCGCCCACCTCGCGCAGCACGGCCTTGAGCCGGTCCTCGAACTCGCCGCGGTACTTGGTGCCGGCGATCAGCGCGCCGAGGTCGAGCGCCACGACGCGGCGGTCGCGCAGCGACTCGGGGACGTCGCCGGCGACGATGCGCTGCGCGAGACCCTCGACGATCGCCGTCTTGCCGACGCCGGGCTCGCCGATCAGCACGGGATTGTTCTTGGTGCGCCGCGAGAGCACCTGGATGGTGCGGCGGATCTCGTCGTCGCGTCCGATCACGGGGTCGAGCTTGCCCCGGCGCGCGAGGTCGGTGAGGTCGCGCCCGTACTTGGCGAGCGCCTGGTACTTCGACTCCGGGTCCGGATCGGTGACGCGCGCGCTTCCGCGCACCTCCTGCAGCGCCTTCAGGATGGCGTCGCGCGTGACGCCGGCCGCGCGGAGCGCGCGGCCGGCCGGGTCGCGGTCCTGGGCGGCGATCCCGAGCAGCAGGTGCTCGGTCGAGACATACTCGTCCTTGAGCTGGTCCGCCTCCTTGAAGGCGGCCTCGAGCGCGCGGCCGAGCGCGTCGGAGATGCGCGGCTGCGCGGCGGCGCCGGAGACCCTCGGCAGCCGGCCGAGCTCGGCGTCGAGCTGCGCCTGCAGCGCCTCGATCGACGCCCCGATCTTCTGCAGGACGGGGACCGTCGTGCCTTCGGGCTGGGCGAGCAGCGCCCGCAGCAGGTGGGCGGGCTCGATCGCGTTCTGGCCGCGCTGGGAGGCGAGGGACTGCGCCTGGGAGAGGGCTTCCTGGCTCTTGACGGTGAGCTTGTCGAGCTGCATGGAGGGCTAGGCTAAGCACGCCTAGCCCCCCTGCAAGGCCTGAAATCAGCCCTCTTTTCGCTTCAAAGCGACGTAGATCGTGTTGTCGGCGCGGCGCACCAGGAGCAGGGCCTTCTCCTTGCCCTCGAGCGACTTGCGGAAGTCGCCCACGCTCCCGATCTCCTGCTGGTTCACCTCGAGCACGACGTCGCCGCGGCGCAGGCCGGCCTCGTCGCCGGGGCTCCCCGACTCGACCTCGGCCACCACCACGCCGCGCTTCTCGTCGACGCCGAGCTGCTCCGCCAGCTCCTCGGAGAGCGGCTGCACGCGCAGCCCGAAGGTGGCGGGGCCCTTCTCGGGCGCGTCCGCCTTGGCGACCTCCTCGCCCTCCTTGAGCGTGCCGAGCTTCACGTCGACCTTCTTCTCCTTGCCGTCGCGCATCAGGGTGAGCGCCACCTTGGCGCCCGGCGGCGAGGTGGCCACGAGCCGCGGCAGCTCCTCCATCTCCTTGATCGGCTTGTCGCCGAACTGCGTGATCACGTCGCCGCGCTGGATGCCGGCCTCCTGCGCGGGACCCTTCGGGTCGACGCGGGAGATGAGCGCGCCGTCGGTGCCGGCGAGCTTGAGCTGGTCGGCGAGATCGGGCGTGATGCGCTGGATCACGACGCCGAGCCAGCCGCGCGTCACGTGGCCCGCGTCCTTCAGGCTCGGGAGCACCTCCTTCGCCATGTCGATGGGGACCGCGAAGCCGATCGTGTTGGCGCGCGGGTTGATCGCGGTGTTGATGCCCACCACCTCGCCGGCGAGGTCGATCAGCGGGCCGCCCGAGTTGCCGGGGTTGATCGCGGCGTCGGTCTGGATGAAGTCGTCGTAGCGGCCCGCGCCGATGTTGCGGCGGTGCAGCGCCGAGACGATGCCCGCGGTCACGGTGTGCTCGAGGCCGAACGGGTTGCCGATCGCGATCACCCAGTCGCCCGGCCGCAGCTTGCTCGAGTCGCCGAACGGGAGCGCGGCGAGCGGCTTCTCGGGCTTGACCTTGATCAGGGCGATGTCGGTGGCGGGGTCGCGCCCGATGATCTCGGCCTGCAGCTCCTTCCCGTCCTTGAAGGCGACCTCGATCTTGTCGACGTCCTCCACCACGTGGTTGTTGGTGACGATGTAGCCGTCGGCGGAGATCACGAAGCCCGAACCGAGGCTCGGCACCTGGAACTCGCGCTTGCCGAAGAACTCCTCGAACGGGTTGCCGCCGCCGAAGGGCTCCATCGGGTTCTGCTGGCCGTGCGGACCCGCGGCGCCGCCGGGCCCCGACACCGTCTTGGAGGTGCGAACGCTCACGACCGCCGGCGAGACGTGCTCGGCGAGATCGGCGAACGAGCCGCGCGACGGCGGCTCGGCGAGCGGCGAGCTGCCGGGCGCGGTCTGCCAGAACGGCGGGCCGCTGCCCGGCGTCGCGGGGTCGGCCTTCTTGTCGCCGAACAGCTCGATGGCGCGCGCGTCGTTGCTGCGCCAGTGCACGTCGATGTCGAGGACGCCCACGAACGCCAGCACGGCGGCGACCGCCGCACCGGCGAACAGGCCCAGGAGGATTCGGCGAGCAGTCATCTTCCCTCTACCCCTTCGTCCGCGCTCCGCACTAGGAGAGCGGAACCGTCACATGGTATCGGCCGCCTGCGCGCTGAACCACGACCAGCGCGCGCGAACGGCCCTGGAGATCGAGCACGCAGCGGCGGAACGCGTCGGCGTCCGCGAGCGGCCTGCCATTGATGCCGAGCACGACGTCGCCCGGCTTGAAGCCGACCGCCGCGGCGCCGCTCTGCGGTCGCACCGCATTCACCCGGAAGCCCGCTGGCTTCTCGGCGGCGAGCGAGAGCCCGAGCAGGCGCTCGGCGAGCGCGGCGACGCCCTCGTCCGAGATGCCGTCCGCGTGGGCCGTGAGCGTCTGCCTCTGCCCGTTGCGCAGCACCTCGAGGGGGATCTCCTCGCCCGGCGTCGCCGCCTCGACGATCGCGTAGACGTCGCGCGCGGTCTCGACGGCGTGACCCCCCGCGCGGGTCACCAGGTCGCCGCGCTTCACGCCCGCCTTCGCGGCGGACGAGCCCGACGTGACGCCCGACACCAGCGCGCCTTTGGTGCCGCGCGGCAGGTCCATCGCGTCGTGCAGGCGCGGGTCGAGGTCCTGGAGCTCGAGCCCGATCCAGACGGGGGCGACCGAGCCGTGCGCCAGGAGCTGGTCCACCACGCGGTGCGCCACGTCGATCGGGATGGCGAAGCCGATGCCCTGGGCGCCCTGGTAGATCGCGGTGTTGACACCGATCAGCGTGCCCTCGGCGTTCAGCAGCGGCCCACCGCTGTTGCCGGGGTTGATCGACGCGTCGGTCTGGATGAAGCCGTAGAAGGTGCGGTCGTCGGTGTGGATCGAGCGGTCGAGAGCGGAGACCACCCCGGTGGTGACCGTGTTGGAGAGGCCGAACGGGTTGCCGATCGCGATCACCGGCTCGCCCACCAGCAGGTCCTTGGAGGTGCCGGGCGCGGTCCAGGGCAGCTTCTCGGCGCCGTCGATCTTCAGCACCGCCAGGTCGTTGTTGGAGTCGGCGCCGACCAGCGTGGCGTCGAACTCGCGGCCGTCCGAGAGCGTGATCTTGATGCGGTTGGCGCCGCCCACCACGTGCTCGTTCGTCAGCACGT
Organism: Myxococcota bacterium; assembly: GCA_035506135.1. Lineage (GTDB taxonomy): Bacteria > Myxococcota_A > UBA9160 > UBA9160 > PR03 > DATJPY01. Next base: position 29,254 of record DATJPY010000078.1, on the reverse strand, counting down.
GCCCGTCCTTGTCGATGAGCACGCCCGAGCCCAGGCTCTGCGCCGTGCGCGGCATGCCCGGGTCGAAGAAGTCCTGGAAGAAGCGCTGGAACAGGGGATCCCCGCGGAAGCCCTCGAAGGGGCTCGTCTGGCGCACCTCGGTTTCGGTGGTGATGTTCACGACCGACGGCCCCACGTGCTCTGCGACCTCGACCGCCGCAGTCCGGCGCAGGAAGGGATCCCCCGCAGCCGCCGGATGGGCGGCAGCGCCGAGCGCGAACAGCGCGGCGAGCGATGCGATCCGAAGCCCCATCGTCCTCGTTCGAAGGCGGTCACGCCTGCAGACGCCCGCTGGCGTCGGGCTATTCAGGCCCGATGCGGCGGGCGATCGGAGACGGCCAGCGTAGGGTCCGGCCTCCCCTCCGGCAATCGGCCTTCGGTAGCTTCGGAGCGTGTCCGACGTCGTGCTGCGAGCGGCCGTCCGGGGACTGCGCGAGGCGTTCGGGCGCAGCCCCGAGCTGGCGGTGCGGGCGCCCGGCCGCGTGAACCTGATCGGCGAGCACACCGATTACAACGGCGGCCTGGTGCTGCCCTGTGCGATCGATCGCGCCACGGTCGCGGTGGCGGCGCGGCGCAGCGACTCGCGGCTTCGGGTCCACTCCACCGCGCTCGGCGCCGCGGGCGAGATCGAGCCCGGCCGCGCGGCGCGCGGGCGCGGCTGGCTCGACTACGTCACCGGCGTGGCCTGGGCGTTCCAGCGCGAGGGCCTGCCCGTCGCCGGCCTCGACGTGGCGCTGGCGAGCGATCTCCCGCGCGAGTCGGGCCTCTCGAGCTCGGCCGCGCTCGAGGTGGCGATGGCAACGCTGCTCGACGCGGCCGCCGGCGTGGGCCTCGACGCGGCCGAGCGCGCGCGGCTCGCCTGGCGCGCGGAGTGCGAGTTCGTCGGCGTGCCGTGCGGGCGCATGGACCAGCTCGCGAGCGCGCTCGGGCAGCGCGATGCGGCGCTCCGCATCGACTGCCGCGACTTCTCGGCGCGCGTGGTGCCGCTCCCGAGCGATCGCCTGGCCCTTCTCGTCGTCGACTCCGGGGTGCGCCGCAGGCTCGCGGACGGCGACTACGGCGCGCGCCGCCGCGAGTGCGAGGAGGCGCTCGCGCAGGCCCGCGCGCGCGGCGTGGTACCTCCCGACGCCGGGTCCTGGCGCGACGTCGAGCCGGGCCGGCTCGCCGACCTCGAGCGCCGGCTCGACTCGACTCTCGCGCGCCGCGCGCGCCACGTCCTCACCGAGAACGAGCGGGTCGACGCGATGGCGGAGGCGCTCGCGGCGGGCGACCTCGCGCGCGCCGGCGCACTCGTGCGCGAGGGGATGGCGAGCCTGCGCGACGACTTCGAGGTGAGCGTGCCCGAGCTCGACGCGCTCTGCGCGTTCGGCGACGCGACACCGGGCTGCTACGGCTCGCGGCTCACGGGAGCCGGCTTCGGAGGCTGCACGCTGCACCTGGTGGCGCCGGAGCGCGCCGACGCCGTCGCGGCAGCGATCCGCGCGGGCTTCGCCGCTCGCTTCGATCGCGAGCCGCCGGTCCTTGCTGTGCGCGCTGCGGAAGGCGCCAGCACGATCTCGTTGCCTCCGGGGCAAGTCGATCGCCTGGGGTAGACCGCAAGCGCCGCCCCTGGCGGCGCGCGCAGCGAGGCGAAGCCGAGCGAAGTTCATCAGGACGTGCGACAGCTCAGCAAGAGGCGCGCGCAGCGAGGCGAAGCCGAGCGAAGTTCATCAGGACGTGCGACAGCTCAGCAACGTCAGTCGCTCGGGCCCGCCGTCTCGCCGGGTCCTCCCGGCTGCTCGGCGTCGCGCTGGCCGCCCGAGGCCGGGCGCGCGCCACGGCGCACCAGCAGGAAGCGCATCTCGTCGCCGCGCTCCGCCGTCACCAGGAAGCGCGGCAGGCTGCGCGACGTGGCGAGCGCCTTGCGCAGCTCGCCGAGGTCGTCGATGTCGTGCCCCTCGACCCTCCGGATCACGTCGCCAGTGAGGAGGCCGGCCTCGGCCGCGGGCGAGCCGCTCTCGACGTACGAGACGAAGGCGCCGCGCCGTGTGTTGAGCCGCTGCGTGCGGTAGAGCGTCTCGGTGATCTCCTGGGCGTGGAAGCCGGCGTCGCTCGTGACCTCGTCGGACTCGACCTTCGGCGCGGCGGCCAGCTCGAGCTTCACCTTCTTGGGCTTGCCGTCGCGCAGCAGCGAGAGCTCCGCGTTCCGGCCCGGCGGCACGTGCGCCACCAGCCGCTGGAAGGCGCCCAGGTCCTCCTCCTTCTCGGCCTCGATCGGCTGGCCGTCGAAGGCGGTCAGGATGTCGCCGGGCTCGAGGCCGGCCCGCGCGGCGGGCGAGTGGGGCGTGACACTGTCGACGATCACCCCGGTCTGGTCGGGCACGTGGAAGTAGGAGGCCAGCTCGCGGTCGAGCGGCTGGATGGTGATGCCGAGCCAGCCTCGCTCGACGCCGCCGGCCTCGAGCTCGCGCATCACCTCGAGCGCCGTGTCGATCGGGATGGTGAAGCCGATGCCGCGGCCCTGGCCGCGCGAGTTGATGCCGACGACCCGCCCCTCGAGGTCGACCAGCGGGCCGCCCGACGAGCCGCGGTCGATCATCGCGTCGGTCTGGATGAACTCGTTCAGCAGGTCCGGGATGCCGAGGTTTCGGCCCTTGGCCGAGACGATGCCGAGCGAGACGGTGCCGTCGAGCCCGTAGGGGTTGCCGACCGCGAGCACCCACTGCCCCACCCGCACCGCGTCGGAGCTGCCGAAGGTCGCCGCGGCGAGCGGCTGCGGCGGGTCGACGCGCAGGAGCGCGATGTCGGTCTGCTTGTCGGAGCCGATGATCCGCGCCGGCAGCTTGGCGCGCAGGCCCGGGACCGCGATGGTGACCTTCTCGGCCTTGTCGACCACGTGATGGTTGGTGAGGATGCGCCCGTCGGCGCTGGCGATGACACCGGAGCCCGTCACCTCGGAGCGCCGGTCGTTGACCTTCACGATCGCCTCGACCTGCACCACCGAGGGCGTGACCCGCTTCGAGACGTCGACGACGCGCTCCTCGAGGCGATCGAGCGGGTCCGCGCCGGCGGCGGCGCCCTCGCCCGCGCGCGCCGGCGCGGCGAGGGCGAGCGCGAGCGCCGCCACGCGGCCTGCACGGCGAAGCGCGGAGCGCCTCACGGAAGCGCCTCGGCGCGGGCGCCGTCGAGCGCCGCCCGCAGCGCGCGCGCTGCGCGCTCGGGGTCGGCGGCGCCGAGCACGGCGCCGGTCACCGCGATGCCGGCCGCGCCGCTCGCGAGCGCCGCGGCCGCGTTGCCGGCGTCGATCCCGCCCTGAGCCAGCACGGGGATTCCGGCGCAGCGGGCCGCAGTCAACGGGTCGAGGCCGAGCGGCGGCCGCTCGCGTGGCTTCGAGAGCGGGTCGAAGATCGGGGCCAGATGGGCGTAGCTCGCGCCCTCGCGCGCAGCGGCGGCCACCTCGTCGGGGGAGTGCGCCGAGACGCCGACCAGGCGGTCCGGGCCGAGCAGCGCCCGCGCCTGCGCCGGGCCGACGGCGTCGAAGCCGAGGTGCACGCCGTCGAGGCCGAGCGCCAGCGCGACGTCGATGCGTCGGTTGATCAAGATGCGCACCGCGGCGCCGCGCGCCTGCGCCGCCCGGCGCGCCGCCGCGGCGACCTCATCGGCGAGCTCGAAGAGCGCGCGGCCCGCGAGCCCACGCTCGCGGATCTGCACCCAGTCCACGCCTCCGGCCACCGCGGCCGTCACGGCCTCGACCAGCGCCCGCGCGCCGATCGTCCCCGCCGCGCGATCCGTGACCAGACACAGGATGGCGGGCGCCGCGCCTTCAGAACGACGCAAGGCCGTCGAGGGGGCTCGAGGCCGCGGCGTAGAGGCGGCGCGGGATGCGCCCCGCCTCGTAGGCGAGCCGGCCCGCCTCCACGGCGAGGCCCATCGCCCGCGCCATCTTCACAGGATCCTTGGCGCCGGCGATCGCGCTGTTCATCAGCACCGCGGTCGCACCGAGCTCCATCGCCACCGAGGCGTCGCTCGCGGTTCCGACGCCCGCGTCGACGATGACCGGCACCTCGACCGTCTCGAGGATGATGCGCAGGTTGGCGGGATTGCGGATGCCGAGGCCGGAGCCGATCGGCGCCGCGAGCGGCATCACCGCCGCGCAGCCGAGCGCCGCCAGCCGCTGGCAGGCGACCGGGTCGTCGCTCACGTACGGCAGCACCGCGAAGCCCTCGCCCACCAGGATGCGGGCCGCCTCGAGCGTGGCGGCGACGTCCGGGAAGAGCGTGCGCTCGTCGCCGATGACCTCGAGCTTGACCAGCGGATGGCCGAGCAGCTCCCGCCCGAGCCGCGCCGTCGTGAGCGCGTCCTCGACGTTGTAACACCCTGCCGTGTTGGGCAGGATGGTGACGCCGTCCGGGATCACGTCGAGCACGCGCTGGCCCTTCGGAGCCGACAGGTCGACGCGGCGCAGCGCCACGGTGATCATCTCGGCGCCGCTCGCCAGCGTGGCGGCGCGCGTCTCCTCGAGCGAGGCGTACTTGCCGCTCCCGACGATCAGCCGCGAGCGGAACCGCCGCCCGGCGAGCGCGAAGCCGTCGCCCATGCGCCTATCCTCCGCCCACCGCCTCGAGGATCTCGACGCGGTCGCCCGGCGCGAGGCGGTGGCTCGCGTAGGCGGAGCGCGGGACCACGGCGCGGTTCACGGCGACCGCGACGCGGCGGCCCTCCATGCCGATCCGGGCGAGGAGCTGTCGCAGGTCGCAGGCCGGCGGCACGGCGGTCGGCTCCCCGTTCACGGAGACGACCACCGACGCCGCGGCCTCGCCGCGCGCCGGAAATCGGCCGCTGGCCTGGGGTCGCGTCTCTCGCTCGTGCTCGGGCACCGGCTCTCTCGAGGGAATGCGCGGAGGCTACCCGAGCGGGCCGGGGCGGTCAAACCGGACGGCGCTCGATTTTCTGCAGATTTCCGATGAGTTATAAAGCCGCGGCATGGATCCGAGGGAGGGCACCGTGGCGGCCGTCGACCGGGCCGCCCTCGCCCACAACTGGGCGGTCCTGCGGCGGCGCGCCGGGGCGCGGCGCGTGATCGCGGTCGTGAAGGCGGATGCCTACGGGCACGGCGCGGTCCTCGCGGCGCGCTGCCTGCTCGGGGCCGGCTGCGACCACTTCGCGGTCGCGACGCTCGGCGAGCTCGGCGCGCTGCGCGAGGGCGGGATCGATGCGCCCGTGCTCCTGCTCGGCGGCGTTCGCGGGCCGGCCGATGCGCGCACCGCGCTCGCGCTCGGGGCGACGGCGATGCTGCACGCCGAGCGCGAGGCCGACTGGCTCGCCGGCGCGGCGCGCGAGCTCGGCGCGCGCGCCGGCGTGCACGTCGAGATCGACACCGGAATGCGTCGGCTCGGCGTGGCGCCGGACGAGGCGCCGGCGCTGATCGAGAAGCTGGCCGCGAGTCCCGAGCTCGAGCTCGAGGGCGTCGCGACGCACTACGCGCGGGCCGACGAGATCGAGGACGCCCCCACGCGCGCCCAGCTCGAGGTCTTCTCGCGCGTGCTCGAGTCGCTCGCGGCGCGGGGCGTCTCGCCCGGACTGGTGCACGTCGCCAACTCCGCCGGCCTGCTCTCCGCGCAGCGCTGGGGGGACTGGGCGCTCCGGGGCTCGGCGGTGCGACCGGGCCTCGCCCTCTACGGGGTGGCGCCGGCGCCCCATCTGGTCGATCCCGAGCTCCGCCCGGTGATGACGCTGCGGAGCCGCGTCGCGGCCGTGCGGCGCGTGCGCGCCGGCGACGAGGTGGGATACGGCGCGACCTGGCGCGCCCCGGGCTCTGGCTGGATCGCCAGCGTGCCGATCGGATACGCGGACGGCATCCCCTGGGCGGCTGCCAATCGGGGGGAGCTCCTGATCGGAGGCCGGCGCCGTCCGATCGCCGGCCGGGTGTCGATGGACGTGACGACGGTCTGGCTCGGCGAGGAGGGCGCGTCGGTGGGCGAGGAGGCGGTGGCGTTCGGCGTCGCGCGGGGCGGCGAGCGGCTCCCGGTCGAGGACCTGGCGCGCGCCGCGGGCACGATGCCGTACGAGCTCCTGGTGCGGATCGGCGCGCGGGTGCCTCGGGTGGCCGCCTCGTGAGCGGCTTCCGCTTCGGTCCGCTCGCGCTGGCCGGCGAGCAGTGGGCGCGGCTCCTGCGCCCTGCGCTCCTGCCGGTCGTGGCCGCGGCCGTGCTGGCGGCGGCGGGTCTCGCGCGCTGGGCACCGGCTGCGGGGCTCGGCTCGCCGGAGCGGATCTGGGTTCGCGAGCTCGCCCCGCTCGTCGCCGCGCTGGTCGCCGCGGCGCGTCTCGGCGCCGCGCTCGCCGGCGAGCTCGGCGCGATGCGGGCGACGGACCAGGTCGACGCCCTGCGCACGCTCGCCGGCGACCCGTGGCGCCACCTCGTCCTCCCCCGCCTGATCGCGGCGGCGGTGGTCGTGCCCACGCTGGCCGCGCTCGCCGACGGGCAGGGGCTCGCGGCCGCCGCGCCGTTCGGCGTCGGCGGAGGCGCGCTGCCGGGCGTCGGCGACGTGCTGGCGGGGCTCGTGCGCTCGTCGCTCTACGGTGTCGCCCTGGCCGCGGTCGGCTGCGCCGTCGGCCTGGCCGTGCGCGGCGGCGCGCGCGAGGTCGGTGCCGCCGCGGCTCGCGCGGCGGCTGCTTCGGTGGTCGCCGTGCTCGGTCTGGCGCTCCTGCTCGGCGTGGTCGCGCCCGCATGAGCGCAGCCGATCTGAGCGCGTCGCCTGCCGCCGCGGGGCCGCCGCTCGAGTGGCTCGGCGTCGCGCGGCGCGCCGGCGATCGCGAGGTGCTCGCCGACGTCTCGCTCGCCGTGCCGCGCGGCTCGATCACGGCGCTGCTCGGCGTGCGCGGCGCCGGGAAGTCGCTGCTGCTCCGGCTGGCGCTCGGCCTCGAGCCGCCCGACCGCGGCGCCGTCGCGCTGCTCGGGCGCGCGCCGGCGTCGCTCCACGGCCCCGAGCGCGCGCGCCTGCTCGCGCGCGTCGGCGTCGTCTTCACCGGGGGCGCGCTCTTCACCGACTGGAGCGTCGCGCGCAACGTCGGCTTCCTATCCGCGGCCGTGCAGCGGCGGCCGCCGGCCGACGTCGCCCGCGCGGTGCGCGAGAGCCTGCTCCTCGTCGGGCTCAAGCAGGTCGAGCACGAGCGCGCCGATGCGCTGTCGCCCGGTGCGCGCCAGCGCGTGGCGCTGGCGCGCGCCATCGCCCACCGGCCCGAGCTCCTGCTCCTCGACGACGCCACCGGCGAGCTCGACCCGATCGGCACCGAGGCCTTCCTCGAGCTGGTGGCGCAGCTTCGCGAGCGCCTCGGGCTCACCGTGCTGGCGGCGACCCGCGACCCGCGCGCCGCCTTCCGCATCGCCGACCGCGTGGCGATGCTCCACGGCGGCCGCATCGCGGCCGAGGGCATCCCGGACGAGATCCGCCGCCACCCCGACGCCGCGCTGCAGCAGCTCCTCGCGGGCCGCGCGCACGGGCCGATCGCGCCGTGAGGCACCGGCTCTCGATCGTGATCCCGGCGCTCGACGAGGAGGCCGCCATCGGCGAGACGCTGGAGCGCTGCCTGGCCGCGCGCGCACACATCGTCTCCGAGAGCCCCGTGGACGAGGTCGAGCTGATCGTCGTGAACGACGGCTCGACCGACCGCACCGAAGAGGTGGCGCGCCGCTATCCGGAGGTCACGGTGCTCGGCTTCGACCAGAATCGCGGCTACGGCGCCGCGCTGAAGAGCGGCTTCGCCGAGGCCAGCGGCGACTGGGTCGGCTTCCTCGACGCCGACGGCACCTGCGACCCGCGCTTCTTCGCGGACCTCTGCCGCGCGCTCGAGTCCCGGCAGGCCGACGTGGCGCTCGGCTCGCGCATGGGGCCCGGCAGCGAGATGCCCTGGCTGCGCGCGCTCGGCAACGCGCTCTTCGCCTGGATCCTGGGCGTGCTCTCGCAGGCGCGCGTGCGCGACACCGCGAGCGGCATGCGCGTGATGCGGCGCGCGGTGCTGGCCGACCTCGACCCGCTGCCGGACGGCCTCCACTACACGCCGGCGATGACGGCGCGCGCGCTGCTCGAAGGCAAGCTTCGGCTGGTCGAGGAGCCGATGCCGTACGCGGAGCGCATCGGCGAGTCGAAGCTCTCGGTCGCGCGCGACGGCGTGCGCTTCCTGGTGAGCATCGTGCGCGCCGCGGCGATCTACCGGCCGGCGCGGCCGCTCCTGCTCCTCGCCGCCGGCCTTGCGTTCGGCGCGCTCGCCGTGGGTGGCGGCCCGTTCCTCTACTGGATGCGCCACCGCTTGCTCGAGGAGTGGATGATCTACCGCGTGCTGCTCGCGCTGCTGCTCGGCACCGGCGTCGCGCTGCTCGCTTCGACGGCCGTCGTGGCCGACCAGATCGCGGCGATCGCGCACGGCCGACCGGGCGCGACCACCGGCGTCACGGGCCTCTTGCGGCGCGGGCTCGGGCGGCGCGAGGCGGTCGTCGGCGCGGGCGCGCTGGTCGCCGCCGCGGTCGCCGTCTGCTGGCCGGGCATCGCCGAGTACGCGACGAGCGGGCACATCCAGATGCACTGGTCGCGCGCGATGCTCTCGGCGCTCCTGCTGGTGCTCGCGATGGCGCTCGGCACCACGGTCTTCCTCCTCGAGACCATCGACCTGATCCGCGCCCAGCGCGGCGCGCCGGCCGAGCTTCCGGCCCCCGACCGCGTCTTCCACGCCCGTCCCGCCTCGGCGGAGCCCGACCGCCCGCGCTAAGCGTGTCGGAGCCCGGAAGCGGAGGAGGAGACCATGGGCGACGCGAAGGAGCCGATGAAGCGGGCCGACTACGAGAAGGCGCTCCGCGAGCTCCAGGTCGAGCTGTGCGCGCTGCAGGAGTGGGTCAAGGCCAAGGGCTCGCGGGTGATCGTGGTGTTCGAGGGGCGCGACGCCGCCGGCAAGGGCGGCACGATCAAGGCGATCACCGAGCGCGTGAGCCCGCGCGTGTTCCGCGTGGTGGCGCTGCCCGCGCCGTCCGACCGCGAGAAGTCGCAGCTCTACATGCAGCGCTTCCTCAAGCACTCTCCCGCCGCGGGCGAGATCGTGATCTTCGACCGGAGCTGGTACAACCGCGCCGGCGTCGAGTACGTGATGGGCTTCTGCTCGAAGGCGCAGCACCGGCGCTTCCTCAAGGTGTGCCCCGAGTTCGAGCAGTACCTGGTCGACGACGGGATCCAGCTCATCAAGTTCTGGCTCGAGGTGAGCGACGACGAGCAGAAGCGCCGCTTCGAGGCGCGCATCCAGGATCCGCTCCGCCAGTGGAAGCTCTCGCCCACGGATCTGTGCTCGCGCAGCCGCTGGTTCGAGTACTCGCGCGCGCGCGACCTGATGCTCGACGCCACCGACACGAAGTTCGCGCCCTGGTACATCGTGCCGTCCGACGACAAGCGGCGCGCGCGCCTGAACTGCATCCGCCACCTGCTGAGCCTGATTCCCTACAGGAAGCAGCCACACAAGAAGGCGAAGCTGCCGAAGCGGTCGACGCGGGGCGCCTACGACGATCGCGCGTCGATCGCGCGACGCCGCTTCGTGCCCGACCACTACTAGGGGCGTGGTAGAGTCGGGGAGCGCCCCGCCCGCGGCGCCGACGGAGCACCCCGATGAACGCGTCCTCCCCCGCCCCGGCGGCCGGCGACGGCAGCGCCTGGCACGCCCTTCCCGCCGCCGAGGTCGTGAAGCGCCTCGGCACCGATCTCGAGCGCGGCCTCGACGCCGGCGAGGTTCCCACGCGCCTTGCGAAGTACGGACCCAACCGCCTGCCCGAGGGCAAGAAGCGCGGGCCCTTCCAGCGCTTCGTCGCCCAGATCCACAACGTCCTCGTGTACGTGCTGCTCGGCGCCGGCTTCACCAAGATGATGCTGGGCCTCTGGCTCGACGCGGCCGTCATCCTCGGCGTGGTGGTGCTCAACGCACTGCTCGGCTTCCTCCAGGAGGGGAGGGCGGAGGCGGCGCTCGACTCGATCCGCAACATGCTGTCGGCGGAGGCGCGCGCGCTGCGCGGCGGCGAGACGCGGATGATCCCCGCCGAGGAGCTCGTGCCCGGCGACGTGGTGCTCCTCGAGTCGGGCGACAAGGTCCCGGCGGACCTGCGCCTCGCCGCCGTGAAGAACCTCCGGACCGAGGAGGCCGCGCTCACCGGCGAGTCGGTGCCCGCGGACAAGTCCGAGGCCGAGGTCTCCGCCAAGGCCACCGTCGGCGACCGCGAGAACATGGCGTTCTCCGGCACGATGGTCGTCTCCGGGCGCGCCACCGGGGTCGTCGTCGCGACCGGGCGCGACACCGAGATGGGTCGCATCAACCAGCTCCTCGCCGAGGTGAGCTCGCTCGAGACGCCCCTCCTGCGCCAGATCAAGAAGCTCGGCTACTCGATCACGGCCGCGATCGCCGTGGTGAGCGTCGGGGTCTTCGCGTACGGCCGCTGGGTGCAGGGCATGGAGTTCGTCCCGCTCTTCCAGGCCGTCGTGGGGATCGCCGTGTCGGTGATCCCGGAGGGCCTGCCCGCGATCATCACCATCACGCTCGCGATCGGCGTCCAGCGCATGGCCCAGCGCAACGCCATCATCCGCCGGCTCCCGGCCGTCGAGACGCTCGGCTCCGTGTCGCGCATCTGCTCCGACAAGACCGGCACGCTCACGCTGATGGAGATGATGGTGGTGTCCGCCGTCACGGCGGACGCCGAGTTCCAGGTCACCGGCGAGGGCTACGCGCCCGAGGGCGAGGTCCGCGAGGGCGGGAAGCCCGCGGGCGAGGAGCCCGTGCTGCGCCTGATGGGACGCGTGTCGATGCTCTGCAACGACGCGGAGCTGCTGCGGCAGGATGGCGTCTGGAAGGTGGAGGGCGACCCGACCGAGGGCGCGCTCTACCCCTTCGGATCGAAGCTGGGCCTGGAGCGCGAGGCCGAGCAGGCCGCCGCGCCGCGGGTCGACGCGATCCCGTTCGAGTCCGAGCACCGCTTCATGGCGACGCTGCACGAGCCCGCGGGCGGCGCGTCGGTGCTCTTCGCGAAGGGCGCGCCCGAGGTGATCCTCGAGCACTGCGACCGGCAGCAGACGCGCGGCGGCGCGCAGGCGCCGATCGACCGCGCGCGCTTCCAAGAGGCCTCGGACGCGCTGGCCGCGCAGGGCGAGCGGGTGCTCGCGCTGGCGTGGCTCGAGAGCCCGCCCGTCGAGGCGGGCCGCCTCGGCCCCGCCGATCTGCCCCGCAACCTCGTGCTGCTCGGCCTCATCGGGCTCCTCGATCCGCCGCGCCGCGAGGCCGTCGAGGCGGTGAAGGAATGCCACCAGGGCGGGATCCGGGTCACGATGATCACCGGCGACCACAAGATCACCGCGGCCGCCATCGCCGGCATGCTCGGCATCGGCGACGGCAAGACCGCGACCACCGGCGCCGAGATCGAGGAGATGGACACCGCCGCGCTCCAGGAGTGCGTGCGCGACGTCGACGTCTTCGCGCGCGCCAGCCCGGAGCACAAGCTGCGCCTGGTGAAGGCGATGCAGGCCAACCGGCAGATCGTGGCGATGACGGGCGACGGCGTGAACGACGCGCCGTCGCTCAAGAAGGCCGACATCGGCGTCGCGATGGGGATCAAGGGCACCGAGGTGACCAAGGAGGCCGCCGCGATGATCCTCGCCGACGACAACTTCGCCTCGATCACGGCCGCGGTGCGGGAGGGGCGCACCGTCTACAACAACATCGAGAAGGCGATTTTGTTCATGCTGCCGACCAACGTCGCGCAGGGGCTCGTGATCGCGGTGGCGATCTTCCTCGGCTTCACGCTCCCGATCACCGCGCCGCAGGTCCTCTGGGTCAACATGGTGACGTCCGTCGCGCTGGGCCTGGTGATCGCCTTCGAGCCGCACGAGCTCGACGTGATGCAGCGGCCGCCGCGCGCGGTGGATCGATCGATCCTGACCGGATTCGGGATCTGGCGCGTCGCGTTCGTCGGCGTGGCGCTCCTCGCGTACACGCTGTGGGCGTTCTTCTGGATGAAGTCGGAGGGCGCCTCGGACGCCCTCGCGCGGACGGTCGCGGTCAACGCGATCACGCTCGGCCAGGTCTTCTACCTGATGAACAGCCGCTTCCTGCTCGACTCGTCGCTCTCGCTGCGCGCGCACCTCGGCAACCGCTACCTGCCGCTCGGGATCCTCGCGGTCGCCGTGCTGCAGCTCCTCTTCACGTACACCACGCCGCTGCAGCGGCTCTTCCACAACGAGGCCATCCCGCTCGCCGTCTGGCCGCGGCTCGCGCTCGGCGGCGTCGTCTTCTTCCTGGTCGTCGAGGCCGAGAAGCTCGCGATCCGCAGCTCGGGATCGCTGCGCCGCGCGGTCACGTCGGTGGAGGCGGGCGTGCGGGCCGGCGCCTAGGCGGCGGCGATCCGCAGCGACTCGGCGAGCCGCCACGCGTGATGCAGCGTGGTGTCGGCCCAGGTCAGCGCGTCGAGCTCGGCGCGCGCCGTCGCGGTGGGCGCGCGCTGGAGCGCCACGTCCTCCAGCAGCCGGGCGCGGCCGCTCTCGCGCTCGACCTCGACCTGCTTCGACGCCGCCTCGGCCGCGGCGAAGACCGCCGGATCGGGCGCGGCCGCTGGGTCCTTCGTGGCGTCGAGCCATGCCGCGAGCGCGCGGGCGCCGGCCTCGAAGCCCGGCGGCGCCTTCCAGCCGCTCGCCACCGGCGGGATCTGCTTCGCGTCCGCGTGGAGCTGCGTCAGGTGATCGAGGGCGTGGCAGAGCCGGACCAGCCGCGGCGCGATGGTGGCGAGGTCGGTGGTCTCGAGCGGGAGCGACTCGAGGAAGCGCTCGACCTGCGGGACAGCCTCGGACGGCGGCGCGTACGCGGCCGGCTCCCCGGCGAGCCGGCGGCGGATGGGATCCACCGCCGCGCGCGCGAGCTCGAGGATCGCGCGCCAGGCGGCCTCGAGCGCCACGTCCGCGCCCGCCTCGGCGAGCGTCGGCTCGAGGCGGCTCACGGCCGACTCGCTTCCCTGCCCCGAGACGCGGACGATGAGGCGCGCGAAGGCGTCGAGCCACGGATAGAACACGACGATGCCCGCGAGCTTGAAGAGGCTGCTGAAGGTCGCCATCGCCAGCACGCCGTCGGGATCGTCCAGGCGCGCGCCCAACCACTCCGAGGCGCCGACGAGCGGCGAGAGGAACACGAGCGAGAGGATCCCGACGACGACGCTGAAGATGATGTGCGCCAGCGACGCGCGCCGCACCGCGAGGTTGCCGCCGACCATCACCAGCCCGGTCGTCGCCGCCGTTCCGATGCTCTGCCCGACGATCATCGCGCAGCCCTGCGCGAAGGTGAGCGAGCCGGCGTTCAGCGCCACGAGCGTCGTCGCGCCCGCGGCGGTGGAGCTCTGCATGACGATCGACATGGCGATGCCGACCGCGGCGAGGATCCACGTCGCGCCCGGGCCGGTGCCGCCGAAGGCGGCGAGGTCCCAGGAGATTCCCTTCATCCCCGTCTGCAGGTAGTCGATCCCCGTGAAGATCAGCCCGAAGCCGGCGAGGATCGCGCCGAGCGATCGCGCCTTGCCGCGCGCGACCAGCCAGAGGAAGGCGCCGACGCCGAGCATCGGCAGCGCCGCCGAGGAGATCCGGAAGCGGAGGCCGAAGAGGGCGACCAGCCAGAGCGTCGACGTCGTCCCGAGCGTGGCGCCGAGGATCATGCCGATCGCCTGCGAGAAGGTGACGAGACCTGCGCTGACGAAGCCGATCACGGTCAGGATCGCCGCCGTCGAGGACTGGATCACCGCGGTGAAGAGCGCGCCCGATGCCACCGCGCTGAGCCGGCCGGAGACCAGCTTCTGGAGCGCGCGGCGGAGCGAGTCGCCGGCGAGGCCCTTCAAGCCCTCGGTCAGATGGTGGATGCCGAGCAGGAAGAGCCCGAGCCCACCGAGCAGGGTCACCGCAGCGGCCGCATCCATCGGGCCGACGATACAGCAGTGCGCGCTCCGCCCCGCCGCGGGGGCCGGTGCCGGATGCAAACGGCGTTCGCAGCGCGGAATTTGACGCCGCGCGGCCCTCCCGGTACACCCAGGGCGTTCCCCCTGCGCCGGCGATCGAAGGAGTCTCGGATGCCCCCCCAGGCCCCGCGCGGTTCCGTCGGGCGCGCGCTCTTCTCCGTCTTCGACAAGACCGGGCTGGTCGACCTCGCCCGCGGTCTCGCGAAGCTCGGCGTCGAGCTGGTCGCGTCGGGCGGCACCGCGGCGGCGCTGCGCGACGCCGGCCTCGCCGTCGTCGACGTGGCCGAGCTCACCGGCAGCCCCGAGATGCTCGGCGGGCGGGTGAAGACGCTGCACCCGCGCGTGCACGGCGGCCTCCTGGCGCGGCGCGACCACCCTCAGGACCAAGCCGACTGCGCCGCCCAGGGCGTCCGCCCGATCGACCTGGTCGTCGTGAACCTCTATCCGTTCGAGCAGACGGCGTCGCGCCCCGGTGTCGGCTTCGACGAAGTCGTCGAGCAGATCGACATCGGCGGCCCGTCGATGATCCGCTCCGCCGCCAAGAACCACGCCTGGGTCGCGGTCGCGGTGGATCCGGCCGACTATCCCGCGCTGCTCGCCGAGCTCGAGGCGAACGGCTGCGCGCTCTCCGACCCGACCCGGCGGCGGCTCGCCGCCAAGGCCTTCGAGCGCACCGCGCGCTACGACGCCGCAATCACCGGGTGGCTCGGCGCCCACGCCGGCGCCGCGGAGGCCGATGCGCTCCCGGCGCGGCTGCGCATCGATCTCCCGCGCGCCGCGTCGCTGCGCTACGGCGAGAACCCGCACCAGGCCGCCGCGCTCTACGGCGGCTTCCTCGACGCCGTGGAGGCGCTGCACGGCAAGGAGCTCTCCTTCAACAACGTGGTCGACGCGCAGGCCGCGCTGGCGCTGATCGGCGACTTCGATCCCGCCGACGCGGCCGTCGTGGCGATCCTCAAGCACAATACGCCGTGTGGTGTCGGCCGCGGAGCGAGTCCGGTCGAGGCCTGGCGCCACGCCTTCGAGAGCGACCCGGACTCGCCGTTCGGCGGCATCGTGATCGCGAACCGGCCCTTCGACCTCGAGCTCGCCGCGGCCGTCGACGAGATCTTCACCGAGGTGCTTCTGGCGCCGGACTTCGATGCCGACGCGCTGGCGCTCCTGCGCAAGAAGAAGAACCGCCGCCTGCTGCGCTACCACGCCGGGCGCATCGATCGCGCCGAGCTCGACTGGAAGCGCATCTACGGCGGCCTGCTGCTGCAGCAGCCCGACGTGTCGCACGAGGACGTGGCAGCGGCGCGCGTGGTGACGGCGCGCAAGCCGAGCGAGGAGGAGCTGCGCGCGCTCGGCTTCGCCTGGAGCGTGGTGAAGCACGCCAAGAGCAACGCCGTGGTGTTCGCGCGGGCCGATCGCACGCTCGCGATCGGCGCCGGCCAGACCTCGCGCGTCGACGCGGTCTGGGTGGCGCGGCGCAAGGCGGAGCGGGTGGGCGTCGACCTGGCGGGATCGGTCGTGGCGAGCGATGCCTTCTTCCCGTTCCCGGACGGGCTCGAGGCGGCCGTCGCCGCCGGCGCGAGCGCCTGCGTGCAGCCCGGCGGGTCGACCCGCGACGCCGAGGTGGTCGCGGCGGCGGACCGGCTCGGCATCGCGATGGTATTCACCGGCGTGCGCCACTTCCGGCACTGAGGACCTGCACGTGAGGGTCTTGATCCTCGGCTCGGGCGGGCGCGAGCACGCGCTCGCGTGGAAGATCGGCCGGAGCCCGCACGTCGAGCGGGTGCTCGCGGCGCCCGGGAGCGACGGCATCGCGCGCGAGGCGCGCTGCGCGCCCGACGTGGAGGCCGGCGATGCCGGCGCGGTGCTCGCGCTCGCGGCACGCGAGGCGATCGACCTGGTCGTCGTCGGTCCCGAGGATCCCCTCGCCGACGGGCTCGCCGATCGCCTCCGTGCGGGCGGGCTCGCGGTCTTCGGCCCCTCGGCGGCGGCCGCGCGGCTCGAGTCGAGCAAGGCCTTCGCCAAGGCCTTCATGAGCCGCCATCGCATCCCCACCGCCGGCTACGCCGTCTTCGACGACCTGGAGGCCGCGCGCGCCCACGTGCGCGCGCGCGGCGGTCCCTGCGTGGTGAAGGCCGACGGGCTTGCGGCGGGGAAGGGCGTCTCGGTCTGCGACGACGCGCCCGCGGCGGAGCGCGCGCTCGAGGAGGTGATGGGCGCGCGCCGCTTCGGCGCAGCGGGCGCGCGCGTCGTCGTCGAGGAGCGACTCGCCGGACGCGAGGTCTCCTACTACGCGCTCTGCGACGGCCGACACGTCGTGCCGCTCGCCGCGGCGCAGGACCACAAGCGCGCGCTCGACGGCGACCGCGGCGAGAACACCGGCGGCATGGGCGCCTGCTCTCCGGCGCCGGGCTTCCCCGAGTCGGTCGAGAAGCGCGTGCTCGAGGAGATCGTGCACCCGACCCTGAACGGGATGGCCGCCGAGGGCCATCCCTTCCAGGGCGTGCTGTTCGTCGGCCTGATGATCGACGCGGAGGGTGCGCCGCGCGTGATCGAGTTCAACGTGCGCTTCGGGGATCCGGAGACGCAGGCGCTGGTGCTGCGGATGGACTGCGACCTGGCCCCGCTGCTCGACGCGGCGGCGCGCGGGCGCCTCGACGCGGTGCAGGCGCCGGGCTGGCGCGACGCCTCGGTCTGCGTGGTGATGGCATCGGGCGGCTATCCGCGCGCGTACGAGACGGGCAAGCCGATCCGCGGCCTCGAGGAGGCCGAGCGCGATCCCGCCGTCGTGGTGTTCCACGCCGGCACCCGGCGCGATGGCGAGGGCCGCTTCGTGACCGCAGGCGGGCGGGTGCTCGGCGTGAGCGCGCGGGGCGCGAGCCTCGCCGAGGCGCAGCGCCGCGCGTACGCCGCCTGCGATCGGATCGCCTTCGACGGCATGCAGCTCCGCCGCGACATCGCGGCGCAGGCGCTCGCCCGGTGACCGCCGTGTCGCCCGCGGCGGAGGACGCCGGGGACTTCGCCGAGGCGCTCGCCCGCGTGCGTGCGGACGGCCTCGTCGCCTACCCGACCGAGACGCTCTGGGGGCTCGGCGCCGACGCGCGCTCGACCGCTGCGCTGGCGCGCCTCGCGGCGTGGAAGCGGCGAAGCGACGGCCAGCCGATCGCGATCCTGGTCGAGGGCCTGGCGTCGCTGGCACCGCTCGGCATCGAGGTCGACGGGCGCGCGCGCGCGCTGGCCGCGGCGTTCTGGCCGGGACCGCTGACGCTCGTGCTGCCCTGCCGCGGACGCTTCGCGCCGGGCATCGCGCGCGCGGACGGAGCGGTGGGAGTCCGCTGCTCGCCGCATCCGGTCGCGGCGGCACTCGCCGCAGCCGTGGCGGCGGCCGGCATCGGCCCGCTCACCGCGACGAGCCTGAACCGCCACGGCGAGCCGCCCGCGCGCACGTGCGCCGATGCTGCGCGGCTGGCTCTCCGGGCCGGGGACCCGTTCCTCGTCGGAGCCGGCGGCCCCGACGCAGGCGGCGGCCCGCCGAGCACGGTGTTCGATCTCACCGCTGCGCGGCCGCGCGTGCTGCGCGCAGGCGCCGTCGACGCCGCGGCTCTGACCCGCGCGCTCGGCGGCGAGGAGTGCCTCGCGTGACCGCGCTGCGACCGTTCCGCGCGCTCCGCTACGACCCGTCGCGCGTCGACCTCGACCGCGTGATCGCCCCGCCCTACGACGTCGTCACGCCCGAGGAGCGCCGGCAGTACTGGGAGCGCGATCCGCACAGCGCGATCCGCCTCGAGCTCACGCGCGAGGTCGGTGACGAGGCGACCACCGACTACGCTGGCGCCGCGGAGACGCTCGCCGCGTGGCGTCGCGCCGGCGTGCTGCGGCGCGACCCCCGGCCGGCGCTGTACGCGCTGCGTCAGCGATTCCCTGGGCCGGACGGCGAGGCGCGGGTGCGCGAGGGCTTCTTCGCCCTGCTGCGCCTCGAGGACTACGAGCGCCGCGTGGTGCGCCCGCACGAGCGCACGCTCGCGGGCCCGAAGGCCGACCGCCTGAAGCTCCTTCGCGCGACGCGCGCCAACCTGTCGAGCATCTTCCTCCTCTACGAGGATCCGGGCCGCGCGCTGACCGGGCTGCTCACGCGGCAGCTCGACGCCGGCGCACAGCAGGTCGCGCGCGACCCGGCAGGCGTCGAGCACACGCTGGTGGCGATCGAGGACGGCGCGGCGATCGCCGCGATCGAACGGTTCCTCGCCGACCGCCCCGTGGTGATCGCGGACGGCCACCATCGCTACGAGACGGCGCTCGCCTACCGCGACGAGTGTCGGCGCGGCGGCGGGGCTGGGGCCGACGCGCCCTTCGAGTGGACGCTCGGCTACTTCGCGGACGCCTACGCGCCGGGGAGCCTGCTGCTCCCGATCCACCGCGTGGTGCGGGAGGTCCCGGCGCCGAGCGACGCCGAGTGGGCGTCGCGGCTGCCCGGCTGGACCGCGCGGCGCGTTTCGTGCCCCGGCCCCGAGGCCGTGCCGTCGCTGCTGGCCTCCGAGCTCGCGCCGCTCGCCGGCCGCCCGGCCTTTGCCGCCGACGACGGCTCGGGCGTGCTGCGCGTGCTCTCGCGCCCCGCGCTCGGCCCCGACGAGCTCGGCATCCGCGCCATCCACGCCGAGGTGCTCGGGGGCGTCTTCGGCCTCGACGAGGCCGCAGTGCGCGACGGCGCCGTCGCCTTCCCGAAGCACGCGCTCGAGGCGGCGCGCGAGGTGCGCAGCGGCCGCGGCACGGTCGCGCTGTACCTGAACCCGCTCCGGCCCGAGGACGTGTTCCGCGTGACGGGCGCCGGCGAGATCCTCCCGCAGAAGTCGACCTTCTTCATGCCGAAGATCCCCACCGGCCTGCTCTTCCGGCCCTTCGATGAGAGCGCGACGTGACCCGCGGCCGGCGCCAGCCCCGCCCGGTCGGCACCCTGGTCGGCCGGGTGCTCGACGACCTCGGCCTCGGCGAGACGGCGGCCGTGCTGCGCATCGCAGACCGCTGGGAGCAGGTGGTCGGGCCCGAGGTGGCCCGCCACTGCCAGCCGACCGCGCTGCGAGGCGGCGTGCTCGAGGCCCGCGTCGATACCAGCGTCTGGTGCCAGCAGCTCCAGCTCCGCCGCCGGGAGATCCTCGCCGGCCTGCGGACCGCGCTCGGCGACGAGGCGCCCACGGACCTGCGGCTGCGCGTGGGCTAGTCTCGCCCCGCACGCGCCCGAGGAGACCCCCATGTCCGAGGAGGCCCGGCCCGAAGGCCGGCAGTGCGACTTCTGCGGCGCGGTGGTCCCGACCGTCCGCCGCATCGCCCTCGACAACGATTACGACCGCCTCCAGCAGCCGCACCGCGAGCTCTACGCCTGCGCGCCCTGCTCGGAGCGCAAGGAGCGCTCGCGGCTCGGCCTCGAGCCGCGTTGACGCCCCTGGCCTTGCCGGGCTTGGGGTGCTCGCCTAGATTGCACGCCCACTTTCCGCCGGCGGGCCGCGGGGTCGCAGCCGGTCTTGCAAGCGAATCCCGAACGCCTTCACACATCGCGAGCAGATCGCGCCGCTTCGGGTAGAGAGGGGTATCCACCGCCGATGGTCAAGATCCGACTCTCCCGGGCCGGCGCCAAGAAGCGCCCGTACTACCACATCGTGGCGATCGACGGCCGTGCGCGCCGCGACGGCCGGCCGCTCGACACGCTCGGCACCTACAACCCGATCACGCGTCCCAAGCAGATCGAGATCGACACCGCGCGACTCGATGCCTGGGTCAAGCGCGGGGCGCAGGTAAGCGACGCCGTGACGGCGCTGGCGCGCGAAGCGCGGCGCCGGTCGGTCGCGACGAGCTGAGGAGCGGGACGTGGCAGAGCGAAGCGCAGCGGCAGAGCTGGTCGAGTACATCGCCAAGGCGATCGTCACCGACGCGAACGCGGTGCGCGTGCGCGAGCCGGAGCCGCGCGAGCTCGAGCTCGAGACGGCCCAGGACGACCGAGGGCGCGTGATCGGCCGGCAGGGCCGCGTCGCGAAGGCGATGCGCGTGGTGCTGGCGGCGTCGCGCTCCGGCGCCGACTACCGCCTGGAGATCGTCGACTAGAGCGGCGCGCGGCCGCGCCGCCGCTCGGACGTGGCCGGTCGGGCATGCGCGTCGACGTGATCACGATCTTCCCGGGGCTGTTCGAGGCGTTCCGGGAGACATCGCTCCTCGGTGTCGCATGCCGGGAGGGGATCCTGGAGCTCCTCGTCCACGACCTGCGGGCGTGGACGAGGGATCGACACCGCTCGGTGGACGATGCGCCGTACGGCGGCGGCCCGGGAATGGTGCTCCGGCCCGAGCCCCTGGTCGAGGCGATCGAGGCGCTGGCGGGCGAGAAGGGTGGAGGACGCAGGGCGCGCGTGGTGCTGCTCTCGCCGCAGGGGCGGCGCTTCGAGCAGGCCGTCGCGGAGGATCTGGCGCGGGAGCCGCGGCTGGTGCTGGTGTGCGGGCGCTACGAAGGGGTCGACCAGAGGGTGATCGAGCTCGCGGTCGACGAGGAGATCTCGATCGGCGACTACGTGCTGGCGGGCGGCGAGCTGCCGGCCCTGGTGGTGACCGAGGCGGTGGCCCGGCTGCTCCCGGGCGTGATGGGAAACCCGGCGTCCGCGCAGACGGAGTCGTTCCAGAGCGGTTGCGGAGGGCTGCTCGAGGGGCCGCAGTACACGCGGCCCGCGGTGTTCCGGGGACTCGAGGTCCCCGCGGTATTGCGATCGGGCGATCACCAGGCGATCGCCCGATGGCGGGCCGAGCAGGCCCGCGAGGTGACGCGACGACGCCGGCCGGACCTGCTGCGGGTCGCGCCGGGAGAGGACGAGCGATGAACCGGCTGGATGGACTCGAGGGAAAGGCGCTCCGGAGCGATCTGCCGCCGTTCCGATCGGGCGACACGGTCCGCGTGCACGTGCGCGTGGTCGAGGGCGAGAAGGAGCGCATCCAGGTCTTCGAGGGCGTCGTGATCCGGCGCCGCGGAGGGGGTGCTTCCGAGACCTTCACCGTGCGCAAGGTCTCCTACGGCGTCGGCGTCGAGCGCATCTTCCCGGTGCACGGGCCCGTCGTCGAGAAGGTCGAGATCAAGAGCCGCGGCCACGTGCGGCGCTCGCGCCTCTACTACCTGCGCGACCTGTCGGGCAAGAAGGCGCGCCTGCGCTCCAAGATCCGCGACCTCACGGCGCTGATCGCGCCGGAGGGCGAGGTCGGTACCGCAGCGGAGGCCGCCGAGGCAGAAGCCGCGGCCGCAGGTTCGGAAGAGACGCCGGGCTAGAGACGGCGCGAATCGGCACCGAATCGGCCTTCGGCCGATCGGGTTGCTGAGCTGCAGCACGAGCTGTCGACTTCGCTCGCCTTCGGCTCGCTGCGCGCGCCCGCTGCGCGGGCGCTGGCCGATACTCCAGGCGATCGAGTTGCCTCGGAGGAGACGGGACTACTCTCCTGCCTCGAATGCGCTGGGCCAGTGGCGAAGGCTCCAGCCGTCCTCGGGGCTCCACTCGCAGGCGATCACGTCGAAGCGGGCGCGGTGCCAGGGCCGGCCGTTCGCGGCGAGCCACGACAGGGCGCCGCGAGCGAGGCGCTCGCGCTTGCGGGCGTCGACCGCTTCCTCGGGCGCGCCGGCGGCCCGCGAGCGGCGCGTCTTCACCTCGACGAACGCGACCACCGGCCCGCGCGTGGCGACGAGGTCGAGCTCGACCCCGCCGGCGCGCACGTTGCGTCCCACGATGCGGTAGCCGCGCGCCGCGAGGAAGCGCGCCGCGCGCGCCTCGCCCTCGGCGCCGAGCGCCCGGCGGCCGTCGTCCACGGCGGCGTCCTGCGGGACCGAGCTGGGGGAACGACACAAGCTAGCCCATCCTCGCAGCGTGGGTACGCTGCGCCTCGTCGCCACGCCGATCGGGAACCTCGAGGACGTGACCGGGCGTGCGCTGCGCGTGCTGCGCGAGGCCGATCTCGTGCTGGCCGAGGATACGCGGCGCACGCGCGTCCTGCTCGACCGCTACGGCATCGCCGCGCGGCCGCGGTCGCTCCACGCCCACAACGAGGCGGCCCGCGAGCGCGAGGTGCTGGAGGCGCTCGCAGCGGGGCGCGACGTCGCCCTGGTGTCGGACGCCGGGACGCCGCTGGTCTCGGACCCCGGCGAGCGGCTGGTCGCCGCGGCCCTCGCGGCCGGGCATCGGGTCGAGGCCGTGCCGGGGCCGTCGGCGGTGCTCGCGGCGCTCGCGGCGTCGGGGCTGCCCGCGGCGCCGTTCGCGTTCCTCGGCTTCCTGCCGCGGCGCGCCGGGGAGCGCGACGCGCTGCTGCGCGGCTGGCGCGACCGGCGCGAGACGCTCGTGCTCTTCGAGTCGCCGCGCCGGCTCGGCGGCGCGCTGCGCGCGCTCGCCGCCGCGCTCGGCGACCGCCCGGCCGCCGTCGCGCGCGAGCTCACCAAGCTCCACGAGGAGATCGCCCGCGGCTCGCTCTCCGCCCTGGCGGAGCGCTTCGCGGAGGGCGCGCGCGGCGAGGTCACGGTCGTGATCGGCGGCGCGACGGGTGGGGCGTCGGCGGGCGGCTCGCCCGGTGAGTCGGTCGACGACCGGATCGCCGCCCTCGCCGCGCAGGGCCTGCGCGCGCGCGAGATCGCACGGACGCTGGCGGAGGAGACGGGGCTCCCGAAGCGGGCGCTCTACGCGCGAGCCGTGGAGGCGGTGCGGCGCGCGCGCGGGGACGAGCCGGCCCCGTAGGTTGCGGCGGCTCAGCCCTCGCCGGCGAGCAGGGCGCGGAGCCCCGCCTCGTCGAGCACGGCGACGCCGAGCTCGCGCGCCTTTGCGAGCTTCGAGCCGGGCTCGTCCCCGGCGACGACGTAGTCGGTCTTCTTCGAGACCGAAGCGGTCACCCGGCCGCCCGCCGCCTCGATCGCGTCCTTCGCCTCGTCGCGGGTCATGCCGGCGAGCGTGCCGGTCAGCACGAAGGCCTTGCCCGCGAGCGGTCCCGCGCCGCGGCGCGGCGCTCCGCGCGGCCACTCGAGGCCGAGGGCGCGAAGCTGCGCGACCTCCTCGCGGTTGCGCGCGTCGGCGAAGAAGGCGACCGCGCTCTGCGCGATGGTGGGGCCGATGCCGGGGATCGCCTCGAGGTCGGCCTGCGACGCGGCCACGAGCGCGTCGAGGTCGCCGCCGAAGCTCGCCGACAGGAGCTCCGCGGCGGTCTCGCCGACGTGGCGGATGCCGAGCGCGATCAGGAAGCGCGCGAGCGTGGTGTGCTTCGAGCGCTCGAGGGAGGCGACCAGCTTGGCGGCCGACTTCTCGCCCATGCGCTCGAGGCCGGCGAGGGCGTCGGCGTCGAGCCGGTAGAGGTCCGAGACGCGCCGCACGCGGCCCGTCTCGACGAGCTGCTCCACGAGCTTCTCGCCGAGCCCGTCGACGTCGAGCGCGCCGCGGCTGGCGAGGTGGAGCAGGTTGTTCTTGAGCTGCGCCGGGCAGTCGAGGTTCGGGCAGCGGGTCACGGCCTCGCCCTCGAGCCGCACCGCGGCCGCGCCGCAGACCGGGCAGCGCTCCGGCATGCGCCACGGCTTGGCGTCGGGCGGCCGGCGCGCCAGCACGACGCCGAGGATCTGCGGGATCACGTCGCCGGCGCGCTGAACCACGACGGTGTCACCGACGCGGATGTCCTTGCGCTCCACCTCGTCCTGGTTGTGGAGCGACGCGTTCGAGACCGTGACGCCGCCGACGAAGACCGGCCGGAGCTTCGCGGCCGGCGTCATCGCGCCGGTGCGGCCGACGTTGATCTCGATCGCCTCGACGACCGTCGTCTCCTGCTGCGCCGGGAACTTGAAGGCGATCGCCCAGCGCGGCGAGCGCGGCAGGGTGCCGATCTCGCGCTGGTCGGCCAGCCGGTTCACCTTGAAGACGGTGCCGTCGATCTCGATCGGAAGGCCGTTGCGGAGCGCCAGCATCCGGGCGTGATAGTCGAGCGCGCCGGGGAGGCCCAGGCACGCCTCGCACTCCTCGCTGACGCGGAAGCCCCACGTGCGGAGCCGGTCGAGCACCTGGATCTGGGTCTCGACGCCGCGTGGGATGCCCTCGGCGATGGCGTAGGCGCGGAAGTCCAGCGCGCGCAGGCGCTCGACGTCGACCGACTCGCGCTGCCGCAGGGAGCCCGCGGCCGCGTTGCGGGGATTCACCAGCGCCTCCTCGCCGCGCTCCGCGCGCCGCCGGTTCAGGCGCTCGAAGGCGACCCGCGGCAGCACCACCTCGCCGCGCACCGAGACGCGCGGCGCGGCGTCGCCGCGCAGGACCGGCGGCACGGTGCGGAGCTCGCGCAGGTTCGCGGTCACGTCCTCGCCCGTGCGGCCGTCGCCGCGCGTGGCGCCGACCGCGAGCCGGCCGTCCTGGTAGAGCAGCTCGATGGCCGCGCCGTCGAGCTTGAGCTCGCCGGCGTACTCGATCGCCGCGTCGGTGCCGAGCAGACGGTGCATCCGCTCGTCGAACGCCTGGAACTCGGCCTCGTCCATGGCGTTGTCGAGCGAGAGCATCGGCACCCGGTGCTCGAACGGGGCGAAGCCGCCGCTGCGCGCCGCCGCCTCGCCGCCCGGCGCGCCGACGCGCAGGGTGGGGGAGTCGGCCGGCCGGAGATCCGGCCACGCCTCCTCGAGCTCGCGCAGCTCGCGGAACAGCCGGTCGTACTCGGCGTCGCTGATCTCGGGCCGGTCGCGCAGGTGGTACAGGACGTCGTGGCGCCGGATCTCTCCGGCGAGCCACTCGATGCGGCGGTGCGCCGCCGCGCGATCGGCCTCGGCCACGGCGCGCCTCCGCTCGAGCCCCGCGCCCGGCGTGGTCCGCGACTACCGGACGGCGAGCACGCAGGACGGCAGGCCCGGAGTCCCCGGACGCCTCCCCGGTAAAGGCCGAGAGCGTTCCCGGCGATGAGACGGGTAGCCCGCTGCGGCGGTGCGAACCACACCCCGCTCGGGGGACCTCCGAAGGAGCGCCGACCCGTGCAGGGCCCGATCGCCGACGAGCCGCGCGACGACGAGCTGCGCCGACTGCTCGACGCCGCCTCCGACGGCCTCGCGCTGGCGCGACAGGGCGCGGTGCAGTGGGCCAACGCCTCGCTCGCGCGGATGGCGGGTGTCGCCGAGCCGAAGGACCTGGTGGGCCTCGCCCTCGAGGAGGTGTTCGTCGACAGCGGCCACGGCCTGCCCGGGGGTGGCGCCGATGGCCCGATCCGCTGCCGCCTGGCCCGCGTCGGGAGCGAGGGGCGCTCGGTGCTGGTCGAGCCGATCGCGGGCCCCTGGGCGGCGCGCGTGGTGGCCCTGCGGATCCGCGACGTGACCGACCTCCACACGCTCGAGTCCGAGGTGCTGCGCACGGGTCGCGCGCTCCACGACGCCAATCGGGAGCTGGTCGCGCTGCGCGAGCGCCACCGCAACGAGGCGGCGGACCGCGAGCATCTCCTCACGGTGGTGAGCCACGAGCTGCGGACCCCGTGCACCGTGATCGCCGGCTTCAACCGCATGCTCCTCTCCGAGCGCTTCGGCACGCTCACCGAGCGCCAGCGGCACTTCCTCGAGGAGAGCCAGAAGAGCTGCCAGCGGCTCAACAGCTTCATCGGCAACCTGCTCGAGACCGCGCGCGAGAGCCTCTCGGTCGGTCCCCTCGAGGTCGCCGAGGCGTCGCTCGTCCCGATGCTGGAGTCGGTCGCGGCGCTCTTCGAGCCGCTCCTGCGCGAGCGCGAGCTGCGCATCGAGCTGGCGCTCGACCCCGCCACGCCGCGCGCGCGCTTCGACCCGCCGCGCATCGAGCAGGTGCTGACCAATCTGATCGGCAACGCGCTCAAGTTCGCGCCCACTGCGAGCGCGATCGAGGTCGCGGCCCGCGCGCTGCGCGCCGGAGGGCGCGACTACGCCGAGATCTCGGTCTCGGACGCGGGGCCGGGCGTCGACGAGCGCGATCGTCAGCGCATCTTCGACCCGTACGTGCAGGCGGGACAGGGCGCGCGCGCTGGAGGGCTCGGCCTCGGGCTCGCGATCTGCCGTCGCATCGTCGAGGCGCACGGCGGGGCGATCCAGGTCGGCGAGCGGCCGGGCGGCGGGAGCCGCTTCGCCTTCACGCTGCCAGCTGCCGGCGCGGGGCTCGAGCGCGGGACGGCCGAGGCGGGCGCGTAGGATGGCGTCGCGCAGCCCGGTCCGGCGCGACCCGGGACGGCCGCGGCGCGTGCTCGTCGTGGACGATGCCGAGGGAATCCGCTCCTACCTCGTGAGCCTCCTCGAGACCCGCGGCTACCAGGTCGACACCGCGGAGGACGGCCGCCGGGCGCTGGCGCTGCTCGAGGGCGGAATCGCGCCCGACGTGGTCCTGATGGACGTGATGATGCCCGGCATGGACGGCCTCGAGACGCTGCGGCGCATCCACGAGCTCGACCCGCGGCTGCCGGTCGTCGTGCTCTCGGTGGTCGGGCGCGCCAGCACCATCGTGCAGGCGATGCAGGCCGGCGCGGCCGACTACCTGAACAAGCCCTTCGAGGAGGAGGAGCTCGAGGCCACCCTGCGCACGGTGCTCGAGACGCGCGACCTCGAGGACGAGCGCGAGCGGCTGCTCGGGGAGCTCGAGGGCGACGGCCGCAACGCGGTCTGGCGCGGGGCGGCGATGCGCCGCGTGCGCGAGACCATCGAGCAGCTCGGCGGCGCCAACGTGACGGTGCTGATCCAGGGCGAGAGCGGCGTCGGCAAGGAGGTGGTGGCGCGCGCCATCCACCAGTCGTCGCCGCGCGCCGACCGGCCCTTCGTCAAGGTGAACTGCGCCGCGCTCCCCGAGGACCTGCTCGAGAGCGAGCTCTTCGGCTACGAGCGCGGCGCCTTCACCGGCGCCGCGACGCGCAAGCCTGGCAAGTTCGAGGTCGCCGACAGCGGCACCATGTTCCTCGACGAGATCGGCGAGATGAGCCCCGCGCTGCAGGCCAAGCTCCTGCAGGTGCTGCAGGACTCGACCTTCGCGCGGCTCGGCGGCAATCGCGAGATCCGGGTCGACGTGCGGGTGATCTGCGCCACCCACCAGGCGCTCCCCGAACGCGTGGCCGAGGGCACCTTCCGAGAGGATCTCTTCTATCGGCTGAACGTCGTCGACATCCACGTGCCTCCGCTGCGCGAGCGGCGCGAGGAGATCCCGCTGCTCGTCGACACCTTCCTGCGACGCTTCTCGGTGCGCTACGCCAAGCCGCTGCGCAAGCCGAGCGCCGCGCTGATGCGCGCGCTCGACCGCTACCCGTTCCCCGGCAACGTGCGCGAGCTCGAGAACCTGATCAAGCGGGTCGTCGTGCTCGAGAGCGAGGAGTCGATCCTCGACGAGCTGCTCGCCGGCGACCGCGTGCGGCGCGGGCCGAGCCGGCTTGCCAGCGTGATCGACGAGCTCGCGGCCTGCGCAGGCGAGGTGCCGCTCAAGGAGGTAGGCCGCCGCGCCGCGCAGGAGGCCGAGCGCGAGACCATCGACCGCGTGCTTCACCGCACCCAGTGGAACCGCAAGCGCGCCGCCCGCCTGCTCGGCGTCAGCTACAAGACGCTGCTGCAGAAGATCCGGGAGTGCGGGCTGGAAGAGGCCTGAAGCGCGGCGCGGTCGCTGGATGAACCGGCCCCTCGGACTACACAATTTTTTGATTTCGACTCGGTCGGGTTGCCACCTCGGGTCCCTATCCACCACATTCTGTATGGCTGGTAGGGTGCCCCGATGTGGGCGTTCGTAGCGGCCTTTGGGAGATCCGCCATGGCGTCCTGGATCGGTCGGTTGCCAGTCGTCGCGATCCTCGTATCGATGGGCTCGGCATCCGCGCAGGCGACTACCTTCGCGACCTCCGCGACCTGTAATGGGGTCCAGCAGACCGAACCCGAGTTCGCCCAATGCTTGGGCAGAACGACCGACGAGTACACCGACCCGGATCTCGGCATCCAAGGGGTGGCCGGCACCACCACGGCGAGCGCGGATCTCCGTACCGGCTCGCTGCACTCTGACAGCATCGCAGAGGCCTACCACTCCGGACCGTACGACCTGGCCACCGGGGCCGGCTCGATTACCTACCTCCAGGATACGATCACGATCGGAGGTGGGTACAGCGGGAGCGTCGAGGTCCGCATGGACCTTTCCGGCGCGTTCTCGCTCGACGCTCCCAATCCGGCCACGGTCGGCACGATCCCCAACCCCGGAGTATCGGCGGTGCTCTCGACCTACGACGGTGCCACGGATCTCGGCTCGGCGAGCGTCTTCGTCAACCAGTACGACAATGCTTTCAATGACCCCAACGGCTTCGAAGTACGCCTCGAAGGCTTCTCCCGCACCACGAGTGGCGGGAGCTTCGGGAGCAACGCGGACCCCATCTCTGGGGACTTCACCGATCCGGCGGACGTGCGCCTCGTGCTCGCGTCGAGCTTCACGGTGACGCCGTCGACACCGACGTTCACCCTGGTTGCGCAGCTCTACACACACACCGGATTCGGGAAAGGAAACTTGCAGGGCGATCAGGTGCTCGTCTCGGAGGTGGATTTCGGCAAGAGCGCCCATCTCTCGCTCGACCTTCCCGAAGGTGTGCCCTGGACGTCTGCCTCGGGCGTCTTCCTCACGTCCGTGCCGGAGCCAGGCACGGGTGCGCTGTCGGCGGCGGCCCTGCTCGGGCTGAGTACCCGCAAGCACTTTCGGGGTGCGACCGCGAGGGCCAGGTCCCGATCACCGCGGGCGTGAGCCTCGTGAGGATCATGAGCGAAAGGTTGTCGGCGGGGGTGCTGTCGATCGCGTCACTTGATCCGGCTTCTCGGTGCGCTACGCCAAGCCGCTGCGCAAGCTGAGCGCGAGACCATCGACCGCGTGCTTCACCGCACCCAGTGGAACCGCAAGCGCGCCGCGCGCCTCCTCGGCGTCAGCTACAAGACGCTGCTGCAGAAGATCCGGGAGTGCGGGCTGGAGGAGGTGTAGAAGACACTCGGTACGCCGAGGCCCTACCGCATTCGGCGCCCGGAGAAAGCGGTTGGGGAGGGAGGTGAGCGGGGCGGATCCAGCGCCGCCACCGGCGGAGCCCCGGGCTCCGATCCCAGGCCCGATCCCCCACCCCTACCAACCCTCTGTCCTCTGATCCTTCAGCTCCCAGGCACCTCCGACACGTCGATCAGACCCACCTTCCGCCAACCGATCAGAAGCAGCCAGGTGCGCGCCCTGGCGACCGCCGGCGGGTCGTGCTCCCGGCGGAGCGCTACGCGCC